>JBBSUC010000052.1:0-46110 GCA_038235275.1 Cytophagales bacterium | reverse complement strand
GCAACCTGAGGACACTGGTCGTCAACTTGTTAAAGAGTTTAAAACCCAAAAACATGGCTGCTCAGATTGATGGGTTTTCCGATAATTTTAACGCTCTGATTCAGTTTATGACCCAACAAATGGTTTTATAAGAAAACCCTGATCCTGGATGAAAGCCTGAGCAAACGAATTATGGATCAAATCATTCAGCAAAACGGCGTATTTCTCGTTCGATGCCAGTTTGCGGGCGTAGTACAGCGCAGAATCAGCATCAAATGTTTTTTCCTGGGTGAAGTTTACGAAATCGTTGAAATAATCGGCCGGCGATTCCCGTGGGGGGCCGCTCGTTTGGGCGCGAACTGACACGGCCGTAAATAAGCAGAGGAGAATTAACGTCCATTTTTTCATAGTTTCTCGTTGGTTTAGGACTAGGCATGGCAGGCGATCACGTCTGATAATGGCCACTAGTCAAGCAAATTACGAAAAAATTGGACTTTTAGCCCCTGGAAAAAAATTTGAAGTAGTCAACAGACTGCGCGAATGGTACAGTCGTGTCAAAGCTTCGTCTCGTTTTGTTTCAGAAATCCCGCCATATACAAATCGAAGCCGCCCTTGCCACCGAGACGGTTAGAGGAGAAGATGCCGGGGTGGTAGTTAAAGTTGATCGTGAGTTCAAGAGGGACAATGGGGCGGTATTCATCGTACTTCGTATTGATACGCGCCCCCATATTGACGGGCTCAATCCACTTTTTGCCGTCGTTTAAAGCGTAATAGAGGTCAAAGCCGCCCTGCCCGCCCGGACGGTTGGAAGTAAAGTACATCGCTTCGCTCCACCCACCGTTAATCACGTAAGGACATTTGTCGTCGTAAGAACTGGAAAGTTGCTTATTCTTTACAATCGGTCGCGGCTCATCGGAAAGTAAAATTTCGATTAATTTGACAGATTGGTGCGAAAGATCCACCTCAAATATGTCAAAATCTCCGTCCCTATCGGAGCAAAAGTACAGCCGGGAATAGTCATTACTCAACGTTGGATAAGCGTCGTCCTTCGGCCCATTGAGCCACTTTACTTCGAACGGCCCTTCCGCCACATTTTCGTCTTGCAGATTATGAACGAATTTAATTTGCAGGTTGCCCGCCAGGTCATCGGCGTAGAGTAAAATATAGCGGTTACGCAGGTTGCCCCCCTGCTCCGCGTTCAACTGATTGATCGGTATCAATAGTGGACCCAAAACGTTGCAATTCTGGTTGGCTTTCTTAGTCAAAAGGTTGTAATATATCCCATTTTGGCTCACAGTCAGATTGCCATTCAAAGGCTTCGCCGTGGCGCGCAATTGATCCGTTCGGTCATTGTAAAGATATTCAAAGGGTTTGACCACCAAATTGAATTTGTCCTTTCGTTCACGATTTGAAGAAAAAATCAGATAGTCCTGGCCATATTTATTTTGGGCCAGGTTAGAGTTGTAATCGTCGAACTCAGAGTTGAATTCTTCCAGATTAACGGGCGTAGCCTGAAACTTACCGTTGCGGTCAGCCCAGGGGCCGGGGCAGGCAGTCATAGTAAAAGCCAGACTGGCAATGAGGGCGAAAACGAAGGGATGTTTCATGATGCGCGGATTTTAGGAATATGAAATATGCATTTCAAGAGCCAATAGAGAAGCCAATAGTTGGAAAACCACGGGCTTTTTTTAAAAAATTCAGGCCATCGACCCATCATTTTCCAATACCTCCAAAATTTCGTAAAGCACTGCAATCATCTCTTCGACCCTTTCTTGCCCGGCCACTTCATCCATGCGGGTACGGATCACTTCCATTACCTCGTTGAGGTGAACGAAAAGCTGCTTTCCTCGCTCAGCCATGAAGATAACGCTCGATCGGGCATCGCTCTCGTGGGGACGGGTATTAATATAGCCACTTTCTTCCAGTTCTTTGACCACTTTACTCATCGCCTGCTTGCTGATGCCAGCTTTTTTGGCCAGTTCGTTGTTGGTGACGCCTTCCTCGGTCAGATTAGCCAATAACGACATCGAACTCATCTTGAAATCGCCGTAGCCCCGAGCCGCCATAAGTGGCTCCGTAGTGCTATGCATGTAGCGCTTCAGCCGCCACGAAAGTCGGCCCAACGAGCGGCGGCGGATGGCGTGAAAACGCTCGAAGTTAAATTCTCCAATATTTTTTTCTGCATTTTTCATAGTTAAAATTCTAATAATCAGATTTTAACAAAAATTTAATACTAAAATCGTCAACTTTATTGACTTTTATAGTCAACCAGGTTTACCTTTGTGAACGCAAATGTAGTCAACCTGGTTTACTTCATGTCTATTTAATATAGTAGTCTCCTCAACGACAAAGAATATTAGCAACTCATTCTATCATTCACTCATTCAAAATTGAAAGAAATGGCCACTCCAAAAACTAACCTCATCAAGAAATTCGCCCCCCGCATCATTATCGGAATTATTTTGCTGTCCGGCGCGATTTACGGCTTCCGGGCCTACCAATACAACCAAACCATCGAGTCCACCGACAACGCCCAGATCGACGGCAACACTGCTCCTGTGCTGGCTCGCGTAGCGGGCTACGTCAAAACGCTAAACGTGACCGATTATCAGGTGGTAAAAGCGGGTGAGCCGCTGCTCGACATCGACCCCGCCGAGTACCAACTGGCCGTGTCACAGGCCGAGGCCGACTATGCTCAGTCGCTGGCTGACCTGCAAACCGCCAAGGCCAGTTTGCTCAATTCGCGCGAATCCGTAAAGGTGGCCCGCGCCAACGTGGATGTCCAGGCCAGCCGCCAAACCAAGGCGCAAAGCGACCTGCAACGCGATCAGAACCTGTTCACGGGTGGCTCGCTCACCAAGCGTTCGCTGGAAGACTCCAAGTCGGCCACCGAAATTCAAAACCGTCAACTCACGGCTTTACAAGCGCAAGCCACCCAGGCCAAAGTCGCCGAAAACACCTCCGAAGCCAATATCCGCAAAATGGAGGCCGTCCTGAAAGTGAAGCAGGCTGCCATCGACCAGGCCAAGCTGCGCAATTCCTACACACAAATCACCGCGCCGATCAATGGCAAGGCGGGTAGTACCAAAAACGTTTCGGTGGGTCAATACGTACAACCCGGCCAAACGCTCTTCACGATCGTGAATGGCACCGACCTTTGGGTAACGGCCAACTTCAAGGAAACGCAGTTGACCAACATCCGCGTCGGTCAGCCCGTCGAAATTAAGGTGGACGCTTTTCCTGATCTGGAAATCAAGGGTAAAGTGGCCGAGATCTCGGAAGCCACCGGGGCAAAATTCTCGTTGCTTCCTCCCGACAATGCCTCCGGCAACTTCGTGAAAGTGACGCAGCGCATTCCCGTCAAGATCGAGATCGAGAACGGCGAGCAGTTCAAAGACCGCCTGCGGGTGGGCATGAGCGTGGAAGCGGTGGTGAAAATAAATTAAGGGCGCGTACCCGAATTTTAGCAAAATGAGTAATCAACAATCCATTTACGCGACGCCCACCGGCTCTAAGCAGGCGATTATTGTAGTCACGGTAATCCTGGCTTCGGTCATGGAACTCATCGACACGACGATCGTCAACGTGGCCCTGAACGAAATGGCCGGATCGCTGGGCGCGACGATTCAGGACGTGGCCTGGGTCATTACGTCCTACGCCATCGCCAACGTAATCATTATCCCGATGACGGGCTTCCTGGGCGAATACTTTGGCCGCAAAAACTACTATCTGACCTCAATCGTGATTTTCACGATCGCGTCTTACTTCTGCGGCACTTCGGGCGACCTATCGACGCTGGTTTTCTGGCGCTTTATCCAGGGAATCGGCGGTGGTGCGCTGCTGTCCACTTCGCAAAGTCTGCTGTTCGACGCATTTCCGCCGCAGAAGCGCGGCGTGGCTTCGGGACTGTTCGGCATGGGCATTATTATGGGGCCGACACTCGGTCCCTACGTCGGCGGCATCATCATCGACAGCTACCATTGGTCAGGGATATTTTTTGTCAATATTCCCATCGGCATTCTGGCGGCGGCTTCAACTTATCTTTATATAGATAAGAGGGTGGGCGAGGGTCAAAATAAAGCCCAAATCAAAATCGACTACCTCGGTATTCTATTACTGATGGTGGGCATCGGTTCGCTACAATTCGTGCTGGAGAAAGGCGAGTCGGAAGACTGGTTCGATTCCCGAATGATTATCGGTTTCGTGGCCGCAGCCGTCATTGGCATCATCGGCTTCATCTGGCGTGAACTCACCATCGACCAACCGGTGGTGAATCTCAAAGTAATGAAGGATCGAACGCTGGCCCTTACGACGATTCTAAGTTTCGTGGCGGGTATTGGACTGTTTACCTCGGTTTTTGTCTATCCTGTTTTAGTACAGCGAATTAGCGGCTACACGGCTACTATGACGGGCCTTTCGCTGCTTTGGCCCACGATGGCGGGCGTCATTTTAATGCCCATCCTGGGGCGGCGACTATCGGCGGGCGCATCGCCCTTACCCTTCATCACCATCGGGATGATTCTGATGATCGTTTTTGGCTTCGAGGCCGGCACTTTTACCGCCGACGCCAGCCAGTGGCAATGGTTCCCGGTGCAGTTGCTGCGGGTAGCGGGGATTTCAATGCTGCAACTACCGCTCATTAACCAGGCCGTGGCGGGACTCGCCCAGAAAGACTACCCAGCGGGTATCGCCATTAACAACATGATTCGTCAACTCGGTGGCGCGTTTGGTATTGCGCTGGCCAACAACTTCGTGGTGCAGCGCTACGCCCAGCACCGCTCCGACCTGATGGTCAACATGGACCCGGCCAACCCGCTATTCGTCGATCGTCTCGAAGCCCTCAAGCGTGGTATGATGTCTGTCTCGGGCGACGCGGTGCAAGCCACGGCGCAGGCGTATCGCCAATTGGGGCTAATGGTGGATAAGCAGTCGTATCTGCTGGCGTATCTGGATACGTTCCGGGTGGTGTCGATTTTCTTTATCGCCATTTTGCCACTGCTGTTCTTTATGCGCACCAAGAAGAAAACCGCCGAAGAAGCCGCCGCGCAGGCGAAGATGGCGGCGGAGGCCGCGCACTGATATTTGGTTAAGGGTTAGAGGTCAACGGTTTTGCGCCGCACCTGAGCCATCTCATTTTTTAAAATTTCATTTCAAAATCATGAAAAATTCAATTTTTGCCATTGTGCTGCTTGGGCTGTTTGCCGGAAGGGTGAATGCTCAGAGTCCAGACGAACTCGATAATTTGGTGCAGGCTTCTTTTAGTAACTTCCCCAAGTTGAAAGAGGCCGAGCGGCTGATTCAGAGCGGAGAGATGCGGGTGGATGTTGCCAAAACGGCTCTGCTGCCGTTCGTAAATGGCAACGTCAGCTACACCTACCTGACACCCGTCGCCCAGGCCACATTACCCACGGCTGACGGGCCAAGGAATCTACAATTCCTTCCGCACAACAACTACAATTTCAACGTATCAGCGGGCTACGCACTGTATGATTTTGGTAAAACGGATTTGAGTATCCGTCAGGCGCGGGAGAATGTCTTGACGCAGCGACATACGCTGGAATTGACGAAGCAGAATCTCGCTTACCAAATTGCGCAGTTGTACTATGGCATCGGCTTTTTGCAAAAAAGCATTCAAGTTCAAGACGATGTGATTGCAACTTCGGCCAAACTCATCCAGCAAACTGCCGTCCGCTATCAAAACGGGGACGCGTTGGAATTCGACATCGTGTCGCAGAAAGTACGGCTCGAAACAGCCAAGACCCGTAAGATCGACTTTGAAAACCAAGTGGAGAAGCAAAAAATCATGCTCTCCTACCTGACGGGCATTCTCCGCGAAGACCTGACGATCGCCGAATTCAATGCGCCCGAAACGACCGCCACGCCAACACCTATCGGCGGACTGATGACGCAGGCCGAAGGTCAAAATAAAGATTTGCTGTTAGCCCAAGACCGCATCCGTAGTTCGGAAACGGAAATAGAAATCGCCCGTAAAGCCCATCTGCCTACGCTGCTGCTCAACGCCTCGGCGGGCATTAAGAACGGCTACGTGCCGGACATCAGCATTTTGCGGCCCAATACAGCGGCGGGCATTGCAGTCACAATTCCGCTGTACGCGGGTAAACGCTACGACTTGCAGCGTAAAGCCGCCGAAATCAGCCGCCAGGCCAGCGACTACAATCTCGAAGCCGTGAGCGCCAACCTCCGCAAGGACATGGAAACCGTCCTGGCCGACCGTCGCAGCAACGAAGCTCGTCTGCAAAGCCTGCAAGCGCAACTCACCCAGGCTGACCGCGCCCTGGCCATTGCCGAAAATCGGCTCGCCAACGGTACCATCACCGCCGTGGAACTGGAAAGCGCCCAAACGGGCATTGAGGAAGCGCGGCTTGGTCAGGTCAATTTACAGTACCAAATCTTTATGAACGGACTGGAATTACAGCGACTGGGAGGCGTGGAGTTTTGGAAGTAAGAGAAGGCACAAAGTTCCAAAGGCACAAAGGGGCAAAGTAATTGTGTATGGTCGGACAGGCGCATCTGCGAACCTATGTGTTCGCCCGTCGACGATGTTAATACGCTTGCTGCGCGTTTTTGATTTTTTCCAAAATTCGTCCGGCTCCGGCATCCAGCAGTTCATCGGCCAAGGCTACGCCTACTTCTTCGGGATGGGCGGGGGAGCCTTCGAAAATAGTGCGGCGAAGCATTTCGCTACCATCCAGGCTCACGACTCCACCCGTTAGGTTAATTTTCCCCTCGACCAAGGTACCCAGGGCAAAAAGCGGTACGCTGCAACCACCCTGTAAGCGGTGCAGAAAAGCTCGCTCGGCGCGGAGGCAAAGTGACGTTTCGACGTGACTGAGCAGATTACCAACTATCTCCTTTTTGTCAGCATCCAGCGACACGGCGCATTCGATAGCTATGCTGCCCTGGCCCACGGCGGGTGTGAATTCTTCCAGAGAAAGGTACTCAGCAATTTTATCTTCGTAACCCATTCGGTGGACGCCCGCGTAGGCCAGTAGCAAGGCATCGCAGTGACCTTCCTCCAGCTTACGGAGGCGGGTTTGCAGGTTACCACGCATATCCACCGTTTTCAGGTGGGGATAAAAATGCCGTAAAGTGGCGATGCGTCGGGTCGAGGAAGTACCAATAGTAAAAGGTGCCGTTTGATTTAAAGACAGGCTGGTGTTGGGGCTAATCAACACATCGTTGGCTTTCTCACGTTCCGTAAAGGCCAGGATTTCAAACGCTTTTCCCAAATCCGATTGTAGGTCTTTAGCGCTGTGAACGGCGATGTCGATGCCGCCACTTTGAAGCTGATCTTCGAGTTCTTCGGTGAAAATTCCTTTGCTGCCAATCTTGGACAGAGCCCGGTCCAGGATTTTATCGCCCTTGGTTTCGATCATGACGATTTCGGTGGAGATGCCGCCGTCTTGCAGTTTTTTTTCTACGAAATGCGCTTGCCATAAGGCCAGTTTACTGCCGCGTGTGCCGATTTTTATGTGCATACTAATAGTAGCGAAGTTTATATGCAGACAAAGGTAAAAGGATCATTTTACAAAATCTTACCTTTGCCGAATGCCAATCACCGTAACGCCGGATATAGCCACGCCGCGCATCTTCACTACCCAGTTCTGGCTGCTGAGCACGAGTTCGTTCCTGTTCTTCGGCAGTTTCAATATGCTTATTCCCGAGTTGCCCGCTTACCTCACCAGCATGGGCGGGGCCGAACATAAAGGACTCATCATTAGCTTATTCACGCTCACCGCCGGAATTTCGCGCCCGTTCAGCGGCCGTCTGACCGATCGCATCGGGCGCATTCCGGTGATGGTGTTCGGGTCGCTGGTGTGCGTGGTGTGCGGGTTTCTGTACCCGATTTTCGTCACCGTCGTACCGTTTCTGTTGCTGCGGTTGGGTCACGGTTTTTCCACGGGCTTCAAGCCGACGGGCACGGCAGCCTACATCGCCGACATCGTTCCCGCGCACCGCCGGGGCGAAGCGCTGGGGATTTACGGCATGGCGGTCAGCATCGGCGCGGCGTTAGGGCCGGCCATCGGGAGTTGGGTAGCCAATTCATTTTCGTTGAATGCGCTGTTTTACACTTCTTCATTTGCCGCTTTTCTGTCCATCGCCATCTTGCTCAACATGAAAGAAACGCTGCCCAACCCGTCGCGGCTAACGTGGGAAGCCTTCAAAATCACGCGTAAAGACGTCTTCGAGCCGCGCGTGTTTTCGCCTTCACTCGTTGTTTTTCTGACTTATTTCAGCTTCGGCGCGGTGCTGACGCTTATTCCCGATTTCAGCGATTCGCTGGGACTACACAACCACGGCCTTTTCTTTTTGGTGTACACGCTCACCTCACTCTTCATCCGGCTGGTAGCAGGCCGCGTTTCCGACCGCTATGGGCGGGTCGAGGTCGTCGTCGTGGGTTGTTCGATGCTCATCATCGCCATGCTTTGCACGGGCTTTGCTATTTCTGCTCCGTTATTTTTTACGGGAGCCGTCTTTTTCGGCTTCGCGACGGGCATCCTCTCCCCTATCCTCACGGCCTGGACGGTGGATTTGAGCGAGGAAGATGGACGGGGACGGGCGATGGCGACCATGTACATTTCGATGGAAGCGGGTATCGGCCTCGGCGCGTTGCTGTCGGCGGCGATCTTTGCCAATGACGTGACTCGCCTGCCGCTGGCGTTTTCGGTCATGGCCGGGTTTGGCCTGGCGGCGCTGATTTACGCAGTCGTTATTTTGCGCATAAAAAGAAAGGAGAACCATGCTGTTTGACGATTCCTACCGCACCATCGAAGCCCCCGCCGAAGGTCTTTTCAAAGACCGGGGCAGCAAGTTCTACGCCTTCGCTTTTCCCATACATTCCGAAGAAGATACCAAACCTCTGCTAGCCACCCTACGCGATCAACATTCCAAAGCCGCCCATCATTGCTACGCCTACCGCTTGGGCCTCGACCGCAATCAGTACCGCGCCAACGACGACGGCGAACCGTCGGGTTCCGCCGGACGCCCCATCTTGAACACGTTGTATTCGCAGGATTTAACGAATATTTTGGTGGTCGTCGTGCGGTACTTTGGCGGCTCGCTACTGGGCATTCCGGGACTCATCAACGCCTACAAAACCGCCACCGAGGATGCTCTCGCGCAAGCGGTGACCGTGGAAAAGTACGTATGTGACGAATACGAAATCACCTTTCCCTACGAAGCAACCAGTGAGGTGAATCGAATCGTGAAAAGCTACGATCTTGAAGTGACGGATCAACGATTTGAAATAGCCCGCACTTTCAAAGTGCTGGTTCGGAAGACGCTATTGAACCAGATAGTATCCGCCTTCGAAGACGTAGAAAATGTAAAAGCAAAGTACCTCCGCACATTATAGAGACGGTATCTATCGCGTATAAGCGGAAGAACAGGAAAGAAGGCCAAAACGAGTGACGGATCATTTACTCCCGCCACTTATCTGCCCGAATATTCACATCATCGTAATAATACTCATCGAACGTCCGCCCCGACGGCTCGCCGTAGCGCAGGACGATGTAGACAAACCAAATGACCAGCAACGGAGAAAGGATGAACAAAGCAGCCCCGGCATCGGAACGGCCCAGCGCCACCAGAACAGTGAAAATAATAAGATAAGCGGTCGAGAAAATGGCGGCGAAAGTCGGGTTCTTTAACATGGCGGTACGAGTCAATGGGTTCAGGAATACAACTTTGAAAACCCGTACCAAAACGTTTTGTTCTAAAAAAAGAGGGCCGCTCGGCTTAATTAATTTCAATCAAACTCCAAAAAGGAATCGTGTTTTTGCTGTCGTCATACAACAACCTGGCCTCGTAGTCGCCGGAAGCCAGGTTGGTTGGAATCAAATACTCTCCAAAATACAATTGGGTGGTGGCATTGGCGTAGGAGCCGTCAGCGCGGATTTTGGCTTTGATTACCACCTTACCCTGTGCGTTTTTCAGTTCCAGATCGGGTAGCTTCTGGTTCGGGTCAAAGGCCCCATAGAAGCTTCCCAGAATGGCTGGAAACGGGGCGACGAACATAGGTTTTCCCTTTAGAAAAGATAGATTTTTGAGTGTAACGTCCCGCGAAGTACACGGTGGGCAACTCATGGTTTCCGTTGAAATACTTCGAATTCCTTTCGGTTTGGCGTCGCCTGAAACGTTGAAGTTGAACGCCTGGACAATCGATTCTCCCTCGTAAAGACTCACCAGGTAGCTTCCATCGGCTAGCTCGGCAGGAGTTGTAAAAGCTAGCATGGAGGGGTTTCTGTACTTCGCACTAAGCCACAAGCTGGGGTGAAACGCACTTTCCACTTTTACGCGGTAATTTAAATCCGATAAAAAGTAGCCTCCGCTCAGTAGTATTTCTTGATTTCGTGGTAAGGTCTTAAACAAGTTGCTGATCTCGTAAGGATAGGCAAGTAAATCAGCCCTTTTCAATTTTTGCCGACCGGGAAGCACGAATTTTTTTTCACCATATTCCAATTCCAGCGCGTACTCCGACGCCAGACCAAGCGGCGTGGTATTTGAAAGCCAGAGCGCAATGGCCGACACAGCGGAGCGTCCCTGAACCGGACGACTGGTCCCGAGGTCAATGAGCTTTGCCGTGAGTTCCTTGTCACTTCCCGGCTTCTCGGGTCTGGTCCCTATGCCCGAATCGAAGCTTATAGAGGCTTCTACAGCACTGTACGGTTCTTGACGGGACGGAAGAAGCATCAAGTCAGAAGTTAAGGAAGCAGTCAGCGGCCCTTTACACTCCACAAACACCGTGTATGTTTTCCCGATGGGCTTATTCTGGCCCACGACCATAAAAGTAGTTGGCGAGCTACCTCTGAAACCACTGAGCACTATATGATTGCGCGTACTAAGATTATCCCAGGGATTGACCTCGTGAATCGTGCCCGGATAAGTTTCCAGGTCGAGAAATAGGGTTTCTTTGGTAAAAGTCGCCGGTAAAGTTATAGAAACCGTTTTTCCAACCGTATCCACAATCACCTCAGTCGCGCCTTCGACCTTGACGCTTTTGAGCCAACCCATGTTTTTGACAGTATCCACCTTGACCACCGCTTCGACCTTATCGATCACAGGAGGTTCGGGTTGCGTCTTGGGGACATCACGATCAGGCCGCTTGCAGGTGAAAAGTGAGCAAGCAAGGACTAGACAAGCGAAATGTAGATGCTTCTTCATAATTATTCCAATGTTTAGTCAAAGTCCGCGCGGCTGCCTCTTAAAAAACTTGAACCCATTTTCCTATGTGTGGAAGAATTAAAACCAAGATTCTTAGTGATATAACTCCCTTTGAGCGCTCTTTATTTTTAGCATTCGACCTTTTATCAAACCCACGTTGACAAGGTAAGTTGCCATAGCCTATCCCGAACCTAACGCCCTTCATTCGGGTTAATACCCGGATAACCTAACCACCCAATTTCTCCGCTTTTGAAATCTTCCGCACCCAAAGACCTGACGGGCTACGACTTCATCGACGTACAAGGTGCCCGCGAGCATAATCTCAAAAACATCGACGTATCCATTCCCCGCAACCAACTCGTGGTCGTGACGGGAATCAGCGGCAGCGGCAAGTCGTCGCTGGCTTTTGACACGATTTACGCCGAAGGGCAGCGGCGCTACATGGAGAGCTTTTCGTCCTACGCCCGTGGCTTCATCGGCGAAATGGAGCGGCCCGACGTGGACAAGATTAGCGGCCTGTCGCCCGTCATCAGCATCGAGCAGAAAACGACTTCCCGCAATCCGCGCTCGACGGTGGGTACTGTGACCGAGATTTATGACTTCCTGCGCCTGCTCTACGCCCGCGCGGGCGAGGCATTCAGCTACGTGACGGGCCGCCGCATGGTAAAGCAATCGCAGGATCAAATCATCGACCAGATCCTCAGCCAGTTCGAGGGGCAGAAGGCGACGCTGCTGGCTCCCGTCGTGAAAGGGCGCAAAGGACACTACCGCGAACTGTTCGTGCAAATTGCCCGGCTGGGCTACACCAAAGTCCGCGTGGATAGCGAGGTACAGGACATCGTTCCCAAGATGCAGCTCGACCGCTACAAAGTCCACGACATCGAGATCGTGGTGGACCGTCTGATTCCGGCCACCGACGAACGTTATCGCCTGAGTCAGTCCGTGTCCACGGCTTTAAAACAGGGCAAAGGGGCCATGATGATTATGGACGCGGCGGGCGAGGCGCAATATTTTTCCCAAAACCTGATGGACCCGGAGGCAGGCATCAGCTACGACGACCCCGCGCCCAATTCTTTTTCTTTCAACTCACCCTACGGCTGGTGTCCCAACTGCCAGGGCCTGGGTAAAGTCGAGGAAATCACCGAGGAATCCATCATGCCCGACCGCTCGCTGAGCATCAGCCGGGGGGGCATCGCGCCGATGGGTGAGTACCGCGAGGCCTGGATTTTCAAGCAGTTGCAGGTGCTGCTCAAACCCCATAAAGTCAACCTCAGCACGCCGTTGGAAAAATTCCCGCCCGAAGCCATTGAACTGGTACTGTACGGCAGCGACGAACCCGTTCCGGTACCTTCCAAAAAGTACCCCGGCACCAAGTGGGACACGAAGTTCGACGGCATCATCAATTTCCTGAAACGCCAGCAGGAAAACGGCTCCGACAAAATTCAGGATTGGCTGAAAGATTTCATGGTCATCCGCGCTTGTCCCGAGTGCAACGGCCTGCGGCTGCGGCAGGAGTCTTTGCATTTTATTATCGACAAAAAGAACATCGCCGAACTGGCCGAAATGGACATCCGCGAACTGGCCGACTGGCTGGTGGCTCTGGAAGACCGTCTGGAAGACCGCCAGAAGGTTATCGGCCACGAGGTGTTGAAGGAAATCCGCAAGCGCGTTGGCTTTTTGCTGGATGTCGGACTGGACTACCTGACGCTCAACCGCTCCCTGCGGACGCTGTCGGGCGGCGAGGCGCAGCGTATCCGGCTGGCCACGCAGATCGGCACGCAACTCACGGGCGTACTGTACATCATGGATGAACCCAGCATCGGCTTGCACCAGCGCGACAACGAGCGGCTGATCGGCTCGCTGAAAAACCTGCGGGATTTGGGGAATACCGTGCTGGTCGTCGAACACGATAAGGATATGATGCTGGCCTCGGACTACATCGTGGACATCGGCCCCGGGGCCGGACGCCACGGCGGCCACATCGTGGGACAAGGTACCCCGGACGAATTCCTGAAAAACGGCTCGACCACCGCCGCCTACCTCGACGGTCGAGAGAATATCGAAATTCCCGAAAAACGCCGCAAGGGCAACGGCCACAAACTGGTACTGAAAGGCTGCACGGGTCACAACCTCAAAAATGTGACCCTCAAAATCCCCCTCGGCACCATGATTTGCGTGACGGGCGTAAGCGGCAGCGGCAAGTCGTCGCTTATCCACGAAACGTTATTTCCGCTGCTCAACCAGCATTTTTACCGCTCCCGCCGTGAACCGCTGGAACATAAATCCATCGAAGGACTGGAGCAGCTCGACAAAGTGATCGAAGTCGATCAGTCGCCGATTGGCCGTACGCCGCGTTCCAATCCGGCGACCTACACCAACCTCTTTACCGACATCCGCGCCCTTTACTCCGAACTGCCCGAATCCAAAATCCGGGGCTACAAGCCGGGACGGTTCAGCTTCAACGTGAAAGGCGGCCGTTGCGAAGACTGCGAAGGCGCGGGCCGCAAGAAGATCGAGATGGATTTCCTGCCTGATGTGTACATCAATTGTGAAACCTGTAAAGGCAAACGCTTCAACCGCGAAACGCTGGAAGTACGCTTTAAGGGCAAATCCGTTGCCGATATTTTAGACATGACCGTGGAAAATGCGCTGGATTTTTTCGAAAACCAACCGAGAATTTTACGTAAAGTCCAAACGTTGAACGACGTGGGTTTGGGCTATATCACCCTGGGCCAGCACGCCACTACGCTCTCGGGCGGCGAGGCGCAACGCGTGAAGCTTTCCGAAGAACTTTCCAAGCGCGATACGGGCAAAACCCTGTATATATTGGATGAACCCACCACGGGCCTGCACTTCCAGGACATCCGCCACCTGCTGGCCGTCCTGCAAAAACTCGTGGAAAAGGGCAACACCGTCCTCATCATCGAACACAACATGGACGTCATTAAAGTTGCCGACTACGTCGTGGACCTCGGCCCCGAAGGCGGAGGACTCGGTGGCGAAATCGTAGCGCAGGGCACGCCGGAGAAAGTCGCGAAGGCGAAGGGGAGTTATACGGGAAAGTTTCTGGCGGTGGAGTTGGGGGGGTAGGGCAATCTGTCTTTTACTGATCAATTGGTATTCTCACCAACCACCACCACCTTTTTATTTTCACCCACCGCCTTCCGCGCATCGTACACCACGCACGGGAAACCGAACAAACACTTATCCTTGATTATTTCCGCCACGCTTTCCGGTACCAGCTCTTCCCAACCCGGTTCACCACTTTTTACCATCGCCAGCACCTCGTCGGTGGTCCAGCGCATATACTCCACGTTATAGTCGCGGATGTCCTCGATTTTGTCGTTGATGACCAGGTATTCGACCAGCGGCTTGAGGTTGTCGGCCACCTCGAAATTTTCCAGGGAATAGATGGTGCCGTCCTCGCGCAGCGTGGGATAAATCAGTAGCTTGACTTTGCGGCTGAACAGCGTGGCGAAGGATTCGAGAATGCCGCCCCGCAGAAAATCGTAGTACTTTTCCTCAAAAATATTTTGCAAACTCGGAATCCCGAGCAATAGCCCGATTTTCAGCCGGGTAAGTTCTGATAGGTAGGCCACCAGCCGGAAGTATTCGTGGTAATTAGAGATCATGACCATGTGGCCCAGCGAGCAAAGAATGTCCACACGGTCGAGAAAATCTTTTTCGTCGATGTTGTCTTCGTCGTCCGATTGTAGGTTGCGCAGCGTCAATTCAGAAACCATCAGCATCCGGGCTGGATCGACATCGGGTTCAGCCAGGAACTGCCGGGTGCCGTTCTCTATGAGGTCGATGTGGACGTTGGTGATGGGTCGCAGCCGACCGCGCAGGATGAGGATGTTCTTTTTGTAAAAAGCCTCCGACGGTTGCAGCACGCCGCCATCTGCTCCGAACAGAGCGGCATTGGTGAATCCATTTTTGACCAGATGCAGGCTCATCAAGCGGTTATCCACGTCCATAAAATCGGGGCCGCTGACCCGCATCATGTCGATTTCGAGACGCTCGGGGCTAAGGTCGTCCATGAGCGACAGCAGCAGGGTTTCGGGGGAGGCCGGGTAGTAAAAGCAGCCGTACATCAGGTTGACGCCGATCACGCCCAAAGCCTGCTGTTGCAGCACGTTCTCGTCGTCCAGCATCTTGACGTGAATCACTACTTCGTTGTAGTCGCCGCCGGGTTTGAGCTGAAACCGCAGGCCAATCCAGCCGTGGGCAATGTTGGTCTTGTGGTAGTTGAGGGCCACGACGGTATTGGCAAAGGCAAAAAACTTGCTTTCCTCGCCCCGTTGTTGGGCCAGGCGCTTTTCTAGCAAGCTATATTCCTTCTGAATCATCTTGATGAGGCGCGGCTCGCAGACGTAGCGCCCACTGTCCTCGGTACCGTAAATGGCATCGCTGAACGTCATGTCGTAAGCCGACATCGTCTTGGCGACCGTCCCGGAAGCGCCACCCGCTTTGAAGAATATGGCGGCAGTTTCCTGTCCGGCCCCGATTTCGGCGAAGGAGCCGTAAATCTGCGGGTCGAGGTTGATACGGAGGGCTTTTTGTTTGGTACCCAGATTTTTATCGTACATTATAAGTAATAATAGGTAATTGAGGGGTGGAGCGGCACGGATTTATAGCAAACGAAATTCTTTGGGAATAATACCTCAATGGCGGGGAAGTGTTCCAACTTTTGGGGAAATTAACGGTTTAGTAAGTCAAACCCTGAATTTTGTTCTATGAAAACATACCATTGCGCTTTCCTTTTTCTCTTCTTTGGACTTACGGCCCAAGCTCAACAAACTCAATTAAAAGACCTAAACCAGGGCCGCCTCAAAGTCCAGACCACGGGAATGTGGGTGTTGAGTAGTTGGGCCGTGGCCAACATCGCGTACGGCGGCATTGCGGCAGCGCGCGGCGAAGGCAGTAACAAGTACTTCAACCGAATGAACATCTACTGGAACGTCGTGAATCTGGGCATCGCCGCGCCTAGCCTAATCGGGGCTCTGCGGGCCAGAAAATCACCGCCCACCACGCTTGATCAAAGTATCGAAGACCTGCATTCCATTGAAAAAACGCTGCTTTTCAACGCTGGACTGGACGTCGCTTATCTGACGGGAGGTTTTTATCTGTTGGAAAAAGCCAAGAACACGCTCGATAAGGAAGCTCGCTTCCGGGGCTTCGGCCAGTCCATTATCCTGCAAGGTGGATTTCTGCTGCTATTCGACGCCGCCAATTACCTTGCCCTGCGCCAAAGCCACCGCAAGGCGGCAGAAATTCTTAAAAATGTACAATTCACCGGACAGTCGGTGGGTGTGATCCTTGAATTTTAGAGTAATGAAAAAAAACGTTCTGATTACCGGAGGCACGGGCCTAATTGGCCGCCGCCTCACCGAAATGCTGCTCGAACGCGGCTATCTCGTCTCGTACCTGAGTCGTTCCGAAGACAAAACCTATACCGATGTCTCCGTCTATCACTGGGATATTAAAAAGGAAGCCGTTGATCCGCGCGCCCTCGACAGCATGGACTACCTCGTCCATCTGGCCGGGGCAGGCATCGCCGACGAACGTTGGACCGACGAGCGCAAGAAGGTAATCGTCGACAGCCGCACCGAGAGCATCGAATTATTGGCCCGCATCATGAAGGCGCAGGGCCAACGGCCCGATGCTTTCGTGTCGTCGTCGGCGGTGGGCTACTACGGGGCCGACACTGGAGAACAGAAACACAGCGAGCAGTCGCCGCCCGGCGACGACTTCCTGGCCGAAGTGACGGTGAAATGGGAGGCCGCCGCCGACCACGTCAAAAATCTGGACGTGCGTACCATCAAGCTGCGGACGGGCGTGGTGCTGAGTGATAAGAGCGGCGCTTTGCCCAAAATTGCCGCCCCGGCCCGCTTTGGCCTGGGTGCTCCGCTGGGTGACGGCGAGCAGTGGATGTCCTGGATTCATATCGACGATATGTGCCGCTTATATATCGAGGCGTTGGAAAATGAAAGCTGGGAAGGCGTGTACAATGGGGTAGCGAGTCCGCCCGTGACTAACGCCGGGCTAACCAAACTCATCAGTAAAGTACTCGACCGTCCGCAATGGATTCCCAAAGTGCCGGAATTTGCGCTCGATCTGGCCTTCGGGGAGATGGCTGAGGTAGTTTTGGGCAGCAGCTACGTGGAGAATACCCGGCTGCTTACAACGGATTTCACGTATGAATTCCCGGAGTTGGAAGGGGCCTTGCGGGACTTGCTTTTGAAAAAATCGTAAGCGTGCCATTGACCTAAGGGATTGCCGTTTACTCAATTCTGAGCGGAGCAATATTTTTTTTGTAAAAACGAAGATACATTAACGTATTGATTTTCTATTCTCCGCCCGGAGAATGAGAATGCCCTCGAACACCCCACAGCGAAAGAACCGTCGCCGTAAGATTTGTCCAATTTGGTAGGTTTGTGCGTATGATTGAGAGAATTTTTAGGAGCGTTATCGACAGCTACCACCATCGCTTTGTTTCCCGGCGTTTGATCTTGGCCTTTGACCTGGCCATCGTCGTGTTTTCCTTTGTGGCTGCGGCCGTACTGCGTTTCAATTTTGACTTTGCGGAAATCAACTGGTTCGTTTACCGCTATTACCTCCTCTTCTTGCTGCTGATACGCTGGGCGTTCTTTACGGCGCTTCGCTCCTACCACGGCATCGTACGTCACACCAGTTTGGAAGACGCTAGCCTTATTTTACAGACCGTTACGGCCAGCAGCCTGGCCGTTGTTCTTCTTTCCAATCTGGCCGCTTATCTGTCGGGCCATGCCGTGCTGTACATCCCTATTTCGGTGCTGCTAATCGAGTATCTCCTTTGCCTGTTCCTGATGATTGCCAGTCGTTTTTTTGTAAAGTCGATGTACACAGACATCGTGAGCAAAAGTTCGCGCACCGCTCCGCAGGACGTAATCATTTACGGCGCGGGTGAGCTGGGCATCTTGACTCGCAACGTGCTGCTGAAAGACCCGCAGCGAATCCATCGTATTCTTTGCTTCATCGACGACAACCCTACACTTACGGGTATGTCGGTGGCGGGCGTCCGGGTATTGGCTCGAGAAACGGCTTTTGAAAAATATCTGAAAAATGATACCGACGAGATAGAAATAGTGTTGGCCATTCAAAACACGAGCCGTCAGTCGAAGAAGGAAATTTTGGAATACTTTCTGCAAAAAAATAGGGTGCTGAAAGTTGTGCCGGCCTCTCGGGACTGGCTGGAAGGCACGCTGAGTAGCGAACAAATCCGCAAGATCCGCATTGAAGACTTACTGGAACGCGAACCCATCCGGTTGGACAGCGTACACGTGCAGCAGGAAATCGGCGGTAAGGTAGTGGCTATAACTGGTGCGGCCGGTTCCATCGGCAGCGAGATCGCCCGGCAAGCCTTGCACTACGCTCCCCAAAAGATGGTGCTGATCGACCAGTCGGAGTCCGGACTGTACGACCTAGAATTTGAACTCAAAAACACTTATCCCGAACTGATGGTGCCAATCGAGGTAGTTTCGGTGGTGGCCGACATTACCGACGAGGGGCGAATGCAACGAACTTTCAGCCTGCACAGCCCGCAAATCGTGTTCCACGCTGCGGCCTACAAGCACGTACCGCTGATGGAGCGTTATCCCTACGAAGCCGTAAAAACCAACGTACTGGGCACCGAAATTATCGCTAAAATTTCCGCCAAACACAGGGTAGAGAAGTTCGTTTTCGTTTCTACCGATAAGGCCGTCAACCCCACCAACGTGATGGGTGCTACCAAGCGACTAGCTGAAATGTACGTGCAGAGCCTTAATGCACACTTGGCGCATAACACCGATTTCGTTATTACCCGCTTTGGTAACGTACTGGGTTCCAATGGTTCGGTGGTGCCACTTTTCAAGAAGCAAATTCAAGTCGGTGGCCCCGTTACCGTCACGCATCCCGACATGATTCGCTACTTCATGACCATTCCCGAAGCCTGCCAACTGGTGCTGGAAGCCGGGGCGATGGGTCGGGGCGGTGATGTATTCGTGTTCGACATGGGCGAACCGGTCAGGATCAGGGACCTGGCCCGGCGCATGATTCAGCTATCGGGCTTCGAAGCGGACCGCGACATTGAAATAGCCTATTCGGGACTGCGGCCTGGTGAGAAGTTATACGAGGAATTGCTTGGTGAGGGCGAGACGTACTCGACCACGCACCACCCCAAAATCAGGATTGCCCGATTGGCACCAGTCTCATTCCAAGACACGCGGGACGCGATTTTAGAACTCAGGAAAATGCTCCCCACGGGCGACCGCGACGGCATGGTGTCGCTGCTGAAAGCCGTTATTCCCGAATACGTCAGCAACAATTCAGAGTTTGAGAAGCTCGATCATGTGGAGGAGGATTTTAGCGATCCTTTGTAGTTTGCGACTCTCACTCGGCGGTTTTCGCTATTATTCCAAAACCTCAATTTCAAAAATCAACGGAGTATAAGGGCGTATCTTTCCATCCTGGGTTCCAGATTTCCCGTACCCAATGGACGACGGAAAAATAAGTATAGCTTTTTCTCCCTTACGGAGGTGACTGATGCCTTCTTCAAAACCAACTACAAATCCCCCATTGCCCGTCGTGATTGAGAAAGAACCTTTGTCGAATTCTTTATCGCTCAAAAATTTGCCGACATAATTTACATTGACTGTTTTGCCTTTGCCCAGCGTATCGCCTGCCACGGTCTTTTGCTGAATGATTCTGACCCCCCTAGGCGTTGTTTCCGACAGCATATAGCCCTTATTTTTTATGTACTCGGAAATTTGCTGAGCTTCGGTTCGTACCTCGACCAATTCCAGTTCAACGCGGATAGGCGAGTAGGCGGGCAATTGATCGTAGACAACGTTTCCGAAGGCAAGATAGAATGGCAGCAATAATGTCATTTTCTCGCCTTCCCGCATCAGACTAATGCCACGTTCCACGCCGGGCAGATGATAATTGGTGCCAAATGTGAGACGGAGCGGCTTCTTGGCGGCAGTTTCTATACTGTCGATTACCAAGCCATCCAGTGTGTATATTTTATAGTAAATCGCCACTTCATCGCCCACTTTTGCCTTGACACCCTGCGGGTTAGTCATTTGTTTTACAAAATACAGCCCTGAGGTATCCTTGGTGGCCGAAAGATTGTTTTTTGTCAAATAATCCTGAATGCTTTTTTCGTTTTTCTCAAGTTGCCCTTCGTCGGTAGTGTCGAGCGACTTACTGCAAGCGCCCAAGCCGAGCGCAAAAAGGACAATGATTAAGAGATTGATTGGGTTATGCTTCATTTTTATGGTTTTTGTAAAAAAATATGGTTCAGGCACATTGATCTTTTTGTTTCAAAAAACGGTACGCTGAATTCGTGCCAAATAACGCAGGAGACGGGTGAAAATTTCCTGACGTCAATCACAAAGAACCGCGTCAGGTGAAAAACGTTGGAATGCCGGGAAAGAAAAATTTTGATTTGCGCCTATTTTTTTGCCTTCTGGATTTTCTCGAAATACTTACAGAGATGCGTAAGGGCGCATTCGCTGCATTTGGGCGAGCGGGCCACGCAAACGTAGCGGCCGTGTAGGATGAGCCAATGGTGCGCCTTTGGAACGAGGTCCAGGGGGATGTGGGCCATCAGATGCTTCTCCACGGCCAACGGCGTGGTGGCTGTCAGCGGGGCCAACCCGACGCGGTGCGAAACCCGAAACACGTGCGTATCCACGGCCATCGTGGGTTGATTAAAAATAACGGAAGCAATGACGTTGGCTGTCTTGCGGCCCACGCCCGGCAGGCGTTGCAGTTCGTCCACCTTGCTTGGTACTTCAGAGTCGAATTCCGCCACGAGCATCCGGCCCGTGCCGACAAGGTGCTTGCTCTTGTTGTTAGGATAAGAAACCGACCGGACGTAATTAAAAACTTCCTCGGCGTCGGAAGCAGCCAGAGCTGCCGGATCGGGAAAACGCTCGAACAGCGCGGGTGTCACAAGATTGACGCGCTTGTCGGTGCATTGCGCCGAGAGAATGACCGAAATGAGTAACTCGTACGGACTGCGGTAGTGGAGTTCGGTTTCCGGCTCGGGGAAGTACGTAGTGAAGTAATCGATGAGGAGCCGGAAGCGTTCTTTTTTGAGCATTATTTTTTAAGGCGGGTTAAATTTGACAACTTTTGAGCGCGGGGCGGTCCGTGCCGTGCGATGTTTCGCAAGTGGTCAAATCTTGCCACAAAGTTGTCAAATCTAAAAACAAAACGGCTAGTGACCGCTCCCAGGTTAGGGAAGCGGCAACTAGCCACAAGAAAAAAACCAAACGGCTGACTTGTCTAGCAAGACAAGTCAGCCGTTTGGCTGGAAGGATACTGTCGCGAATAGCGCAGAATGTCATCGGTGGCTCGGCTGGAAGGGGTGCGAACGATGCGATCCATCAGGGTCTGCAGTTCGAGGCCGTCCAGGTAAAAGGCGAGCATATCGGAATCGGAGGTCAAAGCCTCGACGATTTCATTGTTTTCTTGAGGGGAAGTCTCGGCGTAAAGATACCTGACTACATCATCGTAGGTAAACGTTTTTGTCATACTGCGGGGCACGCTGGCTGAATTGCTTTCGCAAGTTTATCAACGCGTAACGCATCCTGCCCAGTGCCGTATTGATACTCACTCCGGTGGCATCGGCAATTTCCTGAAAGCTCATTTCTTCGTAATGGCGCATTATCAGAACTTGTCGCTGTACCTCGGGCAACCGCTGGATCATCTCCCGCAGTTGTTCGTGGGTTTCCTGGCGGATTTGGATCGACTCTACCGAATCTTCCGAGAAGTCGAGTGTATTGAACACGCTGCTTCCATCCTCGAACACAACGCTGGGGTAGCGTTTATCGCGTCTAAAATAATCAATAGCAAGGTTATGGGCGATTCGGACGATCCACGGCAAAAACTTACCCTCTTCGTTGTACCTGCCCGACTTGATCGTGTCCACTGCCTTGATGAAGGTGTCCTGCATCAAATCTTCGGCAACGTACTGATCCTTGACAATCAGGTAAATAGTGGTATAAATTCTTGACTTATGGCGAAGAACCAGCTTCTCAAATGCTTTTTCGTCACCACGGATGTACAACGAGACCAACTCACTGTCGCTAACTTGAAACTTCTGCATTTTGTATTTCGATTTAGTTAACGTAGAGCCGTGTATCTATATTGTAGCTGGTTTTGTTTTGGTAAATGAAGAATGGCTTGGTGCCGGGGTTGGACGAAAATGCGAATCAAAAGTAATAGGTTTGACAACTACTTTGCAAACATTTATTCGGGTTTTTTCTAAAAAGACCTCTTACTAATCCCTGTCAACAACTTACTTACGCTTGGTGTGTCAAAAAAGTTGCGTCCTTATCGCAATTTTTAAACATAAGGCCATTTTTGGAAAAAATAGCACTTTATAAACAAAATTGGTTTTTTTCAAACGGAGGCCTGTCTAATTTAGTTCGACAACTTTACAACATTTTCCGTACCAAAAGCATAATTTTGCCCATCCAACTTAAAACTAATTGATAATGAAGTACCAAAAACACGTTTTCGTCTGCACCAATCAAAAAGAATCTCCCAAAAAATGCTGCGGCGCTGCGCATGGCGCTGAACTCGTAGCTGCCTTTAAGGAATCCATGAAAGAGCATAACCTGCTGCCCGCGATGCGCGCCCAACCGACTGGCTGTCTCGATGTCTGCGGCAAAGGTCCCTCTGTAATCATTTATCCCGAAGGAATTTTATACGGCAACGTGCAACTGTCAGACGTCGAAGAAATCGTGCAAAGCCACCTCGTTGACAACCAGCCCGTCGAAAGGCTTAAACTGGATTTTTAAATTCGTTGGTAAACTTTGCCTTTATCAGGCGTATTTATTGGACCAGAAACCCACTTTTTTTGATCGGAAGTGGGAATATTGTTCGAGGCTTTGTAATTTTCGCCCGCACTTTTTTGGTGCCTTAGCCCGAAACACCTGCTTTACTTAATACGCCCCTTTTTCTTGATGAGCAGCGTTAAAACTGTTTTTTTGGTAGATGACGATCAGGACGACCGTTTCTTCATCCGTCAGGCTATGGAGGAAGCGGGCGCGATGGTTGAGATCGTCGAAGCCGAAAATGGTCTGGAACTCCTGGCTCTGATTCAAAACGACGGAAAAACGACTGTTGCTTTGGTACTGTTGGATATGAATATGCCTAAAATGAATGGTCTGGAGACTATCGCGGCAATTCGGTCGCAGCCAAGCATCGCAATGGTGCCAATCGTGATGATCTCTACCTCCTCAAATCCCAACCTGATCGAATCGGCCTATCGGGCGGGCGTCGATACTTTCATCACCAAGCCCAGTTCCTTTGAAGGCTTCACCATTCTGAGCCAGCAGTTGATCAGCCGCTTTTTATCCTGAATTCGGCACCGTCGCGTCCCCGCGGAGAATAACTCTTTTCCAAAAACCAAATAAAGAATGTACCGGGCCGACTGGCGGTACTAAGCACAAGCACCATGAATCAAAACTCCCCGCTACCTTCTCTCCCAAAAGCCCCTTCCGGAATCAAGGGACTCGATGAAATCACCGAAGGTGGCCTTCCCAGGGGGCGACCTACGCTGATCTGCGGGTCGGCCGGGTCGGGCAAGACGCTTTTTTCCATGGAGTTTTTAGTACACGGTGCCACACTCCATGATGAGCCGGGCGTGTTCATAGCTTTCGAGGAGAAAACGGATGAACTGGCCATGAATGTGGCGTCACTGGGGTTTGACCTGAAAAAGTTGCAGGACGAAAAGCGTATCAAGCTCGACCATGTGCAGGTGGAGCGCAGCGAAATCGAGGAAACGGGCGAATACGACCTTGAGGGACTTTTCATCCGCCTGGGTTACGCCATCGACAGCATCGGAGCCAAGCGCGTGGTATTGGACACCATCGAAAGTCTTTTTGCGGGACTCGACAATATGGCCATTTTGCGCGCCGAATTGCGACGACTCTTCGGATGGTTGAAAGAGAAAGGCGTCACGACCGTCATCACGGGCGAGCAGGGCGAGGGTTCGCTCACCCGGCAGGGCCTGGAAGAATATGTTTCGGACTGCGTGATCCTGCTCGATCACCGCATCGACAACAAGATATCGACCCGTCTGCTGCGCATTGTCAAATATCGCGGTTCGGTTCATGGTACCAACGAGTACCCTTTCCTGATCGATAGCGAAGGCATTTCCATCCTGCCCGTAACTTCGCTCACGCTGCAGCACCCGGTGTCGAGCGAGCGGATTTCTTCTGGGATTCCGTCTTTGGATCAGATGCTGGGCGGCGAGGGTTTTTTCCGGGGCAGCAGTGTGCTAGTGTCAGGTACCGCCGGTACGGGCAAAACGAGCATCGCCGCCAGTTTCGCCGACAGCACCTGCCAGCGCGGCGAACGCTGCCTGTACCTGGCCTTCGAGGAATCGCCGACGCAGATTGTCCGTAACATGGGGTCCATTGGGGGGGACTTACAGCGGCACGTGGACAGCGGTCTGCTCAAGTTTCACGCTTCGCGGCCTACCTTGCATGGTTTGGAACTGCATCTGGTGGTTATCCATAAAATAGTCAGCCAATTCAAGCCGGACGTGGTCATTCTGGACCCGATCACGAACCTCATCACTGTAGGATCGGTGAGTGAGGTAAAAAGTGTGTTGATCCGGCTGGTCGACTTCCTGCAAACGCGAGGAATTACGGTCATGTTCACCGCCCTTACGCTGAAAGAAGGAATTACAGAGCAAACCGACGAACACGTATCATCGCTGGTGGACGCTTGGTTGCTGGTGCGCGACATCGAAGCCAATGATGAGCGCAACCGGGGGCTGTACGTCATGAAGTCGCGCGGCATGAAGCATTCCAATCAGGTGCGCGAGTTCGTGATTTCGGATGAGGGCCTGGACTTGGTGGATGTCTTCCTGGGACCGAACGGCGTACTGACGGGTTCGGCGCGGGAAGCTCATCAGTTGTTGGAGAAAACAGGCATCGTGCTGCGGGACCACGCCGTTTCGCGCAAGGACCGCGAAATCGAGCGAAAGGAAAAAATGTTGGAATCGAAAATCGCTGGCCTGCGGGAAGAATTCGACTCGGTGCGGGAGGAACTCAACAAGACCTACATCGAGGATGAACTCAAAAAGGAGGTTATGGAAAAAAACCGTAAACAAATGGAACGGAAACGGGACAGCAGGAAATGAGTTTGGAACGATAATAGTAATGGGGAATTTCGATGGAAGATAAGGACGAAATCTGGGAATTGCGATTGTATGTCGCCGGGAAAACTGCCAAGTCGGTGACGGCTTTGAGAAATTTAAAAAAATACTGCGAGACGCACTTAAAGGACAAGTACGTCATCGAGGTAGTGGATCTGCTGGTGGAGCCGCAGCTTGCCGAGGGCGACCAAATATTAGCCATCCCGACGCTGGTCAAGAAAGTACCGGAACCCATTCGCAAGATCATCGGCGATCTTTCCAACGAAGAAAAAGTACTCGTCGGCCTGAATATCCGCCCCGCTAAAAAATTGGAATGAGTGACCTCCTTGATTCGATACTCGAAGAGGCGGATGGCGCCAACCGCCATTACGTACTGAGGCTGTTCATCGTGGGGGCATCGGTCAACTCGCGGCGGGCGGTAGCCAATCTGCGGGAAATCTGCGAACACTATCTCAAAGACCAGTATTCTCTCGAAATCATCGATGTCCACCAGCAGAAATCCCTCGCCGAGCGGGAGCAACTTATCGCCCTGCCGCTGCTGGTCAAGAGTCACCCGCTTCCCGAACGTCGGCTGATTGGTGACATGTCCGATACCGAAAAAGTGCTGCGCGGGCTGGGCGTATCAACCACAAGCTGATGAACGACTCCCGAACGTACCAAGATTTACAGCGAGAAAACGAGGAATTACGGCTGCAACTGGAAGAGGCCACCGATACCATCGACGCCATCCGAACCGGGCAGGTGGATGCCCTGGTGGTTAAGGGCCCCAACGAGGAACACCAGCTTTATACATTAAAGACCGCTGACCAAAATTACCGGGTCTTCATCGAAAAAATGAACGAAGGGGCCGTTACCCTGAATCAGGATGGTCTTATCGTGTATTGCAATACGATGTTCGCTCAGATGGTGGGCCTAACGCTCTCGGATATCATCGGTACGGCTTTCGAGGATTTCATTCCCGCCAACTGTCGTGAACCCTTCCACGATATTTTTCAAAAAGGTTGGCATAAAGACAGCAAAACGGAGATAGACTTACTCAATGGCGCTGAAGACATCCCTTGTCAGTTGTCGGTCACCACCTTGCAGCTAGACGAAGGACCCGCTTTGAGTGTCATCATTACGGATCTTAGTTTTCAGAGAGAAACTCAGCAACTGCTCAAATCGAAAAATGCTTCATTGGCAGAAATCAACGCCGAGCTGGAAGCCAGCAACCACGACTTGCAGCAGTTTGCCTCCGTAGCTTCGCACGATTTGCAGGAGCCGCTGCGCAAGATCCTGATCTTCTCGACCATGCTCCGCGACAAGCACGAATTGTCGGCCAGAAGCGAAGTATTTTTGGAAAAAATCATTGCGTCTTCAGAAAGAATGCGGACCATGATTACGGACATTCTCAGTTACTCGCGCCTCTCGACTAATGATAGTCACTTTGACCGCGTCGATCTTGGGGAAATAGTCGCCGAAATTTTTGAGGATTATGAGATTTTGATAAAAGAAAAAAACGCAGTTTTTTCGATTGAAAACCTGCCCAGGGTAGAAGCGAACCGGGGCCAGATCAAGCAGGTGTTTCAGAATTTAATCAGTAATTCCCTCAAATTCAGCCGGCTGAACAAGCCGCCAGTTGTCAAAGTTTCAAGCTGCGAAGTAGCCCGGAACACCTACCGCATCACCATCACCGACAACGGCATCGGCTTCGATGAACAGTACCGCGAAAAAATATTTTCGCTCTTTGAAAGACTCAATACTAAAGACAAATTCGAGGGATCGGGGATCGGCCTGGCCATCACAAAAAAAATCATCGACAAGCACAACGGCACTATTACCGCTTCAAGCCAGGCGGGAGAGGGCGCTAGTTTTGTGATAACCTTACCCGAAAAGCAGAGTTAAAGGAGAAGTGACAAAGTTCCGAAGGCACGCAAGCACAAACTTCATTAAAATAAGAACCCTCACATGCCGCCCCAGCGTTACCAACACCTTTTCTTCGACCTCGACCACACCCTTTGGGATTTCGAACGCAGCTCCGGCGAATGTTTGACAGAAATCTATAGTACTTTCAGGATGGCGGATGTAGGCGTGGCGTCTTTGGAAGAATTCATCGCTACCTACCTGCGCATCAACTACCAACTGTGGCGCGAATTGGAGCGCGGCGAAATCCCGCACGGCCACATCCGCGAACAACGCTTCCGGCGGGTGTTGGAAGAATTCGGCGTCCCCGCCGATGTCGACTTCCGGCCGATGGAAGAAGCTTATATAGAGATGCTGCCTACGAAATCGTATCTGATCGACGGCTCGCTGGAAGTGCTGGATTACGCGCGGGACAAAGGCTACCAACTCCACATCCTGACAAACGGCTACGACATGGTGCAAGGTAAAAAGATGCAGAGCGCGGGGATTTTCGACTACTTCGTCCACATAGTCACTAACGAAAAAGCCCAGTCCCGCAAGCCCGATCGCCGCATCTTCGAGTACGCCCTGCAATGCGCCGAGGCGGAAAGTAGGGATTGCCTGATGATCGGCGATAACTGGGAGGCCGATATCCTGGGGGCAATGAACATTGGGATGGATACGGCATACTACAACCCGACCGGAAATATTTTTAAGGTGTGGCCCACCCACAATATTCGGCATATGCGGGAGTTGATGAAGATTTTGTGAGTAAACGGATACTTTCGTCGGCTTCTTTTGGGACACGGGGTTTCGCAGCTTTTTTATGAAAATATTTTTTCGAATTGCGCTTTCTCTCTTCCTGGTCTCATCTACCGCCTTCGCCCAAAAAACCTACGATATCTGTGTATATGGTGGCACGTCAGCGGGAGTCATCGCGGCTTACACGGCCAAAATGCAGGGCAAATCGGTGCTGCTGATCGAACCCACCAAACGTTTAGGCGGACTAAGCTCGGGCGGGTTGGGCCAAACCGACATTGGTAATAAATATGCCATTACGGGCGTGGCGCGGGACTTCTACCGTCGTATCGGGCAGCACTACGGCAAGTTTGAGCAGTGGACGTTCGAGCCGCACGTGGCGCTCAATCTTTTCAACGAATACATTGACCGGGCCAAAGTCGAGGTTTGGTACGACTACCGCCTTTTTTCGGTCGATAGTCAGAAGGGGAAGATTCAGGAAATTGTCCTGGAAAATTCCATTTACCCTGAACCCAAAACCAACCGCAGCATCCGGGCGAAGGTCTATATCGACTGCACCTACGAGGGCGACTTGATGGCGAAGGCGGGCGTCAGCTACGTGGTGGGTCGCGAAGACAACGAGATCTATGATGAAACCTGGAATGGCGTGCAACTGCTCGACAAGCACCAGTTTCCGCACGGCATTAGCCCCTATAAAATCCCCGGCGACCCAAGCAGCGGCCTGCTGTGGGGCATCAGCACCGAGCCGCTTTACCCGATCGGTAGTGGCGACCAGAGCGTGCAGGCCTATAATTTCCGCATCTGCCTCAGTAGCGACCCGGCCAATCAAATCCCGATCACGCGCCCCGCTCGCTATGACTCCACGAAGTACGAGCTGCTGCTGCGGCAAATTGCTATCGAAAAGCCCGAACACATCAATTGGGGCGTGATGCACATCGCCGACATGCCCAACCACAAGACCGATATCAACAACAAGGGGGGCCTGTCCACCGATATGATCGGCATGAATTTCGCCTACCCCGAAGCCGACTACGACACCCGTCAAAAGATCGTTCAGGATCACGTGGACTACACCAAAGGCTTCCTTTATTTCGTGGGCCACGATCCCCGGATGCCGGAAGACCTGCGCCAACAGATGCTGGCTTGGGGTTACCCTAAGGATGAGTACGTAGATAACGACCACTTCTCGCCTCAGCTTTACATTCGCGAAGCGCGGCGCATGAAGGGCGAGTACGTAATGACGCAGCATCACTGTGAGGGCGAAGAAGTGGCCCCGGACGCCATTGCGCTGGCCGCCTACAGCATGGATTCACACAACTGCCAGCGACTGGTCGTTCCCGATCCGGCCACCGGAAAAATGATCGTGCAAAACGAAGGCGACGTACAAGTCCACGGCTTTGGCCCCTATCCCATCAGCTACCGCGCCCTCACACCCAAGCGCACCGAATGCACCAATCTGTTGATCCCCGTAGCCCACTCGGCCAGCCACATCGCCTATGGCTCCATTCGCATGGAACCTGTGTTCATGGCCCTCGGCCAGGCGGCAGCCACGGCAGCGGTATTAGCGGTGGACGCCAAAACAACGGTGCAGGAAATCGACATTGCCGCTTTGCAAAACATGCTCAAGAACGACCCGCTGGCCGACGGCAGTACGCCCGAAATACTATTGGACAACGATGTTACACCCCAAGCCGTAACGCTGAACGGCAAATGGCGCACCGAAAAAGGCGGAGGCAGATACGCCGCTTCGCAATTGGTGGATGACTCTAACGGCCAGGAGACCATGTCGGTACGCTACACGCCCGCCATTTCCAAGAATGGCAAATACACCGTCTATGTGTTTAACCCTTATCCCGGTGCGGGCGGGGTGAATCCGGCCCAATACGATGGCAAAACGACGGGAAAGGCCAGTCGCACAATTTTGAAAGTAAAAGCCGGAAAAACGACGAAAGACGTTGCGCTCGCTACCCAAACTCAGGTAAACGAATGGATCGAGGTGGGAACTTATGACTTTGCAAAGGGAGCAGACAACTTCGTGGAAGTATCGAATCAGGGCGCGGACGGCATCGTGGTGGCCGATGCCGTGCTACTCGTGCCGGTGAAGTAAGGAGGCATTGGTACCCGCATTAATTTGTTCAATGCGGTGTTCCATCACCGCTGCGATGTTCATGGCCCGCATTTTGGCCTCAGCGGCTTTCTCGCCTTCGAATAATTCATCCACGGTTTCGTAAAAAAGCGCCAGCCAGGCGTCAAAATACTCAGGTTGAAAGGGGTGCGTTTCGTTTAGTTTGAAGTGCGGCGGCATGGGACGGCCCCGGTAGTTACCGGTTCCAAACAAGATTCCCTCCCAAAAATCGTACATTTTGGGCAGGTGAATGCCCCAATTGACGTTCGCTATTTCGTTGAAAATGACGCCGATGGTGGCGTCATCGCGTACTTTGTCGTAGAAAGTGTTGACGAGGTTTTCTACGTCGGCGCGGGTGGTGATGTCGGAAAGCATAGTAATTTGCGGCATTTTGGGACTAAATCTTAAACAGGGTGAAGCCCCGCTTTCGTTCGTCCATCGTTTATGACCTTCGTCATGCGCGTCCGCGTTTGTTCCATTGATTCTTAAAAAAGAAATTATTCCTTGAAGCTAACTCTGGTAAAAATCGGCGGCAACGTCATCGACAATGCCGACGCCTGCGCGGCTTTCCTGCAAGCCTTTGCCCAACTCGAAGGCAAAAAAATCCTCGTTCACGGCGGCGGCAAAATCGCCACGCATACCGCCGCCCAACTGGGTATCGAAACCCAAATGGTCGAAGGTCGCCGCCTCACCGACCGTCCTATGCTCGACGTAGTGACGATGGTGTACGGAGGCTTGGTCAACAAAAATCTGGTGGTTCAGCTTCAAGCCAACGGCTGCAACGCCATCGGCCTTACGGGGGCCGATGGCGGTATTATTCGCTCTGTGAAGCGCCCGGTGAAGACAATCGACTACGGCTTTGTGGGTGACATCGAGGAGGTGAACGCCGCTCAAATCGATGCCTTGTTGCAAATTGGCCTGGTGCCCGTTATCGCCCCATTAACTTACAGTCGCGAAGGCCTGCTGCTCAACACCAACGCCGACACAATGGCCTCGGCCACAGCGGTAGCGATGGCGCAAAGTCACACGGTGAGCTTGATTTATTGCTTTGAAAAAAAAGGCGTTCTCTCCGACCCCGATGATGATGAGGCCGTTATTGCTAATCTGAATCCTGATTCTTACGCTACTTATAAAGAAATGGGTACTATCAACAAAGGCATGATTCCAAAACTGGATAACGCTTTTGCGGCATTACAGTCTGGTGTAAAACGCGTTGTCATTTGCCATGCCGGTGATTTGTCGGCGGCAATGGAAGGAAAAGCGGGGACTATGCTTGAATTAGACGCCACTCAGCATGAACTTTCATCCAAAAAAAACGAAGAACGTCTCGATTCTGCCATCAGCCAACTGAAAAAAAGGAGAAAGAATGCCTAAGAAGCGACTCGAATGATACGTCAAAACTATCCGTTTAAGCAATACTCCTGTCAGTCTGAGCGTACGGGCGGGGCGCCCCGTAGCGGCGGCCGAAGACCTACCGTAGCCTGTTCTCCAGTACCACTACACCTTTATTCTCCCGCTTCCAGCGCTCCAAAAGCTCCTTCGGCGTGGGCGTGATGGCTAGATAAAACGAACCCAGCAAGATATCCAAATCCCCATCCTGATCCACATCGGCGGCCTCCATCGTGAGCCAGCGGCCTTGGTTAGAATCGGGGAAGGTGCGGGGAGTAAAGATGTTATTTCCTTCGTTTTCCAAATACACAAAAGACCGCACCGGATTCAGGGAAAAATCGGGAAAGAAGGCGATGACGGCGATGTCGAGGTCGCCATCCTGGTCGAAGTCGCGGGCGAGGGCCTGCGTGGCCCCGTCGAGCGGGAAGAAAAATTCTTCTTCAAACTTGTCTTTGCCTTTATTGATAAAGATCCTGATACCGTGGTAGGGCTTCAAAGCGTACGTTTTATCGCCGTTGTCGCCGTTGGCGTACAAGATGTCCATCTTCCCGTCCTTGTTAAAATCCACGAGTTCGAAGCTTCCTGAACCATAGGAAGGTGGAAAACGCAGCAGGATTTTCTTGGCAAAATTGCCCTTGCCGCCGTTGAGGTACACCGCGATTTGCTCATCACCCTGCGCGTAGAGCGCCCACAAGTCGGGGCGTCCGTCGCCGTCGTAATCTTCCCAGTAGGTCATGCGTGCGCCGGGCCGCTCTTCGATTATGTGCTGCGTCATGGAGTCGGTAGCAGTAGCGGCGTACCAGGTCAGCTTTCCGGTGTAGTTACCGTATTCACACACGATCACGTCCTCCCGGCCATCCTCGTTTACGTCGGCGTAGGTGGCCTGCACGGGCCGCTGTAAGTTGCCCACCACGCGACGGCCACGCCAATTACCACCAACTTTTCTGATGGAAAGCAAAGCACCTTTGTCTTCGTCATTAGGATCCATATAACCCATACTGAGTAAGTTCCACTCGCCACCCGACTGCGCCCGAAAATCAGAAAAAGGACTTTCGAAATTAAACAGAGAATCCACCGCCCGCAGTTTGGGATTCAGGACGTGCATTGCTCCCGAGCGGTGGCTGGTCCAAATCTGCCGACTAAAAGGATCGTAACGCACCGCCGTGACCGTAGCTTCTATTGGACTGAGCGTATTTTTGACCCGAAAACCAGGCAGTGGCTGCAAGGTATCTATCCGGGGACGCGGCAACGTTTTGGGCGCGTTACGCACGTAATAATCCACGATGCTCGCCCACTCTTCCTCGCTGACCACGGGATTTTTAGGAAAGATACCGAGCTGCTCGACCCGCAATTGTGCCTCGTAATCCTGGAAAAAAGAAGAATCCTTTTTGGCCACATGCAGCCCCAGTCGGGGCGCCATGTAAGGCAGTGCGCCTTCGGCCCAGGTCTTTTTATCCAGCAGCGATGGCTCGGGGAAAACGTGACAGCCCGCACAGTACTGGTGCGCCAGTACCTCGCCGTTGGGCTGCTGCGTGTCGCACGACCAATAGGCCAGCGCCCCGACCGCTAACAACGTAGTACTAAACCAAATTCTGCCGAATGAAATCACGCGTCGAGTAAGTTCTGAAAAGCTATTTCCACTTTATCAAACTCGAAACGCGCCAGTTCGTTGCTCATACGCTGATTTATTTCGGATAAATTGAGGTTGCCGATGCTGCCTTCGTGGGTGTGTTTGAGTTCACGCGGGGCCCTATAGTTGTTCTCACCAATTTCCTTGCCTACCTGCCGATACGCATCCCGGAACGGCACGCCCTGCATTACCAGTTCGTTCACCCGCTCGACGCTGAACAGTAAATCATAGCGACTTTCATCAAGCAGGTTGGTTTTGACCTCCATATTTTGCAGCATGAAGGCGGCTACGTCCAGGCAGTCGAGTATTTCATCGAAGGCAGGCATCAGGATTTCCTTTAAAAGCTGCATATCACGGTGGTAACCCGAAGGCAGATTACTTAGTACCAGCGTCACTTCCATCGGCAGGGCTTTCAGGCGGTTGGTCTTGGCGCGAAGAAGTTCGGCCACATCCGGGTTTTTCTTGTGGGGCATGATGCTGCTACCCGTCGTGAGGGCGTCGGGCAGAACGATGAAGCCGAAGTTTTGGCTGTTGTACAAACACACATCCATCGCCAGCCGCGACACCGTGGCCGCCAACGAAGCCAGGGCCGTGAGCGCGGCCTGCTCGGTGCGGCCCCGGCTCATTTGGGCGTAAACCACGTTGTAATGCAGCCCCTCGAAGCCCAGCAACTCCGTCGTTTTCGTCCGGTTCAGCGGGAACGACGAGCCGTAGCCTGCCCCCGAACCGAGTGGATTGCGGTTGGCCAGGCGGTAAGCGGCGTTGAGTTGCACCACGTCGTCGATCAATCCTTCGGCGTAGGCCCCAAACCACAGTCCGAACGACGATGGCATGGCGATTTGCAAATGCGTGTAACCCGGCAGCAGATCGTCTTTGTGCTGTTCGGCGCGACTTTGTAAGACCTGGAAAAGATTTTCGGTGGCTCGCACGACTTGCATCAGGCGGTCGCGGACGTAGAGTTTGAGATCCACCAGCACCTGGTCATTGCGGGAGCGACCGCTGTGAATTTTCTTACCCGTGTCGCCGAGTTTTTCGGTGAGCAGGAGTTCGACCTGCGAGTGAACATCCTCTACGCCCTGCTCGATGGTGAATTCTCCGGTTTGTGTTTTTTGGTAAATGACTTTGAGTTCTTGCTTTAAATCAGCCAGTTCTTCTTTTGTCAGAAGGCCGATGGATTCGAGCATGATGGCGTGGGCGAGGTTACCCAGCACGTCGAACTCGGCTAGGTGCAGATCCAATTCGACATCGCGGCCTACGGTGAAGCGTTCTATTTTTTCGGAGGTGACGGTGTTTTCTTTTTGCCAGAGTTTCAAAGTAGAGATAGTTTTTGGATGAGATAGCGGAAACGGGCGAGCCGTCAGTGCGCTGGCCCGGCCGTACCACAAGGGCCAAAGTTCGGGAGGTTTTGGGGATTATCCGAAAATAGGTGCTTGCTTTCATTATTTTGCGAAATTGAATTCTCAACCTTTCTCCTTCGTTCTCCTAAAAGAAATTTTAAAGTCTACTCCCATGACTCAAACCCAATTTTCCGACAACCTACCTCTCGACACCGTCATACATGGCCTTATGCGTCGCTACCAAGAGCGCGTTCCCGACGTGAAAACGATCCTGAGCGCAATGGTGCAAGAGGGCATCATTTCAAAACCCGAAGACATCGAAAACGACCACATTGCCTTCCGAACCCTTGGCGTGCCGCATTTAGGCATCGCTTCTTTCGAGAAAATTTTCCTGCATTACGGTTATCAAAGGCGTGATTATTACTACTTCGAAGGTAAAAAACTGGATGCCTATTGGTTCAGTCCACCGGAGCTGCACTATCCAAGAATTTTCGTCAGCGAATTGCGGGTGAAGGAGCTTTCCGAAGAGGCCCAGCGCGTCATTCAAAACTACACCGATGAGGTGAAAAGCGATCCCGTGGATAGTTTGGATTTGGAGAATGGCGAAGCCGTTGATGCCTTTCTACACCAGCCGCTCTGGCGGACGCCTAGTCTGATCGACTATCTGACTCTACTAAAGGAGAGCGAATACGCCGCCTGGGTGATTTACAACCGCTACTATCTCAACCACTTCACTATCAGTGTTCACAATTTGCCGGAAGGCTACAAAACCGTGGCTGAGTTCAACAATTTCCTGGAAAAGCAAGGGATAAAACTCAACGATTCAGGTGGTAAAATCAAGGAAAGCCCCGACGGTGGCCTATTGCAAAGTTCTACCGTGGCGCAAATGCTCGAAGCCGAATTTGCCAACGGTGAAAAGCACCTGATTTCCGGTTCCTACGTGGAGTTCGCCGAGCGGCGCGTCCTGCCCGAGTTCGCCGACCTACCCTCCGACCAAATCCAGCGGCAGCACCGCCGCGACGGCTTCGAAGCCAGCAACGCCGACAAGATTTTTGAAAGTACCTATACGACTCAGACGGCGAAGTAAGGCACAGAGTGGCAAAGTAAGAAGGCCCGAACGGATTTCCGTTCGGGCCTTCTTACTTCTCAACGGTTGACGAATAAAAAGCACTGTCCATTGTCAACCCGCGCCGGCGTACCGGTCCATTTTCAACTAAATAATTACATTCTAAACCCAAAGGTATAGACATCAGCGGGAGCGTCGGTATAGACGCCCTCGAACTGTACCATCGCACCGGATTTGTCGGCCAGAGCGTCCTTCAATTCGTTGACCGAGCGCACCTGCTTGCCGTTCACCTTCGTGATTACAAAGCCTTCGCTCACACCCGCGCGGGAGAGTTTACCACCCTGAATGTCCATGATTTTCACGCCACCGTCAATCTTGTAGCGCGACAGACGCTGCTTTTCCTGAGTGGTAATGTTATCGAACTGAGCACCCAAAGCTTTCATGACTACAGCACTTTCGCTCTTTTTCACGATATCCGAACCACCCGCGCGGTTGCGCAGTGTCACATTGAAGTCTTTTTCGTTACCGTCGCGGTTCACGGTGATGTTCACTTTATCGCCGGGGCGGTGCAGACCGATGGACTGCTGCAACTGGGGAATGGTGTGGACAGTCATGCCATCTACTTTCACTACTACGTCGCCCTGCTTGATGCCGACGGCGGCACCAGCACTTCCGTCGGAGAAATCCCTTACGTACACGCCTTCACTTACTTTTACGCCCAGTTCGTCGGCCTTACGGCTATCCAAATCTTCCAGGACTATTCCCAGATAACCACGCTGCACGTTACCGTACTTGATGATATCACCCGATACTTTCTTCACAATGGCCGAGGGGACCGCGAAAGCGTATCCGGCAAAGCTGCCCGTGGGGCTGGCGATGGCCGTATTAATGCCGATCAATTCGCCTTTCAGGTTGACCAAAGCACCACCGCTGTTACCGGGGTTCACTACCGCATCCGTCTGAATAAACGATTCCAGTGGGGTATCGCCCTCAAAATCCTTCGTGTTGTCGCCTCTCCGGGCGTATTCCTGACCAATGATGCCCAAGCCGCGTCCTTTGGCGCTCACGATACCTGCCGTAACGGTCGATTCCAGGTTGAAGGGATTACCCACAGCCACCACCCACTCGCCCACTTTGGCGGCGTCGGAATTGCCAAACACAATGGCGGGAAGGTCTTTCTCATCAATCTTAATCACGGCAATGTCCGTCGATGGGTCGGTACCGATAACCTTGGCGATCAATTTCCGCTGGTTGTTCAGCGTTACTTCCAACTCTTCGGAACCCTCCACTACGTGGTTGTTGGTCACGATATAGCCATCGGAACTGATGATGACACCCGAGCCGCTGGCCTCGCCGCGTTGCGGAGCCTGACGGCCGCCCATGCCCCGATCACCGAAGAACTCGCGGAACATTTCAGGAATTTGGGCATTGGCGTCGCGGGCTTCGCGGACGATGGTGGACTTAATGTGTACTACCGTTGGCGTGGCCGTTTCAGCGGCGAATGTGAAGTCGCCCGGCGTACCCGCAGGCATCCCGGTGGAAGTAAACTTTGCCAGCGTTTCGGCGGGGGCTTCCTTAAAAATAATATCGTGGCCGCTGCCGGATTCCAGCAACTTGAAGCCAGCGATGGTGGTGGCGCTCGAGAGCAGGCCTACCAAAACGATTGCTTTCCAATTTGTTTTCATTCTGTGTATTGAGGTTTATTAATGTAGGGATGAAACGCCCCACTTGGCGGCTATCATTCCCGCACCCAGGGTATTTAACAATTTTTAACAAAGATAACAGGATAAGGAAAAGAATCGTACCGCTGTTTACACGAACGGTTCCTCACCCCTTAATAGTGCGAAACTAGGTCCACCGACTCACATAGTCCGAAAAAGTATCTTTGAACTGGTCGCTTACCGGAACTACGGCGTTGCCGATTTGGATGCTGGTTTTAGAAATAGCCTCGATTTTTTCCAGACCGACGATGTAGGAGCGGTGTACCCGCATAAAGCGGTGCGCCGGGAGTTTTTCCTCCAGGCTTTTCAGACTGGTGAGCGAAAGCAACGGCTTGGATTCATTCTGGAGATGGACTTTCACATAATCCTTTAAGCCTTCGATGTAGAGAATATCGGCGTAAGCCACGCGGATGAGTTGGTATTCTACTTTCAGGAACAGGTACTCTTCTGGTGGCGCGGGATAGGAGGGAGTGACATAGGGAGGAGCGGTAAAAGGACTTGCGCCGTTTTCGGCTTTTTTTACCAACTCGAAGTAAGCCTTGGCTTTGGTGGCGGCGCGAAGAAATTCTTCGTAATTGAAGGGTTTGAGCAAATAATCCAGCGCATCCACGCGGAAACCTTCCAGCGCGAAATGATTAAAGGCGGTCGTGAAAATAATGCGGGGTGCCGCCGATCTCCCGACGGTCGGCCCCGCTCCGAAGGTCGGCCCCGCCACTTTTTCCAGCACGCGCGCCAGTTCGATACCCGTCAGGTCGGGCATTTGGATGTCCAGAAAAAGTACATCCACCTCCCCGTCGTGCAAGCCTTGTAAGGCTTCCACCGCGCTGGAGTAGCGGCCTGTCAGGTTTAGGAAAGGAGTTTTTTCAATGAAAGCGCAGACCAGTCCCAGGGCCAGCGGCTCGTCGTCCACGGCGATGCAGTTGAGCGTGATCATGCGGCGTCGAGTTCGAGATGGACTTTATACTCGTTTTCCTGGCGGTCTTCCTGCACGTCGAGTTCGTAGCGGCCTGGGTAGAGCAGGTCGAGGCGGCGGCGGGTGTTGACCAGGCCGATGCCATTGCTTTCTTCCAGGTGGGTCGACTGCTTGGCGGGGAAAAGCGTATTCCTGACCTCCACGTGAATTTTAGCACCATCCTGCCGGATGACAACCTCGATGCGGCTGGGCTGAGTGGCGCTTATGCCGTGCTTGAAAGCGTTTTCGATGAAAGGCAGGAACAGCATGGGCGCAATAGGAACATCCGTCATGGGGTGTGGCGGGCTGAGTTGCACCGTCACTTTATCGGTCAGGCGAAGCTGCATCAGCTTGATGTAGTCCTGCGCGAAGGCAATTTCCTGTCTGAGTAGCACTGTCCCCTGCTGCGATTCGTACAGTACGTAGCGCATCATGCGCGAAAGCTTGTGCAGGGCCTCGCGCGCCGCTTCGACGTCGATGACGGTAAGGGCGTAGATATTATTGAGGGTATTGAAGAAAAAGTGCGGATTGATCTGCGCTTTCAGGAACGAGAGTTCGGATTCGGTTTTGGCGCGTTCGAGTTTTTGGCGAAGTTCGGCGTCGTGCTGCCACTTTTGCACCGCCGCCACGCTGGTGCTGATGCCGATCATCATCAGGGCGGTGAGCAGCGAAAAGTAGTCCAGCGAATCCTCGCGACGCATGACGCCCGAGTTGCGCACGGCTTTAAAGGCCGCCTCCATGTTTTCGCGTAAGTTGACCCAAATCTCCATCTGCTGCACCAGGAACGACACCAGCAGTACCGCCGCCACGTTTAGTACGATGAACCACGCCATCCGATTGTGGAACAGGAAACGGGGAATCCAGATTTTGGTATTGATATAAAAAACGGCCAGCAGCAGACCGAATAATGCGGCTTGTTTGGCCCAAAACTGGCTGGGAATAGTAATTTGCCAGGTGAGTGGCTGCCACAGCAACAGGACAAAACCCAGCAGCGTCCACACCAACACGTGGATCAGCCAGGGCATGTATTTGCGGGAAGGATCCATATTGATTGGAGCTGTTGGCTGTAGGCGATCGGCCATTGGCTTTTATTTAAAGTTTATAATCTAAAGGTCTCTTTTGGCATAACAACACTACGTAGGACTTTTTAAAGTTAGGGGCGGGAATCGACCAGTTGCCGGAGAATATAGACGAACGGCGGGATTGATTCGATGAAAGCGGGTTTGTGTTTGAGTAAATCGGCTTTGCGGGCATTCGTCGTTTGGAACGGAGCATTCGTCTATGAATTCAGCCCATTCGTCTATCGGGCAAAAACTCTTGCTGATTTGGGTGGTTATTTTGTGGTATCTGAAAGAGCAGCCATCCCGGATTGTACTTTTCCTTTTTTTTAAATCCTCAATATCCATTTAGCCACTAACTATGAAAAAGTTATTCGTCCTCACCTTTCTACTTACCTGCGGCCTGAGTGCCGTCACCTTCGCCCAGCGACCCGAGGGCGCGGGCCGTCCCCAGGCGGAACCCACTAACAATATTCCCGGCACGATCGACAATTCGGCGCGGGGCAATGGAAAAGTTAGCGGCACAATCAAGGATTCCGTCTCGAAGCAGCCCGTCGAGTTCGCTTCGGTTTCTTTGGTGGACATCAAGACCAACCGCCCCATAGATGGTACTACTACGGACGACAAGGGTAAATTCAGCATGAAGAACCTGGCCGACGGTGATTACAAGATATTACTTTCTTTTATCGGCTACAAGGGCAAGCAAATCGACAAGATCAAAATCGACGGCCGTACCAACATTAATCTGGACGACATCGTGCTGACCCCCGACGTGGTACAGCTCGACGCCGTGACCGTAACTGGACAAACCCAGATGATCGAGGAGCGCGTGGACCGACTGGTCTATAACGCCGAAAAAGACATTACCAGCAAAGGCGGCGACGCCACCGAAGTAATGCGCAAGGTGCCAATGCTGAGCGTGGATCTGGACGGCAACGTGTCGTTGCGCGGTAGCTCGAACGTGAAAGTGCTTATCAACAATAAGCCCTCGACCATTCTGGCCAGCAGCGTGGCCGATGCTTTGAAGCAAATTCCCGCCGATATGATTAAGTCGGTAGAGGTGATTACCTCGCCCTCGGCCAAGTACGACGCCGAAGGCACGGCGGGTATCATCAACATTATCACAAAAAAGAACACTTTGCAGGGCGCAACGCTCGATTTCGACTCGGGTGTGGGCAACCGGGGAGCCAACCTTGGTCTGCGCGGTGGCTACCGCACGGGCAAAATGGGTTTCAATCTGGGCGGTTATGGCCGGATCGGCTACAACATCATCGGTAAGGGTGACAACTTGCAGGAAGGCACCAAAAATGGCGTACCCTTCTCGGTGCGTCAGTTGACCGACTCGAAAAATACGTATGGGTTTGGTTCCTATAACCTGGGTTGGGACTACGATATCACCGACAAGTCATTTGTTACGGCCAGTGTCCGTTACGGCACCCGCAACTCGACGAGTGCTCAGGGCATTTCTACCCTCAATTCCTTCGGCACCACGCCCGCCAAGACCTCTTTTCGCGATGTGGATGTGAAAGATCTTTCCGGTACGGTGGACGTTAACGTAGACTATACCCGTCAGTTGAAGAAGCCGCAGCAGGAATTCAGCATCCTGACGCAGTACAGCCGCAACAACCGCACCAACGACTTCGACGCCAACCTGTTCGCCTCGGGGACGTCCTCTACGCTGCTCGGCCAAGAGGGGAACCGCAACGGTAGCTACAACCAGGAAAGCACCGTGCAGCTCGACTACACCTCGCCCATCAAGAAAAACCAGAACATCGAGTTTGGCGGCAAGGGCATTTTTCGTCAGGTAGACAGCGAATACTCTTACTACAGCACCGTGGCGCAACCCCGGCAGTCGAGCAGCCTGATCTACGATCAGAACGTGGCGGCCGGCTATTTGTCCTATACCTATTCGACTAAGAATAAATACACATTTAAAGTCGGCAGCCGCTACGAGTATACGACCATCAACGCCACGCAAGGCGAGGTGGGGCTCACGATTCCTAACTACGGCAACCTAGTGCCGAGCGTGAATGTGTCGAAGACTTTCAAAGGCGGCCGTACGGTGAAAGCGGCCTACAACCGTCGTTTGCAGCGTCCCGGCATTCAATTCCTGAACCCCAATATCAACGCCTCTAACCCGCAGAATATCTCGGTGGGTAATCCCGATCTGTCGCCCGAATTGACCGATCAGTATGAGTTGAGTTCGAGTTGGTTCAAAAAATCGGCCTATATAAATTTCTCGCTCTTTGCCCGGAATACCAACAACTCCATCGAGAGTGTCCGCACGACCAGCGAGCAGGGTGTGATTACGACCACATACGGCAACATCGGCCAAAAACAGAATTACGGAGCCAACGTCTTTGGCAACATCACGCTGTTTAGCAAGTGGCAGATTGGCGGTGGCGTCGATGCCTACTACGTTTACTTGGCCAACAACTCCAACAACCCCTCGCTGGGAGCCAGCAATTCAGGTGTTGTGGCCTCAGGCCGGATTTTCACTAGTCTGACGCTCCCCAAGGGATGGGGCATCCAGGGTTTCGGCTTCACCCGCGGACGCGACGTGCAGTTGCAGGGTTACTCGACGGGTTTCCGCATTTACAGCCTGGGCGTGAAGAAGGAATTCAACAACAAGCGCGGCAGCATCGGCATGAGCACCGAGAATTTCATTACCAAGGCGTTTAGAATGAACACGGTACTAAACACACCTACTTTTACCCAAACCAGTATTAACGACCGCTATATGCGCGGCGTGCGGGTGAATTTCTCCTACAAACTAGGCAAAATGACCTTCGATGAACAACCCCGCCGCCGCCGCAAGAGCGTCAGCAACGACGACGTGAAAGACGGAGGGGGAGGTGACAACAGCGGCGGCCAGCAGCAAGCCGCTCCCGCTTCGGGTGGAAGGCCACGTTGAGGAGCATCAGTCGTAAGTAGTTTTTTAGTGCCCAATTCTTATTAGCACGAGTTTTCCGTTCGCGGATACTCGTGTTTTTTTGTTAAATAGTTGAACCAAAAATAGCGCTGAGAACCCGTCATGCTGAACTGAATAAGCTCATGAACTTCCACCGTCGTGATTTTCTTAAAAACAGCCTAATCGGAGGCGCGGGCCTAATGGCTTTTCCGTCCCTTGCTTTCTATCCCGAAGGAGGTTTTCCCGTCGAGCGCATCACCGATGGCAAGAACCCGCATTGGTTTGGCTACTATGATAAATTACAAATCGACCCCACGGGCCGCTACGCGCTGGGGATGCAGGCCCCCTTCGAAGGCCATACGCCCGGCCCCGACGACCAACTGGAAATTGGCCTGATCGACCTGAAAGACAATAATAAGTGGCGCAAGCTCGGCACGTCCAGTACCTGGGGCTGGCAGCAGGGCTGTATGCTGCAATGGCTGCCCAATTCCGCCGAAGAAGTGATTTGGAACGACCGCGTGAGCCCCGATGGCTGGGGGCAGGGGTTCGGTAGCCGCATTGTCAACATAAAAACGGGGAGGGAGCGCATTTTACTTAAACCCATTTATGCCCTGGCTCCCAACGGAGAATTTGCGGTCGGTACGGAATTCAACCGTATTCAGAACATGCGGCCCGGCTACGGCTACGTGGGAAAAGTCGATCCCTACGAGCGAGAAAAAGCGCCCAAAGAAATCGGGATTTACAAAATGGACTTAAAAACGGGCGAACACCAAATGCTTCTCTCGCTGGCCGAAATGGCTGCCATTCCACACCTCGGCGAGGCCGTGGACGACTACTGGCACTGGTTCAACCACCTGCTCATCAGTCCCGACAGCAAAAGAATGTTGTTCCTCAACCGCTGGCGGCACAAGGTTGAGGAGCAGGACGGCGTGCCCACCACACCCTTTATCACCCGCATGGTGACGATGGACACTGCCGATGGCCAGAATCGCTACGTTATCGACCCTTCCGGCGATACGTCCCACATCATCTGGGACGGGCCGAACCGCATCCTGGCCTGGACTAAACCCCTGGGAAAGGAATGGGGATTCTGGCTCATGGAGGACAAAACCCAAAACAGTGAGCAGATCGGCGCGGAGGCCATGACCGTCAACGGCCACAACACCTACATTCCCGGCACGAACAATGAGTGGGTCCTCAACGACACCTACCCCGACGGCGACCGGATGCAGACGCTCTACCTCTACCACATCCCCAGTAAGCGCCGCGTGATTCTGGGCAAATTTCTCTCGCCTCCGCAGTACACCGGCGAGTACCGCTGCGACCTGCACCCGCGCGCCAATCAGCAGGGAACGCAGGTTTTTTTCGACTCGACCCACGAGAAGTTGGGCCGGCAGATTTACAAGGTGGATATTGGGAAGGTGGTGAAGGGGTAAAAGACAGAGTAAGGAACTGATGATGGCTGGTAACGGGTAAATGAGTTGTCGTTTGATTTATCTCATTTATTATTCAAAAAGCGTACTGAGTTTTATGTTAAAACCCTATCGACTTTTATTGCTGGTCGGGCTGTTGTGCCTGACGAATACATTGCATGCGCAACGAAAAATGGAAAGGCTGGGACGTGGCGTCGTCGCCGTCCGAATGAGTTCCGAGCAGGTTTTTGTGAGCTGGCGACTGCTCGTCACCGATCCCGACAATGTGGCCTTCAACTTGTACCGGACCGTCGAGGGCAGTCAGCCGATTAAAGTAAACGAACGTCCCTTAACGGGCGGCACCAATTATACCGACACCAGCTTTCAGCAGGATGTCGCGTATTCCGTTCGGACGGTCGTTGGGAAAGTGGAACAGAAAACGGCTGATGACTACACACTTTTAGCCAGTGCTGATGCTCCTTATCTGACGATTCCCCTACAAACACCCGCTGGCTACACGCCCAACGATGCCTCGGCCGCTGATCTGGATGGTGATGGAACCTACGAACTCATCCTGCACCAGACCAGCCGGGGCCGCGATAACTCGCAGAAAGGAATGACTGATTCCCCCATTCTGGAAGCCTACAAGCTGGACGGAACCTTACTCTGGCGCATCAATCTGGGCCATAATATCCGGGAGGGGGCTCACTATACCCAGTTTATGGTGTACGACCTGGACGGGGATGGCAGGGCCGAAGTAGCGTGCAAAACCGCCGACGGCACGATCGACGGCCTGGGTAAAGTAATTGGCGATTCAACCCGGTACTGGGCCAGAACTGACGGGCCACTGGAAGGCAAAATTCTGGATGGGCCGGAGTTCTTCACCATCTTCGACGGAAAAACCGGGGCCGCCCTGGCCACGACCGACTACCTGCCGTCCCGCTATCCAACTGACGGCTGGGGCGGCATTGGGGGCAACGGTGGCAACGATAACAGTGGCAATCGCGTGGATCGTTTCCTGGCCTGCGTGGCTTATCTGGACGGGAAACTACCCAGCGTTGTGATGTGCCGGGGCTACTACGGCCGTACCGTCCTGGCCGCCTGGGACTGGCGAAAAGGAAAGTTGACCTCCCGTTGGGTGTTCGATTCGCAACAATCGCCGACAGGATTCTCCGGCATGGGAAATCACAATCTGACCGTGGCGGATGTCGATGACGACGGGAAAGACGAGATCATTTACGGATCCATGTGCGTCGATGACAACGGAAAAGGCCTGTACACGACAAATTTACGCCACGGCGACGCCCTGCACGTGTCCGACCTGGATCCATCCCGGCCCGGGCTGGAAGTATGGGGAATTCACGAAAATGAAGAGCCCGTACCGGGATACGAAAAAGTGGATGGCGCGGCCCTGTACGATGCCCGAACCGGCAAAATTCTCTGGGGCGCTTTCCCCGGTCAGGATGTGGGACGTGGGGTAGCCGAAGATATTGATCCGACGAACCCCGGTGCTGAACTGTGGTGGTCTGGCTCAAACGGCCTGTTCAGCACCCAGGGCAAACGCATCGGAGAAAGTCCGGCGTCGGCTAATTTTCTGGTTTGGTGGGATGGCGACTTGACCCGTGAATTACTCGATGGCAATCACATCGATAAGTATAGGCCAACCGGCCCGGCCACGCGATTGCTGACCGCCGAAGGATGTTTGTCGAACAACGGTACCAAATCAACCCCCGCCCTTAGTGCTGACCTTTTCGGGGACTGGCGGGAGGAAGTGGTACTGCGCACCGAAGACAATCAAAGTTTACGCATTTATACGACCACCATTCCTACAGAGCACCGCTTGTATACGCTCATGCAGGACCCGCAATATCGGCTGAGTATCGCCTGGCAAAACGTGGGCTACAACCAACCGCCCCACACGAGCTTCTTTCTGGGTCAGGGAATGAAAAAACCACCCCGCCCAAAAATAACTTTTACGTCCCCTGACTGACGTGCTGTATGAAATTTGAAGCTAGGAGGGTTGATACTGCTTTCTGTTGCCAGGGATGCCAAAAGGCGCATTCGAGGCTAAGAAAGCGAAATACTCATAATTAAACTAAAAAACTGGAACACAGCTAAATATCAACCGGTAATTTAAAGGACAATAGTAAATTTACAGACTGCATAAATTCATATGTAAAGTCGCTTTTCATTTCCTCTAATGGAATCTGACTAAAACTTATAAGTAAATTAAAAAGATCTCTTTGAACATATTTCTCATCCCCAATATGATATTTTCCAACATCATATTGGAAGATTAGTTCTAAATAGCATGTACTTAGGTGTTCCCAATACCTTACTTGTTCTTCTACACTAATATCACGGGTGGATTCAAGTGATAAATGCAACACCCTCTTCATTTCTGAGTGCGTCGTTGAAAACTTCCTCGGGTGATCGGTACCCGAATCTCTTCCTGGGTCTTTGGTTTAAGGTCTGTACAACTTCATCTACTTTCTGCTGGGTG
>JBBSUC010000051.1:0-46211 GCA_038235275.1 Cytophagales bacterium | reverse complement strand
GTCGAGACTGGGTGTGTTTTGAAGCAGTTGGAAAAAAGAGGTAGTTTTACCTTGGCAAGGATCGGTAGTCATGATTTTGTAGTGTGGTAACCACAAAGGTATGACTTACTGATCCTTGTCTATTTTTATAAGAAAGCCCTGCATCCAGGATCAGGCGATGAACGCTGAGCGGGCCGAAGGACAAAAGGACGGGGCCATTCGACACCAGCAACTTTTATCGAAAATGGTGGCGGATACCAGTGTGCGCTTGCGCGAAGCCGTGGAACCCGTATTCCTCTGGACCCAAGCCCAGGAAAAGCAAAACGAGTCGGCCTTGCTGACAAACTTCGCCCAGAAATTTTTAGACCGCTACTCTGCCGCAAAGAATAGTTCGGGAAATCATCTGGACCGTTACGGATTGATGATCTATCAGTTCATGATCGGAAAAGAGGAAATGAAACCCCTGGCTACCAAGCTCTTTGATACGATCAAAAAAAACCTGAAAAGCAATCAGATCACGGCCACGGATTCTTCGTCCCGCCCGGAACTGGATCGAAGGGCCTATTATCGGTACCTTAATGCTTACGTAAACTACCTGGAATCTAGTGCTATAACGGATGCCACCCAAAAGGAAATATTGCTGAGAAATGCTTTCGATTATAGCCCGGATTTGATCGATCAGAACCACAAATCTGCGTATTTCTACGATATGGTATTTCTGTATTCTGGTGCTGATAAAGAATCCTTTCAAGACGATTACCTGGACTACCTGACCAGCAATAAGAAAGATAAAAACCGGGTTCTATTGACGCTCCGGGCAATGGCCCTCGGGAATCCTGAATATAAGGAAAGGTTGCAGGAATACTACGAAACCCATCATTCTGCGGGAAAGGGATTCGGGCAATATTGGCGGGAAGCGGTCAATGGCAGTGCCAAAACTGCTCCACCCATTTCGCTTGCTTTGCTCGGTCAGGACAATTTTTCAAGCAAAAAGCTGGCGGGCAAGTTGATCTTGGTCGATTTCTGGGGAACTTGGTGCTTACCCTGCCGCGCGGAACACCCCGATTTGCAAAAATTCTACGACTCGACGGTGGCGCAAAACCCCGAGAAGATTTCTCTGCTGACCGTTGCCTGTAGAGATACGCAGCCCAAAGTTTTGGCCTACATGGAGCAGAAGAACTTTACATTTCCGATGGCAATGTCGGACAACAAAATTCAGGAAACATATGCGGTGCAAGGGTACCCTACCAAGATCTTGATAACACCCGAAGGAAAATACATTACCGTCCCGTTTAATGTAGACTGGGTCGGTTTTGTCAGGAAGTACAGCGGTTTGTAAATCAATGATCGCTTCAGAAGCCACTACTTCACAAACTGCACTTTGTCATAAATATCCTGCAAAGCGACGGGCGAATCCTCAATCAAAATGGTGTCGCCTTCACATCCATAATAACTAGTTTATCGGTATAGTTGGCCAGGTGCAAAACCGGATCGCTGAGTTTCTGCCGATCAGCGGCCGATTCCAGATCAAGGTAATGAACTTGCCGATTTTCTGCCAGGCTCTTCGCCAAAGTCGTTTTGCCCACCTGCCGGGGACCCACGATGTCCGCTTCTGGAAAAATACCGAGGTACTCTTCCAATGATTGATCGATATTTCTGTAAATAACCATGAAAATCAAAAATTCAATTTTGGTTTTTCATGATAAGAGTACTGAAAAATGTGGTACGGGTTTCGAGTCCGTCATTACGTCGCACAAAAACTAGCTCACCCCATTTGCCCCAAATTCCCTATCTTGCCTTGTCTAACCCAACCCTCCCTCCAACCCATGCAAAAACAATACATTCTAACTCTCTTCGCCTTCCTGCTCGTCACCACCGCCTTTTCCCAAAGAAAAAAGAAAGACAAAAATCCCGAAACACCGACCGTTACAATAGCGCAACCCATGTCTGTCGATAGCTTGTACCTCGGCATGAAATGGCGCAGCATCGGCCCGTTTCGGGGCGGTCGCAGCGTGGCTTCCGTAGGCGTGCCGGGCCAGCCGATGCTCTACTACATGGGCAGCGTGGGCGGCGGCGTCTGGAAAACAGAGGATGCGGGCATTAACTGGAAAAACATCACTGACGGTCAACTCAAAACCAGTTCAGTCGGGGCCATTGCCGTCGCAGCTTCCGATCCCAACGTGATTTATGTCGGCATGGGTGAGCATCCCATCAGGGGCGTGATGACCTCGCACGGCGACGGCGTCTACAAATCCACCGACGCGGGCAAAACCTGGAAGCACCTCGGATTACCCGCCTCGCGGCACATCGCGGCGGTGCGTATTCACCCCAAAAACCCTGAACTGGTTTACGTGGCCGTGCAGGGCGCGGCCTACGGAGCCACCGAGGAGCGCGGCATTTACCGCTCGGCGGATGGCGGCAAAACCTGGGACAAAATCCTGTACGTGGACGAAAACACGGGCTGCGCCGACCTGAGCATGGACGTCACCAACCCGCGCATCCTATACGCCGGGATGTGGGATCACCGCCGCCTGCCGTGGCAGGTCGTGAGCGGCGGCAAGGGTTCGGCCCTCTATAAGTCCACCGATGGCGGCGATACCTGGAATAAAATGACCAAGGGCCTGCCCAAAGAAATGGGCAAAGTCGCCGTGTCGGTGTCGCCCGCCGACCCTGAGCGTGTGTACGCCAACATCGAGGCCGAGGGCGAAAAGGGCGGCATCTACCGCTCCGACGACGCGGGCAAAACCTGGATCCAGACCAGCAACGCCCGCACGACGGTGGCCCGCGCCTGGTATTACATCGAGATCGAGGCCGACCCGCAGAACGCCGATGTGGTCTATTGCATCAACGCCCCGGTGCTAAAATCCAGTGACGGCGGCAAGACCTTCAAGCCTGTGGGTACGCCGCACGGCGACAACCACTCACTTTGGATCAACCCCACCCACCCGCTGAACATGATCAACTCCAACGACGGCGGGGCCAACGTCACCTTCAATGGCGGCGAATCATGGAGTACGCAGGAAAACCAGCCCACGGCGCAGTTTTATCGCGTCATCGCCGACCGCCAGTTTCCGTACTGGGTATACGGCGGGCAGCAAGACACCTCCTCGGTCATGATCGCCAGCCGCACCAGCAGCGCGGGGGTTGGCTGGAAGGACTGGTCAGCCGGGCCGGGCGGCGAAAGTGCATTTGTGGCCTTCGATCCCGACAAGCCCGACCTGATCTATGGCGGCTCGTACCAGGGGAATATTTCGGTTTTAGATAAAAAAACGGGGGAGGAAAAGGACATCATGGCCTATCCGACCATTGGCTTGGCCGAATTACCGAAGGATCAGAAGTACCGATTCAACTGGAACGCGCCCATCGTGGCCTCGCCCCAAATCCCGTCGGTGATTTACCACGGGGCCAATGTGGTATTGCGCACCAAAGATCAAGGCTACAGTTGGGATGTCATCAGTCCCGACCTTACCCGCAACGACACTACCAAGCAGTTGGCGGGCGGCGCGCCCTTCACCAACGAAGGTGCAGGCGGCGAGGTATATAACACGTTAGCCTACATCGCCGCATCGCCCCATCGCTACGGCGTCATTTACACGGGCAGCGACTGCGGCCTGGTTCACGTCTCGCAAAACGATGGCCAGTCCTGGCAAAATATTACACCGCCCGACCTAGGCGAGTGCCTCATCAACTGCATCGAAGTCTCGCCGCACGATGCGGCCACGGCTTACGTGGTGGCGACCAAGTATCGATTCAACGACTTCGCGTCCTACGTTTTCGTGACGAAGGATTACGGAAAATCCTGGAAAAAAATTGTGAAGGGCGTCGCGCCGGAAAGCTACGTCCGCACGCTGCGCGAAGACCCGGTGCGAAAGGGCCTGCTCTACGGTGGCACCGAACTGGGCATGTACCTTTCCTACGATGGCGGCGAAAACTGGACGCCGCTGCAACTGAACCTGCCGCTGACGCCCATCAACGATCTTTTTATCCGCGACAACGACCTCATCGCCGCTACTTCGGGCCGGGCGTTCTGGATTCTGGATGACCTCAGCCCGTACCAGCAAGTGCAGAAAGCTCTCGACACCGAGGATAAAGCCCGTCTCGTGATGCCCGCCAAGGCGGTGCGTTTGGACGGACGTTCGCCCGCGCAGCCCGTTCCCGGCTACGGACAGAATCCGCCGGGCGGCGTAGCGATCAGCTATTTTCTGCCAGAGAATCTGGACAGCGCCAAGGTGACGCTGGACGTGATGAACGAAGAGGGGAAGATGATTCGCTCTTTTACCAACCAAAAAGACAAAGCCTACAAAAAGTACGAAGGCGGCCCCGCGCCGCGAGTGATGCTGCCCAGCAAAAAAGGCCTCAATCGCCTGGCCTGGGACCTGCGCCGCGAGGCGCTGCCGGGCGTAGACAAAGTATTCGTCAACGGCGATTACCGGGGTAGTCTGGTCGGGCCGGGGGCTTATACCCTAAAACTTATCACCGAAAAAGACACCTCCACGACCACGGCCATCCTCATGCCCGACCCGCGCCTGGACGCCACGCTGGCCGACTACGCCGCGCAGCAGGCAGTTCTAATTAAAACCGAAGACGCCGTCCGCGAAATTCATGAGGCCGTAAACACGATGCGTAACGCTAAGTCCCAAATCGAAGCTCTGCAAGTTACCTGGAAGAGCGACACGACGATGAAGGCGTGGCAGACTTCGGCCAAAGGTTTGATCAAAAAAATCACCACTTGGGAAGACGATCTCATTACACCGAAGCAGCAAACCTTTCAGGATGTTATCAACTTCCCCAACCGCCTCAACGCCGGACTGCTCGACCTGCGGGGACGCGCCAGCAACCACGATCCGCGTCCAACGGAAGGCGTCGAGGAGCGCCTGGCCGAGTTGCTGACCGAGTGGAACACACACAAAATGGCGATGCAGAAGATTGTGAAGGAAGACGTAGCTAAGTTCAACGCCGATTATGAGGCGCGGCGGTTACCGGCGGTTTATATTAAGACGGGTGAGGAGTAGAGTTCTAAAAAATGAACGCCACCAAAAAAACGCCAGATTCGCGGCGGGGCGGTTTTTGAGAAAGTGCGGAGATCGCCTTTCTTTCGACGGACGGGTACGCAGCCTTGAAGTATAATTCAACGTACTAAACTTTAACCCAACCAAACGGCCTGATTTATCATGAAACGCATCGTTCACAAGCACCCGCTGGCTATCCGTTGGTTTCACTGGATTAACTTTCCGGTGCTTTTCGTCATGATCTGGAGCGGTCTGTTGATTTACTGGGCCTATGATCCTTACCGAGTCAGTGTGGGGGATTTTACGCTCCTGTCGTTCTTTCCCGATGGTTTTTACAAATTCCTCAATGTTCCTTTCCGGCTGGCCGAGGGCATGGCCTGGCACTGGGTTTTCATGTGGCTGTTTATTTTGAATGGAATCCTGTACGTGGGCTACACCTTTCTTTCGGGCGAGTGGCGACACCTGGTCCCTAACCGGGACTCGTTTCGGGAAGCAATCGAAGTGACACTGTACGACCTCGGTCTGCGCAAAACCCAGCCGCCCTTCATCAAGTACAATGGGGCGCAGAAAATTGCCTATTTCTCCATCATGCTCATGGGCATCGGTTCGGCGTTGACCGGATTTGCCGTCTACAAACCCACACAATTATCGTGGCTTACTAGTCTGCTAGGCGGCTACGAAGCGGCCCGGTTGGAGCATTTTATTCTGACGGTGGGATATGTACTTTTTTTTGTCATTCACATCGCTCAGGTCGTTCGGGCGGGCTGGCGAAATTTTCAGTCGATGGTAACGGGCTTTGAAGCCGTCGAACCCGCTATTGTACCGGACGAATCCGGCCCGGAAAATAGCCCTTCTCTTCCATCTCCTTCGTCTAATCCTCGTCCGGCATGAGCAAGTTACCCGAACCTAAACTCCCGGAGAGTGATCTTCCTGAATCGGTAATACGCCGCCGTACGCTCAAAGCTTTTGGCTGGTTTGCCCTAGCGGCGGTGGGACCCGTGGGCGTGTACGAGTGGATTACGCACAGCGCCCAAACCGCCCGAATGCGGAAGCCCTTTCGGCGGGTACTGGACGCGAACGCCCAAATTGCCAAATCCCTTTTTAGCAATACCAGTCTTGTCCCGACTTTCGATGTCAAATATGCCGCCAAGAACGCCCGTGTCAACGGTCATTATGGAATCAAAACGCCCGTTCCCGCCGCCTGGCAGTTGCAGGTGGACAGGCCGGGCGATGAACCCCTGCTTCTCTCGCTCGAAGACATCAAAGCTTTACCCAGGCACGAAATGGTGTACGAATTCAAGTGCATTGAAGGCTGGAGTCAGGTGCAACATTGGGGCGGGGTACGGCTCTCGGATTTTTTAGCAAAATACCAACTTGGAATCAAAGGTGACACCGACGAGCCTTACGCTTACGTGGGGCTGGAAACACCGGATAAAGGGTATTATGTGGGGATCGATATGCCGAGTGCCCTGCACCCGCAGACTCTGCTGGCCTACGAACTCAACGGCCAACCCATCTCAGCCCCGCACGGGGCACCACTGCGCCTGATTATTCCGGTCAAATATGGCGTCAAAAATTTGAAGCGAATTGGCCGCATTTTCTTCGCCGACGAACGACCGCGCGATTTCTGGGCCGAGCGCGGCTACGATTATTATATCGGACTTTGAAGGGGGAAAATAAGTTGAATTTGAAGGGTTTGTAAAAACTGGAAGGTGGCTTTTTTGTGCTCCTTACAACCGAATAATCTCCGCCCCAATGGCATTCAGCCGCGTGTCGATATTTTGGTAGCCCCGGTCGATTTGTTCGATGTTGTCGATGATGCTGACGCCGCGGCCCGAGAGGGCGGCGATGAGCAGCGCGACTCCGGCCCGAATGTCGGGTGAGGTCATGCGGATGCCGCGCAACGGGGTTTCGCGGTTGAGGCCGATGACCGTGGCACGGTGCGGATCGCACAGGATGATTTGCGCGCCCATTTCGATCAATTTATCCACAAAAAATAGGCGGCTCTCGAACATTTTCTGGTGGATCAGCACCGTCCCCTGCGCCTGTACGGCCGTAACCAGTACGATGCTGAGCAGGTCGGGTGTGAAGCCGGGCCAGGGCGCGTCGGCCACGGTGAGCGTAGAGCCGTCGAGGTAACTGTCGATGCGGTAGTGGTCCTGGGCGGGAACGTAAATATCGTCGCCCCGGATTTCGAGATTGATTCCCAATCGCTTGAATACGTCGGGAATAACGCCTAGCATGGGTATCTGGCAGTTTTTGATTGTAATTTCGGACTGCGTCATAGCGGCCAGGCCGATGAAGCTGCCGATTTCGATCATATCGGGCAGCATGGTGTGTTCGGTGCCGTGTAGCTCCTCTACGCCCTCGATGGTGAGCAGGTTGGAGCCGACGCCCGAGATTTTGGCCCCCATGCGGTTGAGCATTTTACAAAGCTGCTGCAAATAGGGTTCGCAGGCGGCGTTATAAATCGTAGTGGTACCTTCGGCCATCACAGCGGCCATCAGCAGGTTGGCTGTTCCTGTCACGGACGCCTCGTCCAGCAGCATATAGGCTCCTTTCAGGTTTTTGGCGTCCACGCGGTAGAAGCCGCCGTCTTCCTGGGTATAGCTGAATTCCGCCCCCAGTTTCTCGAAACCTAAAAAATGCGTGTCTAACCGCCGCCGACCGATCTTGTCACCACCGGGACGCGGAATGCGTCCTTTGCGAAACCGCGCCAGCATCGGCCCCAGCAGCATCACCGACCCGCGCAAAGCGGCGGCTTTCTGCTTGAAAGACTCCGATTCCATGTAATCGGTATTGACGTCGGCCGCTTCGAAGCGGATCGAGGAATCGCTGAGCACTTTTTTCCTGACACCCAAATCACCCAGCAAATCAATCAACTGATTGACATCGCGAATAGCAGGAATATTGTGAATCGTGACGGGTTCGGCGGTGAGCAGTACGGCGCACAGAATCTGCAACGCTTCGTTTTTAGCACCTTGCGGCTGAAGTTCGCCTTTCAAACGGCGACCTCCGGTAATTTTGAATGAAGACATTAAATTAATGGAGAATGGAGAATGGAGAATGGAGAATGGGTTTGCTGCTATACCGCTGCCTAAACTCACTCAAACCAATGTCCAAATGATTGCATTTTCTTAAAATTTCCGAACCCATCAGTGGGCAAGCTACGCCGGAATCTGACTTCTTCGAACGAAGAACTACTTCCTCCTATTCCGATTGTTACGGTTGTTACTATTGCTATTACTGTTATTGCCGTTGTTATTATTGTTGTTTTTACGGCGGTTGTTTTTGCCGGTTCCGGTGCTGGTGACGGCGTGGCTGATGTTCTTGGCGCGGTCGTTGTTGTAGTTGGCGGTACTGACTTTGTCGCTGCTGGTGCTGACCTGCGCTTTGTAGCCCGTCAGCGTATTGCCGCGACTCTTCTCGGCGTTGCTGTTGCGGTCCTTGGGCGAAGCTTCTATGGGGCCATGTTCGCGGATGTAGTCCACCTCCGGTTTCAGCTTATTTTCCGATAGTTCCATCAAGTGTTCCAGCAGCACCGCATCCTCGGGATTATCGCGGTTCCAGGCGTTGTAGAACGACCGCATCAGACGGTAAAGGTAGGAGGCGAACGCCAGTCGATCGTCGGGGTCTTCGGTTTCAATGGCCCGCTCCACGAGCAGTTCAATATTCTTGCCGTAGTGGTGGTAGTTGAGCTTGTGCTGATTGTAGCTAACGGGAAGCGGCTGCTTGCCCAGGGATTCTTTGGAAGGCGGAGGAAAGGGGCCGTCCACTTCCAGCTCGAAGCCCGAAATGATGAAGAGATCGTCCCAGAGTTTGTTGTAGTAATCCTGGTTGTCGCGCATACCGGGGTGAATCTGACGCATCAGTTCCACCAGGATGTGCGCGTAGAGCGTGCGCTTGGCGGGGTCTTCCATCTGTACGATGTGTTCCGCGAGCTTTTCGACGTTACTGCCGTATTCTTTCAAGAGATTTGGAGATTAATTAGAGTTGACAAATTTAAGAAGATTTTGTTAGAAACGGGTCGAAGCCCGTCAAGCTGCCCCGGCATCCCGATGGCAATTGCTACCTTTGCGAACTTTTTAGTAAAAGATACCTGACTATCATGTACCCGCTGGCCCGCCTTTACCGGAGCGACATGCGCGCCACCCTGCGCCTAAGCATTCCCATCATTATTGCGCAGCTAGGCGTGGTACTGATGGGCGTAACTGACAACCTGATGATCGGCCGAATTCTGGGCGCGGTGCCGCTGGGTGCCGCCGGCATTGCGACTTCCGTCACTTTCCTGGTCAGCAGCATAGGCGTAGGCGGCCTTAGCATCGTATCGGCCCTTATATCGCAGGCCGTGGGCAAGAAAAATACGAGCGAAGTGAATAGGCTGTACCGCGCCGGCATTCGGGTGGCGTGGCTGCTGAGTCTGTCGCTGGGCGTAGTTTGCGTACTGGTTGCCTGGCAATTCCAGATTTTCGGGCAAACTGACGACGTGACGCAGATGGCCCGGCCTTTTGTGCTTATCCTAACGGTCTCGAACGTGCCTTTGTTGCTGTTCATTGCCATTCGGCAGTTGTGTGACGGCCTCTCGCGGCCCAAAGTCACGATGTCTATCACCATCTCGGCTTTGCTCCTCAATGTGGTTCTCAATTTTTTTTTGATAAAAAGTATGGGTCTGAATGGCGCGGCGCTGGGTACCTTCCTGGCCCGCTGCTACATGGCACTGGCGATTTGGCTTTATGTAAAAAGAGATCGCTTCTTTCTTCCCTATCTGGAAAAAGTACAGGCCGTTTCGCTCAGGCCGCTGGTGCAGAAAATCCTGCGGCTGGGCCTGCCGGGCGGCTTTCAGTTTTTCTTCGAAATCGCCGCCTTTTCGCTGGCGGTGATCATGGTTGGCTGGCTGGGCGAGGCGCAACTGGCCGCGCACCAAATCGCCATCAACATGGCCTCCACCACCTATATGATGGCCACGGGTATTGGTGCGGCGGGCAGCATCCGGGTCGGCATGGCTGTGGGGCGCAATAACCGTCCGGCGGTGCAGCGAGCGGGTACAGCGGCATTTGTGCTGTCCATCATTTTCATGGGCGTGTGCTGCCTCCTGTTTCTGACCGCCAACGAGTGGCTGGTGGGCCTGTACATCCGCGACAACGCCGAGGTGGTGCGCATCGCCGCCACCTTGATGGTCATTGCCGGATTCTTCCAGTTGTCCGACGGTGTGCAGGTCGTGGGCCTGGGCGTGCTGCGTGGCATCGCCGACGTGAATGTCCCCACGCTGCTGACGCTCTTTGCTTACTGGGTCGTGGCGCTACCGCTGAGCTATGCGCTGGCTTTTCCGTTGGGCATGGGGGCACCGGGCGTTTGGCTTGGCTTGCTGGCGGGACTCACAGTGTCGGCGGTACTGCTGACCTATCGTTTTTATAATAAGTTGCCAAGGGTACGATTGGAGGAGATCGAAGTGGAGGAAGTAGAGGTTTGAAAAATACTCTAGGGCGTTCGATTCTATGCCATCCACACCGATAAAAATAGCCAATCCCTGGTTTTGAACCCTTTCCTTAGTTCATTGATATGCAAAAGTTGATTCTCTCGATACTGGCCCAATGTGTCCTGTTGGCCATCAGCACAGCACAAGCCCAAACCAACCCTATCGCCCTCCATCCCGAAAACCCGCACTACTTCACGTATCAGGACAAACCCACCGCCCTCATCACCTCCAGCGAACACTACGGCGCGGTACTCAATCTCGACTTCGACTACAAAAAATACCTGCAAACCCTTGCGGACGAGGGCATGAACTACACCCGAATTTTCACGGGTACCTACTACGAAATTACGGGAGATTTCAACATCGAGAAAAATAATTTGGCCCCCAAAAGAGAGCGTTACATTGGCCCGTGGCCGGAAGCCGAGTCAGACAAGTCGAAATTTGATTTGTCCAAATGGAACGAAGCCTACTTTGCGCGGCTGAAAGACTTTCTGACCGAAGCGGGAAAGCGGGATATCATTGTCGAGGTCACGCTATTTTCCTCCATTTATAGTGAGAAAACCTGGGGTATTTCACCGCAAAATCCCGTCAACAACGTCAACCTTACCGATAGCCTTTCTCACAAGCGAGCCCAAACTATGGATAACAAGGGTCTTTGGTCCTATCAGGAGGCATTTGTAGAAAAAATGGTTCGCGAGTTGAATGGTTTCGACAATATTTTCTTCGAAATCCAGAACGAACCCTGGTCCGACCACAACGTCCCGGTTTACAATATCACCAATAAGGAGGAACTGGTAAAAAACGACTGGCAGACTAAGGCCGACTTTGCTGATGAAGCATCGCTAAAATGGCAGGCCGCCGTGGCGAATACGATCAGTCATACAGAACAAAAACTACCAAAAAAACACCTCATTGCCCAAAACTATGCCAACTACCGGGCCTCCATCCCAAAGGTGGAGCCGAATATCTCGATTATCAATTTCCACTACGCCTGGCCCGAGGCCGTGCAGTGGAATTACCACTATGGGAAGGTAATCGGCTTCGACGAATCAGGCTTTGCGGGTTCCGACGATGCGGTGTACCGCCGCCAGGCCTGGCAGTTCATGTTGAGCGGCGGCGGGCTGTTCAACAGTCTCGACTATTCATTTTTGGTGGGCAACGAAGACGGCAAAGGTACCTACAAAGCACCCGGTGGCGGCAGCACGGCTCTGCGGACGCAGTTAAAAATATTGGCTGATTTCCTGGGTAGTTTCAGTTTGGTAAAACTCTACCCCAACTATACAAGCACCCTGAGCACTCCTGGCCTCATAACTTACGCGCTATCGGACAAGAGCAGTGCCTTCGCCGTTTTCCTGCGAGCCACGGGTACCACGAAATCGACCTTGAAACTAGCGGTCGATAACGGCACTTACGCGGTGCGCGCCCTCAATACCGTTTCGGGAAAATATACGAAGCTGGGCGATTTGAAGGCGGTGGAAGGTGTGTTAACAATCGGCGTCGCTATTCCCGACGGGGAATTAGCTTTGCAAATTTTAAAGCAGTAGGAGATGAAGTCGTTGAGGAATCGAATCGTACTACTAGGCCTGTTTTGCGTGGCGCAGGTTATTTGTCGGGGCCAGGCCGCCACCGTGACGCTGACCGGAACCGTAACCGACGAAGCAACGGGCGAGCTGCTGCCATTCGCCAACGTATACATTAACAATTCGTCCATCGGCACCACCACCAACGAAAAGGGGGCTTACACGCTGGCGAATTTGCCGATTGGTAACCTCGACGTGGCCGTTTCGTATCTGGGCTATGTGCCGATCAAGCAAACGCTGCGCTTCGAGCAGCCGGGGCGTAAAACCGTGCAGTTCAAAATGCGGCAGGGCGTGGAGTTGCAGAGCGTGGTCGTTTATGCCAAAAGGAGTAAAAAGTGGCAGCAGCGGCTCAAAACCGTCACGCGCGAACTGCTGGGAACCGGACGTTTTGCCAAGTCCTGCAAAATTCTGAATCCAGAGGTGTTGCACATAACGATGGAGGACAACGGCCACCTATTAGCGCAATCGACTGGCCCGTTGAAAATAGAGAACCGCGCCCTGGGCTACCTGATTTATCAGGATTTATCGGATTTTGATTTTTACGAAGGCACGATGTACTACGGCGGCAACACCCGCTTCGAACTGTTAAAGCCAGCCAATGAGGAGGAGAAAAATCTTTGGCGCACCAACCAGAAAATGGCATACCAAGGTTCCTTAAAACAACTTCTGACCAGCATGGTTTCCGACAGTTTGCGGGAAAACGATTTCCGGGTATTCCAGCAAGTCCCTGATTCATTGCGGGCGCAGCGGTTGCTCAGCGGGGGTGGTGCCAACGCTAGTCCGTACTCCATCAAGAATTATTTGTACTACCAGATCGACGAAATGCGGGGGGGGCAGTTGATCCGACCGGGCCAACTCGAAACGGAACGGCTGGTGGTGTCGGGTACGAGACTGGAAGTCTTCAACTTGAACAAGCGGGGGAATTCGCGCTACTCCGATATGCCCTACGCCTATTCGCTCATCTCATTTCCCCAGGGTTTCGCAGTCATTTCGCCGCAGGGCTGGGTGATCGAGCCGACGGGCATGGAAGTCGGCGGCGACCTGGGCAATGACCGCTTCGCCAATCTTCTGCCCTCCGATTGGCTACGGGATTAGCGTGAGATGTTTCATCGAAATCATGCTGGCATCATTTTTCTAACTTGAAAATCATTTTCCATAATTTTATGAGATAAGGAAACTCTTCTTGCCAAAGACCGTTTTCTAATTTCCTGACAATACTCACTCAAACCCATTATACCGTGTTTAAAAATACAAAAAATCTGTACGCCAGTCTGCTCGTGGGCGCACTGGTAAGTTTCCAGGCCAGCCAAGCCGTGGCCCAAATGGCCAAAGACAAAATTGCCGACAACGCCGTGGCCGAACCTATCATTAAGGTCCCGTCCAATTTTAAAACCACCATTGTCGCCGACGGCCTGGGCAAGGCCCGGCACCTGACGGTTACCGATAAGGGCGATGTGTACGTGCGGCTGGCCAAGCCCGTCGATGGCGGCGGTACCGTGTTTCTGCGCGATACCGACGGCGACGGGAAGATGGAGATCCAAAAAAGTTTCGGCGACTTTGGCGGCACGGGCGTGGCGCTGGGCGACGGCTACCTCTACACCTCCTCCAACAGCGAGGTGTTCCGTTACAAGCTGAATGCCAACCAGGAAGTAATCGATCCCGACAAGCCCGAGCGCATCATCAAGGACCTGACCGACAAGGGAACGCACAACACCAAATCGCTGGTGCTGGATAAGAGCGGCAATATTTACGTCGGCATCGGGGCACCTTCCAACGCCTGCCAGACGAAGGACCGCACCAAAGGCTCGCCGGGCATGATGCCCTGTGCCATGCTGGACTCGGTGGGCGGCATCTGGCAGTTCAAGACGACCCAGCCCGACCAGATTTTGAAAGACGGTGTCCATTACGCCACGGGCATCCGCAATATGGTGGGCATGGACTGGAACGGCCAGACCAACTCTCTGTTCATCATGCAGCACGGCCGCGACCAGCTCAACACGCTTTTTCCCGATATGTACACCGACCAGCAGTCGGCCATACTGCCCGCCGAGGCTATGTATGAACTGAAAAAAGGCGCGGATGCGGGTTGGCCCTACATCTATTACGACCAAAACCAGAAGAAGAAAGTGGTGATGCCCGAGTACGGTGGCGATGGCAAAAAGGAAGGGTCGAGCAAATACATCGACCCAGCGGCGGCTTATCCCGGCCACATGGCTCCCAACGGACTGCTATTTTACACGGGTACCCAGTTTCCCGAAAAATACCGCAATGGCGCGTTCATCGCCTTCCACGGTTCCTGGAACCGCGCTCCCGAGCCGCAAGCCGGGTATTTCGTGGTGTTCCAGCCTTTCAAAAATGGCAAAGCTTCGGGCGATTGGGAGGTATTCGCCGATAATTTTTCCGGCATGGACACGGTGATGTCACCCGGCAGCGCCATGCACCGTCCCTGCGGCCTGGCCCAGGGACCGGACGGCTCGCTCTACGTGGCCGACGATGTGAAGGGTACGGTCTATAAGATTTCTTACGCCAAATGAGGAAAATAGCTAAGTATAGTTTGGTCGTAGGGCTGGTAGTGGGGACTTTCTCGCTGTCAGCCTGCGCCCAAACTAAAAAGGTAAACCAGAAGGCGGACTCGGCGACTTCCAATGCCAAAATCAACCCGGCGGAAATGGCGCTGGCCGCGGGCAAGCTGGTGTACGAACAAAACTGCCTCGCCTGCCATCAAGTCGACGGAGGCGGCGTGCCGCACCTCAACCCACCCCTAAGCCAAACCGACTACGTGCTGGGCGATAAAGCCCGGATCATTGGTGTGGTTCTGAACGGCCTGGACGCCCACGAGCCGATTAACGACGAGGTATATAGCAACGTGATGCCCGCCCACGATTTCCTGACCGACCAGCAGATCGCCGATGTGTTGACCTTCGTCAGGAATAGTTTCGGCAACAAGGCTACGACGGTTTTGGTGGGCGAGGTGGCGGCAGAGCGGGCGAAAAAGAAGTAAAGAACCTTGATTTTCGCATGAAGCTACTCACTACCTGCCTCGTACTGGCTACCCTTTCGTCACTGGCCCAAAACATCCCTTATTCTACCCCAGAACCCTATATCCGCCTGATTACCGGCGCGGAAAATCCGATAGCTAAACGCCTTGAACTTTCGTCGGACATCGATACAACCTGGGATCGCTGGAAAGAGCGGGGCTATAGTTTCGGCTTCGACCCGAAAGCCACGCCGATGTACACCACCGTGAACGGTATTCTGAGTACGCCCTACATGATTCAGGTGCGTGGCAACGAGCAGGAACGCAACCGCAAGCGCTGGGGTTATCACGTGTTCGAAGGCTACGCCCGCGACGATAAATCGCGCATTACAATGTTGGTCAATAAGCACGTGGAAGAAGGGCGACCCGTGGCCGAGGCCTATTACTACAGCACGGTGTACAACCATTCGGAACCCGCCTACAATTGGTTCAAGATTGGCTCCGATGTGCGGCAACACTCTTTCCTTTTTGGTCGGGACAAGGCCATTTTTTACGGCTCACTCCGCCTGACCAACGCCCTCACGCTGGGCAGCATCGGCAAAGACGATCTTAAGGCAACCGAAGTAGCGGGCGACGCCGAAAAGGAGTACGCCGAAGACGCCAAACACGTCAATTTTCAGGAATTGAAAACAGGAGGCGATGGCACCATTTTCTACGACAAGGACAACCACATCATGGTCCTAAAGATCAACGGGCAGTGGATGAAGGTATCGGTAGAACCTTTGCCCGCGAATGTGAAGTATTCATTTTGAAGAGGCAAACACGCTTTTTGGAGAATTTTTGAATGCGGCGGACGTTGGCTTTTACAGCAAACCCACAATATTTTCTTGCATTTCCCCCATTTTGGTACCAACTTTGCGCCCCAATCCCGAAAAGGACAACCCAGTGCAGCCCAACCGACGTCATATTCCCCGAATAATCAGTAGCTTACTGGCAGCCCTAATGCTGCTGGTAACCGTAGCCGGGCAATCATGGACGATGGATTCACTGCCCGCCGAGAAGGGTAAGATAGAGCAGGGGGACAAGAAAACTACCGATAACTCCACCAAAGATGCTCCTGCCACCGTAAGCGAACTCTCGCTTCACGCGGTGGTGACGCCCGCCCTGTCGTTCGACTTCACGCAGTCGTGGTTCGTGCTGCCGCAAACTTTTCTCTACCATTTCGAGGAAAAAATCGCCATTCCCCTCGCGGCCCGCACATCTTATTATTACTTCTCCTACTTCCGGCACGTCTTCGGCCATCATATCGCACCCAACGGGCCGTGAAATCAATTTTGAATGAGTGAATAGGCGTTTGTCTACTTCTTAATCATTCATCATCTACTCCGCATTTTCGCGGCCCTACTGATCGTTCGTGGTAGGCAGCATTCGTTCTTTTGCCATTCCCCAATATTTATTGAATCGCCAAAAGGCAATCCGCCGGATGGCATTCTATCATTCACTCATTCAAAGTTGAAGAGATGCGTAACAAAACCGGAATAATTACCCTAACGATCGTAATAGCGCTGATTAGCATCTATTACCTGTCGTTCACATTCGTGGCGCGGAAATATACCGCCGACGCTGCCGCTTATGCCACCGATGCCCAGGGCAAGGTGGATTTTACCAAGAAACAAGGCTTCATCGATTCGCTCTGGCGGCAGGACGTGTATTTGGGTCACACCCTACAGGAAGTTATGGAACGGCAACTGAGCCTGGGCCTCGACCTCCAGGGCGGTATGCACGTAGTACTGGAAGTGGCCCCCGCCGACATTATCAAAGGATTAGCGGGCAGCAATGCCCGGGGTTCGCAATTTCAGCAAGCGATTAAGGACGCCACCGAAGCTCAGAAATCCAGCCAGAGCAGCTACGTGAACCTATTCGTGGACGCCTATAAGAAAATAGCGCCTAACACCAACCTGGCCAACGTGTTCGCCAATAGCGCCAACCGCAGCAAAATTAACAGTACCTCATCCGACGGCGAGGTGGTTGCGATGCTGAACGAAGAAGTCGAAGGAGCTATCGACCGTGCCTTCAAAATCATCCAGGCGCGAGTAGATAAATTCGGGGTGACTAACCCAAACCTGCAGCGCCTGCCTGGCAAAAACCAGATCCTGGTGGAACTGCCCGGCGTGGACAACCCCGAGCGGGTACGCCGCCTGCTATCGGGTGCAGCCAAGCTGGAATTCGCCGAAGTGTACAATACCAACGAAATTTCGGCGGGTCTCGATCAACTGGGCCAGTACCTGACCCGCGAGGAAGCGGCCGTAAAAGCCAGTCGTCCGACAACCGCTGTCACCGACACGACGAAGAAAACGACGGCAAGCAACCTGGAAGAATTGCTGGCTCAGCGCAGCGACTCCGCTGCCTCCGATACGTCGGCTTTGGCCGCGCAGACCGCCGCCTTAACGAACTTGTTCGTGCCCCTGCCCCAGGGCCTGGGCGTGTATATGAAAGACACGAACCGCGCCATGGAAATCCTGCATCGTCCCGAAGTGCGCTCGTTCTTCCCCTCTGACCTGGTGTTTATGTGGGATCGCCAGGGCATTGACGCCACCAATGGTCAGCTCATCCTTCCGCTTTATTTTATCAAAAAGCCCAATGGCCAGGCCCCGCTGGAAGGCGACGTGATCGTGGACGCGACCCACGACTACGATGATCGCGGTCGTCCCGAAGTTAGCATGCGTATGAACGGCGAAGGTGCCCGCAAATGGCGGACGCTGACTGCCAATAATGTAGGTCGTCAGGTGGCCATTATCCTGGATGGTCAAGTGTACACTGCGCCCAACGTAAACGGCGAAATTCCCAACGGTAATTCCAGCATTTCCGGCAGCTTCACGGTGGAAGAAACCAAGGACATGGCCAATGTGCTGAAAGCGGGTAAACTGCCGGCGCCTACGAATATCGTGGAGGAGGCCATCGTGGGTTCTACCCTGGGTTCAGAGGCTGTCACGGCGGGGATACTTTCGTCTTTGGTGGGTCTAATCATTGTTCTGGTGTTCATGGTGGCCTACTACAGCCGCGCGGGCTGGATCGCCGACGTTGCACTGTTTGTCAACCTGTTTTTCCTAATGGGCGTCATGGCCTCGCTGGGCGCGGTGCTTACGCTGTCGGGTATTGCCGGTATCGTGCTGACCATTGGTATGTCGGTGGATGCCAACGTGCTTATCTACGAAGGAATAAAAGTCGAACTGGAAAATGGGAAGCCCTTCCCCGTAGCCGTTCGTGATGGTTTCAAGAATGCGCTGTCGGCCATCATCGACTCCAACGTGACCACGCTGCTGACGGGGATAATCCTGTTTATTTTCGGTACGGGTCTGGTACTCGGTTTTGCTACGACGCTGGTCATTGGTTTGATCACCTCACTGTTTGCGGCCATTTTTATCACCCGTCTGCTACTTGAGCGCACGATTCAGAAAGGTCAGACGCTGAAATTCTATTCAGGACTGACCAAGAACTGGTTTAAGGACACCAACTTCGATTTCATCACCCAGCGGAAACGCTTCTACTACGTGTCGTCGGCAATTATCCTGATCGGTATCGGCTCGTTTATTTTCAAGGGCTTCGGACTGGGTATCGACTTTAAAGGCGGGCGCTCGTATACCGTTCGTTTTGAGAAAAACGTCAGCACTGACGAGGTGCGCCAAGCCATGGGCGCAGCGCTGGGTTCTACACCTGAGGTGAAAACCTTTGGCGGTTTCAACCAGGTGAAAGTCACTACGCCCTACCTGATCGACGACACCTCGCCCGAGGCCGATAAACAGGCGGAGGCAAAAATTATGGAAGGCGTCTCCAAGGTACCCGGAAATAGTAAAGCAGAAATCGTGAGTTCGGCCAAAGTAGGGCCAACTATTGCCTACGACACCATGATTTCGGCCATCTGGGCGGTGCTGCTGGCGGTAGCTGCCAACTTTGCTTACATTTTCATCCGCTTCCGCCGACTGGCGTTCAGCTACGGCGCGGTAGCTTCGCTGTTCCACGACGTGCTCGTGCTGCTGGCCATTTTCTCGCTTTTCAACGGCTGGCTGCCCTTCTCGCTGGATATCGACCAGGCGTTCATCGGTTCTATCCTGACGATGATGGGATACTCCATGAACGATACCGTCGTAATCTTCGACCGTATCCGGGAGTACCTCAACGACAAGAACACCCGCAATGAAAGCGTCCCGACGATTATTAACAACGCCTTGAACAGCACACTGAGCCGTACGGCCGTAACGGGTATCTCGACAATCCTCGTACTGGTGGTGCTATTGATCTTTGGTGGGGAAGTGATGCGCGGATTCACTTTCTCGATGCTCATTGGTGTCATAGTGGGAACGTATTCCTCACTGTTTGTGGCCACCCCTATTGTGGTGGACACCTTACAACGCGACCTGCTGAAAAATCCCATTGTGGGCGAGCCGGAGCCCGCTACCAAGAAAGGAAAGGTAGCCAGAGCTTAATAACACGAGTCAAAAAAGGGGGAAAGTCAACGGCTTTCCCCCTTTTTCTTTGGCTAATTTTCTATTCTACCCAAATTTAAGTTAGTTTCGCAACCCCACATAAAGTAACAATTTAAAATCTAATCAATCGTATCACCTATCTACCCTTAAAATGAATCAACTCTGGATCACCAAGCCCCTCGATAAGCTCATGGCTGAATCGACGGGTGAGGGTAACCAACTGAAACGCACCCTCAGTGCGACGAGCCTGGTAGCCCTGGGCATCGGGGCCATCATTGGCGCGGGGCTTTTCTCCCTCACCGGCATCGCCGCCGCCGAACACGCGGGACCAGCGGTAACAATTTCCTTCGTACTAGCCGCCTTCGGTTGCGCCTTCGCGGGGCTTTGCTACGCCGAATTCGCCTCTATGATTCCCATTGCGGGCAGCGCCTACACCTATTCTTACGCCACAATGGGTGAGTTCGCCGCCTGGATTATTGGTTGGGATTTAGTATTGGAATACGCCTTGGGTGCAGCCACAGTAGCCGTGAGCTGGTCGAGGTATTTACTCGAATTCCTGGGCGGATTCGGGATTCACCTCCCGGTCCAATTCGTTTGTTCGCCTTTTGAGCAAGTGACATTAAGTGATGGCACGCTGGTCACTGGTGGCCTCATCAACCTGCCCGCCATTATGGTCGTATGCCTGCTGTCGCTGCTGTTGATTCGCGGCACGGAGGGTTCGGCATTGTTGAACAACATTTTGGTAACCCTTAAACTGCTGGTGGTGGTGATGTTCATTACGCTGGGATGGAGCCACATTGACCCCGCTAACTACACCCCTTACATTCCCGCCAACACGGGCGAATACGGGCATTTTGGTTGGTCAGGTATCGCTACGGGCGCGGCAGTGGTTTTCTTCGCCTTCATTGGGTTCGATGCCGTGTCCACGGCGGCACAGGAGGCTAAAAACCCACAGCGCGATATGCCCATCGGCATTCTGGGGTCGCTGGTGATTTGCACGATTCTGTACGTACTGTTCGCGTACGTGATGACGGGACTGCTCAATTACACCGAATTTGCCAACGATGCCAAGCCTGCCGCCACCGCCTTTGCCGTGACGGGCTACGATTTTTTGCAAAGAGGCTTGATTCTGGCAATTCTGGCGGGCTATACCTCCGTTATGCTCGTCATGCTTTTGGGACAAAGCCGGGTGTTCTACACCATGAGCAAAGACGGACTGCTGCCGCCATTTTTCAGCGACATCCACAAGAAATTCTCCACGCCCTGGAAGACAAACCTGTTTTTCATGGGATTCGTGAGTTTGTTCGCTGGCTTCGTTCCGGTTAGCGATCTGGGCCACATGGTCAGTATTGGAACGCTGTTCGCCTTCTGCCTGGTATGCGCCGGGGTATGGTTGATGCGGGTAAGAATGCCGAACGTTCCCCGTTCGTTCAAAACCCCACTGGTTCCCTTCGTGCCCATTATGGGCATTGTCGTCTGTCTGTACCTAATGTACTCGCTGCCCATCGAAAGCTGGTATCGACTAGCCATCTGGTTGGTTATTGGTCTGGCCATTTATTTCTTTTATGGAAGGAAACACAGTGGCATGAATCCTGATAACCCCGAAAACTCTGAAAACTAAGTTTTTTCAAAAGCCAACCGTACCGACGAACCGAGCCTAATGCTTACGGCCTTCAGCAAAAAACAAAAGTGGCCCGTGAGCGCACAATGCTCACGGGTCGCTTTTGTTTTTTTGTAAAATTATATGGTAGTTTAGCGTTTTGACACCAAATATTATTTCAATAAAAAAGTAAACCTACCCTTACAACAAACCCTTACTATGAAAAGAGCTTTCTCCCTGATTGTCTTGATTTTTGCCACGCTGGCTAATCATCCCCTCTTTGCCCAAGCCCCCGAAGAAGGACTGGACCAAAAGATCAACGCCTGGATGCAGCCCGCTACCGACTTCATCAGCAGCGTGGTGTTCTATCCCATCCAACTGGGTGACGATGCCGCCACGAGTATGCCGCTGGTCATAATCTTCCTGCTTTCTTCGGCCCTTTTCTTCACGGTTTTCTTTAAATTCATCAATATTCGCGGCTTCGGCACCGCAATCCGAACCGTGCAGGGCCGCTACAGCGATCCCAACGATGCGGGCGAAGTGACGCACTTTCAAGCCCTGACCGCCGCCGTGTCCGGTACCGTCGGGCTGGGTAATATTGCCGGCGTCGCCATCGCTATTTCACTGGGCGGACCGGGAGCCACCGTCTGGATGGTATTAGCCGGGTTACTGGGGATGTCCTCCAAGTTTGTGGAATGTACCCTCGGCGTGCGCTACCGTGAGATCGGCCCTGATGGCAAAGTATATGGCGGACCGATGTACTACCTTACCAAGGGCTTACAGGAAAAGGGGTTGGCCAAAACTGGCAAAGTGCTGGCCGTGTTCTTTGCCATTATGTGCGTGGGCGGCTCGTTTGGCGGTGGCAATATGTTCCAGGCTAACCAGGCCGCCAAGCAGTTTCTGGACATGGTAGGATCGACCTCCACCTCAGCGGGAACTATCTTCGGCGTCTTGATGGCAAGCATGGTCGCGCTGGTCATTATCGGCGGCATCAAGCGCATTGGTGCAGTGACGGAGCGGGTCGTACCCTTCATGTGCGGAATCTATATTTTGGCTTCTCTGGTAGTGCTGATTGTCCACGCGCAAAGCCTGCCCGCCACGTTCGCTAAGATCTTCAGCGAAGCATTCAATCCCATTGCTGTCGCTGGTGGCTTCGTGGGCGTTCTGGTCCAGGGCTTTCGCCGGGCCGCCTTCTCCAACGAAGCGGGCGTCGGCTCGGCGGCCATCGCGCACTCGGCCGTCAAAACCGATTATCCCGCCAGTGAAGGCATTGTGGCTTTACTCGAACCCTTCATCGATACCGTCGTCATCTGCACGATGACCGCGCTAGTCGTCATTGTCACTGGCGACTACGACCAGGCCGGAGCGATGGGTGGCGTCGAAGTTACCTCTCGCTCTTTCGCATCGGTTCTACCCTGGTTTCCCTACGTACTCACCATCACGGTAATCCTGTTTGCCTTCTCGACCATGATCTCCTGGTCATACTACGGCCTACAAGCATGGCTGTTTCTGTTTGGCAAAACCAAGCTCAACGACATTATCTACAAGGTCTTATTCTGTTGTTTCGTGGTAATCGGTGCTGCCGCCAGCCTGGGTGCCGTCACGGACTTCTCCGATGCCATGATCTTCGCCATGTCCGTTCCCAACCTGATCGGCCTGTTCTTCTTACTTCCCGTAGTAAAGAAAGAAGCTGCCAAGTATTATGCTTACATCGCGAGCGGGGAGTGGAAGCAGTATCATCCCTGAGCATTCAGGGTTCAATTTATTACCACTAATTGAAAGACGATTCTTTACGATAGTTTTTTACCTAAAAAAACGATTCGCAAAACTATCAACTAATTCACAAAAGTCTCCGCCCACAGCAAATCTTCCGGCGTAGTGATTTTAATATTCTCGTAGGAACCTTCGATGAGATGAATGGGGTAACCTGCGGCTTCCAGCACGCTGGCGCAGTCGGTGAAGTGCGGCTGCACTTCGGTATCGAAGGCCTGGCGCATCCAGTCCAGGCGGAAGGTTTGCGGCGTTTGCACCAGGCGGTAGTCCGCGCGACTGACGGCCTGATTGGTGCCGTCCGCTAATAGTAATCGCGCCGAATCTTTCAAAGCCACGCAGGTGACTGCCGTGCCGGCCTCGGCGGCTTTTTGAAAAGAGGTTTCAATAATTTGGGAAGAAACGAAGGGTCGTACACCATCATGAACCGCCACGAAACCTTCTTCGGCCTCGATACTTTCCAGACCATTTTTCACTGAGTGAAAGCGGGTTTCTCCCCCGGCTACTAGTTGGTAATCCAACTCAAACGCGTGGGCATCGCATAATTTTGCCCAAAAATCGAACTGACTTTCGGGCAAAACTAATTTAATCTGAATTTCCTGGGAATAGCGGCGGAAAGCATTCAACGTCCGCATCAGCACCGGACATCCGGCGACGGGCAAAAACTGCTTAGGCAGGTCGCTCTTCATGCGACTCCCGCTGCCGCCCGCCACGATGATGGCAAAATTGTCCACTTAGATAATAAGCATCGCGTCGCCGTAGGTGAAGAATTTGTATTTTTCCTTCATGGCTACTTTGTAGGCTTCCTTGATGAGGTCGTTGCCGCCAAAGGCCCGCGCCGACATCAGCAGGATGGACTCTGGCAGGTGGAAGTTGGTAATCATGGCGTTGGCCAGCTTGAACTCGTAGGGCGGAAACACGAAGCGGTCCGTCCAGCCGTCCACGCCTTTGAGGTGGCCACTCGCCGACACCGAAGACTCGATCGCTTTCAGTGAGGTAGTTCCCACCGCGCACACCCGCTTACCCGCATCCAAAGCCTCGTTGACAATATCCGCGCTCGACTCGTTGATCTGGTATTTTTCCGAATCGGTCTTGTGTTTGGTCAAATCCTCTACGTCCACACTGCGGAAAGTACCCAGGCCCACGTGTAACGTCACGGGAGCAAAGCCCACCCCTTTGATTTCAAGGCGCTTCATAATGGCTTTGGTAAAGTGCGTTCCTGCCGTGGGGGCGGCGACCGCACCCGTGTGTTCGGCGAAGATCGTTTGGAAGCGTTCACGGTCGGCGTTTTCTACCTTGCGACGCGAAATAATTTCGGGCGGCAGCGGCGTCTCTCCCAACTGATCCACCAGCTTCATGAATTCCTCGTGCGAGCTGTCGGACAGAAAACGAATCGTGCGGCCGCGCGAGGTGGTGTTGTCGATCACCTCGGCCACTAGGTCATTGTCGCCAAAGTACAGCTTATTGCCGACCCTGATTTTGCGGGCGGGATCAACCAGTACGTCCCACAGGCGCATCTCACGGTTGAGTTCGCGCAGTAGGAAAACCTCGATTTTAGCGCCAGTTTTTTCTTTTTGACCAAAAAGACGGGCAGGAAAAACCTTGGTATCGTTGATAACCATAACGTCGCCGTCGTCGAAGTAGTCGACGATGTCGCCAAAGGATTTATGTTCAAACTCTCCGCTATCGCGGTGCACCACCATCAGGCGTGACTCCCCGCGTTCGGCGGGATGCAAGGCGATCAGGTTTTGAGGAAGATCAAACTTGAATTCGGATAACTTCATTGCTTTATGACGGCGGTAGGTAGTGGCCAAGGCAGTAGGTTTAACTTGTAACAACGCGATTAAGCGCATCGCTATGAAAATAAGACCGCAAAAGTAAGAATTTTTTGCCGAAAAATTCTTATCTGCGGCGCGTTTTCCATCGCGTTTTTGTAACAGGCAAGGCTAGATCGACCGTCTTCGGTCGACCGGATCTTTCCGAAAGTCGAGCAGTTAACAAGGCGGCCAATTGCGAACAGTCATCGTCAGGCAAAGAAACGAGCTGGTTTGGCGTAAAATATTTACTCACAAAATGAGTATCGAATTTTCCCGACCGGAAAGCCTCATGTTCCATTACGAATCGCCCGAAAGGCAACGTGGTCTGCACGCCCGTAATTTGGTACTCCTCAATGGCGCGGATCATTTTAGCCATGGCTTCCTCGCGATCCTGCCCGTAAGTAATCAGTTTGGCGATCATCGGGTCATAGTGAATCGGGATGGCCATGCCCTGTTCGAAGCCGTCGTCCAGCCGCACGCCGTTGCCCTGTGGGCGGACGTAGGTTTGCAGCGTTCCCACATCGGGCAGGAAATTGGTCGCCGGATCTTCGGCGTACACCCGCACCTCCATGGCATGGCCCCGAATGGTGAGGTCTTCCTGCTTCATAGTCAGTGCCTTTCCCTCGGCGATGTAAATCATCTGTCGCACCAGATCTACGCCCGTAATCTGCTCCGTCACCGGGTGTTCGACCTGCAAACGGGTATTCATTTCCAGAAAATAAAAATCCAGCTTGTCGTCCACAATGAATTCCACCGTTCCCGCGCCGTAGTAGCCGCAGGCGTGGCCGACTTCCACCGCGCAACGGCCCATCGCCTCCCGGATTTCGGGCGTAAGCACCGACGAAGGGGCTTCCTCGATTACTTTTTGGTGCCGTCGCTGCACCGAGCATTCGCGCTCGAACAAGTGAATGATATTACCGTGCTGGTCGCCCAGGAGTTGAATCTCGATGTGCCGGGGCGAAGTGATATATTTTTCAATAAAAACCGACCCGTCGCCAAAGGACGATACGGCCTCGCTCACGGCGCGGTCCATTTGTTCGTCAAATTCTTCGGGATTCTCCACCAGCCGCATTCCCTTGCCGCCGCCGCCCGCGCTGGCCTTAATCAGGATCGGATAGCCGATTTGTTGAGAAACTCGCTTGGCTTCGGCTCGGTCGGTAATCGCACCGTCGGTACCGGGCACCATCGGGATATGGCGTTCTCCCGCCGCCCGCTTAGCGGCCAGTTTGTTGCCCATCGTCTCAATGGCCTCGGGCGAAGGGCCGATAAAAATCAGCCCCGCCTCTCCTACCGAACGGGCAAAGCCAGCATTTTCCGACAAGAAGCCATAGCCGGGATGAATGGCGTCGGCCCCTAGGCGCAGCGCGGCAGCAATAATTTTGTCGCCACGCAGGTACGATTCGGCTGAAGGCGGTGGACCGATACATACGGCCTCGTCGGCATAGCGCACGTGCAGCGCCTCGCGGTCGGCCTCGCTGTACACAGCTACGGTGGCAATGCCCATTTCACGGGCGGTGCGCATGACCCGCAGGGCGATTTCGCCTCGGTTGGCGATGAGTACCTTCTTTATTTGGGGCATAGAGCTGAATTCTTTTTCCAAAAAATGCAAAAACGAGCGGGCCGCCCGTACCACATCTTGCCCAAATGTAGTAATTTGTGGCAGTTGTGCCTAAAAGAGCGGCAACGTCAAATGTTGTAAATTGGATTCAGCCAATACGCCTTCCTGAACTTATTTTTTGAATCTATTGTCAAACGCCTAATTAAAAGATTTTAAAGTAAATTTCTTTAAGAGCATAACATTCTGATTGCAAGTAGAGTATTTGTTTTATCAATATTTTTTTAATTTTGCATTTATTCAATAAGAAAATCACTCAATAATTTATATAAACCCGTTCTAAGTGGATATTTTTGAGAAACTGCGCGATAACTGGGGACCGATCGGCACACCCGCCAAGATGCTGAACAGCCATCACTACTTCTCTTTCCCGATGCTGGAAGGCGACCTCGGCCCCCGGATGCGCTTCATGGGGCGGGAAGTGCTCAACTGGAGTCTCAACAATTATCTGGGTCTGGCCAATCATCCAGCCGTCCGACAGGCCGACACCGACGCCACCGAACGCTGGGGCCTCGCCTATCCGATGGGTGCCCGCATGATGTCGGGCAACTCCACATTGCACGAAACCCTTGAGAAGGAACTCGCCGAATTCGTGGGTAAGAAAGACGCCTTTCTGCTTAATTACGGCTATCAGGGGGTGGTCTCGATTATAGAAAGCGTCTGCGATCACCGCGACGTGATCGTGTACGATGCCGAGTCCCATGCCTGCATCATCGACGGCGTACGGTTGCACAAGGCAAAAATGGGGCAATACTACACGTTCAACCATAACGATATGGAGAGCCTGGAGAAAAACCTGAAGCGGGCCACCCGCCACGCTACGGCCAAGGGCGGCGGCGTACTGGTAATCAGCGAGGGCGTTTTCGGAATGTCGGGCAAAGTGGGTGACCTCAAAGCGATTGCCGAACTCAAAAAGAAATACAAGTTCCGCCTGTTCGTGGACGACGCCCACGGCTTCGGCACGATGGGGGCCACGGGCGCGGGTGCGGGCGAGGCGACGGGCGCGCAGGACGCCATCGACCTTTACTTCGCTACTTTCGCCAAGTCGATGGCGGCCATCGGTGGCTTCGTGGCTTCCAACGATCCCGACATCGTTATGTACCTGAAGTACAACATGCGCTCGCAGACCTACGCCAAGGCGCTGCCAATGCCCTACGTCGAGGGTTGCCGCTTCCGTTTGCAGATGCTGAAAGACCATCCTGAGCTGCGGGAGAATCTCTGGAAAATCGTTGACGCCATGCAGAGCGGATTACGCAAAAGGGGCTTCGACATCGGCGAAACTGAGTCGCAGGTAACGCCCGTTTTTCTGCACAGCGAAGGTGGCATTCCCGAAGTGACGCGCATGGTGCGTGACCTGCGCGAAAACATGGGCGTTTTCTGCTCGATTGTAGTTTATCCAGTGGTGCCGAAGGGTCAAATTATGCTGCGAATTATCCCCACTGCCGCCCACACGCTTGAAGACGTAGAATATACATTGGACGCTTTCACAATGCTGGCCGAAAAACTCAAAAACAGAGTGTATCAGCAGGATGAAGTAAAAGAGATCGCCGAAGCCTGAAAATAGGCCCTTAAACGTAACAGGTGCATTTTTTAAAAAATACGCCTGTTTTTTTTGCCCACTCATCAATTTTCTTTTTTCTATTTAAAAGCCTGAATTTCAGATTCTTAAATATAAAAACTCTTCCTTTTAGGATTTTTTGAATGGTTTTTTTTGCTAAATTAAGTTGTGATTGCGGTAATAATTGTTAAACTTCGTTCAAAACACGCCTAAACAAGCGTATTTGACGCCTTTTTTCAACTAAAAAAAACTATTACAATGGAGAAATTTGAAGAAGTAAAGAACCTGATTATGTCGCTCGAAGGAGACTTCGATAAGTTCTACGATAAGAAAAACCAGGCCGCCGGCACCCGCGTTCGCAAAGGAATGCAGGAGCTGAAGACTATGGCGCAGGACATCCGCACGGAAGTGCAAAATATGAAGAACGCGGAAGAGAAGTAACCCGTTTTTTAACAAAGTAAAGCCCGGTCCAGCGATGAGCCGGGCTTTGCCTTTTTACGGCACCACTACCCGCACATCGAACGGCTTGCGATCACTGATGACGAGTTCCTGAAAACCCCTGATTTGGTAGGAAGCCACCCGCCAAACGCCCGCTTTCTCTTCGCAGCGCATCGCCAGATTCTTCTCCGATTCGTACAGTTTATTCTTCGAACTAATTTTGGCTTCGATCAGAGCAGGTTTCCCACTATTTTTGTCCAGTACCACTTTCAAAAAACGCACGGGTAAGTCTTCCCCGGTTTGTATTTTATACGTGTAGGTCAGCGAGTCGGGCCGTTCGGTGGCGTAGCTCTGGCGAAAGGCGGGCTTGTTGATGTCGGACTGCAAAAAAAGTTCGAGTTCTTTCTTCCAATCGACCGCTTTGGTCGTCCGCTTTTCCTCGTCCTGCCCCACCACCATCGTTTTTTCTATGGTTGGCTTTTGCTGGCTGAGGAGATGGATCTGGGATTGGACAAAGCCCTTAACGTCGTAGTAGGCGTTGGGTTCGGTACTGGTTTCGGCGGGTGTTTGGCAGGAACTCAGTATCAGCAAAAAATACAAACTGGTAACAGCCGTGCGAGTGATTTTTCCCGAAATTGGATTCCTAAAAATGGTGAATGACACGTAGAGATAGGTTTTTACAAAAAATCGGAGAGTCCATCCGACTCTCCGACTGAGCTAACACCCCGAAAACCGGGATAGTTTACAACAGACTTTCGCCGACCATTTCCGAAGGCTTGGGAATGCCCATCAGTTCCAGGATAGTAGGCGCAATGTCGGCCAGTTTTCCGTCTTTGATGGGCTGGGAATACGTATTGTCCACCAAAATACACGGCACCAGATTGAGCGAGTGCTGGGTATTGGGCGAACCGTCGTCGTTGACCATGTAGTCAGAATTACCGTGGTCGGCGATGATAATGGACGAATAACCGTGCGCCAGGCCCGTCGTCACCACCGCATGTACACAATTATCCACCGTCTCGGCAGCTTTGACGGCGGCGGCAAAAATTCCCGTATGCCCAACCATGTCGGTATTGGCAAAGTTCAGGCAGACAAAGTCAATCTCCTCTTTTTCCAGCGCGGGAACAATGGCGTCGCGAATGTCGAAGGCCGACATCTCAGGTTGCAGGTCGTACGTAGCCACTTTGGGCGATGGGCAAATCATGCGACTTTCGCCCACGAATTCCTTTTCACGGCCACCCGAAAAGAAGAATGTCACGTGGGGATATTTCTCGGTTTCGGCGATACGAATTTGCTGCTTACCCGCTTTTTCCAGGATTTCACCCAGCGTATTGTTGAGGTTGTCCTTTTCGTAAATCACGCCGACGTTCTCATACGTCTCGTCGTAGTTGGTCATGGTAACGTAGCGCAGGTTCAGCTTGTGCATATTATATTCAGGAAAATCTTGCTGCGTCAGCACCTCAGTGATTTCGCGGCCCCGGTCGGTGCGGAAGTTAAAGCACAGCACCACATCACCATCTTCGATCACCGCCACGGGGCTGCCGTCGGCCCGCGTCGCTACAATCGGCTTGATGAATTCGTCGGTTACGCCTTGCTCATAAGAAACCTGAATGGCCGCTAGCAAACCTCCCTCCGGAATCTTTGTTCCCTCGCCGCGTACCATCGCGTCGTAGGCCAGTTTCACGCGTTCCCAGCGTTTGTCACGGTCCATGGCGTAGTAGCGGCCCGTTACGCTGGCGATTTTTCCGGTCGTATTCGCCATGTGGTTTTGCAAATCCAGCAAAAAGCCCGCGCCGCTTTTGGGGTCGCAATCGCGGCCATCGGTGAAGGCGTGGACGAAAACGTCAGTCAATCCTTTGTCATGGGCAATGCTGCATAGGCCCTTAAGGTGGTCGATGTGCGAATGCACGCCACCGTCGGACACCAGGCCAATGAAATGAACTTTTTTGCCAGAGGTTTTGGCATAGTCCAGCGCGTCGGTCAGGACGGGTTCTTTAGCCAGTGAGCCGTCTTCTACGGCCAAATTTATTTTTACCAAATCCTGATACACCACGCGGCCTGCTCCCAAATTGGTGTGGCCCACCTCAGAATTACCCATTTGCCCGTCGGGCAAGCCTACGGCTAAGCCACTGGCTTGTAGTTTGCTATGCGGATATTTTTCGAGGATGCTGTCGAAGTAGGGCGTATTAGCGGCAAGAATAGCGGAGCGTTCCTGCTCGTTTGCTTTGGCAATACCCCAGCCGTCCATGATGATCAATATGACTTTCTTGTTCATTTTTTTAATTCGTTTTTTTTAAGCAAAAATTCCAAAAAACGGGTACCACACCGCTCCACGATACGATATACTTCGTCGAAAACGGCAATATCTTCGTAATAAGGATCGGGAACGTTGAGCTGGATGCTATCCCCGTTAGCTGTACCCTCAGCCTTTTCGAGTTCGGGATCGAACTCGCGAAAAAGAAAGAGCTTATCCTCGGGAAAATAAAACCCGCTGCTGCGGTAGCTTTGGGTGCGGATATCCTGAAAATTGGTTTCGTCCATCGCCACGATGTAGTCGAAATTGTAGAAATCATCGCCCGCCAGTTTGCGGGATTTGTGGCTGAGTTCGATGCCGTTTTCCTGCGCGATTTGTCGCATCCGGCGATCGGGTAAGCTGCCGATGTGGTAGGACGCCGTTCCCGCCGAGTCGCATTGGATCTTATCCGACAAGCAAGCCTTCTCTACTAAGTCTCGAAAAACACCTTCGGCAATGGGCGAGCGGCAGATGTTTCCAAGACAGACAAACAAAACCTTGATCATTCTACGGGTTCAATAGAATTTCCGTTTTCGTCCAAGATCACGTACACGTCTTCGGTCGGTTTGCGCATGAGGTACTTTTCCCGCGCCCACTTTTCGAGCATGGCTTTATTGCCAAACACTTCCCGCCTTTCCTTTTTTACCAGCTTCACCTGCTCTTTGTAGTAGCTGAGATCGCGTTCCAAATCTTTCATCCTCTGCCTATTTTCCAGCAAAACGAACAGATTGTTGTTGTCGATGAACACGACCCACACTAGCCACGCTACCAGCGTCCCGGTATAAAACTTGCGCAGATGCGCCAGGATGTGGGAAAGCCAGGTTGGCATTTTGGTTGAGAGTGGATAATTGGGAGTTCAGGAAACCTTTGTCGCAAAATTAAGTTATGAAAAAACCGGAGCAGGAAGCCCCGGTTTTTTTTGCTTTTTCCTAGAACTTCAAGCCCGGGAAGTAGGCGGTTTCGCCAAGTTCTTCCTCGATGCGTAAAAGCTGGTTGTACTTCGCCATGCGGTCGGAGCGAGAGGCTGAGCCGGTCTTGATTTGGCCGGTGTTGAGAGCCACGGCCAGGTCGGCGATGGTGGAGTCCTCGGTTTCGCCCGAGCGGTGCGACATGATGTTCTTGTAGCTGTTGCGCTTGGCCAAATTCACGGTGTCGATCGTCTCGGTCAGTGAGCCTATTTGGTTGACTTTAATCAAAATCGCGTTGGCGATTTTCTGATCGATGCCTTGCTGCAAGCGGTTGACGTTGGTCACAAAAAGGTCGTCGCCCACGAGCTGGCACTTGTCGCCGATGGCTTCGGTGGATGCCTTCCAGCCGTCCCAGTCGTCTTCGTCCATGCCATCCTCGATGGAAATGATCGGGTACTTATTCACCCAATCCGTCCAATAGTCGGCCATTTCCATCGACGACAGCTTGCGTCCGTCGGATTTTTTGAAATGGTACACCCCATTTTCGTAGAACTCGGAAGCCGCTGCGTCCATGGCGATGAAAATTTCCTCGCCCGGCTTGTAGCCCGCCTTTTCGATGGCCTGAATCACGATTTCGATAGCCTCCTCGTTGGATTTGATGTTGGGGGCAAAACCGCCTTCGTCGCCCACGTTGGTGGAATAGCCCTTGCTTTTCAATACTTTTTTCAAGGTATGGAACACCTCCACGCCCATGCGCAGGGCGTCGGAGAAGGTATCAGCTTTGGCGGGCATCACCATGAACTCCTGAAAATCAATGGAGTTGTCGGCGTGACTGCCACCGTTGAGGATGTTCATCATCGGCACGGGCAGTGTGTTAGCGTTGGTGCCGCCGATATAGCGATACAACGGCAAATTAGCTTCCTGCGCGGCAGCTTTGGCCACAGCCAGCGACACACCCAAAATAGCATTGGCACCCAGTTTGCTTTTGTTGTCGGTGCCGTCGAGTTCCAGCATGATCTTGTCGATCAGGTTCTGCTCGTACACCGAAATGCCGATCAACTCGGGGTAAATGATATCGTTGACGTTCTCGACGGCTTTCAGGACGCCCTTGCCGACATATACTTTATCGTCTTCGTCGCGCAATTCCACGGCTTCGTGCTTACCCGTGGATGCCCCGGAAGGCACGGCCGCGCGGCCCAAATAGCCATTTTCGGTGCGGATATCGACTTCTACGGTGGGGTTGCCTCGGGAATCCAGAATTTGTCTGGCGTGTACGGACTGTATGGTACTCATGGACAGTTTTGGGTTTTATGGGGGTAAATGGTTAATTTTATCGAAAACAAAATTAATGTAAAAATTCGGGAAAGGACATGAAACAACTAAAATGGTTCCGGGCGGCGTTCCGTCGGGTGGCGTACCGCGGTGCGGCGTTCCGCGTATTGATAACGTTGGCTTTATTTTGCCAAACGGCTTTTGGTCAAATTCCCCTCGCCGTGGATGCTTTTAACCAAAAACTAACCGCCACGCCGCAGGGCCAAGTGCTGGACGTGCGCACGCCAGATGAATACGCGCAGGGCCACCTCGCCAAGTCGCAGAACCTGGACGTTAAAGACCCCATCTTTGTCCAAAAACTAGTGACGCTGGACAAGAACAAGCCCGTGTTCGTCTATTGTCTGTCGGGTGGCCGCAGCGGCAAAGCCGCCAAATTGCTGGTGGAGAATGGGTTCAAAGAAGTGTACGATATGCAGGGCGGCTTTCTGAAATGGTCGTCGGCCAATATGCCCTTCGAGAAAGACGAAAACGCCACCGCCGCGCCAACGGGCATGAGTCAGGAAGACTTCCAGAAACTCATTGCCTCCGACAAGCCCGTGCTGATCGATTTTTTTGCCAAATGGTGCGCCCCCTGCCAGCAAATGCTGCCGACGATTCACAAACTGACCGAAGAGTACAAGGGAAAGGCGATCATTGAAACCATCGACTACGACCAAAACAAGGCCCTGGCCCAAAGCCTGCAAGTGGACGAGATTCCGGTTTTTCTTTTGTACAAAAATGGGAAACTACTCTGGCGCGGTATCGGCCTCATGCCGGAAAAGGAGTTTCGAGAAGTGATTGAGGGAAATATGTGATCCTTTGGCTGAACTGTCTTCGGCTACGCTCAGAATGACAGGGGGGCAGTTATCTGTCGGTCTGAGCGTAGCCGAAGACCACCATTTACTCTGACCGTAAAGCCTTCACCGGATTCATCAACGCCGCCTTTACGGCCTGGAAACTGACCGTTAGCAGCGTAATCGCTAACGCTCCCGCGCCCGCTGCGGCGAAAATCCACCACGACAATTCAGTGCGGTAATTGTATTTCTGCAACCAACCGTCCATGAAGTACCAGGCCAGCGGTGCAGCGATCAACAAGGCGATAAGTACCAGCAACACGAAATCTTTGGATAGCAGCCGCCACAGACTGGCCACGCTCGCGCCCAGCACCTTGCGAACGCCGATTTCCTTGGTGCGTTGCTCGGCCATGTAGGAGGCCAGGCCGAACAGCCCCAGACAGCTTATCAAAATTGCCAGGCCGGTGAAGACGCCCGCCAGCTTGCCAACGCGCTCTTCGGAGGCGAACTTGGCGGCGTATTCCTCATCCACGAATTGGTACTCAAAGGGCAGGTCGGGGAAGTTTTTCTTAAAAATGCTTTCGATGGCGGCAATGGATTGGGTGGCGCTTTGGTCGGGATTGAGCCGTAGATTGTAGTAACTGGCGTTATTGAATTTATCGAACACGTACATCGACTGCTTCACCGGTTCGTAGGGCGACTGCATAATCATATCGTCGATGACGCCAATGACCGTCAGCGGGGGTGCCGGATCCTCCTTGTCGTCGTCGCGGATAATAGTACCGACGGGATTTTTTAGGCCCATATACTTGACGGCAGTTTTGTTTAGCAGCACCGCGTTGGAGTCGGAGACGAACTCGCGCGAGAAGTCGCGCCCGGCGATAATTTTCAAACCCAGAGATTTGACATACTCTGGCGAGACGGCCGTCCAAGCCAAATCTTCCTGAAAGCCCTCGGGTTTGCCTTCCCATAGAAAACCGGAACGATTGGAATAAACTTCCGTGGTGGGACTGCTGGCCGAGGACATCTCGACCACGGCCCCCGAATTGAGGAATTCGCGGCGCAGGAAATCGTATTTTCCCGCAAAATCATACTGCGTCAGCGGGATTTGCACCAATCCCTGACGGTCGTAGCCGATGGGGCGATTCTTGGAGTGCTGGATTTGCCGGAACACGATGATGGTACCGATAATCAGCGCTACCGATACCGTGAATTGCAACACCACCAGCACCTTGCGCGGCAGCGCGGCGTAACGTCCCACGCGAAAAGTCCCTTTCAGCACTTTTACGGGTTGGAAAGAAGAAAGGTACAGGGCGGGATAACTGCCGGAAAGCAGAGCGGTAAAAAGAATGAACAGCAAGGATGCGCTCCAGAAATAGCCACCTGTCCACGGAAATTCTATTTTCTTGTCAGCCAAGGTATTGAAAGAAGGCAACGCGATCAACACCAGAATTATGGCCACGGCAAACGCCAGCCCCACCACCATGAACGACTCGCTCAAAAACTGGCTGATGAGCTGCGACCGCACTGAACCCACCGACTTGCGGATACCCACTTCTTTGGCACGTTTTTCGGAGCGGGCAGTGCTGAGATTCATGAAGTTGATGCAGGCCAGCAGCAGCACGAACACCCCGATGATGCCGAATAACCAGACGTTCTCGATGCGTCCGCCTGTCTGCACGCCGTTTTCGAAATTGGATTTCAAGTGCCAATCGTTCATCGGTTGCAGGAAAATTTCGGGCTTGTGCTGCGTGACATCCTCGGGGGCGGCTTTCATTTTCGCATCCTTGATTTTAGCCGAAACCTGCGCCATCGTGGTGTTGTCGGCGATTTGGGCAAACAACTGCCAAGAGTTGTTTCCCCATTGATCGGCGGAATTTTTTATCCACTCGGTGTTAGTCACGTAATGATCCCAGGGGGCGATGTAGGTCGTGGCGCTGAAATCGTTATTGGGCGGCACGTCGGCGTACACACCCGTCACTTTGAAATTATATTTGTTGTTGAACTTGACGATTTTGCCCAGGGCTTCCTCGTTGCCGAAGAGTGCTTGGGCCGTGGACGCCGCCAGCAAAATGGAATTGGGGTCTTTCAAGCCATCCCTGTGCCCGGAAAGCATTTTCAGCCCCAGCATTTCGGGAGCGGCCTGTTGCATGAAGTTCCCCTGCTTCACCAGCTTTTTTTCGCCGTGGGCTAGAATACTGCGAAACCGCCAGCTGCTCATCACGAGGTATTTGAAGTTGTCGCCATAGTCTTTACGAAGGGCCATTTCCAGTGGCCGGGGAATGGCAGGTCCGGTGCCGATTTTGCCGTTGAAAGTCTGGCTTTGATAGACCTGCGCGATGCGGTCGTGGTTCTGGTGGTAATGGTCGAACGTCAGTTCGTCGTTCATCCACAGGCCAATCATGATCGCCACGGCCATGCCGACCGCCAGGCCGCCGATGTTGATGAAGGAATACGCCTTGTTGCGGGTGAGGTTGCGGTAGGCGATTTTTAGGTAGTTACTAAGCATAATGTTGGTTTGTAGGGTTGGACAGGCGCACCTGCGGACCTGTGTGTCCGCCCAGAATGTTTCCATAAACGCCGTTGCTGACGCACACCGGGCGGACACACAGGTCCACCCCTACAAGTGGATAAAACCTGTACCCAAAAGTTAATTATCTGAAAATCAATGAATATTTAAAATAAAATTGTCCGATTTCGGACACTAGAGTTCAAAATCGGACAGTTTTGGCTGGACTAATGGAGCGAAGAACTCCGCTGCTTCCATCGCTAAACTTAATGTAGGACTGCAACCTGGTCAAAGCCTACTCGCAGAAATCCTCCCCCAATAAACTGCCCAATTTGACATACGAGGATGTCGTGGCGTACCCGAATTTATCCCCTCAGGTCGAACGATACTGCCTTGTCAAACGTTACCAAAACCACTACCTTTGCCGCCCGTTTAGAATTATAGAAACTTGATTTGAAACGAATTACGGCATACGCCTCCTCAATAAACCGGTGAAAGCTGCGTTCTTGAATCAGAACGCAGTATTCTTGAAAACCCTGATACACGATGAAAAAACTGTTTTTCTTCCTACTCGCACTGGCGACTGTTTCGCTGTCTGGCTGCCGCGAAACGACTACACCCGATGTTTATAACAAAGCCGCTTCCAACCCCAAGCTATACAACGACTTGGGCATTCACCTGACTAACGTCGTCATTCACGATATTTTCAAGCCTCCCGTGGCGAGCCGGATTTATGCCTACACCAACCTGGCGGGGTACGAGGCGCTGGTGCCGGGAAACCCGGAATACAAGTCGCTGGCTGGGCAACTGAACGGTTTTACGGCCACACCTCAGCCGGAGGAAGGCGAAGAATACTGCTTCCCGCTGGCAAGCGCGAAGGCATTTTCCGTGGTGGCTAGAAAACTCACGTTTTCGGAAAAAATGTGGGACGACTACGAGAAGGATTTCTTCCAGAAATATAAGGATATGGGCATCCCCGACGACGTCATCGACCGCTCGATGGCTTACGGAGAGGCAGTAGCCAAGCACGTCATCGATTACTCAGGCGGTGACAACTACAAGCAAATCAGGGGATTTCGCTACACCGTAACCAATGCGCCTGGTACCTGGGTACCCACGCCGCCCGCCTACGCCGACGCCTGCGAGCCGATGTGGAACACGGTGCGGCCCTTCACGATGGATTCGGTGAAGCAGTTTCATTGTCCGCCGCCCGCCAAGTACGACCTTGGCAAAAATAGTCAGTTCATAAAACTGACCCGCGAGGTGTATGACATCGGCAAAAATATGACAGAAGACCAGCGCACTACGGCTTATTTCTGGGATGACAATGCTTTTGTGACCAATGTAGTAGGACACGTGATGTTTGCCAATAAAAAAATGACCCCGCCGGGCCACTGGCTGGCTATCACCCGCACGGTGGCCGAGGATAAAAAGCTGAATTTGATGCAAACGACGGAATGCTATACGCTGGGTTCTATTGCTATGTTTGACGCCTTTGTATCGTGCTGGCAGGAGAAATATACCAGCGTCCGCATTCGGCCCGAGACAGTCATTAACAATGGCTGGGACCCCGCCTGGCGGCCTTATCTGGAAACGCCGCCTTTTCCCGAATACGTAAGCGGCCACAGCTCTGTTTCAGCAGCTTGTGGCACTATTCTCACTAAACTAATGGGCAGTAACGTAGCTTTCACCGATACGACCGAGAAGAAATACGGTCACGGCGTGAAGTCCTTCAAATCCTTTGAGGATGCTTATTGGGATGCTTCGTACAGCCGTATGTACGGCGGCATTCACTACCGCGATGGTGTGGAAGAAGGCACCCACCTGGGCGAAACCGTCGGCAACTGGGTTTGGAAAAAGCTCGACACCCGTAAGCAGGGCAAAGAAGCCATCGCGGCGCGGTAAAATATTTATTTTTGACAAAACCTGTTTGCATATGACGCGCAAACAGGTTTTTTTTGTTGCGGTTAATAAAACGTTATTGAATGAATTTCGCAGGGAAGGCAGGAAAGTGGGCTGGGTGGTTGGCCATTTGGAGTATAGTACTTGTTTCGGCCTGCGACCGTACGCAGCACAGCAAGGTAAGGCAAGCCAACGACTGGTATACCGAGTGCGTGGGCGAACCACTGACCGCCGAGCAGGATGCCAAAGTCCGTCAGCAGATTGACGCCGAGAAGAAGGTGGCAGAGATCGAGGAGATTTTCCGTAAAAAACGGCTGGCTGGATTCAACGGCAATGTCCTCATCGCCCAAAAAGGGGTGGTACTTTACAAAAAATCCTTCGGTTACGCGCACCTCAAAGAAAAGGACACCCTGCGGGCTGACCACGCCTTTCAACTGGCGTCGCTCTCCAAGCCCTTCACTGCTGTAGCCGTCTTGAAATTGTACGAGGCCAACAAAATCAGCCTGAGTGATTCTGTCCAGCAGTTTTTCCCTGATTTTCCTTACCACAACGTCACAATCCAGAACCTGCTCAGCCACCGCAGCGGGCTACCCAACTACACCTACGCATTCATGGACAGCGTGCGGCGTGGGCAAAAGTACCCGGCCAATGCCACGGTAATGCACTGGTTTGCCGCCGTGAAACCCACGCCCAAGCCATACAATCGCCCCGACCGCAGCTTTCATTATAACAATACCAATTACGTAGTGCTGGCCGCCATCGTAGAAAAAGTATCGGGGGTGCCATTCGAGGCGTATCTGCGCAAGCATATTTTGGATCCCCTGGGCATGAATCACACCTTCTTGGTATCCAACACGACGGAATCTACGGTTTCTTATCGTACGGTGGGCCATCAGTACGGGCGTCTGGTACCGAAGGATTACTACGACGAGGTGTACGGCGACAAAGGATTATGTTCGACCACCGAAGACCTTTACCGATTTTATAAAGGACTCATGGCCGATTGTCTGTTGAGCAAGAAGACCATGCGTGAAGCCTTTTCCCCCCGCAGTTTCGAGCGGGCGGGCCTGAAAAACTACGGCTATGGCTTCCGGCTGCACCTCGATGAGCTGGAAAAGCCCAAGTACATTTACCACGGTGGCTGGTGGAAAGGTTACAACACCATGCTGTGGATGAGCCCAGCAGACGACTTCGTGATTATCGTTCTGAGCAATTCCTACAACCGTTCCGTCTATCAGGTCAAGGAACTGATAGACATCCTGCACGGGCAGGTGCAGGCCGACGATGTGGAGAAAGACCTGTAAGCAGGGTTTGAATTCGGGCCTGAATTGAGGATATTTGCCCGGCCAAACTACCCGACGCCCCTTATGTCCGCTACCGACCTGCCGATTTCCGCCCTGCTGCTGTTGGCCCTGCCCTTGCTGGCGGCCGTCGGCTTGGCGCTGGCAGGAAGGCGTCTTGGCGACAGGGCGGGCTGGATCGCGGCTACTATCACGCTGGCCGGATTGCTGCTGAGCGTCAGTCTTTTTTCTAAAAACGAAATCCAACTTTTCCACTACGACTGGGTCCAATTCGGCACCTACACCCTCCGTCTTTCACTACGGCTCGATTACCTGGGCGGGTTGATGCTATTACTGGTGCATTTCGTAGCGCTGCTGGTACAGATTTATTCCGTCGCCTATATGCGGCATGATGTCAATCGTGTTCGCTATTTCGCTTTTATTCAGCTATTTTTATTTTCTATGCTGGGTATCGTGCTGGCGGGCAGCCTGGTAATGATGTACGTTTTTTGGGAACTGGTCGGGCTGTCGTCCTACCTGCTCATCGGTTTCTGGCATTACAAACCCCGCGCCGCCTGGGCTGCAAAAAAGGCTTTCGTCCTCAACCGCATCGGCGACGCCGCCTTCCTGACGGGCATTTTATTATTGCTTCATTACGCTGGAACCACCGACTTTTCAATACTACCAGCCGACCTTTTCTCGCCACAGGACGCCCCGCTTCCTGTCACCGTGGGATGGCCCCGCCTAAGCGTAGACCAAGGACTCCTTACACCAATAGGCCTCCTCCTTTTCGGCGGCTGCGTTGGCAAGTCGGCGCAGTTTCCACTATCGGCCTGGTTACCCGACGCCATGGAAGGCCCGACCCCCGTTTCGGCCCTGATTCACGCCGCGACGATGGTAGCGGCGGGAATTTTTCTGCTGGCCCGAATCGCGTTTTTACTGACACCCACGGCGCAACTCGTGATTGCCATCATTGGCACTATTACCATGCTCCACGGAGCCTGGAAAGCCATGTATGAATGGGACATCAAGCGCGTATTGGCGTACTCGACTATATCGCAGCTAGGACTCATGGTGCTGGCCGTGGGCGTCGGGAGTTGGCAGGTCGCCATGTTTCATTTGTTCACCCACGCGTTTTTTAAGGCCGGGCTATTCCTTTCGGCGGGTTCGGTCATTCACGCGCTGAGTCCTACGGATGTCGAAACCCGATTCGATCCGCAGGATATGCGCAACATGGGCGGCTTGCGCATTGCCATGCCCAAGACTTTTATATGCTATGTGGTCTGCGCGGCAGCTTTGGCGGGCATTCCGCTATTCTCCGGTTTTTTGTCCAAAGACGCCATTTTCGCAATGGCTTTCGTCCGCGCCGCCGAGGCGGGAAGTTTCTGGTATTTCTTCGCCATTATGGCTATGCTGGCCGCCGGACTCACCGCTTTTTATATGGTGCGGCAGGTCTGGCTAATTTTTATGGGTAATGAGCGCTTCGTTAAGGTACCTGGTATCCATCCGCACGAATCACCCGCTCTGATGTGGGGGCCAATGGCCGCACTCGCCGCCGGATCGCTGTTTTTCTGGTTTTCTGTTAACCCGCTGGATGGGTTTTCGGGCTGGTTCCTCCACGGGTTGGACTACGAACCCCTGGTTCACGCCACTTGGGTACCGCTGCTGTCGGTCATCGTGACGGGCGTCTTTCTGGGCCTCGTGTTTCGGCGGGCCAGGCAGTACGGGGGATTCTTCCGGCCTTCCCGTTTGGAAAGAATTTCCGATCGCAACAGTCCCTGGCGTATCCCCCTGCGGCGTATCAATCCCTACACCAGCCACAAATCAGCCACAGACAACCAGACTTTCTTTCTGATTTTGTTTCAAAAAATTGCCGATTTCTGCGCCAGAGTTGAAAGAAATATCATCGATTCTCTGGTCGACATAGTCGCAAAATCCACCGTCGTGCTGGCGCACGTCGTCGGCTGGACGGATCGCCACGTGACCGATGGCGGCGTGAAGCTGGTCGCCGGAACGGCCAAGGGAGCCGGGCAGGTCGTGCGACTTTTTCAAAACGGCAAAATCCAGTCTTATTTTCTCGTCACCTTTGTCAGTGTACTTTTGCTGCTTTTGTGGGCAATGTTATTGTAAAGGCGGTCGGTTTTTATTTTTTAAAGAGAGAGCTGATTTTTAAATAAAAGGCATGAGTGAGTATCTACTCAGTTTACTGATTTTTGTTCCGCTGGCGGGTGCCGGGCTGGCTTTGCTTTGGCCCGCGCAACGCGCCGATAGTCTTCGGATATTGGCAGTGGTAGTGTGTGCGATCGAGGTAGTTTTGGCGGCTTTCGTGTACGCGGGTTTTGACAAAACCTCCGGCGGCTACCAGTTCCGCGAAACGGTAGACTGGATCACGCTTTCACTCGGTGGCTTGGGAACGGTTTCCGTCGATTATGCTTTGGCGGTGGATGGTGTTAGTTTACCCCTGGTGCTGCTGGCGGCGGTAGTTATGCTGGTGGGAGCGCTTAGTTCGTGGAAGATTGCCGAGCGGCGAAAGGCATATTTTTCCCTTTACCTATTACTCATCGGCACAGTCGTCGGCTGTTTCTTAGCCCAGGATTTTTTCCTTTTCTACCTCTTTTTCGAGTTCATGCTGCTGCCGATGTATTTCCTCATCGGGCTGTGGGGCGGGCCGAGGCGCGAGTACGCGGCCATTAAGTTCTTCCTCTATACTTTTCTGGGGTCGCTGTTAATTCTGATCGTTATGATCGGGCTTTATCTTTCGGCAATCGACCCAGTCGAAACGGCGCGGGCGGTGGGGCTGCTGGCGCTGGGTGACGCGCCGAACGCGGGCCTCATCCTGCAAATCCAGCAAGCTTTGGCGCAGGGCTTCATCGAGCCGCAACAGTTGGTGCACACGTTCCGCTTCGAGTACCTGGCCGACGCCGCCAACTACCTGCCCAATGCCTGGCTCAACCCAGAATCCGGAATTTTCTTAGGCGACACGCCCGTGCGGGTCTTGGCGTTTTGGCTGCTGTTTGCGGGCTTTGCCGTGAAGTTACCCGTAGTACCCGTCCACACCTGGCTACCCGACGCTCACGTGGAAGCGCCAACGGCCATTTCGGTGGTATTAGCGGGGATTTTGTTAAAAATTGGTGGCTACGGCTTCATCCGCATCGTGGACGGTTTATTTCCGCAGGAAGCCCTGTTTAGTTCCGTGCCGTTGGCGGTGCTGGCCATGATTTCCATCGTGTACGGCGGCTTCAATGCCTTGGCGCAGAGTGATCTCAAAAAAATGATCGCCTACTCATCGGTTTCGCACATGGGATTCGTGCTGCTGGGCATCGCGGCTTTCACGGCCGAAGGACTCAACGGGGCCATTTACCAAATGGTGAGCCACGGCGTACTGTCGGCTATGCTCTTCCTGCTGGCGGGCGTCCTGTCCGATCGTACCCACGACCGCCAAATAGAACACTATCGGGGCCTGATCGGTCCCATGCCGCGCTACACCGTGCTGACGGGTCTCGCCTTCTTCGCTTCGCTCGGCTTGCCGGGTTTCTCGGGCTTCGTCGGCGAACTGTTCACGCTCATGGGGGCCTTCCGCGCCAAGCAGATTCCCGTCTGGATTCCCGCTCTTTCAACGCTCGGAATCGTGCTGGCGGCGGCTTATTTCCTCTGGACATTGCAACGCATGTTTTTTGGTGGGTTTTGGTGCCGAGATGAAACGCAGGTCGCTGCCTTGACCGATCTTGGCAGGCACGAGGTTGGTATGTTGGTGGTTTTGGCAGTACTTACGCTACTGCTGGGGCTGTTTCCGAATCTTATTTTCTCGCTGAGCGGACCTGCAGTGGAGGGGTGGTTCGAAGGATTAAAGGTCAAATAACCTCGTGTGTTGCTTCTCCGCTTTCGTAAGTACCGATTATTCTCACTATAGCAATTACTCAAAAAAGGCAGGAATGGAAACTAAAATATTCAACCGAAACAAAAGCCTACCGCCCTTGTTTGCTGACACGATGCGCAAAGGGAAAATCTTGAATACCGATCCCAATAAGATCTCCCCTCAGCTATTTTATCAGCATGAGAATGGGAAGTTGTGGCAGGGTGATTCGATTGCGTGGCTCAGTTCGCTCCCTGCGGAATCGGTAGATATGGTTTTTGCCGATCCTCCTTACAATATAAAGAAAGCGGAATGGGATACCTTTGAAAGCCAACAGGCCTATGTGGAATGGTCGCTCCAATGGATCGAGCAAGCCGCCCGCGTCTTAAAACCTGCCGGAACACTCTACATCTGCGGTTTCTCAGAAATTTTGGCTGATCTCAAACTACCCTCTATGCAACACTTCAAGGGCTGCCGCTGGATTGTGTGGCATTACAAGAATAAAGCGAACTTAGGTAAGGATTGGGGACGCAGCCACGAGAGTATTCTGCATTTCAGAAAGTCAAAAAACTTCACTTTCAATATCGACGAAATAAGAATTCCATACGGAGAACATACCTTAAAGTACCCGGAACACCCCCAAGCCGAGACGAGTCAATACGGCAAGGGCAAATCGAACGGACATATATGGCAACCCCATCCGGGCGGAGCCAAGCCGAAAGACGTCATGGAAATTCCGGAGGATTTGATAGAAATTCCAACAACTTGCAACGGAATGCATGAAAAAACGCCTCACAAGACCCAAAAGCCCGAAGAGCTTCTGCGAAAGATCATTTTTGCTTCATCAAATCAAGGAGATACGATTTTAGACCCTTTTCTCGGCTCGGGGACTACGGCTGTTTGTGCCGAACAACTAGGCAGAAAATGGCTGGGATGCGATTTGTCGGCGGAATATCTGGGTTGGACGATTGAGCGTATGGATTTGGTAGAAGAATGGAGTTCGGAAAAATGGAGAAAATATGATTTTGAAAATCAGAAGAGAAGAGCGTCCATCCGATGACAATTAAACAGCTTGCTGCCCATGCCGTTGACAAATCACGCTTCACCAATTTGCAAGGCTTCATTGACTTTTGTCAAGCGTATCTGGATTTCGTTACCACTGATGGTAATTTACAGGCGGTTATCGTCTCTCAAAACGAGAACAATTACCGTTTCTGGCAGTATAGCAAGCAGGGAAATTTTCAGATTACCCGCCCGATTAATTCCGATCTCATGTTTCAAGCCGGAGAATTCGATGCAGTAAGGAAAACGTTTATCGAAACGCTGCAAAACCTGCGGGAGATCGAGACTGACGCGGCTTTACGTACCAATTTGAACAACACCATTTACACAATTCAACAAAGCATCGGTGCCACCCTGGATTCTCTACCCGCCGGAGAAAGCAATAAAGCCCGCAAAATTAATGGCACTCTTTTCGAAAATTTCATCCGGTTGATTTTGGTGGAAATGGGCATCGATGCCAAAGCCGGAACGATTAGGGTACCGATAATACAGGACGGTGAAGAGCAGTTCAAGATGAATTATCAGCATGACCTAATTATTTCTTACGAAGGAGAGGTAAAAGTCATTGGTAGCGTAAAAACATCCAGTAAAGATCGAATCGACAAGGTCTTCATTGATAAGTTTCTGTATTCAAAACTCACAGATAGTGAACTACCGCATATTGCTATTTTCCTGAACGACGTTCAGCGAAAAGGGAGGGCTCCAAAATTCGGTATAAGCAGCACGTTTCTGCCAGGGCATTTTAAGGGATACACCATCAAACTAAATCCGCTGGATGGTGTGTACTACTGCGACATTCGCCCAAACATGAAGACAGAGCCAATCCTAAGAGATCATATCAAAACGCTGGATCAACTTCTTTGTTCTGACATTTGGGATTTCTTTAAAGAAGAGGTTGAAATCGAACTTGATGTGAAAGAGAAAAAGTAAAACCGCATCTTACATTATACCTATGCACTCTCCCCACAAAAAATAGAACATTCCCCATTTCCTCCATCTCCCAAAATATTATTTCCCCAAACAACCACGTCGCTTAAAGAAATTTTCAGCATATTCGACGTTTACAAACAGACATGACCTTATGCTGAGCCGCGTTGCCAACTCGATATACTGGATGAATCGCTACATGGAGCGGGTGGAGAATTACGCCCGCTTCGTGGGTGTTAATTTCAATATGGCCCTGGATCTGCCTCCCGATGTGGACGAGCAATGGGGTCCATTGCTGACCGCTACGGCGGACAATTTTTTGTTTGAAGAATACTTCGACAAGCCTACCCGCGAGGATGTTATCTACTTCATGACCTTTGACAAGCGCAATCCCAACTCGGTAGTGAGCTGCCTGTACGAGGCCCGTGAGAACGCCCGGACGATCCGTGAGAGCATCTCGAAAGAAATGTGGGAGAGCATCAATGAATTTTACCTGTTCATCCGCAGCACGCCCACCGACAATTTCCGCAACCTTGACCTAATGCAGGATTTCTTCGCCGAAATCAAGCGGCGGTGCCAGCTCTTCCACGGCGTGGTAGATTCGACCATCACCCGCAACGAAGCCTGGCATTTCGGGCGGCTGGGGAGGCACCTGGAGCGGGCCGACAAGTCGTCGCGTTTTCTGGATGTAAAGTACTTTACGCTGCTGCCCGACATTGGCGGTGTGGGCAGTACACTCGATCTGATGATGTGGACCGCCGTGTTGAAATCGGTGAGCGCCTACAGCATGTACCGCCAAACGCATGCGGCCCTCACGCCGATGAACATCGTGTCGTTTTTGATTTTGGATAAATTATTTCCGCGCTCCATCGCTTACTGCGTGCGGCAGGCCGAGCTTTCGCTCTACGCCATCGCGGGTTCGACGCCGGAGCGGGGTTTTACCAATCTGGCCGAAAAAACCATCAGCAAACTGCGCTCCGATATCGAGTTCACTAATGCCGAGGATATTTTCAAAACCGGTCTGCACCAGTATCTGGACAACTTCCAGAGCCTGAACAACGAAGTGGAC
>JBBSUC010000050.1:0-50360 GCA_038235275.1 Cytophagales bacterium | reverse complement strand
TATAGGTAGTTAGTTATTTGGAAAGCACTGATTAGAAACAAAATATTTTACTCCAATAGAATTTTCTTCCCGCTATCTGCCGATTTTTTTGCCGCTTCAAGTATTTGAACCACCGTTACATTGACAGGCAGTTCATACAAATCGTTTTGTTCCAACGTCAATTGGCCACGCACCACTTGCGCCAAAACCGAGAATGGATCTTCAAAAGGGGCGGGGCGGGGGGCAAGTTTTAGCGTTTCTTCGGGACTTTTTTCGGCCAACCGCTGACGCACGGTAGTTCGGTCTACGGCTACAGCGTAGCCTTTTGTCCCATATACTTCCATATCCTTGCGCCCGAAGGTCCAGTTCCAGGATGCCTGAATGACGCACTGCGCTTTGGGGTATTGCAAAATAATGGTGGCTTCGTCGTCCACTTTAGGGTAAATCTCAGGCTTATTCCGTTGTGTGACGGCCGTAACTGACAACGGCTTTTCGCCCTTCATTAGCCAGGTCATGAGGTTGGCACCGTAGCATCCGAAATCCGTAAGCGCTCCCGCGCCGTTCTGCACCGGATCGGTAAGAAAGGCGAAGAACTCGTCACTGACGCCTATCTCGCGCGGCCCCTGGTGGCCGTCGTTGACCATCACCTTGCGAATTTCACCCAGCTTGCCGTCGGCGTATAACTGCTGCACATATTGGTTGCTGGCGTACCAGGAGGTTTCGTAGTTGGTTAAAATCTTGACGTTATATTTTTTAGCCAACGCCGCCATCTCCTGCGCGTCTTTGTAAGTAGTGGCCAGCGGCTTCTCCACCATTACGTGAATCTTACGCGGCGCGGCGGCGCGGGCCACCAAAATATGTTCATTGATCGGCCCAAAAGCAGAAACGGCCTCGGGTTTAGTTTCGGCCAGCATTTTGTCCAAATCGTCGTAAAAAAGCTTCGGGTCAAGCTCGTAGCGTTTGATGAATTTCTCCACCAGCGCCTTATCTTTTTCGTAGATACCGACTAGTTCGGTGTCTTTTTTATCCTTACGATTGAAAACCCAGCCCACGTGGCCGTGGCTTAGCCCCGCCACCGCGAGGCGGACGGGCTTTTGGGCGAAGACGGGAAGAGTCAAGCCGGAAAGCAGGAAGATGAGGAGTAAATTTGATAATCTCATGATATTTGATTGAATTTTGTAAAGCTTTGAAGGTTTTAAACTTACATAACATTAGTTTGTGATCCGTCGGATTTTCACGCAAAGGTAAATTTTTGGGCTTTGCGAAACTATGTCTATGAGAACTTTAAGGGGCGTCTGTCCCAGAAACTACTCAAAAAGCCAATCACCCATTGCCGAAAGCCGAAGCCTTTTCCGTACCTTTGAATCCCGTAATCAAAGAAAAAAAAGCTACGTCTTATGGCTGCAACTGCACCCAAGACCGCTAAGTACATTTTCGTTACGGGCGGCGTCACATCTTCATTAGGCAAAGGAATCATTGCCTCTTCACTGGCCAAACTCCTGCAATCGCGGGGCTTATCGGTCACCATTCAAAAATTCGATCCCTACATCAATGTCGATCCCGGCACGCTCAATCCTTATGAGCATGGCGAGTGTTACGTCACTGACGACGGGGCCGAAACCGACCTCGATCTGGGTCATTACGAGCGTTTTCTGAACGTCCGTACTTCGCAGGCCAACAACGTCACCACAGGCCGGATTTACTACAATGTCATTATGCGCGAACGGCGTGGCGATTTCCTGGGTCGCACCGTGCAGGTAGTACCGCACATCACCGACGAGATCAAGAAAAACATGATGCTGCTGGGTGAAAGCGGCGAATATGATATCGTCATCACCGAAATCGGTGGCTGCGTGGGCGATATTGAGTCGCTGCCCTTCATCGAAGCCGTGCGGCAGATAAAATTCGAGTTGGGCGAAAAAGACACGCTCATCATTCATCTGACCCTGATTCCCTACCTCAGTTCCGCCGGGGAATTAAAAACCAAACCCACCCAGCACTCCGTCAGGATGTTGCGGGAGTCGGGAATTCAGCCCGATATTCTGGTGTGCCGCACCGAACACCCACTGCCCGATGATTTGCGCAAGAAAATCGCTCTGTTCTGTAATGTCCAGATCAACTCGGTCATCGAGGCGATGGACGCCGAGACGATCTACGACGTCCCACTGCTCATGCGCAAGGAGCGACTTGATCAGCGGGCGTTGTATATGCTCGATATCTATAACGACCAGGACGCCGACCTCGATTCCTGGAAAAATTTTCTTTCTAAACTCAAAAATCCCAGCGATTCAGTGCGCATCGGGCTGGTGGGCAAATACGTGGAATTGCACGATGCTTATAAGTCGATTGTGGAGTCGTTTATCCACGCCGGGGCTGTAAACGAGTGTAAGGTCAACATCGAGTGGATTCACTCCGAAACGCTAACGCCCGAAAACGCGGTGGAAAAACTGCAAAACCTCGACGGGGTGCTGGTGGCACCCGGCTTCGGAGAGCGCGGCATCGACGGCAAGATCGAAGCCATCCGCTACGTGCGGGAGCAGGGCATTCCGTTTTTCGGGATATGCCTGGGTATGCAAATGGCCGTCATCGAATACGCCCGCCACGTGTTGGGCATGGAAGACGCGCATTCTTTCGAGATGGACAATGATTCGTCCCATGCCGTCATCAACCTCATGGCGGATCAGAAAGCGGTAGAAAACAAAGGCGGTACCATGCGACTCGGGGCCTATGATTGCAAGATTAAAAAAGACTCTTTGGCCCATAAGATTTACGGCAAAACCAATATCAAAGAGCGCCACCGCCACCGCTATGAGTTTAATAACGACTACCTGAAAACCTTCGAAGACGGCGGAATGCGAGCCACGGGTATCAACCCCGAAAACAATTTGGTGGAGATGATCGAACTGCCAACCCACCCGTTTTTTATCGGCGTGCAGTTTCACCCCGAGTTGCGAAGTACCGTGATGAATCCGCATCCGCTCTTCGTACATTTTGTGAAAGCTGCTATGGAATATTCAGCCAGGAAACGCACTATCAATCAATGATTTGGTGCCAAGCTTGCGTTTCCAATCCTATACTCCCAAAATCTTCCGTACCTTTGCGGACTTAAATTTCACGCGCTTCGTCTACGCTAGACATGAGATCTACTAGGATGTCAGGCTGAGCGTCCCGGAACGCTGGCCGACCGAAGCCCCTCTACTTACAAATGGAAAAAAATCAAGTTATTGGTTTAGTACTTATTTTATTGATGCTCATAGGGTACCAGGTGCTGGTGCCCCGCGAAGAACCCACCCCCGTAGCGCAGGAGCAGGTGCAAAAAGTGACACCCGCACCGCCCGTGGCCGACACGCTCGCTGCCCCGGACACGGTCCAAATCAAAGCCGCTTATGGTGATTTCGCTGCTGCCGCCCAAGGCCAGGCGCAGGATTTGACCATAGAAACCAAAAACGTCAAGGTGGTTTTCTCCAACAAAGGCGGTGTTTTGAAGGAGTTGATGCTGAAAAACTACCAGACCTACGACAAAAAGCCCCTCTATTTAATCTCTGATCAGCACACTCGCTTTCAACTGAATTTGCCCACGGCAAAAGGAAACGTCGATCTGGCAAATCTTTATTTCAGCACTAGCGCCAGCAGCCAAACCTTGGCTGAGAACGATTCAGCGATCGTGACATATCGTTTGGCCCTGTCTGACAACCAATTCGTGGAACAAAATTACGTCGTTCGTGGCTCAGGCTATCTGATTGACTACGGTATTCAAACCAAAGGCGTTGGACAGTCGGGTAAGCCACTGCAATTTGGCTGGCAGAATGAGATGATGCAGTGGGAGAATGATATGATCGAAAACCGCAAGGCGGTCACGATCAACTACTTTACCGACGGATTGGAAAGTCTCAGCCCGGCCACTGACAGCAATGTGGAAGCCACCGCCGAAGCACCTGTGAAGTGGTTTACCATGAAATCCAAGTATTTCCTGGCGGGTCTGGTGGCCGAAAAATATCCTTTGCAGGATGTAAAAGTGGAGGCCAAAGTGAACCCCGCCGACACGGTGGTGGTAAAATCGCTGGATGTGCAGGCATTGGTACCAAGTGCGGCTTTACAGGATGGTACCGCCCGTTTTCAGTATTACCTCGGGCCGAACGACTACCAAATTCTAAAAAAACTGCCCATCGCTGATTTTGACAAAAACGTTTATCTGGGCTACGCTTTCCTGAAACCGATCAACGAGTACGTGCTGGTGCCACTATTCAATTTACTGGAAAATGTTTTTTCCAACTACGGCATCCTGATTATTTGCTTGGTATTGATCGTGAAGACATTATTGACGCCGCTGACCTACAAATCGTACGTCAGCATGGCCAAAATGCGGGTGCTGGCTCCCGAACTGGCGGAGTTGAAGGAGAAAAATGGCGATGACATGGCCAAGCAGCAGCAGGACCAGATGAAGCTCTACCAGCAGGTGGGCGTCAGTCCGCTGAGCGGTTGCGTCCCGGTGGTGGCGACGATGCCTATTCTGTTCTCACTCTTCTTCCTTTTCCCCAACCTTATCGAGTTACGAGGGCAATCGTTCCTTTGGGCCAATGACCTTTCCACCTACGATTCGTTTATCAAATTGCCGTTCAAAGTACCCTTTTACGGCAATCACGTGAGTTTGTTCACTTTGATGATGACCGCGTCGAGCATTGTTTATGCTTACTATAATAATCAGATGACGCCTACGCAGCCGGGGCCAGTCAATATGAAGTTTTTGAGTTACGTCATGCCGCTGATGTTCATGTTCGTGTTGAACAACTTCCCGGCGGGTCTAACTTTTTATTACTTCGTTTCAAACGTCGTCACCATCGCGCAACAGCTGATTATCCGCCGTTTTGTGGACGAGGACAAAATCAAGCGCATTCTGGACGAGAACCGCGCCAAAAATGCGAACGGCGAGAAGAAGCAGACCAAGTTCCAAAAGTATCTGGAAAAAACGCTTCAGGCCGGAGAAGAAGCCAAGCGCAAGCAGGCCGAACTGGAGAAAACGAAGAAGCCTACCCGTCGGCCCAAAAAATAGCTTTCAAATTGTAGAAATTCAGGGTAGCGTTTTTGATCATGGGACGTTACCCTGAATTTCTACGCCGGATTAGTTTATATTTCGGTGTTTTAAAACCTAACCCAAAAAATGCATCGAATAGGTTCTCTTAACAAAACCTTCATACTAAGCCTCATCCTCCTCTCGCAGGGAGTTCAGGCTCAACTTTTTGACCGTCCCGAGCAGAAGTTTCAGGAAGGAATTAACTTCTACAAGCAAGGCCGCTACGACGCCGCGATTCGAGAATTCAGCGACATTACCTCCAATAGCGCCAATGACGAATATGCCCCCCTGGCGCACTTTTATTACGCGCTGTCGGCCAATAAGTTGAAGAAACAAAACGAGGGTAACCTCATGCTCCGGCAACTGCTGACGCGCTACCCCGATTGGCCGCAGCGCGACGAAGCGTTTTACCTGATGGCTACCAACTTCTTTGAGCTTTCTGACTACCGACGGGCCTTCGATGCGCTCACCCGCATCGGCGACGCCCGCATGGGCAAGGATGTTCAGGGTTTGAAGCAGCATTACCTGAAAAATGTCGATGACGTAGCTACGCTCAAGTCTCTCAACTCGGAACATCCCAATGACCGGGTCGTGGCGGTAGCGCTGGTCGATTTGATTCAAAGTAAATCAAGCAGTAAGGCCGATCTTGAACTATCGGACCGCCTGACGAATCAGTACAATATCGACATCAACCGACCTAAAGAAATTGTAGCCGAGGAGAAGGAAGACGTCAAAAACCCACCCTACGAAAAGAAATGGACGAAAGGCTACTACAACGTGGCGGTGTTGTTCCCGTACCGTTTAGCCGAAATCAAATCCACCAAGCGCGGGCTTCCCAACCAGTACGCCTACGATTATTTTGCCGGACTACAAATTGCCCGACAGAAGCTAAAATCCGAAGGCATTAATATCAATATGCAAGCCTATGACCTGGGGAATGAGGAAGATAAGTCGTTGGAAATGATCAATAATCGGCATTTTCGTCAAACCGATCTTATCATCGGCCCACTGTATTCCCGCCCTTTTGAATTGGTATCGGACTTTGCCAACGTAAATGGTATCACGATGGTCAACCCGCTGGCTACGGATGGCGGCTTGCTGGAAAATGGCAACCTGGTTTATCTGGCACATCCTTCTATCCTAACTCAGGCTCGGGAGGTGCTGCAGGTAGCCAAAAGCAAAACCACGACTCCGGTGGCGGCCATTTATTACGGTAGCAATCCCAAGGATTCGGCGATGGCTTACACTTACCAGGACGAACTCAAAAAGGCAGGAGGCAAGGTACTCGAAATTAAAGAGCTGAGCGGTGATGCTCCGCAGATGAATGAGCAGATCTCGCAGTTCGCGAGTCAAAAGCCCAACCACATCGTACTTTTCTGCACCGATCCCAAGGCGGGACCGGCCTTGATGAACATCCTCATGGGCCGAAAAATCAGCGATGTTCCCGTCATTGCCACCGCCAACAGTTTTGATTTCAACCGGGCACGGCCAATGGGTTACGGCCCAAATTTGTTTTTGATCGCCACGGACTTCGTAGATATTACAAAAGATAGCGTCAAGACTTTTCAAAATGAGTATTTTGAAAAAACCAATACCCTGCCTTCCGTGTATTCCTACCAGGGGTACGACCAAATGCTCTTTTTCGGGCGCATGCTGGCCAAATACCAGGAACGAATGCCGGAAGGCATCGCGCTGCGCACCTACGAAGACGATTACCTGCTTACGGGCTTCGACTACACCAAAACCCGCGAAAACACCGTTCCCAGCATCCTGACCTACGAAGATAAGCACTGGATTCCCTGGAAACCAATGCGATAATGTATATTGATTTTGGATGTTAGACTTTGGATTTTGGAAAAAAAGGCGACGTGCTTTTTAGCTACAGGCTAAGGCAATTCGATCCAAAATCTAACATCTAGCGTCCAACGTCTAGAATCCAATACCATTCTATGAATATTTCCACTAGTCAAAAACTTTTCGAAAAAGCCAATCAATTCATTCCCGGCGGGGTCAACTCCCCGGTGCGGGCCTTCCGGGCCGTCGGCGGCACCCCGCTTTTTATAAAATCAGCTAAGGGACCTTACATCTACGACGAGGACGACAACCGCTACATTGAGCTCATCAATTCCTGGGGGCCGATGATCTTGGGCCACGCCAATGAACTGATCGAAAAAGCCGTCTCCGACGTCATTCAGCATTCTTTCTCGTTCGGTGCACCCACGCGCAAAGAAGTCGAGATGGCTGAGCGTATTGTCGGGATGGTGCCTTCGGTCGAGAAGGTTCGCATGGTCAACTCGGGAACCGAGGCCACGATGTCGGCCGTTCGGGTGGCGCGGGGCTTCACAGGCCGCGACAAGATCATCAAGTTCGCGGGCTGCTACCACGGCCACGGCGATAGCTTCCTGATCGCGGCGGGTTCGGGAGCGGTTACCCACGGCACCCCCGACAGCCCCGGCGTTCCCGAAGGCGTAGCCCGAGATACGCTGACCGCGCCCTACAACGATTTGGAAGCTGTGCAAAAACTTGTGGATGCCAATCCAGGCCAAATCGCGACAATTATCATAGAACCCGTCGTGGGCAACATGGGCTGTGTATTGCCCGAGCCAGGATTTCTGGAAGGTTTACGGAGCATATGTGACAAGGAGGACATCATTCTGATATTCGACGAGGTGATGACTGGCTTTCGACTTTCAAAAGGCGGGGCGCAGGAGCGTTTTGGCGTGATGCCCGACATGACTACGCTGGGTAAAATCATCGGCGGCGGAATGCCCGTCGGGGCCTACGGAGGTCGGGAAGACATCATGAACTACGTGTCGCCCGCCGGACCTGTCTATCAAGCGGGGACGCTCTCGGGCAATCCCATTGCGATGGCGGCGGGCCTAGCCATGCTCGACTACTTGAACGACCATCAGGAAGTGTATCTAAATCTCGACCAGGCGGGCGTTAAACTGGCGCAGGGTTTCCGCGCCAGCATGGAAAAACTGGGGCTGAATTACACGGTCAACCAGATCGGCTCGATGTACACCCTGTTTTTTACCGAGCAACCCGTGAAGGATTTTCCGGCGGCCCGCTCCTGCAATATGGAACTTTATGGCAAGTACTTCCACGCCATGCTTGAGCGTGGGGTTTACCTGGGGGCTTCGCAGTACGAAAGTATGTTCCTTTCCACGGCCCTGGAAGACAGCCATTTGGATCAAATCATCCAGGCTAACGAAGAGTCTTTGCGGGAAATAATGATTGATGCGTAAGTATTCCATCGTCGTCCCTGTCTACAATCGTCCCGAGGAACTGGACGAACTGCTCGAAAGTTTGACGCGGCAGTTTTACCGGGATTTCGAGGTAATCATCGTGGAAGACGGCTCGCAAATTCCGGCTTCCGATATGGTCGACAAATACGCCGACAAGCTGGACGTCAGATACTTTGTCATCGCTAACGTCGGGCAGGGCTTCGCTCGCAACTATGGCTTTGCCCAAGCCAAGGGCGACTATCTGGTCGTTTTCGATTCCGACACCATTATTCCCCCGCACTACCTGCAAACGGTGGATGCCCAACTAAGCCGAAGTTTCCTGGATGCCTACGGTGGCCCCGACCGGGCAGCCGATAATTTCTCGGATTTACAGAAGGCCATCAGCTACGCCATGACGTCCTTTTTTACGACGGGCGGCATCCGGGGCAAGACCAAAAACGCGGGCGGGGCCTTTCAGCCGCGCAGCTTTAACATGGGAATGTCGCGGCGGGTGTTTCAGGAAACGGGTGGATTCGCCAAGCGTGACATGGGGGAGGATATCGAATTCGGTATCCGGCTACAAGCCCAAAATTACCGTACGGCTCTCATTCCCGAAGCCTACATCTTTCACAAGCGGCGCGGCAATTTTCGCGATTTTTGGCGGCAAGTGCATTCTTTTGGGAGAACTAGGTTTCTACTAGACGAAATGCATCCGAAGCAAGGGCTCATCAAGCCCGTTCACGCCTTTCCGGCCCTTTTTACGGTTATTTGTGGGTTTACCCCACTTTTATATTTCATCGCTGAACCGCTTGCGGTTATCGCCACGATTGGCTTGGTATTTTTCGTTACGGCGATATTTCTGGATTCTTCCCTGAAAAATAAAAGCTTGAAAGTGGGGGCATTAAGCGTAGCGGCGGCTTTCGTGCAGCTTTTTGGCTACGGAACTGGATTTATTTGGGAAGCAATTCGTACGATTGGTAAAAAACCTTACTTCCGGCAAAAGTAAATCGACTCCCGCTGCGGAAGTGCAAACCGTTCTACTTCTTCCTTTGTCAACTCATCCATCACAAAGCGGTCTTCTTTTACAGAAAAACCGCCTTTCTCTAATTCTTGGGCGTAGTCGCGCCCAAAAAGCCGTAGGTGGTCATTTTGCCAGAAGTGCTTTTCACGCTCACGGGGGTCGGTGATGCTGGCGTCTTCGTAGGTGGTGGCTTTGGAAAGATCCTGCGGAGATTGGATGATGGCCCAACCGCCTGGTTTCAGCACGCGGTGCAGCTCGTTGGTGGCCTTTACGAAGTCGTCAACGTGTTCCATAACGTGGTTGCAGAATGCCACATCGAAGGTATTCTCAGGAAAGGGGATATCCTGAATATCCATCTTCACTTTCGCCAGCGGCGACTCGATGTCTGCCGTGATGTAGTCCAGATTCTTCAGCCGCTCGAAGCGATCGATGAAGCAGTACTCCGGGGCTATGTGCAGTACTTTCAGGTTGTCGGTAAAAAAATTGGTTTTTCTTTTTAAGTATAAATACATCAACCGGTGGCGTTCTAAAGCCAAACAATTGGGGCAAAGCGCGTTGTCGCGGCCCTTTCGCCCGTAGGGCAGGAACTCAGCGTAGTGGTGGTCACAAACCGGACACTCAACTCGGTTGCCTTTATGAAACAAGCCTAAAAAACGTGCCGCAAAATGCCCCACCCGTTGCAATGCCGGACGCGGAACGTAACGCAACACTAGGCTAATAATCGATTTCATTTGCTTGAATAACAGTTGACTTTTGAGCGTTGCAAGCGAAAATTCTTATTTTTGTGTATATAATTAAATATGTTACAATTGACAGAGCCAAATTTTCTTCACCATTTGACTGGTCGTTCTCCATCCTAAATCTTCATTCAATAATGTTGCCAAATGAATCTGACATCAAGCCCCCGGGGCAAAAACTTATTTCCAAACTATCGGCCCGTACCAAGTGGCTTATTCTGGCCCCGCTCGGGCTGGTTTTGATTGGCTACGGCATGTGCGTATTCAGCGAAGCCGGGAACTTGAAACACAGCGGTAGCCGTACCATCGAGTGGGTGCTGCTGGGTACTTACAGCCTGATTTTAATCAATGGTGGGCTGTCGCTTTTTGGCCAGGCAGTGTATTTTCGGGTGATGATGGACGTTCGTAAGGAAACACGCCGTAGTCTCCGCAAGCTCGAAACAAAACTAGCCAGCCGGGAACGGAACAAGCGTTCGCGCGACCGTAAAAGAAAAAGCTCCACCAAATCCAATTGACAGAGCTTCCTTACCTATTGCACAAGCGTACCGTTCTATTTTTTAGCGTTCTCTTCCTTAGTCTCTTCTGCTTTTGGCTTAGCCTCGGCTTTGGGTTCTTCGGCGGCTTTAGCTTCTGCCTTCGGATCTTCCTTGGCTTTTGGCTCAGCTTTCTTTTCTTCGGGTGCTTCAGCTTTCTTGCTTTCTACGGGTTTTTCTTCGGCCTTCTTGGGTTCGGCGGCTTCTGCTTTCTTGTTTTCAGTGGGCTTGTCGGCCTTCTTTTCGTCCACTTCGCGTTGCTTCTTCATTTCAGCAAACTCGGCCTTAATGGCGTCCACGTCCACGTTCCTCACCTCGGGCTTACGCATGAGGTCCTTAATTTTGTTCAGGCGATTGACTGCCCTGGTTTGGTTGCGCAGTGCTTTGCGTCTAAGTATGGTAACTGCCATTGTTTGCTGGTTTTGAATTAAAAGAGGTGCAAAAGTAGTGCTTAATTATTAAAAAAGTGAGATTTAAGCCGAAAAATTGTCCATGCTCCCTAACTTTGCACCAAACCAAAATATGCACGGCTCTAAACAAGCAGCCCTGCCAGGCTGAGCGTCCCGCAACGCCGGCCGAATCCCAACACTATGTCAAAACCCAGCCTAGCCCGTGGTACCCGCGATTTTGGCCCCGAACAGATGGTCAAGCGGACATTTATCCTCGATACCATTCGGCAGACTTTCCAGCGGTACGGCTTCCAGCCTTTGGAAACGCCCGCCATCGAGAACCTGTCGGTTCTTATGGGTAAGTACGGCGAAGAGGGCGACCAGCTGCTTTTCAAAATCCTGAATTCAGGCGATTTTTCCGGCAAATTGACGGAGGGCGACTGGCAAGCCGACGGCAAAGAACTGACGACCAAAATATCGGAAAAAGGCCTGCGCTACGACCTCACAGTACCCTTTGCCCGCTATGTGGTGATGAACCGGGGAACGTTGCCGCTGCCCTTCAAGCGCTACCAAATTCAGCCCGTATGGCGCGCTGATCGCCCCCAAAAAGGTCGTTACCGCGAATTTTACCAATGTGACGCCGACGTGGTCGGTACCGATTCATTGCTCTGCGAAGCTGAAATCGTGCTGATGCTGCACGAAAGTCTGCGAAATCTGGGCATTAAGAATTTTACCGTAAAGCTGAACAACCGCAAAATCCTGACTGGAATTTCGGAAGTCATCGGCGCACCGGGTATGGAAGGGCCGTTCGCCGTCGCTATCGACAAGCTGGACAAAATTGGAAAAGAGAAAGTCATTTTAGAATTGCTGAACCGGGGATTCTCGGAAGACAGTGTTACCAAACTGGAACCCATTTTTAATTTATCCGAACAACCGGAGCCTTTCAGCGCTTTGAAGGAATGGCTTAGTACTTCCGAAACGGGCTTGAAAGGCATCGAGGAGTTGCAAGAAGTTTGGTCGCTGGTCGAGGGCTTTGGGCTGGAAAATCCCCAGATGGAGTTCGATGTCACGCTGGCGCGCGGTCTTTCCTACTATACCGGAGCCATTTTTGAAGTAAAAGCAAACGACCACGACAATGTCCCGGTCAACATCGGGAGCATCAGCGGCGGCGGTCGTTACGACAACCTGACGGGTACTTTTGGCGTGGAAGGCCTATCGGGTGTAGGTATTTCGCTGGGCGTGGACCGTATTTATGACGTGATGGAGGAACTTGAAATATTCCCCACCGACCAAACTATCACGACGCGGGTTATGCTCACCAATTTCGACGAAAAAGCCGCCCGCTACGGCCTGAAAGTCCTAAAACAACTACGCGATGCGGGTCTCAACGCCGAAATGTATCCCGATTCCGTCAAGCTTAAAAAACAGCTCGATTATGCCGACCGCAAGCAGATTCCCTTCGTCGTTTTGATCGGCTCCCAAGAAATGGAATCGGGCAATTTGACTCTAAAAAATATGAAAACCGGCGAGCAAACCGCCGCCACGATAGCAGAGATTATTAAAAATTTATGACCGATATCCTACGCATTGCCGTACAGAAATCCGGGCGTCTGAGCGATGACTCGTTAAAATTGATCAAAGAATGTGGCATCCGTTTCGACAACGGTGCCGGCAAACTCCGCGCCCCGGCGGCTAATTTTCCCGCCGAAATTCTGTTCCTGCGCGACGACGACATTCCCGGCTACGTTGAAGACGGCGTGGCGCACCTGGGTATCGTGGGCGAAAATGTGGCCGTGGAAACGGGCCGCGAAGTGAACACGGTTCATCGGCTGGGTTTTTCCAAATGCCGCCTTTCCATCGGCATTCCGCGAGGAGAAAAATATGATTCGATTCAGGATTTGGCCGGAAAAAGCATCGCGACTTCCTACCCGCGCATTCTGGGTAAGTACTTGCAGGAAAAAGGTGTCGACGCCCAAATTCACGAAATCAGCGGCTCCGTAGAAATCGCACCCAGCATTGGTTTGGCCGAAGCCGTTTGCGACATCGTAAGTTCGGGAAGTACGTTGTTGAGCAATGGTTTGCAGGAAGTCGAAACCATTTTCCGCTCCGAGGCGGTAATGATCGCCAGCCGCACCCTCAACGTAGCGCAGCAAGGTTTACTGGATCAATTACTTTTTAGGATAAAGTCCGTTCAAGCCGCCAAGAATCATAAGTATATTTTGCTCAATTGCCCGACAGAATCCGTGGAGGAAGTGAGTCGCTATCTGCCGGGTATGCGGTCGCCAACGGTGATGCCGCTGGCCACCGAAGGCTGGTGTTCGGTGCATTCAGTGATCAATGAGAATGATTTTTGGGAAAATATCGAAAAAATCCGGCAGGCCGGGGCAGAGGGAATCTTGGTGATTCCGATTGAGAAAATGATTTTATAAATGAAGATTATTCCCTTTCCCGCCCGAGCCGATTGGCCCACTTTGTTGGCTCGACCGACGCAGGACTTCGCCGAAATTGAAGAAAAAGTAGCGCCTATCCTGCAACGGGTCAAGGCCGAAGGAGATTCGGCTTTACGTGATTTTGCCCGCCAATTCGATAAAATTGAATTGGACGAGATTGCTTTCAGCCCAGAAACTTTATATAAAGCCGAAAGCCAACTGGACGAAAAACTGAAAGCCGCCATCCGGCAGGCTTACCAAAATATCCGTACTTTTCACGAAGCCCAGCGACAACCCGTCGAGAAAATCGAAACTATGCCGGGTGTTATCTGCTGGCGCAAAAGCGTGGGTATCGACAAGGTGGGCATCTACATTCCCGGCGGCACGGCCCCGCTGTTTAGCACGGTGTTGATGCTGGGCATTCCGGCGCAATTGGCGGGCTGCCGAGAGATTATCCTCTGTACCCCCAGCGACCATCCGGCCATTTTGTATGCGGCCCAGTTGGTAGGCGTGACTAGGGCGTTCCGCGTCGGCGGGGCGCAGGCCATTGCCGCAATGGCTTACGGTACCGAGAGCATTCCGAAAGTCTATAAGATTTTTGGGCCGGGCAACCAGTACGTCACGGCGGCCAAGATGCTGGTGACCAAAGAGGGCGTCGCCATCGACATGCCTGCCGGGCCGTCGGAGGTCGCCGTATACGCCGACGACACCGCCATTCCGGCTTTCGTCGCTGCTGATCTGCTTTCCCAAGCCGAACACGGAGCCGATAGCCAAGTGCTGCTGGTTTCTACCAGTCGCAAGCTTCTGAACAGCGTTAATATCACACTTTCCGCGCAGTTGGAGGCACTTCCGCGCCGCGACTTCGCCCGAAAAGCCATCGCTCATAGTAAGGCAATTCTGGTTGATTTGCCCGAAGAAGCGGTGGATTTGCTGAACGAATACGCCGCCGAACACCTCATTTTGAGCGTGGCTGACGCCGAGAGAGTTTCGGAACAAATAACCAACGCCGGGTCAATCTTCCTGGGCAATTACACCCCCGAATCCTGCGGCGACTACGCATCCGGCACCAACCACACATTGCCGACCAATGGCTTCGCGCGGGCGTACAGCGGCGTGTCGCTGGATAGTTTTGTCAAGAAAATTACCGTGCAATACATTACGGAAGAAGGTATCAGAAACATTGGCCCCACCGTGGAGGCAATGGCCGAAGCGGAGTCACTGCTGGCGCATAAGAAGGCAGTGAGTATTCGGTTAAGTTCTTTGAACTGAAAATTTATGTTGGACTTAAAAAAAATAATCCGCCCGCACATCCTGAACCTGACGCCCTACTCATCGGCCCGCGACGAGTACACGGGACAGATCGGCGTATTTCTGGATGCCAACGAGAATCCGTTGGGTTCGGTATTGCCGGAAAATTACAACCGTTACCCCGATCCGCACCAAAGGGCGATTAAGGAAAAGTTGGCACCGATAAAAGGCGTGGCACCCAACCAGATTTTCCTGGGTAATGGCAGCGACGAAGCCATCGACCTGCTTATTCGGGCGACTTGCGTACCAGGACAAGATTCGATCATAATTCTGCCGCCCACCTACGGGATGTACGAGGTGAGTGCTTCGATCAATGACATCACTTTAATTAAAGTGCCTCTGACCGAAGATTATCAGATCGATACGGAAAAGGTTTTGGCCAAAATTCAGCCCTCGACGAAAATTATTTGGGTATGTTCGCCCAATAATCCGTCGGGAAATCTGGTGCAGGATGAAGCTATTGAAACCCTTTTGAAGAATTTTACTGGTTTAGTCGTGGTGGACGAAGCTTACATCGACTTTGCCGATAGCATTTCCTGGACGCAAAGGCTGGTAGAATTTCCGAATCTGGTGGTTTTGCAGACTTTTTCGAAAGCCTGGGGTCTGGCTTCGCTGCGGTTAGGAATGTGCTTCGCTGCGCCGGAATTGATTGCTATTCTGGACAAAATAAAACCGCCTTATAACCTGGGCGGGCCAACGCAAGCGCTCTTGTACAATGCCCTCGACAACGAAGCGACCAAAAACGATATGGTGCGGCAAATTTTGGTTGAAAGGGCAAAACTCATCGACCAGTTGAGCAAGTTGCCTTCGGTGGTTAAAATTCATCCTTCTGACGCTAACTTCCTGCTGGTGCAATTCGATACTGCTGCCGCTACAATGAAGTTTCTAATCGATGGCAAAATCATCGTGCGTGACCGAAGCAAGGTAACTCTGTGCCACGATTGCCTGAGAATTACGGTGGGCACAGCCCAGGAAAATGCGGTATTGGTTGACGCATTGCGTAAATTTGCGCAAAAAACCATATCTGTATAGTGGTTTGACGCCACCGGCTTGTCACAAGGCAGAATAACCCATAAGCATCCATGAAAAAAATAACCCTTACCTTAATTTGCCTTTTGGCGGTGACCTTGGCCCATGCCCAGTATGATAACTGGGCGGTCGGTTTCAAGCTTGGCGAACCTACGGGTGTTAACATTCGGAAATACTTTAATAACGTCAATGCCATCGACGTGACCGTTGGGTCTTTCGGCGGAATTTTGGCCAATAACCGGGATTATCGTCGGGGAAAATACAAAAATACTGGGATATCGTTCCAAGCGCATTACCTATGGCACAATTCGCTGTTCAACTCCGAATTGGCCCACATCTATTACGGGTTTGGCCCGCAGGTCAATAGCCGCCGTTACTATCCCGACAACCAACAAAATCAGCGGATCAATTATGCCAAGAACATTTCGCTTGGTGGCTCCGGTCTTGGCGGCTTCGAGTATTTCCTGCCCGACGGACGCCTTTCGATTTTCCTCGAAGGCGGCGTGTACGTCGAACTCCTGCCTGGCCCCTTTTTCATCAGCCCCAACGTCTCCGGCGGAGTGCGGTTGAATTTGTAGGTAGATTTTGGACGCTGGATTTTAGACTTCTGAAAAAATCCGTATGTGATTTAGAAAGGCAGGCGTGAGTCTGCCTTTTTTGCGTAAGTTCATCACTCATCACTCATCACTCATCCTTTGTTCAAAGTATATTCCTCCTCCGCTGGTTCCGGCAAAACCTATACGCTCACCAAAGAGTACCTGAAACTGGCACTTCGCTCAGAGTCAGACACCTATTTCCGTTCCATCCTGGCCGTAACGTTCACCAACGCCGCCGCTAATGAGATGAAGGAGCGGATCATTCTGATGCTGCGCACGTTTTCTTCATCCGAAGGCAAAACGCATTTCATGCTGCGCGACATCGTGACGGAACTCTATCCCGGCATTGGGAACGATCCCGCGCTTCTTGCCGAAACTCTCGAACTGTACGCGCAGCGGGCCAAGAAGATTTTCCGCAAAATCCTGCACCGCTACTCCGATTTTTCGGTGATGACGATCGACAAATTCACGCAGCGGCTCGTAAGCAGTTTTACCGACGAATTGGGTATCCCTTTTGCCTTTGAAACCGTTTTGGAAAGCGACCAACTCTCCAACGCTGTGGACCGGATGCTGGCTCGCATTGGGCAGGAAGGCGAGGCGTTGCTGACCAACGTGGTCGAAACCTACTACCGCGAGAGCGCCGAGGGAGGCAAGAGTTGGGGTAGCCTACCGCATCGCATCCGGGAAGCAGCTTATGATCTTCTTAATGAAAAGAGCTACCTCGCCATGAAAAAAGTGGACGCGCTGGAAGTACAGGACTGGGTCGGCATCAGTCGCCAAATCAAGGCTTTCGTACGCGAAACTGAACACAGCATTCAGCAGCAGGCGCAAACTGGATTTAAGGCGATCCAGAGTAAACATCTGGTCGCCAAGGATTTTTACCAATCGACCCGAGGTGTTTATTCTTATTTCGAGAAACGCGCGGCGGGCATCGACCTTTGGGCGGAGGAGAACGTCTACGTGAAAGCCACCATCAACGAGGAAAAGTGGTACGCGGGCAAGATTTCGTCCTTTATCCAGCAGGAAATTGACAGCGTTTCTGCCATTCTTGTCGGTTGCCAGCGTGAAATGGCCGCGACGCTGGACAGCGCTTCCAAAAAAGGTAGTTTGTTACGCTTGATTGACAAACACCTGTACAACCTATCGTTACTGGGCGAAATCCGCAAAGAATTCGACGCGCTCTTGAAGCAGGGAAATCAGGTGCATATTTCTGACTTCAATCGCAAGGTGCTGGACATTGTGGCGCGGGAACCCGTGCCTTTTATTTTTGAGAGGCTGGGCGAGAAGTACAACCACATTCTGGTGGATGAATTTCAGGATACGTCCAAGTTGCAGTTCGCTAATTTGCTGCCGCTCATCGACAATGCCCTTGGTTTCGGCAACTTTAATCTCATCGTGGGCGACGCCAAGCAGTCTATTTACCGCTTTCGGGGTGGCGATATGGATTTGATTTTGCATTTATCCAAAAACCAGTTTGGCGAATTGGCCGGGGTCTTTGGCGACAATGCCTTCACCCAAGAGCGGCTGTTGAGCCTGGAGCGTGAGCTGGACGTGGCGCACCTCAAAACCAACCGCCGCAGCTACCGCGAGGTGACGGACTTCAACAACAGTTTCTTTGCTACGGTGGCTGAAAGTGCGGCGGCGGAGGATTCTGAACTGCTGACGTCGGTCTTCGATGAGCACTTTCAGCAGGATGTTACGCCGGACGTAAAACTGGGCGGCCACGTCCAAATAGAATTCCTGACCGAACCTACCGAAGATGAAATAGGGGAACAGGAAGAGGATAACCCCAAAATCACGGTCAGTCGCACCCTCGAACTCGTGGACGAGCTTCGGACCAAGGGCTATTACTGGCGCGACATAGCTATTCTTTGCCGCAAAAAAACCGAGGCTACTGCCCTTGCTTCAGCTTTAAAAGAGCGTGGTAATCCTCTCATTTCCGACGATTCGCTGCTGCTGACCTACTCGCAGACAGTCAACCTGCTGGTGTCGTTCATGCAGGTACTGCAAACGCCCGACGACGCTTTGGCGCGTTACGAAGCAGCTTATCATTTTCACCGAATTATTATAGAAAAGATTCCTAATGCCGCCCAGCACGCCGCTATTCGGGAAATGTGCGCCCGGCGCAGCACGAGTTCTTTCTTGCAATATTTTGAAGTTTTCGGCATGGAATTCAGCGCCTTCCGGTTGCGGCAATTGGGGGTTTATGAGTTGTGTGAAAAGCTTATTAACACGTTTAAACTCTTTGATGGACTCAGCGAGGGCTCCTACCTGTTTCGCTTCCTGGATGCTATTTTGGAATTCGGCACCCGCCAGAGCAATCACCTGGCCGATTTTCTAAACTACTGGCAATCCGCCAGGCACAAGATCTCGATCACCGTTCCCGCCAACGCCGACGCCCTGCGCATCACGACAATTCACAAGTCAAAAGGGTTGGAATATCCCGTGGTGATTGTACCCAATTGCGATTGGAGTTTCACGCCCAGCGGCAACCGCGACCGCATTTGGGTAGATTTGGAAGGCGTGGAAGATGCCGAACTGCTCATCGAAAGTCTGGATGAGATGCAGCAAACGATCACCAAGCGTCTGAATAGCTCGGTCGTGTCGATGGTGAAAGAATTGGATGAAACGGTGCTGAGCAAAGAATATCAGGAAGAGAAAAACCGCACCCTGCTGGAAAACCTGAATTTGCTTTACGTGGCTTTTACCCGCCCGGTGCAGCGGCTGTACGTTTTGGCAAAAAGTCCGAAGGATTGGAATAAGTGCAACGACTCGGTGCATCGCTGGCTGTACGATTTCCTGAAAAGCGAAAAATCACCTGTACCTTGGGACGACGGACGAAGCATTTACATCCTCTCCGAAGGCCGGGGCGAGTGCCGCCACAAGGAAGCCGACGGTAACCTCACGCCCTATCCGCTGCGGGATGTCATCAGCACCGATCGCACCGAGCGGCTGCGGCTGCGCCGCATGGCGGAGCGGATTTTTGACGTGGAGACTTTTGAAAAAAAGAAAGATCGTCTGCAAAAAATGCGCTACGCCCTGTCGCTGATCGCCACGCGGGCCGACATCCCCAAAATCATTCGCCAACTCATTGCGGAGGGCATCGTGGAAGACAGCGAAGCCGAACATCTGCGAGTTTCCATCGACCGCCTTCTGCACAACGAGCCGCTGGCTTCGCTTTTTACCGAAGGGGGTTCGGTGCGTTTAAAAAAGGAGTTTTTGCTGCCCAAAGGAAAAATGCTGCTGGCCGACCGCCTGGTTACCCGACCTGATGGTACCGAGGTGCTGATGAACGTCGTAGCGGGCGAAGGCAACGATGCTACCCGCAAGCAATTAAGCCGCGCTTTGCAAGCCTACCAATCTATGAATAAGCCGCATTGTCGGGGACTGCTGGTGACGCTGGCCGATTCGGGTGTGGAGTGGGTGGATTAGCGCCTTTATTGAAATCACAGTTTTTGACTTTCCCATGAACTTTCTCCACATCACCCAACAAACAAACATCCCCGAGCGGCAAGTCCGCGCCACCATTCAGCTTTTTGAAGAAGGCGCGACGCTTCCCTTCATTGCCCGTTACCGCAAGGAAGCCACGGGCGGGCTGGACGAAGTGCAAATCGGTGCCATCAAGGACACTTGGCAGAAGCAGCAGGAAGTCGAGAAGCGCCGCGAAAGTATCCTGAGAAGTATCGATGATCAGGGTAAGCTAACGCCCGAACTGCGGCGCAAAATTGAAGGCGTATTCAGCCTGACGGAGTTGGAAGATTTGTATTTGCCCTACAAACAAAAACGCAAAACCCGCGCCGTGCTAGCGGTGGAACGCGGCCTGGAACCGCTGGCGCGGGCCATTTTCCAGGGCCGGGAAGCCGCGCCCGAAAAGCGCGCGGCGAGTTTCGTGAACCAAGAAGTACCGACCGTGGAAGACGCTTTGCAGGGCGCGCGTGACATCATCGCCGAATGGGTCAGCGAAGACACCGAAGCCCGGAGCCGGACGCGCGGCTGGTTCTCGCGCGGAGCGATCATTACAGCCAAGGTCAAGAAAAACAAGCAAGAAGAAGGCACCAAGTACCGCGACTACTTCGAGTTCTCCGAAGAACTGGCTAAAATTCCCTCGCACCGTTTGCTGGCATTACGCCGGGGCGAGGAGGAGGGCATTTTAAGCGTCAGCATTTCACCCGACGAAGAACGGGCCTTGGGAACGTTAGATCGACTGTTTGTCATTGGTGCAGCGGCGGGAAAGGAGCAGTTGGAAATGGCCGTCAAAGACAGCTACAAGCGACTACTCAAACCCGCCATTGAAACGGAATTTGCCAAAATCTCCAAAGAAAAAGCCGATGCTGAGGCCATCCGGGTATTTGCCGAAAACCTCCGGCAACTGCTGCTGGCCGCGCCTTTGGGCCAAAAGCGCGTGCTGGCTATCGACCCCGGCTACCGCACGGGCTGCAAGGTGGTCGTGCTGGACGAGCGCGGAAATTTACGGGAAGATTTTGTGATCTATCCCTTCGATAAACCCGCCGAGGCGCAGCGGCGACTACAGCAGGTTTTGGAAAAACACAAAACCGAAGCCATCGCCATTGGCAACGGCACGGCGGGCCGCGAAACGGAAGATTTTACTAGAGAACTTTTGGCCACACTCGGTCGAGAAAAAGATGTGGAAGTAGTGCTGGTCAGTGAGCAGGGTGCGTCCATTTATTCGGCTTCCGATGTAGCGCGGGAAGAATTTCCCGAACAGGACCTCACGGTGCGTGGCTCGGTGTCCATCGGGCGGCGGTTGATGGATCCGCTGGCTGAGTTGGTCAAGATCGACCCAAAGTCCATAGGTGTGGGGCAGTACCAACACGATGTCGATCAATCGGCTTTGAAAAATGCGCTCGATGGCGTGGTGGAAAGTTGCGTGAATTCGGTGGGCGTCAACCTCAATACCGCCAGTCAGCACTTACTGCGCTACGTGTCGGGGCTGGGAACGGCTTTGGCCAAGAATATTTTGGACTACCGCGCCGAGATCGGCGGCTTCCAGTCCCGCGCCCAATTGTTGAAAGTGCCGCGCCTGGGTGCGAAAGCCTTCGAGCAAGCCGCTGGGTTCCTGCGCATCGAAGGCGGCAAGAATCCACTGGACAACAGCGCCGTGCATCCCGAGCGCTACGCCCTGGTGCAGCAAATGGCGAAGGACGCCAATGCCTCTGTGGCCGACTTAATGCAAAAGCCTGAACTCCGCCGCCAAATCCAACCGACCCGCTACGTCGGCGATGACATTGGACTACCCACTTTGCAGGACATCCTGAAAGAACTGGAAAAGCCCGCCCGTGACCCCCGCGCCGAGCGCGAAACTTTCGCCTTCGATGAACACGTGCGAACGTTGGAGGATTTGCGCGAAGGCATGGTACTGCCCGGCATCGTGACTAACATCACCGCCTTCGGGGCGTTCGTGGACATCGGCGTAAAGCAGGACGGCTTGGTGCACGTCTCGCAAATGGCTGACCGCTTTGTCAAAGATCCGAACGAAGTAGTGAAGTTGCAGCAGGCCGTGCAGGTCAAGGTGACATCGCTCGATTTGGCGCGGAAGCGGATCGGGTTGAGTATGATAATGTAGGGAGGGAACCAGAAGGTATGAATTGATTATTTGAACTATTCTTATTTTGTCAAGCTAAGCGAAGTCGAAGTCACTTCCGCTTTTTTGATTTCTTCCGATTCTCAAACGCCTCTACTTCCTGCATCAATCCTTTCATGTCGAAGGTAACGTTGTCCTGCGTGAGGTCGATGGTTTGTTCGTAGTCTTCTTTGGGGATTTCCAGCACGTTGATTTTATAGTTCAAAAATGCCTCGATGGCGTCGAGCAGCGGCTGCTCTTCGGGGCTACTGAACGACACCGCCCGGCCCTTGTGCGTGCCGCGCCCGGTGCGGCCCACGCGGTGGACGTACTTCTCGGTTTCCTCGGGCAGGTCGTAGTTGATGACGAAATCCACCTCGGGAATGTCAATGCCTCGGGCGCTGACGTCGGTGGCAATCATCACCAGGGTGCGGCCTTTCTTGAAATCCTGCATTGTTTTCAGGCGGTCGGTCTGTTCCTTGTCACCGTGGATGGTCTGGCTGTCGATCTCCATGCGGGCCAGGGCGGCGGCCACGCGCTCGGCCCGGACTTTGGTACGCACAAAGACCAGGATTTTCTTATCGGGATTTTGCTTGATGATTCGTTCGAGGAAAAACCGCTTGTCGTCCATCGCGATGTGCGCCACCGAGTGGGTGATATTTTTGGACACCCGGTCTTTGGGAGCAATCTCAATGCGGATAGGCGTATGGACGATGGAATAAGCCAATTTCTTGATCGCGTCGTCGATGGTAGCCGAGAAAAACAGTGTCTGCCGACTACGCCGAAATTTCTTGATGACATCCTCGATGTCTTTGTAAAAACCCAGCGCCAACATCTGGTCGGCCTCATCTAGAATCAAAATTTCCACGCGACTGAGATCAATGTGGCCCTGGCTTGTGAGGTCGAACATCCGGCCCGGCGTAGCGATGAGGATGTCAACGCCTTCGTTCAGCTTTTCGATCTGCGGGTCCTGCGCCACGCCGCCGACCAGGCAGACCGCCTTCACGCGGGTATGGTGGCTGATTTGGTCAAAAACTTCGGTGATTTGCAGGGCCAGTTCGCGGGTCGGCACCAGCACCACGCAACGAATAGGGGCGGTGCGGCTGCGCTGCTTGATGTCGTTAAGCATACTTATAACCGGAATGGCGAAAGCCGCCGTTTTGCCCGTTCCCGTCTGGGCGATGGCCAGTACGTCCTCACCCTTCAAGATGGAGGGAATGGCCCGAAACTGGATATCGGTCGGGCGCTTGAAACCCATTTTGGAGAGGTTTCTTTTTATTTCAAAAGCAATGGAGTAGTCGTCGAATTTCATGGGTATTATTTGGATTCGGGCAAAGGTAAGGCTTTGCTTCTTACCGCCGGGTAGAGCTAAGGTTTCCTGACCTTTATGCCAGGAAACCTTTCCCTAAATGTTTATGAAAAAGCTGATTTTACTATTCCTGCTGGGCTATTCCTCATCGCTCTACGCCCAAGCTCCTACCGAAGAATATCCCGATAATCCCGCTTCCGTCGAACAGCCGGGCGTTCCCAAAGGTGAAGTTCTGAAATTCACTTTCGAGCAATCCAAAATTTTCCCCGGTACCTGGCGGGAGGTTTGGGTGTACGTCCCAACGCAGTACGACCCGGCCAAACCCGCCTGCGTCTATGTCAATCAGGACGGGATTCAATGGAAAGCGCCCACGGTTTTCGACAACCTCATTCACAAAAAAGAAATGCCTATCACAATTGGCGTTTTTGTCACGCCGGGACGGGTGGTGGCGCAGAAACCCGATGAGGCGCTGGACCGCTTTAACCGCAGCTACGAGTACGATGGCCTGGGTGACAATTATGTGCGCTTTATTTTGGAGGAAATTTTGCCCGAGGTGGAAAAGATGAAAACCACCGACGGGCGCGTCATTCGCCTTTCCAAAAGCGGTAACGACCAATCCATCGGCGGGTCGAGTAGTGGGGCAGTCTGCGCCTTTACGGCGGCCTGGGAACGACCCGGCGATTTTTCGCGCGTGTTCAGCGCCATCGGTACCTACGTGGGCCTGCGCGGGGCCGACCGCTACCCAACTTTGATCCGCAAATACGAACCCAAACCACTGCGCATTTTCCTGCAAGATGGCGAGAACGACCTGAATATCTACGCTGGTGACTGGTGGATGGCCAACCAAATGATGCTGCGGGCCCTGAATTTCGCAGGTTACGAGGTGACGCACGTCTGGGGCGAAGGTGGCCACAACGGTAAGCACGGCACGGCGATCTTCCCCGACGCCATGCGGTACTTATGGAAGGGCTGGCCCGAACCCGTTCAAACGACGACTTCCAAAAACCCCATGCTGAACGATATTGTCGTTCCGGGAGCGGGCTGGGAATTGGCGAGTGGCAAGTATGCGGCAGATAACAGCCTTATGGTCAATTCGCAGGGCAAATTGCTTTTTCAGGATGCATTGGAGCCAAACAAAAACTATTCGGTCAATGCAGCGGGAAAAACGGCGGAAGCTCAGGCGCAGAAAATGAAAAGAGTCACGGATAAATTCAAAGTCAATCCCGAAATGAAAGTTGGAGGAAAAGCGCTTTCGCCTGACCAAACGCAACTCTATGTCACCGACGCAGCCTCGCACTGGATCTGGATTTATCAGGTGCAGCCCGATGGGGCTTTGCAACACGGCCAGCGCTACGGCTGGCTGCATTCGCCCGACAATACCGACGATGCCGGAGCGGGCGGCATCGTTTGTGACCGCGAGGGCCGGGTGTACGTGGCGACGAGTTTAGGAATTCAGGTACTTGACCAGACCGGACGGGTGAATGTGATTCTGCCCGTCCCCAACGATAGCGCAACGGACGTACTCTTTGGTGGCAAAGACTTCAACCAGCTCTTTATCAGTAGCAAGAATAAAGTCTATCACCGTCAACTGAATGCCCGAGGGGCCAATGATTTCGAGAAACCGATCAAGCCGACCAAACCCAAGTTGTAAAGATCAACATCATCGGCAATGACATTCAGCACTTCCAGTTTCAGGAATTGAATATCATTTTGCATTAAAAAAGAGGACCTTGTACGAAGTCCCCCTTTTTAATGTTTTTCATGATTTACTAACGGGCGTTGATTGTTCCTCTCCTTTCGTTGTAGGTGCCGAAAGGAAAGCTTACCCCCAGATTGATTCCAAAGTTTTGATTCATTAATTTGTTAGCATTCGACTTGGTGATATCCACCAAGCCTACTCCATAGCGAACATCTACATTTAGCCAAACCTTGTTTTGTAGGCGGTAATTGAATCCGGTTCCCAGCGTGAGCCCGGCATCGACCGAATTATAGTTGGACTTATTTGTTCCGCCGTTGATATCGTTCCCATTTCGGTCTTTGGCGTTTAATAAAAAGTCGATGTGGGGGCCAATGAACACCTTGGGCCGAAAAGGCTTGCCCTTCTGTCCCAGGAAGTAGGTCAAAAGAATGGGTACTTGTACGTAATTGAGACGGATGTCATTTGTTTTATTGTCAACCTGGGCCCCGAGTTGAGTGAAAAGGACTTGCCCGCTCACTCCAAGTCCGGAGTTTGAGCTGTAATTGAAAAAACCGCCCGCCGTTAGACCGGCTTTCCAATCGTTGTTGGAAATGTCGCCTCTGAGATTAGCGATGGAAACCCCAACGATGGGTCCGATGGAAATATTCTCCTGGGCAAAAGCAACATTTGACATTAAAAACGTGATAAGGAGGTATTTGGCAATCTTTTTCATAAAAATGATAATGGTGTACGTAATGAGTTAAATTATGGCTTGCCCAGGCTAAAAATCTCGTGCCACTAATTTCAGTAGCGAATTCATCAAACTTTCAATTTGGCTTATCAGAACTGGGTTCTCAATCTCACCATTCTGGTTTATTTTTCCCTTCGCCCCCTGAATCAGCAGCTTAGAGCCTTCCTCCACCCTAGCTTCCAGAGTTTTTAAAACTAGGTCGAGTTCTTCAAAGGCTTTCTCGCCTGAAGCAGAAGCAATGATGAAAGCGGTAGGCTTATTTGATAAAACCGTAGTGGCAACCAGCCACTCGATGGCATTTTTCAAACTGCCCGGCAAGCTGAACACATATTCGGGCGTGCAGATTAGTACAGCGTCGGCAGTTTCGATTTTTTGCCTGAAATCAGCCACGGAATGTGGCAGATGCTCTTCACAAGGCACAAAATGCGGTAAAGTTTCGACGCCTTCGAATAATTCGATGGAGGTTAGGTGTTTAAAACGCCCGGTAATGAAGGCGATGAGGTGCTCACTAGTGGAGTTCTTGCGCGTGCTACCCGAAATGGCGAGGATATTTTTCATATGGTTTGACAGGAAATTTTTGAAATAGGCGGGACTTGATAGCTGAAAAACATGAATTCTACCATTTACTCATCAGTACCTACCGTTTAATCAAATCCAGGCCATCAGGTTTGCCAACGCATTGCATTTGAGGTAGTTTTGAAATAAAAAAACTATACAGATGAAAACAATAAGCAAATCATTCGTTTCGCTAGCCATCGTTTTGACAGTAGGATGCAGCAAGAAAGACACTTCCCCTACACCGCAAAATTGCGCCAGTAATTCCCAGAAAGTAATCGATGCAGCGACCGTATATGGCAGCAACCCCATCAAGGCCAACTGCGAGGCCTACAAAAACACGGTGCGGGACTTCTACAAAAGCTGCCAGACATTCTACACGGGTACTTCCAAAAAGGATCTCGATGAGTTCCTGGCCGAACCCTGTCCGAACTGATCCAGGAAAACCCGATCAATGCGCTTCTAGCCAGTCATTCCCTACACCGATGCCGGTCTCCATTTTGACTTCCATCGGTAAGGCGTTCTGCATCAGGTCTTCGACGTTGGTCTTCAGGAAATCCAGTTCGTCGCGGTGGGCGTCGAAGACGAGTTCATCGTGGACTTGCAGGATCATGCGAGAGCGTAGTTTTTCTTTTTCGATAAAAGCCTGAATGTTAATCATCGCCAGCTTGATCATGTCGGCGGCGGAACCCTGAATGGGCGCGTTGATGGCGTTACGTTCGGCGAAGCCCCGGTTGGTTTGATTACGCGAATTGATGTCGGCCAGGTAGCGACGGCGACCCAGGATGGTCTCGACGTATTCGCGCTCGCGGGCTTCCACAATTACACGGTCCATGTAAGCCTTCACCGCCGGGAATTCCTCGAAGTAGGCTTTGATGATGTCGCCCGCGTCACCGCGCGAAATGCCCAGATTCCGGGCCAGCCCGAAGGCTGAAATACCGTAAATAATCCCAAAGTTGACCGATTTAGCCTGCCGACGCATGTCGGAAGTCACTTCTTCCAGAGGAATGTGAAAAACCTTGCTGGCGGTGGTCGCGTGAATGTCTCGGCCCAGGTTAAAGGCTTCGATCATACTCGGGTCACCGCTGAACGCCGCCATAATGCGCAGCTCAATTTGCGAATAGTCCGCCGAAAGAATCTGAAACTCTTCCGAACGCGGCACGAAAGCCTTGCGGATTTCCCGACCCCGCACCGTGCGAATGGGGATGTTTTGCAGGTTAGGATTAGTAGAACTCAATCTGCCCGTGGCAGTAACGGCTTGATTGTAAGAAGTGTGGATGCGGCCCGTGTTGGGGTTAATTAGCAGCGGTAAGGCATCCACGTAAGTGGATTTCAGTTTCTGCAATTCGCGATAATCCAGGATTTTCCGGGCAATCTCGTGTTCGCTTTCCAGCGCCGAAAGTATGTCTTCGCCCGTAGCGTACTGCCCGGTACGCGTTTTCTTCGGGTTTTTGACCAAATTCATTTTGTCAAACAACACTTCCCCTAATTGCTTGGGCGAGTTGAGATTGAACTCCGTTTCTGCCGTGGCGAAAATATCGGTTTCGAGCAGTTTGATGTCGTTTTCCAGTTGCTGCGACATTTTGGCCAAAGCGTCCATATCCACCCGGACGCCCTCGCATTCCATCGCCGTTAGCACCCGGACGAGCGGCATTTCAACGCCTTCAAAAAGCTTGGTGGCGGCCTTTTCCTTCAATTCGGGTAGCAGTAATTGGTGCAGTTGCAACGTAATATCGGCGTCTTCCCCGGCGTATTCGGTCACTTCTCCGACTGGAACATCCCGCATGGTTCCCTGATTCTTACCCTTTTTACCAATTAATTCTTCGATGGCTACGGGTTCGTAATTTAAGTAATTCATCGCCAGACGATCCATGCCGTGGCGCTGTTCGGGTTCGAGCAGGTAGTGCGCCAGCATAGTGTCGGCCAGCGGGCCGCGTACTTCCAGGTGGTAACTTTTCAAGACCAGCATATCGTATTTCAGGTTCTGTCCGATCTTGGTTATTTTTTCATTTTCAAAAACGGGGCGAAAAATTTCGACGATGGCCTGGGCTTGTTCACGCTCCGGGGAAACGGGCACGTAAAACGCCTCGCCCGCTCGGTAAGCAAAGGCGATGCCGACCAACTCGGCTTGCAACGCGTCCAGAGATGTGGTTTCGGTATCGAAACAAAACGCGTCCTGCTGGCTGAGATAGTTCACCAGACTTGCCATCAGTTCAGGCGTGTCCACGGCTTGGTAGTCGTGACTGGCCGTGGCGATGGTGCGGTAGACAACGGGCGTGGGTTCGGTTTGATTGTTGGAGGTCGAGCCTTCAAAGGCCGCGATGTCGGGATTGCTGGCCGCGCCGAATAAATCAAGTTGACCAGGTTTGCCTTTGGCGGCAGGTTTGGAAGTAGGTGTGGGGACACTAAAAGGATCGTCGCCCAGCACGCGATGGCGCAGGGTACGGAATTCCAGTTCGTCGAAGAGGGCGTTGACTTTGTCGGCGTCGGGTTCTTCATGGATCAGGTCCTGGGCGCTGAATGGTATCGGCACGTTGACATCGATGGTGGCCAACTGCTTTGACATAATTGCTTGGTCGGCGTTTTCCCGAATTCGTTCACCAAGTTTCCCCTTGATTTCCCCGGCCTGGGCCAAAATATTTTCCAGATTTCCGTATTCGGCGAGGAGCTTTTGGGCGGTTTTTTCGCCAACCCCCGGCACACCGGGAATGTTATCCGAAGCATCTCCCATCAGCCCCAGCATATCGATCACCTGATCGACGCGCTCGATTTGCCATTTATCGAGAATTTCGGCAACCCCCATTTTTTCGGCTTTGTTGCCCATGAAGGCGGGCTTGTACATGTATACGTGTTCCTGCACCAACTGCCCGTAGTCCTTATCGGGCGTCATCATGAACACCTCGAAGCCCTCCTCCGAGGCACAACGGGCCAGCGTGCCAATCACATCGTCGGCTTCGTAGCCATCGACCAGCAGAATGGGAATATTCATGGCTTCCAGCAAGCGTTTGACGTAGGGTACAGCGATGGTAATGTCTTCGGGCTGGGCTTCTCGCTGCGCCTTGTAGGCCTCGAACTGAACGTGGCGGAAAGTTTTCTTTGGCGTGTCAAAAGCCACGCCGATATGCGTGGGAGCCTCTTTTTTCAGAACTTCTAATAAAGTGTTGGTAAAGCCGAACACTGCGCTGGTGTTCATGCCCGAGGAGGTAATTCGGGGCGCTTTGATAAAAGCAAAATGGGCGCGGTAGATGAGAGCGAAGGCGTCGAGGAGGAAAAGTTTTTGGGTAGGTTGGGGCATGATTTGGTCCGAAAGGCTATTGAATATAGTTGCGCTTTGGCGATTTCTTTGATTGCGTAAAGATACGGTCTCCGGCGAAAAATAGACAGTCATCCCCTAATAAGGCAATCGCCGGGAAGCGCAATTTTGGTATAGTTCTTGCTAATGTCTGCTCAAATCAGGACATTTGGGTTAAAAACTAAGCGATGAACCTCCTTTACAAAATGAGAAAAATTCAAAAAACGTTAATTTGGAGCCTGCTGATTGCGGCCATGCTGGGGCTAAACTCATGCGGTGGAAAGGAAGGGTCGGTCGGCCCCGCCGGCCCCACCGGACCGCAGGGAACCATTGGCCAAATTGGCCCCCAGGGACCGGCCGGTTCGGCCAATGTCATTTATTCAAACTGGGCAAAAGCGGGTACCTGGATCAAGACCAATCAGTTCGGAACGGACCGTTTTTACTTCGATATCAGCAATGTAAACCGGCTCAACCAGGCGGTGTTGGATCAGGGCGTGGTACTGGTGTACGCTAAGCTGGAAACGGAGAACAATCAGGTTCGGCAGTTGCCCATCCGTGTTTACGCATTATTCACCGAAGACAATATCGATTTTACGCTAACCGTGAACCGTATCCGGGTTTGGTCGATCCCCGTTCGCGGCCCGCAGACACCCATCTTACCTTCGCCCAATCATGAATTCCGCTACGTCATCATTCCGGGAGGCCAGGCCGGGCGCATCGGCTACGAAAAACTCACATACACCGAAGCCAGAGAAGTGTTTAATCTGCCCGATTGAACAAAGCGAACAGGCCTACCAGAACCGGATTCCCGCCCGCAGCCCCGCCGTGCGGAAGTTGGCCTCCGTCTTCCCACGCGAACCGGCGGAGGTTGCGAAATTGGAGTTGTAAATCCCGGAAAAGTTATAGCCGAAGACTGCTTCCACAAAGAAGCCAAACTTCTTTCGTTCCAGCTCGATGCCAATGCCTCCCAAGGCACCCAAGGACTGCTTTTTTAAATAGCGCCGATCATTGGTTGCCTCGTAGTCCGGGTGGTTGCTCAGGGAGTAACCAAAGGGGAGCAGTAGTTCTATGCCTCCTTTCAGGTAAGGTCGCAGCCGATTGGGGTCGGTGTTGGTTTTATGCAGTTTTAGAGCCACCGACATATCCGCGCCCTCGACCTCGAAGTCCCCTGCCGATTGCATCTGTCCTTGTTTAATTCCTTGGGCAGAATACTTGGTACGGAAATACTCGGCCCCGATGACGACATCCAGTGGATTCAGGTAAGACAGAAAAGTTAACTGCAATCCCGCCGAGACAAAGTAGCCGTAATTGGTTTCCTTCAATAGACCATCGTCGAAGTAGCGCGGATTGTTAATCCCCACGCGGCCCATCGGTTGCAGGACGGTCGAGACGTTGCCCTTACGGCAGCGGTCGGGATAGGCGTCGCACTCCATGTCGTCCATAATTTTTTTGATGCGGGCCTTTTGGCTCTCCTCGGCGCAGTCGTAGGCTTGCTGGTAATAGTCGTAGGAGTTTTTCAATTCGCGGTTTTCGGCGCTTTGAAAAGCTTTGTCGCGAGCCGTGGCGAAGCAATTGATGCGCTCACATTCGCTGACGCGCTCCTGACTTTTAACTAGCGCCTGCTCGCGCGGGGCAATGTTGCACAGGTCCAGCCCGGCGATCTGCTGGAAAAACCGTTTGGCCTCGCCGCACTGCCGATTATTTAGGGCCTGTTCGGCCCGAGGTTTCAACACTTGAAAGAGACTATCCTCCCGGTGAAAGCGGTAGACCATGTCCTGCATATTTCGATACGCATCGAAAAAGGCGGGGTCACTCGGTCCGCAACCCGCCAGTTTGGTGCGGGCAGGTTCCCAAAGCCGCCAGGCTTCCTCCACCCGGCAGTTCGAGAGTTCTTTCCTTATTTCGGTGGCCACCAAGACAAATTCTTGCTGCATGCCCTCGCAGTCCAGCTTGGCAGACAACCGACTCTGAATCTTATTCAGATGATCGGCAAATTGCGATAGATCCAGCGTTCGCGCCTTCACTAAATACTCCATTGCCTCGCGGTACCTGGCTTTCTCGGCGGTTTCATCGCCCTGCGTTTCGGCAATGCGGGCGACTTCTAATAAATCCGAAAAATAATTTTTCTTAGCGCAGGCCAATACTGCTGCACCCACTTGCGGAATACGGGAGGCTGTTTCCAGTAATTCACCGTAGGCACTTTCCAAAAAAGGACGATTGGCGGGGTCGTTTTTGAGCTTTGATACGTCACTCTCCACCCGGCGGTAGTTGGCAATGCGCCCGGCCAGGGTGTCGGCGTCGGAGATGAGTTTGCGGTTATTTTTGACAAAAAAATACAAATCCTCAATGCGGCATTCTTGGGCGTAGCCTTGCATCCGGTCGGCCAAAGCAACGGGTGAGGCAGCGGCCAGCGTAGCTTTTTCGCCCTCCTCCGCGCTCTTGATTTCGTATTCGAGTTCGCTGACGATGTACTTCGAAGCGGAACGGTAGGCTCTAAGATTTTCCAGGGAGTGGGAGCCGTCTTTTTTGGCGGTTCGGTGGTAGGTGTCGCCCCAGGCCCCTATGGCTTCCACTGATTGGAGTCCCTGCTGGTATTGTTCGCGGAGGGTAGTGTTCAAGCCGCCGCCCAGTTGTTTGGCTTTGATAAAACTCCGCTTCGCGGCTACCGTATCCAGCACGGCCAGTTGCTGCTCGCCTTTGTAGGCCCACTCGAAACCCGCCACCACGCGGGTGGAGGCGTCGAGTTTTGCGGCCAGTTTTTTGTCCAATTCCTGCAAGCAATCCAATATTCTGCCGTCGAGAATGGCCACCTGTAGCGTCGGGTCGATGGTGCGGTAGCGGCTGAAAGTCTCCAGGGCTTCGGGATAGCGCCGAGTTCGGTAAAACCGCTCGCCGTTCTGGAAAACCGCCTGAATCTTGCGGGCGGCGGCTAACCTTTTAGCGAATTCGGGTACGGCGGGCGCTACTTCGTAAAGCCGGATGGCGTCCTCGAAGCGACCCGCGTTCAGGTGTTCGCCCGCCGTGATCCAGATGTCGTACAGGTTGCGATTCTCAAATTTCTGGCCCAGGCCCTCGGTCAGCGTTGCCAGGACGATCGCGCACAGCAGGAGTAGTCTTATTGGCATATTTCAGGAGTTGGTTGGCGGGAAAGTACCGCCGCGTATTGGTAATATTGGTTGGGAATAAAATACAGATTGGCACTGCCTGCCGCCTGATAACGGGCGCATTCCCGCTGAGCCCGCTCCCGGTAGCGGGCGGCCAGGCTATCCAGCCGGGCGTCCGTCTCTTCGTCTTCCGGGGCGGCAGCGGCGGTTTTAAATTGTTCCAGGGCTGACTCGTAAGAACCCTTTTTTGCTTCGGCGATGCCTCGATCGAGCGAACGCTGAAATGAAATCAAGTTAGCCGAAGGCTTGGGTGGCATGGTCTGATATATGACTAAAACCAGGATAATGCCGAAACCGATTGTCAGCAATGACCACTTCGTGCTGGTAGAGGAAACTGGCTCAGGCACGGAATCTTCCGTGGCTATCGGCAGCGGATCAGTAAGATCTTGGGATAATTGATAAAGATTTTTCTTCCATTCGTCCCGTACTTTCTGCTTTTGCTTGAAGGTAGTTATTTCTCCTTCATGTTTCCGATAGAAAACCAACATTTCGCCCGTTTCGGTCCGGCATACTTCGGGCAGAGTGTCGGCCAAAATAGTCTCGTGCGCCGCCACCGGCAAAGCATCGAGCAGTTCGTCGAGCTTTTGCTTTTCCCTTTCGTTAAGCTCCATCGCATTCATTGGAAGCAGCGATTGGGCTTTATCCAATTCCCAGACAAAGTAGCGGCAGACCCCTTCTTCCGATTGACCAACTTTGCGTAATCCCTCGATTTTGCCAAACCAATAAAGGAGCGGATCGTGGGCGCGCGGCAGGGTGTCGATCAGCACTTCGGCGCGGCGGTAGGCAGTGATGTCGTCAGCTCGCCAGCGGCTGATAAGCTCCCCGTCGCCTTCCTGCACCCGCGCTTCCAGTTGGTATATCCCCTCAAAAATATCGCCGACATTTAACGACATACGTCCGTAAGCCTTTGAATTCAAAAAAACTGCTTAAAGGTAAAGAGAATAATATTGCAAGAATCTACCGGAAACTCATTGGTCGAAATTATCTGATTCTTGGTTGACAAGGCAGAAAAAAGCGCCGTCCGACATCTGCCGGACGGCGCTGGATGGTTCCTTCCGTAGCTGATTTTGCCAAAAACTATTCAGGTTTTCCTTCCTTGATTTTTTTCAAGTCCTTGGCCTGCACCGAACCGCCGGGGTAGGTGAAACTGAGCCGCTTGCCGCTGTTGTCCTGCGACTGCTGGACGCCCGTGAGGGGGTAGCCCGTGGTATCGTAGCTGGTGTTTTTGCCGTCGTCGTAAATAACCAGGCGATTTTCGGCGGCGAAGTAGGTGTAATGCGTGTCGTTCTGGCTTCCCTTGAACGTAGCGTGGCTGCGGCCCGGCACGGCGTGGCTTTCGTCGGCCACCTCGCGGGGCAGCTTGCGCGACAGCGCCGAAATGGCGGTACAGAGTTGCTCGACCTTGGCTTTCAGCGAATGGTTGAACATATCACCGACCATCGTCATTCCGGGTTGCCACTGGCCCATTCCGCCTAACTCGCCGATATTGAACTGTACCTGGTTGCCGCCCGTGGCCTGCAACCCGTGCAGCAGCGTGGCCACTGTACCGACCGTTACGCCGTGTTCGGCGGCGATTTCCCGTATTACTTCTTCTCTTGATTTTTCCATGATTATTGGGTGTTGGGTTGTTAGGTCGGTTTTCCGCAGCGATCTAGCTTATTTCAAACCTGATACCAGAAATTTGCAAAATCAATTTCAAAACGACTTTAGCCATTTACTGGCTGCCTTCCATGCAGAAAACACTTGCAAATAACGTCAAAACAACCGGGCCAACAGGATTTTTGGCCCAAAATGAGCCTCTCGTCAAGAGAGTTTACTGGCGGTAGCCGTAGTAAAAGAAGGAGTTTTGGCCCGTCGGATCTTGATAGATTATTTGGAGGATGGGAGCGGCTATGTCTCGAGGCTTTTTGGCGTTGTAATCCCGCCAGGTACCCATTTGTAAACTACCGATTCTTTTACTCCCTTTGAACAGAACCAGCGTGTCTGTTTTAGTTTGCACCGTCACGTCCTCCAACTCGGTCGCCCTTTTTGCGGGCACAAAATCAGTTCGGACCAGTCGGTAATTGCCATCCGTAGCTTTTGTGATTTGGAGGACGGGCATCCGGGCTGGATCAGAAATGGCAGCGCAACTAAAATCGAGCCCCCCGTTGGTACGGTACGTTCCGCTGGGATCAGTGAGGTCGGTCGATGGGGCAGGGGAGTCGCTGGTGCAGCTCAGAACGAAAGACAAGGCGGCGAACGCTAGCAAACAGGCGGAGGCGGAGATTCTTTTCATTTTACGTTAAGGTTTTAGAGGTTTTGCAGCAGAGAGCACAATCGGCCGAGAAAGGTTGGAAGACTGCAACGTTTTTTTGCAGAGGTCCGAAAATCAGATGAAGGCCGTCAAATCGCGAATAATGGGCGTTTTAATGGACAAATTTGCAATCAGGCTGTAAATTTGCCCAATTTGAAGGGAGAACTTATTGGAATGGAGCATTAAATTTACTTAAAAATTATGTCCCCAACTCCTCAGAAATCCCCTTTTTCTATAAAATTACAGCTCCCCTATCTGCCCATACATTTCCTTCAGCTTCGGGTCGCGCTCGTTGCTGCGGATGTCCTTGCGGATGGCAGATACGCCCTGAATGTCGGTGAGGAGGCCAAGCACTTGGTAGGCCCCAAATCGGACGAAATAGGCCGGGTTGTTTCTGGCCATACTTTCCAGCACCGGGATGCTGCGCCGCTGTAAGTCGGATGGGGATTTGATGAGGTATTTGCCAAAAACCTGTAAGAAATTATAACGATCGGACGGGTTCATATCCTCCATTTTTTTGAGGAACCAGTCGTAGCGCTCCGGGGTGGCGAGTCCGGCGTAGTAGTTACCGACCGAGGCCACGATGGCATCATTGCGCGAATCTTCAAAGCGCTTGGCGATGTCGGCAGCGTCTTCGGGCTTACGCATCAGGAAGGCGTCGAGGGATACCGAAACCACCAAATAAGAACTGTCATCCAGCGCTTCGCGGAAGAGCGGCATATTGGCATCGTCGCCGAAGGAACCCAAGGTCAGAATAGCCTCGGTACGCACCAGTGAATTGGGGTCGGTGCGGGCGTGGCTTTGGAGCTGTCGCTCGGCTTCGGCGAACTCCGGCCCATCGTAGGCCGAGAAATTGGCCACGGCCATCTGCCGGATTTTCCAGAAAGGATCGGACATGGCCGCCAGCATGAGTTTTCTAATTTCGGGATCGCTGAGTTGGCCTTCGAGGTGGGTTAGGGCATCGTAACGGGAAAGAAATTTGTCGGCGTGGTAGAATTGGTAAATCCATTCGTTGCGATTGCGCTCCGTGTCGATGGTCCCGAGCAACTGCGTTTCGCCGTCGAGGATGACCAGTTCGGGCTTGTATTTGGCAGGAAATTCCAGCGTCTGTTTCACCTTGTCGATCACCACATTGTAGCGCGTTTTGACGCTGTCTAGCCACACGTCCACTTTGAGCGGCAGACGATACACGGTCGAAGCCAAAGTGTCCTGCAACTGCGTGACTTTCAGACTAACGGTTTTGTTGGCTCCCGAATATTCCTGCTCTACTTTCAGCACCGGGTGGCCGGGCGTGAGGAACCATTGGTCGAAAAACCAATTTAGATCCTGCCCCGTCACCTGCTCGAAAGCCATGCGCAGGTCGGCGATTTCTGCCGTGCCAAACTGGTGTTTTTTCAAATATATCTGCAAAGACGCAAAGAAGGCGTCGTCACCCACCAGCTTGCGGAGCATGTGCAGCACCCGACCGCCTTTGGCGTAGGAGTGGCTGTCGAACATATCCTCTTTGTCTTTGTAGAAATACCGGACGATGGGGACCTTCTTTTGATCGGCTTCACCCAGGTAGTTCTTCAATTCCTGCAAATTCTTCCAGTCGGCCGCAGCAGCGCCGGTATAATTTTCGGCCCAAAGGTATTCGGCGTAGTTGGCGAAAGACTCATTCAGCGCCAGTTGGCCCCATTCTTCGCTTGTCACCAGGTCGCCGAACCAATGGTGGGCCAGTTCGTGGGCGATTACGTCGTCGGAATTACCATCCACCAGGGCGCGGGTGTCGGCCTGGATGCTTTGCTGGTGGACGGTGGCCGTAGTGTTCTCCATTGCCCCGGCCACAAAATCACGCACGGCGATTTGCGCGTATTTCTCCCAGGGAAATTGCATCCCGAAAATATTGGAGAAAAAGGCAATCATTTCGGGGGTCCGGCCAAAGATGGCTTTGGCGTCGTTGGCGTATTTCGGTTCTACATAATAGCTTACTTCCAGGCCATTGGCCATCATTTCTTTGGTGACGGCAAACTTCCCCACCGCAATCATCGCCAGATAAGGCGCGTGGGGCAGCGACTGCCTCCAATGGTCGGTGCGGGTGCCGTCGCCGTTGCTGAAATCGCTCACCAATTTCCCGTTCGATAAAGTCTGGTAAGTCGTATCGACAGTCAGGTAAAAATCCTGCAACATCTTTTCGTTGGGACTGTCTACCGTCGGAAACCAGGCCGAATTATACTGCGTTTCGCCCTGCGTCCATATTTGGCGCGGCTTGCCCTCGTCCATTCCGTCGGCATTGATGAAGTACAAGCCCTTTTCTTCGGGATGATCGCCTAAGATGTCGCGGGGCAGTTCATTGGGTTTGGCCACGTAGTCGATTTGCACGTACACCTTTTCATTGCGATTGTAAGCGCGGGGCAGGCGAATCGTAATTTGCTTACGGTCGTAGGAATAATCCAGCTTACTGCGTTTGGATTGCTTCGCGACCTGGTTGTTCAGCGTATCCTGCCGGGTGAGGGTGTCGAGTTGGTAAATGCCCTGTATTTCAAAACCCTTGGCATCCAATACTAGCAGTTCCTGGGGATAAAAATAGGGCTTGAATGTAATCAAGGCCGTACCGTTCACGTGCTGCCGCAGCCAGTCGAAACGCAGGTCCAGCCGGGTGTGCAGAATATCGTTCAGCAAAGTCCGCGTCGGGCGGTAGGGCCCCGCCTTGGTTACCACCCCCGGTGCGCGGCGGGAAGTGTCGGTGGGGTAGGGAATCGCGCTGACTTGCGAAACTGTCAGCAGCGTAAATACAAACAGGCCGACGATTTTTATTTCAACCGTATTTTTCAAAAACTTCATACAAATCAATTTGCTGAGAGAATCCAGCTAGAAACGCTTTTTCTCCACAATGCCACACAAAATCACTTCACTATTTAAGAACGAAGAACATTTCACCCCAACCGCGACGTATCCACGCCCTGCGCTGCTCTTCTGGCGGGAATATACGAAACGGCGACCGTAATAAGAATGATTATCAAGGCCGTTACCGCTACGTCGCCCCAAACCAGCTTGATTGGGTAAGCATCCACGATGGAGCTGACCATCCCCATCGAAACCAGCTCGTACTTCTGCTGCAACCAACAGATACCCACGCCAAAAATCAGCCCCAGCACGGCACCCGAGAGTGCCACGATGCCGCCAACCGAAAGGAAAATTCGGCGAACCATTGAAGTGGTGGCTCCAAGTGCGAAAAGCATTCTGACGTCTTCTTTTTTCTCGATGGCCAGCATACTCAATGAAAAGAAAATATTGATAGCGGCCACCATGATGATGAAGGCAAGCGTCACGGTAACGAATAATTTTTCGACCCGGATAGCCCGCAAAAGGTCGGCGTTTTGTTCATCCCGGTTTTTAATTACGAAGGATTTTCCCAGAATATTTTCCAGTTGCGCCTGAACTTCTTCGGGGTCGGCTTTGGGTCGAAGCTGAATTTCCAGCGCCGTGCGCTGCTTACCGTACTGTAAGAGAGAAGCCACGGTGGTTAGTGGGGCGATGACAAAATCATCGTAGCGGCTTTCGATAAAAAAAGTGCCGCCGGGGCGAACTGCCACCTGATTGAAGGCATCGGGTGAAGTAAGACTGAGCGTGCGGCGGTCACTGCGTGGGTACCAGAGTTCGATGACGGCCAGCGGATCATTCATCGAAATGAGCAGCGAACTGCGGACGCCGTCGGCCACCACGGCGAAGGGCGTTCCGTTCGCGCCTTTTAACCGCAGAATCCCTTCGGTCATCTTGGTATCCAGTTGGCCGCGCTGTTCGAAAGTGCTGTCCACGCCTTTGAGGCGAACTACCATCTGATTGCCGCGGTAGCGGGCCAGGGCGTTGTCTTCGATCACCTGCGTGATATAGACCACGCCGTCGGTTTTCTGGATTTTTTGCAGAGTGCCCTCCGGTAGCACGAAGCGTCGACCCTCGGCGGGTGTCACCTTCATGTCGGCGTCGAAGGACCTGAAAATCTGACGGTTCAGGTCTTCCATGCCGTTGAAGACCGACAGCACCACGACCATCGCCATCGTGCCCACGCCTACGCCAATCATGGCGATGAGGGCGATGATGCTGATGAAACTGCGCTTGTTGTGCGAGAGAAAATAGCGCCGGGCAATCCGAAGGGGTAAATTCATGCTCCTCTGGCGGGTGAATTATTCACTTTTGTCTTCGTCATCGGCGGGCGGAATAACGATATCGGCAAACAGCGCGTCCATTTTGGCGGCGTACTCGGCGGTATCGTCCAGGTAAAATTCCAGGTCGGGCACGATACGCAACTGGTGGCGTACCCGTTCGCCGAGTTTCTGGCGGATGAATTTGGCGTTTTCCTGAATCCCTTCAAAAACCAGTGTCTTATTTTTTTCGGGTAAAAAACTGAGGTACGCGCGGGCGATGCCCAGGTCGGGCGTCATTCGTACCCCAGTGACGGTCACCAACGAGCCGTTGACGAGATGATGACCTTCTTTTTGAAATATATCGCCGAGATCCTTTTGGATTTGTCGGCCTACTTTTTGTTGTCTTTTAGATTCCATTATTCAGTGGAGAGTGGACTGTTGAAGGTTTAGATTAAATGCTGACGGTAAATAGTTTAAAAACAGGGCCGTTAACCTTTTACCATAAACCGAATTACAAGCTGTTGTAACGTTCAAAGACGCGGGTTAGGTTGCTGCGTTCTCTTAAATCGAGGTCATTGACTTTTAGGAAAGCTTCGATTTCGTTAGATTTGTCCTTCATGATGTCCAGGATGCCCTTTTTGTTTTGTCTGATTTTTTCAGCTTTGCCGTTTTGCAGGACGTAGAAATCTTCCTGCATGGTGATTTTAGTGTCTTTGCTGCCTACTTCGAAGGCTACATTATAGTTGGGCTTTCGGACGGAAATTTTGTAAAGAGCCGCGAGGGTCAATTTTCCGGGAGTAATTATTTCGTAGAAGCCTTCGGTTGTCTTGTCGGCTTCCAGCGTTTTTGTGTTGATAAAGTCCACGGATTGGCCATTTCTTTCCAGCGAGAAAGCCTTGACTTTTCTGCCCTGCACGGCCTTGATATCCTTGTAAGTGTTCAGCAGGATTTCTATTTCGTTAAAATGCACATTGTACCGCATGGCTAAACCCGACAACGTATCTACCGGCATCCCCCCTACAGCTTGTATTGTGCTGAAGAGTTTCAAATTTCCTTGCGCCCAGGCAGAGTCCAGGTAGGTATTGCCGATCACTTCTCCCTTGTCGCTTGATGCCATTCCCCAAATTACCGCATTGGCCGGGATTTTGAGGCCGTTGGCATTAACTTGGTCGCGGGTGACGTTCAACGTGGTCGTTTGCGCCCAGCTACATTCCAGTGAGAACAGAAGCAGGAAGAAAATCTGTTTATTCATGATTTAAAAACAGCGGGCCAAAAACTACTTCGAGCCGTTCATCACCTTCGCCGAGCCAGCAGCGGCCGGGCCGGGAGGACAGTTTTCCTTCAAAAACTTGGTAAATAAAGTTGCCAAATGGCGACTTGTGCCTTCGCCTTCAAAAATACCGTGCGAGCGATTGGGATAGGGCATGAACTGGAACTGGCGGTTGTGTTTTATCAACTCGTTCACCAGCATTTCGGCGTTTTGGTAGTGGACGTTATCGTCGCCGGTGCCGTGGATGTACAGCAGATTGCCCACCAAATTCTTGGCGTGGGTCACGGGTGATCCCTTTACAAAATCCTCCCGATTTTCCTGTGGTAAGCCCATGTAGCGCTCCTGGTAAATGTTGTCGTAGGTCAGTTGGTTGCCCACCGCCGCCACGGCAATACCCGTTTGGAACATTTCGGGATATTGAAACAGCAGGTTCAGCGTGGATGAACCGCCGCCGCTCCAGCCGTGAACGGCTACGCGGTCGGTATCGATAAAGGGAAATTTCTCAAACATCGCCTTGGCGCCCATCGCCATGTCACGAATATTGATGGTACCGATACTGCGGTAAATGGCTTTGCGCCATTCCCGACCCTTGGGCATGGGCGTTCCTCGGTTATCTACGGCGGCATAGATATAGCCATCGTTGGCCATGTTGCCCACGTACAAGCGGTTACGACCCGTGCCGAAACGATCCATTACCTGGCTTCCGGCGGGTTCGCCATAGACGGTGAAGACGATCGGGTACTTTTTGTTAGGATCAAAGTTAGCGGGTTTGACCATCCAGGCGTCGGACTCGACGCCGTCCTCGGTTTTAATCTTAAAAAACTCGATGTCGAGTACGCCACCCCGCTGTGCGGCTTTCATACCCTTTTCGACGCTGGCATTAGGGTCGAGCGACGCCTGGTCTTTCATCGTGACCCACTCCATGATGGGGTAGGTACGGGCGTTGGAAAAGCTGTGCTTCGCAAAAGTGCCGTTCGGCGCGAGTTCGTAGCGGTGCGTCCCAGCCTGATCTGCCGGAGTAACACGCTCGGCCTTGCCCGAACCGTCGAGGCTGGTTTTGTACAAATAGGATTGCGTGGCGTTGTCGGGCGAGGCCATGAAGTAGTAGGCGTTGTTCTTCTCGTCGACCAGCACGGGGCTAATCATGTCGTAGTCTCCCCTGGTGATGAGCGTTTCTTTTTTACCGTCACGGCTCACGCGGTAGGTGTGCCGCCACCCATCTTTTTCGCTCACCCATAAAAACTCCTTGCCGCCGTTGAGCCAATCCCAGCCCACGGGGCTATCATCCCAGCGGCTCTTGATGTCGAGCCAGGCTTTGTCGGTTTCGGTAAAAAATGTCGATGCCTTGCCCGATTTGGTATCGAGGTACATCAGCTTGCTTTCGTTTTGCTTGCGGTTGAGTTGCTGAATGACCAACTCCTGCGGGCTACCCGCGTATTCCATGCGCGGCACGTAGGTGTTCTGCGGATCGCCGGGAATGTCCATCCACTTGGTTTTGGCTGAGGCTACCTCCACCACGCCGATGCGGTAGGGCGAAGGCGTCTCACCAACTTTGGGATATTCGACGGGAATAGTGAAGGAATAAATCGAATCCGTATTATCGATCATCAGAAAATTGCGAATTTTCCGGGCATCGAGTTGCCAGTAGGAAATCGCCTTGCTATCGGGACTCCAGCGAAAGCCGTCGCGGCAATCGAATTCCTCCTCGTACACCCAGTCGAAGGTGCCGTTGATTACTCGATCGGTGCCATCCATCGTCAGGGCTTTGGATTGGCCTGTTTTGAGGTCGTCCACATAAACATTGTGTTCGCTGACGTAGGCTACTTTTTGCCCGTCGGGCGAAATTTTGGCAAACATTAGCGACGACTCAGGGCGGTCTTTTCCGATTTGGGTCAGATTGTTGTCGGATAAATCCAGCAGCCAATAATCGCCGCGCGTATCGTAGCGCCACACCCGCTTGGAGTTGGTGTAAACCAGTACCTTTTTGCCGTCTTCCGACATGGTATAGCTCCTGATTTTCAGAGCTTCATTGGTCCCTTTGGGGGTAAGCTGCGCTTTGGAAACCAGTACTTTGCTAGTACGGCTGGGGAGTGTCACCTGTTCGATGGTGCCGCTCTCAGTAGCATCGCGGTAACCACTGCCATCGGGCAGCCACTGGAAAGTGTCAGGTACTTGGGCGAAGCTATTCAGTACGGTAAACAGCAGGAGTAATGTTGTAATTTTCTTCATAGATATAAAATAAAAATTAGAAACGTCGGATGTCTGGAAATCTTACTCCACCACTTCATAAACCATCACCGACTTGGCCTTATTTTTCAACTCCACCGCCCCGACTTCGGCGCAAATAAACGATTCTTTTACTTGATGATACGCCCCTTCGCTGATAATAATCTGGCTGGGGTTGGCAATGGACTGAAAGCGCTGCGCGATGTTAACCGTATCGCCGATCACCGTGTAATCCAGTCGACGTAGCTTAGTAGAACCGATATTGCCGCTGATCATCTCACCCGAATTTATCCCGATGGCTACCTCGGGCAGATAGGTGAGTTCAGCGGTGATTTCTTCCTCGATTTCGGCGATTTTGGCCCGCACGGCCAGTGAGGCTTCAATGGCGCGATCGAGGTGAAACTCTTCGCGGAAAACGGCCATGATGGCGTCACCCATGAACTTATCCACGTAGCCATTTTGGTTGATGATTTCGCCCACCATCACGTCGAAATATTTGTTGATAAGGCGCACCACTACATCGGGGGCGACTTTTTCCGAAATAGCCGTAAAGCCGCAGATGTCGATGAAAACCACCGTGGCCTCCACCGTTTCGTTGGCTGCAATCACGTTCTCGTACTCACTGCCGTTCATAAAGTCGAGGACGTTGCGGTCCACATACATTTTCAAGATGTTGTTTTCCTTGATGGCTTGTAACGTCTTTTTGAGTTGCTGGATATGCTCGATGGTTTTCTCGATCGTGAGGCCCAAATCCTTGAAATCCACGGGCTTGGTCACGAAATCGAAGGCGCCCCGGTTCATGGCCGTGCGGATTTTCTCCATGTCGCCATAAGCCGACACGATTACCGCCTTGATCATCGGGCTAAAGTCGTGGAGTTTGACCAACAGCGTCAGCCCGTCCATTCGGGGCATGTTAATATCACTCAACACCAGATCAATTTCCGGCTGTTCTTTCAGCTTCTCCAGCGCGTCCTCACCGTCGAAAGCGAAAGAAAAGTCATATTTTTGTTCGCGAATTTCTCTCCTGAACTTCTGCTTTATGAGCGACTGCAAGTCAGTTTCATCGTCCACAACCAGGATTTTGGTGGTCATAGGCTTTGCAGTTTTTCTTTGAGTTTGGAGAAGTCGATGGGCTTTGTCAAAAAATCGTTCGCTCCGTTTTGGAACGCCTGATGGTAGTAATCGTCGTCGTTGTAGGCCGTAACCATCATCACTTTGGGATTAGGCGAGGGGTGATCCAGCCGGATGCGTTTCAGCAACTCGATGCCGCTCATGCCCGGCATATTAATGTCCGACAGGATCAACACCACCTCGGAGGCGTGACCTTCCATATAATCCAGGGCTTCCTCGCCCGAGAAAGCGAAAGAAAACGACAACTCGCCTTTACGAATTTCCCGCCGGAACTTCATCTCGAACAAAGACCTGATGTCCCGCTCGTCATCCACAACCAGTATTTTAGTTTGTGTGTCAGTAGTGTTTTCCATTCTGAGTATTTTTAAAACTTCTTACTCTTTACTATCATCCTGAGCGTATGGCGGAGGGGCGGAAGCGGCCGACCGTCGTCCGAAAGACAACTATCCAGCGGGAACTCTCACAGTAAACTCCGTGAATTCCCCCTTTTTGCTCTCCACCTCCAATGTGCCACCGTGGCCGTTACAAATAATGTCGTAACTCAAAGACAAACCCAATCCGGTACCTTGTCCTGTCGGTTTAGTGGTGAAAAAAGGCTCAAAGATTTTGGCTCGCGCGGAATCAGGAATACCCATACCGTTGTCCTTTATCCTGATTTCGACGGCACCGTTATTCAGTTTGGAACTCAGCCAAACCGTCGGTCGGTACCCATCGCCCTCACTTTTTGTCCGCTGCGCCACGGCATAAAATGCGTTGTTAAAAATGTTCAGCAGCACCCGACCGAAGTCCTGCGGCATCACCCTGGCCTTCATTATTTCGTTCTGAAAGTCTTTTTCCAGCGTAGCGTTGAACGACTTGTCCTTGGCCCGCAGCCCGTGGTAAGCCAGGCGCATATACTCGTCGGCCAGGGCGTTGACGTCTACGTTCTCTTTCTCGCCGCTACCGGTTCGGGAGTGCATCAGCATCCCCTTCACAATGGAGTCCGCGCGTTTGCCATGATGCACCATTTTCGACATATTATCGGCCAAGTCACGCAGAATTTCTTCCACCAGTTCGTGGTCGGGGGCGTCTTTTTCCTGCTCTTCCTTTAACTCCTCGATCAATTCGGTATTGACCTCGGCGAAATTATTGACAAAATTGAGCGGGTTCTGAATCTCGTGGGCGATGCCCGCCGTCAGTTCGCCCAGCGAAGCCATTTTCTCCGACTGCACCAGCTGGACCTGCGTAGTTTTGAGGTGGTCCAGCGCCGTGACGAGTTCTTCCTTCTGTCGGTTGATTTCCTCCGTCCGCTCGGCCACCAGAATTTCCAGTTCGGCCTTGCGGGCCTTCATGAGTTGATTTTGCTTTTCCTCTTCGATTCGCTGTTGGCGCTCATTAGCCAGTTGCTTTTGCTGCCTTCGGTTCTGGTACCACATCGCCACCACCCAAATGACGAAGAATACCTTGAACATGTCGAAGTATTCATCGTATTTCTGGTAGAACTCTTTCGATATTAGCGAAGCAACGTCGCCCGCTATGCCAATTACGATCAATGGCAGAATCGACATCATCAATGAACGCACCGATTTGAATTCCTTGCGGGTGTAGAGAACGACCACAAAAACGAGCATGAACGCGTGCCAAAGCCAGGAAAAAACACGCTCGCAATCAAAAACCCAGGGAGCGCAAAGCAAGAAAATGGCCATGAACCGGCAATAGACCAGGATTCGATCCCAACGCGGGTAGGTTTCTTTCGTGTACATCGTTTTGCGGATGTACTGCACGAAGAAAAGGACGAGGAGGAAATAGGCAAATTCCATAGGAAAGCAAATTTACACTAAATATCCACTTTCTGCTCAGTAGCTGATGGTGGTTTGCCGCTCGTTGCTCTCGAAGGCCAGGTCGATTACCCGCGTGGTACGCAGGATTTCGGCGGGCTTTACTACCAGTTCCTTACCCTCGACGATGGCGTCATAGACCGAATCGTAAAAAGCCATGTAATCCCCAGCCTCGCTCGTCACTATTCCGGTGAATGCGTCGCTGTACAGCGTTCCCCAACGGTCATCCGGCTCCTTGCCCCAGTTTGGAGCGTCGGGCAGAATGTCCTGCCGGAGGACTTCTTCCTGGGCGTCCAGCCCGCGTTTGATGAAAGACCCTTTAGTACCGTGAATGGCGTAACGCAGGCTGTTTTCATAGACCATCAGACTGGATTTGATGATGACCAATTTATCGTCGTAGCCGAGTCGGATGTCGAAATAATCGTCTACATCACCGCCTTCGCGCACCGTACGAATCGTGGCGGTGACGGTTTGCGGATCGCCGAAAAGCACGAACGCCTGATCCAGCAAGTGCGGTCCGAGGTTATAGACATTCCCGCTGCCTTCGGCCTGTTTTTCCTTCCAGGTATTGGCCAGTACTTTGGGCCGGAAGCGATCGTAACGGCTTTCGTATTCCACTATTTTGCCTAACTTGTCCTCCTGAATCAGTTTCTGGATGGTTAGGAAATCCGAATCCCAGCGGCGGTTCTGGTAAGCCGTGGCCACTAGCCCGTTGCGCTCGGCCACTGCAAAAAGCTGCTTTGCTTCGGCTTCGGTGTTGGCAAAAGGCTTTTCGATTACTACGTGCTTACCATTTTCTAAAGCATCCATAGCGTAGGAAAAGTGCGTGTCGTTGGGCGTACAGACGAACACCAGATCAATCTCGGGGTCGGCCAGCAACTCTTCCACGGAGCGGGCGTTTTCGATATTGGCATCAAATTCCTGCGCCTCGTTTTTGGAGCGCTCGACGACGGTCTTTAATTTAAACCTAGGATTGACGGAAAGAAAAGGGGCGTGGAAATAACGGCCCGAGAGACCGAAGCCGATTAGGCCGACGTTTAGCGTTTTCATCTTTTCAATTATGAATTAGTGAATTGTGAATTAGTGAATATTTCTTGGGAGGAATACCCTGACACTAGGTAAAGTTGTGGCTGATTGACTTTTAATAATTGAGTAGTCAGATTTTTTTCTAAATTTTTTCAATACAACCATGCAAACGGACAAGAACGTAAAAAGAAGGGACTTTTTGAAAGCCGGAGCGGTACTTTCCACCTTTATGATCGTGCCGCGTCATGTGCTGGGTGGGCCGGGATTTCTGGCCCCCAGCGATAAAATTACCCTCGGCTTCATTGGCTGCGGCAAGCAGGGTGGTAGCCTGCGGAAGTCTTTTTTGAGCAACGACGCACAAATTGTTGCCGCTTCAGACGTATACAAAGACAAACTGGATAAGTTCAAAGATGAAACAGAGAAATGGTACGCCCTCCGGCTCCAGAAATCTAAATTTGAGGGCATCACGAGCTACGAAGATTTCCGCGAAATTCTGGCCCGGAAGGATGTAGATGCGGTGGTGATTGCTCTGCCCGACCATTGGCACGCCGCCGCTGCGGTGCGAGCGGCCGAAGCTGGAAAGGACATATACTGCGAAAAACCACTTTCGCTAACCGTAGCAGAAGGACGCGCAATGGTGGACGCTACTCGCAAGTACAAGCGCATTTTCCAGACCGGGAATATGCAGCGCTCCTGGCCCGAGTTCAGACAGGCAGTGCAGCTAGTGCGATCGGGGGCTATTGGCGAAGTAAAACAAGTATTCGTTAGTGTGGGCGGGCCACCCAAGCCTTGGGATTTGAAAGCCGAACCCACTCCCGCTGGCCTCAACTGGGCTGGCTGGCTAGGGCCGAACGTTGTCGAACGCCCTTACAATAACGACCTGGCACCTACGCTGGAATACGACTTTTATCCTCACTGGCGGAATTACGAAGAATTCGGTGGGGGAATGATGACCGACTGGGGCGCGCATATGTTCGACATCGGGCAATGGGGGCTTGGCATGGACGAAAGTGGCCCGGTAGAAATAACGGTTCCCGGCCCGAATATAAAGGAGGGACTGGTGTATAAATACGCCAATGGTGCCCAAATGACCCATCGACCCATGGAGGGCAACCACTGTCACTTCATAGGGAGCGAAGGTGAGGTCTGGGTAGCCAGAAAAAAGCTCGTAACCACTCCCAAAAGCCTGGAAAATAAATCCTTTTCCAAGGACGAATACAAAGTTTACGTCAGCGAAAACCACTACCAAAACTTCCTGGATTCCATTAAGTCTCGCGAGAAACCAATCTGTGATGTCGAGGTTGGCCACCGCACGGCCACCGTCTGTAATATCGGAAACATCGCCTACCGCCTGGGGAAATCGTTGAAATGGGACCCTGAAAAGGAGAAATTTGAGAACGACAAAGCAGCTAACGATTTGCTTGGCAGGTCGATGAAGAAGGAGTGGAAGGTTTAATCTGGTTAGTTGTTTAGCCGTGGGGATGTTTAGGTGTGAATCCAAAATATTCCAACCAACCCAACGCCCGAACAGCTAAACTAAAACTCGGACCTTTGCACCTTTAAAACTACCTTTGCGGCATGAACGCCCAAAGCACCTTGCTGAGTTATTCTGATTTATCAGAGCTTGATCGTATTGCCGCCGAATTGATTAGGCTTGGCGACGGCGTTCCGGTCTGGCTGTTTTTTGGCGAGATGGGCGCGGGGAAGACGACTTTGATCAAAAAAATCTGTGAGCAATTGGGCGTAAAGAACATCGTGCAAAGTCCCACTTTCTCTATCGTCAACGAGTACGCATCCCTAGCGGGTAAGCCGATCTATCATTTTGATTTTTACCGCCTGAAAAACGAAACCGAGGCATACGACATCGGCGTGGAAGAGTACCTTTACTCAGGAAGCCACTGTTTCATAGAATGGCCCGAAAAAATCGAATCTCTGTGGCCATCTCAATACTTTGGGTTGAAAATTGAACAACTACCCAGCAGTGTCAGGAATATTGAAACTCATATTTATGGTTGAATAAGAAAAATTATTCACTCATTCACTCATCGCACGGGCGACCCCGTCAAAATTGAAAGATGCCGCAAGCGCAGGTAACCGGATTTGAGCAATTGGCCAAGCAGTCGGCCCTTTATCCCCAAGAGTCGCTTCTTGAAGTGAAAAAGGACGGCAATTCGCTGCTCATTGGCTTGCCGTGCGAGGTCGCTTTGCAGGAAAACCGCATTGCCCTTACGCCCGACGGCGTGGCAATACTGGTGCGAAATGGGCACGAAGTCTGGGTCGAAAAAGACGCGGGTAAAGAAGCCAAATACTCCGACCACGAGTACAGCGAAGCCGGGGCCAAGATCGTTTATTCCGCCAGGGAAGTTTTTCAGGCCGACCTGATATTGAAAATCGAGCCTTTGGTGGACAAGGAGTTCGGGATGATCAAGGCAGGGGCGACGCTGATTTCGACGCTCAATCTGCCTTCTTTGGAAAAAGAGTATTTCGACAAACTCAATCATAAGAAAATCACCGCCATCGGCTACGAATTCATCGAAGATCAAAGCGGCGGCTTGCCTATTGTGCGGGCCATGAGCGAAATTGCCGGCAGCACGGTGCTGCTGATTGCCGCCGAATACCTCAGTAACTCCAATCAAGGCAAGGGCATCATTTTGGGCGGTATCACGGGCGTTCCGCCGACCAAGGTGGTTATTTTGGGAGCCGGGACGGTGGCCGAGTACGCTACCCGCGCCGCGATGGGCGTTGGGGCTGACATCAAGGTGTTCGATAACCACATTTATCGCCTGCAACGCCTGAAATATTCGGTGGGCCAAAATCTTTACACCTCCATCATTGACTCCGACACCCTGACCGAAGCCATCGCCCGCGCCGACGTGGTGATTGGGGCCATGCGGGCCGAAGACGGACTCAGCCCCTGCGTAGTGACGGAGGAAATGGTAGGCCGGATGAAACCCAATTCCGTGATCGTGGATGTAAGCATCGACCAGGGCGGCTGCTTCGAGACCTCCCGCATGACCACCCACAAAGACCCGGTGTTTCGCTATCACGACGTGCTGCACTACTGTGTCCCCAACATCGCCTCGCGGGTAGCACACACGGCCAGTACGGCGTTGAGCAATATTTTTCTGCCGTTTCTGTTAAAAACCGGCACCATCGGTGGCATTGAGGAAATGATTTACGCCAACCGCTGGTTCATGCAGGGAGTGTATAGCCACAACGGTACGCTCACCAATGCATACATCGCCCGTAAGTTTGGGATGCGTTATAAGGATCTAACGCTGCTCCTGGCGGCGAGGATGTGAAAGGGAGTACCTGAGTACCAAAGTACCTGAGTGAAATTTAGCATTCAGCTTAACTTACTCTTTTAACTATCAAAACTTAGGGACTTTGGTACTCAGGTACTAATTGTTAACGTCACCATACACCAACATGATAAACCACAGCAATGAAAACGTCCTGATGGACGACGCTAACTCGCCGGAAGTGAACAGGAAGCTGCTCGGCATGATTTCGCAGGATTTTGTGAAAGTGGCCGACCAGTTGAAGGAAGCTTCTTACCAAATTCGGAAGCGAGGCTTTTCTGACTATACGGTTTTTGTTGTGTCCCGCGAACCCGCCGACATTGGCCTAATGCTCTTTGAGCGCGAAGTAATGGGCAACCGATGGAATTACCAGGCTTCGTTCTTGCAGGAGTTCGTGGATCGTAACCTGGTGGGTCAGGAATCAGTTGAGCTTTTTATTGAAAATTATAAAAATTCTGAGGAGTTTTGCTGCCTTTTCGTCATTGAGGGTGATTTCGCGGGCTTCGTTTTTGTGCCCTATCC
>JBBSUC010000049.1:0-51117 GCA_038235275.1 Cytophagales bacterium | reverse complement strand
TCAATAACTTGCCAACTTGCGGCGGGGAGGTCGGAACTGTATTTTTTGATTCGCATTCATCAATATAGACCGCCTTCCCGCTTTTGCAATTTAACTCAAACAGCTTCTTAGTTTATTAACGTAACACAAACCTAAGGGGCGACCCGGCTTGATTCCGCTGCGTTCATAAACGCGCTCGTAGAGCGCCTTGCAGGTCGGCTCATTGAACCGAACGGCATTGAAGGCGGGCATGTGCAGAATGCGTCGAAGGCGGCTGTTGCCCTTTTTAGAGATGCGGGTTCTGCCCGAGTGGTTGCCGGACTGGTTTTCCACCACGTCGTAACCCGCATAGCTGACCAGGTGCCGCTGGTTGGTGAAGCCGCCACGGGGCGCCCCGCTCAAAGCCGTTGGTCTCGGCCACCAGCACCGCCACCGACAGCAGGGCGAGCCCCTTGATCTTGACCAGCTCGGCCACGCGGGGCCGCAGGACGGGGTCCTCGTCGATGAGCGTTCTGATGGCGTCTTCCATGGCTTTGATCTGGGTGTCGTAAACCGCGACGAGCCTGGTGAGTTGCTTGCTGATGAACGCATTGTCGAAAGCACTGTGTTCCAGCGCGTGCTGCTGGTTGGTGGACTGGGTCTTGAGTTCCTGCAGCCGCTGGTGCTGGCGTGTCAGCAGCCGAAGGGCATAGAGGTTCTTGGAAAGCGGCTTCCAGGGCGACAGTTGCTGTTCCAGACCCATGCGGGAGAGCCCCTGCGCATCGATTTTGTCATTCTTGGACTTGTAGCCCAGACTTTTGAGGTAATGCTTGGCCTTGTTGGGCAGCAGAATGCTGACCTGCTGGTCGTGCTGGTGGAGGTACCAGGCGACGGCCTCGTGGTAGACGCCCGTGGACTCCATCAAATGGGTCAGCGGCAAATCCAGCTTGCGGTGGCGGGCCACCCAGTTGCGCAGGGCCGTGAAGCCTGCTGGCTTGTTGGCCACCTTGGTGGTGGCCTTCACTGTAACGCGGCCCGTGGCGTCAATCACCGACAGGCAGACCTGCAGCGTGTCCTTGCTGATGTCCAGCCCGACGCAGTAGCGAAGAAAAGAGTTCATAATTGGAAGGGGGGAAAAGTGAAACATAAACCCGACCCGACTGCTTTCCCGGCCCTGGCACATCGATTGCAGATCACAGCATCAAGCCGCGTCTATGGGTACTGTCCGAGCTTGTGGGAAAGTGACAGGGGAGCCAGCACAACCAGCCTGATCAAGATCACCATAGCGTGTCTCAGCGGCCGACCCGAGGTACTGGCTACCCGTGTCAGGTCTTATTCAAAAATTGCACTTTTTCTAAGAAACTCAATCGAATACAAAGATATGAGCGGCCGACCGTGCGATCTGCATCAAAGGAAAACCTGTACCAGGATCACGTCACAGAAGCTAATTAGGTGCATCCCAGCGGGGAACCGTCCCAATTTTATAAATCGGGACGAGCCATCAATAGCGTAAGATCAGCTATCTCTTTCTAACGCGCATAGAGCCGACGAGCCTTGAAGGCTGCCATTGCCTCTCTCGCTCTTTTCAAATACTTCTGTCGGTCAGCCTGGTACTCTGCCGATAGCTTTTCCCGTACTTCCCGCATGAATTCTACTGCCTGAAAATCTTCTTCTGCGGCTTTACTCCGTATCGGTTCCATAGGTCACTTCTTTTTAGGTTCTGATATCAATCGTCGGATAGCCAAATTTGAGATTTATCGAATTATACTGTCGCACTATCGTACGAGGAAAAAGTTGACCATGTGTTTGGAGTTCCAGCCGAGCGACGATCGCTTACAAGGCTGTCCACTTTCAGGATGGTCGAAATAGCGGTGGCTTTTGGCGATGTTGGCCGTTCAACGGGGCCGACCGTCGGCGGCCTTTTATGTTTAGTACTCAGTCTCCCTTCGGAAGACATACGCACAACGCGTCGCGGAACACTACGCCGAAGTTGGGTACTTACCAAACAACAGCAATCCCGTAACCTTCAAAAGCTTTATCCTTTGAGGTTATGGTCAACTTTTGAACCATGCTCTGCGAAATGATAATTCTATCAAATGGGTCGCGGTGATAAAAAGGAAGGTTGGAAAGTGTCAAGGTATCCTCAAAAGCAACGGGTAATAGCTGAAACCCGTTTTAACGATTTGCTCGAAAATTCCGGCAAAAGGAACTTTGAGGTCCAGTTTCCAAGGCTGACTTTGATTGCAATTTCCCAGAGACTTGCGATACTAACGAAATTTTTAGTGTCCTCCGCCTCAATGCTCCCTCTTGCTTTTTCCGACAATCGGTCGTCCCCTTCGATGAACCAGATGAATGTATGCGTATCCAGCAGGTTATCCATTAGTTCATGTATTCTTCAAAATCTTCCAATGGCTCGTCAAAATCGTCGTGCATCACAAACATTCCTTTGCCGCTACCAAATTGTGGTTTCGGTTGACTTGCTTGATATTTGGTAGCCAGGTAGTCGATAAAGTCGGCAACCTCTGCCTTTAAATGTTCGGGGAGGGTCGATAACTTGCTGTAAAGTAAGGTACTGTCCATGTGTAAGGTTGACTTATCTCCTGCTAAGGTACAAATTTGTTCATGACCCACAATACATTGGTATCAAGCACAACACGCATCAAATCATCGATTTACGGTTGTGTTCCAAAACCAGCCGTAGGGTATCCTCTGTCTTCCATCCATTGCGCTCCCAAGCCTTATCGGCAAGGTTCGTGGCCTTATCGGCAAGGTTCGTGGCCTTATCGGCGAAGTAATCAGCCAACATTTTGCGGATAGCCAGCACGTCATCATCCGAAACTTGCCGGGAGAACGTCCGTAAAAGCTCTAATTGAAGATCGGTTAGGGTTTCAGTTTGCATGAGATTCTTCATCAGTTTGAAACGAACAGTACTATTTTCAACGCCCTACAGTTTTACATTGTTCAAGGTAAGGCGACGTTGGCCGTTACAAACGGCCTTTTTATTTTTGGTACGCAGTCTCCCTTCGGAAGACATACGCACAACGCGTCGCGGAACACTACGCCGAACTAGGGGCTCAGGCAGGAACTTCCGAAGAAGGTATGCAGGAGCTGTTCCAGCTTTTGCGGATTCATGTTGTAACATTGGTAGGTCATCACGATCCGCACGTCGTCCATCAGGAACGTGGGGTCCTGGCGGGCGTTTCGGATGCGCTCTTCCACGGCCATTTTTGAGTAGCCTATCTTGAATAAATTCCCGATCTCCCGAATCTCCGGCTTTTTAGTTTTTGAGAAACAAGAGAGGTCGCACTATCCTTCCACTTTCCACCCAATCGGCTTGAAGGCATAGTTGTTCGACATTTCCGCCGAACAGGCCGTTAGTCCCACAATCAGATCCATCCTTGCTTCAATGACAATGTAATCGCCCGCTCTGCTTTTTGGCGGCAGCACATCCACTCTGCCCGTGTCACCGTCCACCGCTACGTGCATGAAAACGTTGAAGGAGACGGGTATGGCATCAGGACCGATACCGTACTCCCTGAGGGCTTCGCAAAGGTTGCCGAAACAGCCGCGGTGCGGGTGCCGGTGTCCGTAAATGATGCGGAAGGTGTCGGCGCTGCAGGGGGTCAGTAAAAAATCATGACGCCCAACCGTGTCTTCCTTTATCTCAAACATCACCCGGCTGCGGTTGGAATAAAAGGGATGCCCGGTGGTCAGAAAGATGGTTTCGGCATAATCGATCGTCCGGCCCGATGACACGTACTCCTCTTTGTCGTGCAGGTTGTAGCAAACGAAATCCGACACCTGTTCGCCTTCAAGGTCCACGATTTTCAACCTTTGCCCTTTCTGTAAGATAAACGAAACGCCACTACGGGGCGGAATGATGTTGAGGTCTTGCATGGTTCAGTTTTAAGGGACACTGCCAATCGTCGCCGTACTGCCGGCCACTGTACTGGTACACATCCGAAGCGGTGCCAAAATCAGTGAGCATCGGGTTGATGGACCCGGAATGCGCGATGTCTTTTTTGCGCACAACATCTTTCATTTTTTCGTAAGATTGCGTAGTGCGCAGTTTTTCAAATTCGGCGTGCGGGTTAAAGACCAGGGCCGGAAAGGCGAACCGGCGCGCCGGCCGGGAGCTGCGGGGATGCAACCCGATGACAAAGAACGCTTCGCCCTTCAGGCTGAATCCAAATTCGGGGGAGGAGGAGTCATCGCTGACGCGGGGGTCGTAGGGGTAAAGCGCGGCATCCAAATCGAGCAGCATTTGCAACCGTTGCCAGAGCATGACTTCAAAAGTTTCCTCGCCCGGCGCCTGTGGGCCCCTGAACAGCACGGCGGCACTGTGAAAGGGGGTCATCGCTTCCCGGTACCTGTCGACAAAAGCGTACAGGAATCGCAGGATGGCTGTGTCGTCATGAGGGCAAGCCATATGGTCGGCCACAAAGCATTGCACCTGCTCTTTGGCGAGTGCCGCTTTGGCCGCCACGCAAGGGAAAGCCTTACTTCCCAGAAAACTTTTGTATGCGTCGATTATAGGTTCGTTTTCCAGGTCAACCATAGGCAAGTGCCCCTCGGGAAGGGATTGAATGTTTGTACGTCAACAAAATAACCGGTTGTTAGGTTTTCTCATTGGGTGGTTGTAAAAAAATGATCATCATCCTCATGATACGGGAAATTCGTGGTCAAGCTTTTTCAACATTTTAAAATGCGCCCTGGCTGCTTTCAGATACTGCCAGCCCGGCCTGAGGCCCCAGTAGCGGATGCCCTGCCGGTGGTTGTGGCGTGAAATCTGGTAGAGCACCTTCCAATGATGCAATACAATGGCATAGGCTTGCAACAACGTGTTGCCGTTGCCATAAATATGGTGCGGTTCGGCGCCGCAGCCGTTGTATTCTAAAATGGAAAAATGCTCGCCCCGCTTCAGGCATTCGATGGAGCGGCACTTGATATCGTAACGCCCGTAAAAAAAGGTTTTCGAATAGCGGCTTAGCTGGTCGAACACGGCAGTCAGTTCGGCGTCTTTTTCGCTTTCAAGACTCACCAACCTGCCGCCGCGGCTTAAATTGAGCGCATGGGAAAGCACGTGAATTTCTCCTGCGGGCAAGATGTCGTTCAGCCTGTCGGCATGCTTTGATTTCATTTCCTCCAGCCGGAACTGCACCCTTGGGTAGTCCAGGATCAATTGGAGCAGGGTGGAACGGCCATCGCCCACCACTTCGAGGAACTCTTTTTTTAAAAAGCCGGTGATCGTACCGTTGTCGCTGTCAGGGAAGCGGTAATAAAACACACTCACTTCCAACGGGTAGGTGATCAGCTCCTGCAAATGGTAAGCAACGGGCATGATGGCGTGGTAGTGTTGAAACTCGTCGTGGTTACTGATGCGGCGGAACATGAACCCCATCATGCCCACGTCCGGCTTTACGGCAAAAGGATAGGTGAACCCCTGGCCGAAAACCTGAATCTCAAGCAAATCAAAAGGTGTGGTCGGCTCAATCAACAAGCTGCGCGGATAACTCCCCGGCGGCAATTGGTTGTACATTTCGCCTTTGCCTTCGCCCTCGAAGCCGCCGAACGTGATGCCCGGGTTGGAAGGCGTAAAGAACCACAGCGAGCGAGCCCGCAGGCAGTACCAGCCCCAGACCGGCATAATGGGAATGTACTTGGCAAGGTAGTGCCAGGTTTCCCAGTGCCACAAGCGGAAAAAGATGTTTTTAACCATGGATGAACGGGAGCCGATTCTGCAAGTAAAAGTACCCAACCTGGGGTGGCGGAATGTTTGCTTTGAGTGTTTGACCGAGTCTATTGCCCGGAAAAAAGAATCAAAAGCACTCAATCTGCAAAACCTTAACTTAGTAAACAGAACGAGCATTTTCCTTATTCGAGCTTGTAAGGGGCTAATTATCAGTACAGACCATTCTGGAAGGAATATTCCGTACGAGTGTGGGCGCTCCCCCCAGGCCCCGCCATGAAAGACCGCCAGCCGGTCCTTCAGTCCGCTTGAATATCGACCCCGTGTTTCCTGGCCGCTTTCCGGATGTTGTCCACCCGCTAACCCCGATTTATAATCGGGTGTTGCATCACCTCGCGTTTGCAACGCGATCCGTGACGAAAGAATAGCTAATAGACCGCAATTACGTTCTCTGGTTACCGCTGAGAATTGAGTGTATGCCTATTGCAAACTAAGTGACACCCCATCGGAACGCGTCATCAAGAGCAATACATTGACGCAGCGCTTAAGAACTTACCAGTTCTTTCCTGCACTTCTCATATAAGAACTCAGGAGCAAAATCCGCTCCATTCTCCCACTCTAACGTCCAAGACCCGAGTTTGAACTTTTTGAAGAACTCTACATTATTGAGTGGCTCGAAGATAGGCTTGTTCAAGTAAGATTCTAAGTTCACAATCCCACTCAATCCATCGTTGAAGGAAAGTTCTATCTCGAACTCTTTCACATATTCAGCCCTTATTATCCATATATTTTCCATCGCAAATCAGTTTAGTGGTTCAATCTTACGTAGCGGGAGACCATCTCTAGCCAGTTGCCAGTTTTCCATGAGCGCCTCTTGGTGTAGTTCCATCCACTCAAATACTAGCTTTAACGCTCTTTTGGGCATATGTCCTCTCACAATTTCTGTATTAAAGTCAACAACTGCTTTGAAATCACCGTATTCCAAATGAAAATGCGGAGGATTATGATCGTTGTAAAACATTTGGACTATAATTCCATAGAATCGGGCGATTTCCGGCATACGCTACGCTTTTAAAATATCTATTTCCGCTAACCCCGATTTGTAATCGGGTGTTGCATCATCTCGCGTTTGCAACGCGATCCGCGATAAGGAAAAGCCAGTACTCAGACCGCGTCACAGACGCGAAATGATAGCATCGCGCGGCGAACCGTTCCGATTGCAAATCGGGACGAGCGTTCTAGCTGAGTCAGTAAGAAGTCTCCGGCGTCAAAACGCTTCTCTTCTGCCTGGCCAAGTCCAAATCGTACCCCTGCTGAGCGTTCAACCAGTAGGTAGCTGATACGTCGAGTGTGTCTTCCAATAAAACAGCCAAGTCGGCATTGAAGCTACGTTTTCCTTTAATGATTTCGTTGAGTTGCGATTTTTGCATCCCGATTTTTTTGGCAAAATCCTTCTGCGTAATGTTTCTGGCTTCCAGTTCATCAGCCAGGATTTCGCCCGGATGGGTTGGCGTTTTGGGAACGAGGTTTTGGATGTCGATCATCGTAGTTGTTGAGTGTTTGGGGATTAATGGATTAATTCAGGAATAGTGGTTGCTGATTTCTTCAAGCAACAAAACCACAATTGGACTATCGCTTTCATCGGATAGCATGGTAGCTTCCTCAAATAGGAGTCGGTACTTGTCATCGATACGAACAGAGCTCAGGCCTGCAAGTTTGCCCACCACTTTTTCGTAATTGAGGCTATGCAGTTGATACAAGTCCTCAATTCGGGAAGCGTATTCGAGTTTGTTTACCGTCTTGATGTATTTCTCAACCAGCTTTTTGTTGGATTTGAACCGTTTATCGCTTGTCGGTTTCCCTTCGTACAGATCAGCTAACAGCTTGTCCTTGAATTTGATGTTCATGCTATTAACGATAGAAACGAAATGTGAATTCACAAATATGTGAATTACTTTCCAGAAAACCTGCGAATCCGGTAATATCCGTCAGGACGAGCCATCTAGGAAAAATGCCCTCGCTACTAAACGAGGGCATTTCCATTTCCACAAAAATCTTAATCAAAACTACGCCCCACAAGCCTCACACCCATCAGGGTCATCCAGCGAACACTGCATATCCGCCTTATTGTCCCTTGCGGGGGCGGATTTAGCGGCCTCCGTGTGTTCCTGCGCGTACTGCGTGTAATCGAGTTCCTTCTCGGCGACAGCCAGAGCGGGTTCGATTTGCGGCTCGGCCTGCTTCTGCACCGTGAACTGCACGGGATCGGCGGCGGCGCGGGTGCGGAGGTAGTACATACCCGTTTTCAGGCCCTTTTTCCAGGCGTAGAAGTGCATCGACGTCAGCTTGGCGAAGTTCGGCTCCTCCATGAACACGTTCAGCGATTGCGACTGGCAGATGTACGCGCCGCGGTCGGCGGACATATCGAGCAGGGTGCGCTGCTTAATTTCCCAGGAGGTTTTGTACAAATCCTTGATATTCTGCGGGATGCCGGGAATCGGCTGAATGGAGCCGTTGGCCTGCACGAGTTTGTTCTTCATGTCCTCGTTCCACAGGTTCAGCTTCACGAGGTCTTTGAGCAAGTACTTGTTCACGACCACGAACTCGCCGGAAAGTACCCGACGCACGTAGATGTTGGACGTAAACGGCTCGAAACACTCGTTGTTACCCAGGATTTGGCTGGTCGAAGCGGTGGGCATCGGGGCCAATAGCAGCGAGTTACGGACGCCGTACTTTACCACAGCCTTACGGAGCTTCTCCCAATCCCAGCGGTTGGTATCGGGCGTCACACCCCACATGTCGAACTGGAAAATTCCCTGTGAAATCGGGCTTCCTGCCCAGGTTTCGTAGGGCTTTTCTTCTTTCGCCAATTCCATCGAAGCTTCCATAGCGCCGAAGTAAATCGTCTCAAACACATCCTTGTTCAACTGCCGCGCCTCGTCCGACTCGAAGGGCATCCGCAGCAGGCAGAGCGCGTCGGCCAGGCCCTGAATACCGATACCGATGGGACGGTGGCGCTTGTTGCTGTTCTCGGCCTCGGGAACGGGATAGTAGTTGCGGTCGATGATCTTGTTGAGGTTGCGCGTGACGACCTTCGTGATCTCGTACAGCTTCTGGTGATCGAAGCGCGAGAATCCGTCCGCGCCTTCTTCCACAAATTTGGTGAGCGCAATCGACGCCAGGTTACAGACCGCCACCTCGTCGGGCGCGGTGTACTCCATAATCTCGGTGCACAGATTCGACGACTTGATCGTACCGAGGTTTTTCTGGTTCGACTTGGCGTTTGCGTGGTCTTTGTACAACATATAAGGCGTACCCGTCTCGATTTGCGATTCCAGAATCGCGAACCACAGGTCTTGTGCCTTGATGGTCTTGCGGGCCTTGCCCTCGCGCTCGTACTGCTCGTATAGATTCTCGAAGTCCGCGCTGTGCGTGTCGGACAGGCCGGGGCACTCGTGCGGACAAAACAGCGACCAGGTATCGTTGTCCTCGACGCGCTTCATGAACAGGTCGGGAATCCACATGGCGTAGAACAGGTCGCGGGCGCGTTGCTCTTCCTTGCCGTGGTTCTTTTTCAGATCCAGGAAATCGAAAATATCGGCGTGCCAGGGTTCCATATAAATCGCGAACGAGCCCTTGCGCTTGCCGCCGCCCTGATCCACGTAGCGGGCCGTGTCGTTGAACACGCGCAGCATCGGCACGATGCCGTTGGACGTGCCGTTGGTTCCTTTGATGTAGGTGCCCGTCGCCCGCACGTCGTGGATGCTGAGGCCGATTCCGCCCGCCGACTGCGAAATGAGGGCGCATTGCTTCAAAGTATCGTAAATACCGTCGATGCTGTCTTCCTTCATTGTGAGCAGGAAGCAGGACGACATCTGCGGCTTGGGCGTGCCGGCGTTGAAAAGCGTGGGCGTCGCGTGGGTAAACCACTTTTCCGACAGCAGCGTGTAGGTTTCGACCGCCTTCTGCACGTCGTCGTGGTGAATCCCGATGGCCACGCGCATCAGCATGTGCTGCGGGCGCTCGGCGATTTTGCCATCCACTTTCAGCAGGTACGACTTTTCGAGCGTCTTGTAGCCGAAGTAATCGTAGTTGTAATCGCGGTCGTAGATGATCGTGGAGTCGAGCAGGGCCGCGTTTTTGCGGATCACCTCATAGACTTCCTTCGCAATCATGGAAGCGTTATCACCCGTTTTGGGGTCCACGTAGGTGTAGAGCCGCTTCATGGTGGCCGAGAACGACTTCAGCGTGTTCTTGTGCAGGTTGGAGATGGCAACCCGCGCGGCCAGAATGGCGTAATCGGGGTGTTTGGTGGTCATCGAGGCCGACGTTTCCGCCGCCAGGTTATCAAGCTCGGCGGTGGTGACGCCGTCGTAGATGCCGGAAACGACCTTCTTGGCTACTTCAATGGGCTGAATGAAGCTGGAGTCGAGTCCGTAGCTGAGTTTTTCGATCCGGGCGGTGATTTTGTCAAACTTGACGGACTCCCGGCGACCGTCGCGCTTGATTACGTACATGGGCATAGATGTGTTTGTTTTATGGGTGTTGTTTTGGTTTTGGTACTTTTTATGAATGGGTATTTTGAGGGAGGGGTTCTGGAAAAATTTCCTGAAATAACGATTTTACGGGGAGAAAAACAACCGCCGCAAGAGTACATTTTGGGTCTTACTTTGAAAAATATAACGTTCTTCCGGTGTTACCTTAATGTTAAGAAACTAGTTTAAAGTGCGTTATCCAGTAAGTGTCGGAATAGGGCGATATGCGAATAATACCACAAAATATTTTCAGAAAATTTGACCTGTATAGAATTAACTATCAAGTAGTTATAAAGGCAAAACCGTAGAATTATTTTCCCAAGCTATCCAGGATCAGGCAATAAAAAGTTCACCGCCATTCCATTACCGCTTTCTTCCTCTGGTTTTACGAAAAAAGGCACTCCGTTCAAAGATGAATCTTCGAACGGAGCGCCTTTTTTAAGTGCGTTTGCCTTGTATAGAAGGAGCAATTGAAATCCCAGCCAAGTGACGGTCAGGGACTACGACCTAGGGTTTAATGATTTTTACGATAGTGGATTCATCCATTGTGTTGACCCGCAGCAAAAAGAGACCGGGATTTCTTCCCAGCGGAATGGCATGACGTTCCGTCTCGGTCGTCTGTTCAATTTTCCCCTGGAAGAGCGATGTTCCTTTCAGGTCCGTCAGCGTTAACCACACCGCCGACCCGGCTGCTCCCTGAATGGTTATTTCGGCCTGCTCGCCCACCACGGGGTTGCCCAGTAAAGTGACTTTGAGAGAGGAGGATGTTTTTTCCTCGGCAGCCAATCGTGCGCCGGCGACCGCCGCCGGTTCAGTGCCGGAAATTAGCTGCCCGCGGTAGTAAACCGTGATGTGGCCGTTGGTATCGGACGCGGCGGCAGCTTTGAACGAATAATCGTTTGTTTCGTTGAAGGCCGACCAGTCGCTTTTCGCAATCCGGTACTGGATGTTACCAGTTGTAGCGCCCGGCGACAGTACGCCCGCCGTGGGTTTTACGCTCAACTGGAAGTAAGTATCCGCCCCGTCCCGACCCACGTTGCGCGTGAATTGCCCGACGATGTTTCCGTTACCAAGTTTGGCGTAATCGACCCAGTGGTTGAGATTTTGTCCTCCCTCCGACGTGAACCAGTACCGAACCGCTAGGTCGCCATAGGCTACGGGGACATTACCTTCGTTGGCGACATACAGGTGCGTACTGATAGAATTGCTGTTCGTGTTGTAGTTCTTGTTTTGGGCGTATACCTGCAATTTCACCGTAGACGGGATGACATCGGGTTCGATCCCCCAAATCAACTGGGGAACCCCACTCGACGTGGTCCGGTACATCGTTATGTGTTCATTCCAGCCGTATTGGCTTGCGTTCTGATAAGAATAATCGTTCGCTTCGTTGAAGTTTGTCCAGTCCGCATTGGCCAGCCGGGAATTGATCATGCCCGAATTACCGTTGGCCGCGAGGTCTCCGGCGGACGCCTCAAAACTATATTCCAGATAACCGGCCGCGTTGGCCCGGGGATTCTCGAGGGCCACGTATTTTGTTTTCACCCGGCTGTTGCCCATCTGAGCGTAGTCGATCCAGGCATTGATCCCCGCGTAGTTTTCCGGGGTGAACCAGTACCGAACGGTCAGCTCGCTGTATGGCACGGCCGTCGGCCCTTCATTAACCAGCGTGAGGTTGGGCTTGATGCTGTTGTTGGTAAGCTGCCCATTGTCGCCGTTCTGGTACTTTACTTTCAGGGTAACGGGTGGCCGCCAGTTGGGTAGTTCATCCCGCGTGACGACAAGATCGGAGCCGAAGGTGCTTTGCAGCACGTCGATAGGCTGGCTTTTGATGTAGTTATTACCCGACCAGAGCGAAAACCAGGACCACCAGGTAGCGAATGCCTGCACTTTGGTAAGATTGGGCAGATGGCCGGATTCCGATAGCGCTACCATCTTTCGGCCATCGAACTGCGATAGCGCGTTCTCCCAGTTGCCGCTCATGTTGGATGCGGCGTCGGCGTAAACATCTTCGCCCACTATGTCGACGTACGCATCGCCGGGGTACCAGTCGGGGTCGATGGTATCCGTGCCGGTATACACCCAGATCAGGTTGTGCAGTTGGTGGTAGTTCGTGAGCCGGTTGTGCACCAGTTGCCAGAGTTCCTTGAATGGACCCGATCCCTTGGCGCCCCACCAGAACCACTTGCCTGAGGCTTCGTGCAGCGGTCGCCACAGCACCGGCACGTCGGCGGCCTGGAATTTCTTGAGTTGCAGAGCAATGGCGTCGATGTCGCGGAGCAGCAATTGATACCGGCTCCCGTTTTTATCGGCCAGCACGGCTGCCAGATCGAACGTGGTGGCTTTGGTATAAAAGCCGCTCCACCAGAGTTTGTCGGGGGCCTCATTGATCAGATCTGTTGGCGCATTCCAGTGCCACGACAGGCTGATAATGCCCCGGCCTTCTTCTTTCTTGGCCCAGTCGATCATGGCTTCGCTGGTGCGAACGGGCGTCAGATTCGCCTGATTTTCAATCCGACTGGGCGAATAATCCATTAAATCGAACGCACCGATGGCGGGTTCTTTGCCCGTCTTTTCCAGCACGTACTCTACGTCATCCTGCTGACCAGAAATTAGCTTGCTGCCGTATTGGTCGACCATATACGAAAACAAACCCATCGTGGAGGGTGTTGCCCGCGCATCGACCAGCGTCTTGGGAGGCTTGACCGGGAGCGGAACCGTCGTTGGCGTGAGTTGAATGTAGTCGATGTCGAAGTAGCCCCAGCCATTACGAATCACCACAGTATTCAGCCCTTCCGTCAACAGAAACTTTCCCGCAGCCAGGGTACTGTAGCCGCTCGGGGTTTGAGTGAACGTGTTCGTGCCTTTATCGTCGTTGACCTGATAATTAACGCTTTTATTGCCATAAGGCGAGGCATAGCCGATGGAAAGCTCGTAGAGTCCTGCCGTGGCGTTGAAGGTAATGCTCACCTGGTCGGTTCCATTGTCGAAACCCGTTACGTAACCGGTTCCCGAATAACCCGCATTGGCAGTCGCTACATTGACCCCCGACAGGTTTCCGTCCTCGGCTTCAGCCCGACCATTGATCAAGGGTGTGATCTTTGGCGGATCAGCAGTAACCGGCGTCAGCAGGATGTAGTCGATGCCGTAATAACCCCAGTTATTGGTAATGGTGATGGTATTCTGGCCTTCCGGCAATTGAAATTTCCCAATGGCAGCGGCACTGAAATTCGTCCCGGTTCCCGTCAAAACCTGGTCACTGTTAACCCCGTTGACCGTCAGCTTTGCCGTTTTATCTCCGTAGGGTGAGTAGTAGCCAATGGAAAGATTATATTCTCCGGCAGGGGCCGAGAAAGTGAACGAGATGTTATCAGTGGCAGCATCGAACCCCCAGGCAAAGCCGGAACCGCTAAAACCCGCCGGAGTCTGGGCAATCTGTACACCGTTGAGCGCCACCCCCTCGGAGGCTTCGGCTTCAATCTTGACTGGTTCGGCGGCGAGCGCAATCGTACTGACAGTTAGTAGAATGATCAGAGACAGGACATATCTTAAAAACGGAGGGCGTAAAACGGATTGTCGTTCGGCAGGTAGATTGATGGACATGATCGATGGTTTAGAGTTTGAAAATTTTCTTTGAGCGTTTTAATATGATGACTGGTGAATACATTCGTAAGGCATCAACCGCGCGCATTTCTTAACTTATACCCGTCGTTGTCTGCGCCTACTTTTGATAAGACAAATTAGGCTTTTATATAAATGAGAAGAATAGTACAATTTTATCCGATCATAATATTTTTATAACCATTTTTAACAAAACTGGTAAATACATGAAATATCGACCCCGGAATACCTGTGCAACAGGGTACAAGCAGTAGTATTGAATCCCGATAACCGAGGAATTCAAAAGGAAGTGATAGTAAATTTTCAAGTTAATTTGTTCCTACTCGATCGTTACCTGCTTTTTCAGGTTGGGCGCTATGAAGTACTTCGCCACCGACGGGGCTTTCATTCCTGATCTTAGAATGATGTCGCTCGTTTTTAAACCTTCCACCCGAACGTAGTTCACTGACTTATCGGCCAGTAACGGGAAGTTAACTAGGGCCCTCTGAACATCTTCCAGGCCAATGGCGGCTTCGGGTCTCCCCTCCCCCACTGTGCGGGTGCTGAATCCGGTGATTTGTAGATCCTCTATTTGGGTAAGTGATACGGATTGTCTTTTAGCCAAATCCTTAATACCCGAATTCCAGGTCACGTCGGAATTGCGGATTTGTACCCTTCCGGCTTGCTCGATGGTGATGGCGTGGGTGGCGCGGCGGTCGGCGGTGCCTTCTGGATTCATGACCAGACTGACATCCTGCAAAATAATATCCTCTACCGTTCCTTCTCCTAATCCCTGAATCAAGGAAGTACCCTCCACTCGTCCTACTATATTGCGCAAGCTGACCCGCTCGATGCGGCCTAGTTTGGAGTCAGGATTTCTTTTCATCACCACAAAATGAAAGGCTTCGGCGTCGCCCCACCAGAAAAACGGTTTACGCTGGCAATCCATGACGATATTGGTGAAAAGCACGTCGCTCACCGTTGCGCCATCGCGGACGATGATGCCCAGGCCTCGGTTGGTGTTTTTGATTACGCAATTGGAAAAAACAACCCGGCGGAAATCGGCGTGGGACTCGGTGCCTATTTTCAAAGCGCAGGAGGTGGAAGAGAGTACGCAGTCAATGACCACGATGTCGGTACAAGGCTCGGAGCGGCCGCCCTGCCGGGTCGATTTAAGGCAAATCGCGTCGTCTCCCGTGCTGATGATGCAGTCCGACACGACCACGTCCTGGCAGCCGTCGATGTCTAATCCGTCGGAGTTGACCCCGCGTTCCAAACTGGATTCAATGATAACCGACTTAACCCGCACCCGCTTCGACCATTGAATATGGCAGGCCCAGTTGGGTGAGTCGATGATGGAGACGTCGGAAATGGTTATGTCCTCGCATTCCGACAAGTACACAAGCGATACTTTGGGGGCTTTGACGAACGGCTTGTCCATCGGTACCCCGGCGCGCATGGCGGTTTCGTTCCAGCCGGGGTAGGTGTCGATGTCGGTCACGACACTGCTGCCAAATTCCGGTTCGCCCACGATGCGGCCCCGACCTGTGATGGCGATGTGTTTCAAATTAATGCCCACAATCAGAGCGGGCGTTAGGGCTTCGCCCGAGTTTTCCAGACCCTTTTTAGCATTTTTGTAAAGCGACGTATCCGGCAGCGCGTGCAAGGTAGCCCCGAGACTGAAATTCAATTCGACCCTGGATCGCAACTGAATGGTGGCCGAGTAGTAATCGCCCGCCGGGAAAAAGACGATACCGCCTCCTCGCGCCGCGCAGCTGTCGATGGCCCGCTGAATGAAATCCTGGGCGTTGACGCGCTGATTGCGCGGCGCGCCAAAATCGAGGACGGAGTAAACGCCGGAGGTGGTTTTGGTCGATTGCGCAAAGCTGGTTTGACAAACGATCAGGAGAAGAAACAGTAGGGGTTTTTTATTGAACACTGGGTCGTTATTTTAGGTGTTATTCAAAATTGATTTGTTGCTTTCACCTCACCCCCTGCCCCCTCTCCTGTTAGGAGAGGGGATGCGCTATTCATGGACGCAGCCGCCTCACTACTTCCATGCACGCCCGCGCGTTGTGATACGGACATTTCCAGGGACCAATTTTGTCTTCTTCTGCCATTGGGCTATAATCTTCAAAAACGCCCCAGCGCCATTCTCCGCCGACTTTATCTAGTAAATGATCCTGAATAAAATCCCAACTTCTGAGCGTCTGGTCGTAGAACTCCGGCTCATCGGTCAGTTGCCAGGCGTTCAGGAAGCCGACCATTGCCTCGGCGCTCACCCACCATTCGCGGTGGGTATCGTAGTGGTTGGTGGCAAGATTCAGTTCGTGAACCAGGCTACCGTCGGGTTGCAAGCCCGTGGCGGCGGCTTTTGCCATTCGAATGGCGACTTGTTTGAATTGCTCGATCAACGCGTCGTCACCCAGCACTTCGGCGGCCTCCAGCAGCAACCAGGCCGCTTCGATGTCATGCCCGTAGGAAACCAAATCAGCGGTCGGTTGCCAGTCGGCGGTGAAGAAAAGGCGGAGGTGGTGGGTTTCGGGGTCGATGATATGATCCTGAAATACCGTCAGTAGATTTCTGATTTGCCCGGCCAGATTGGGATCGGGCCGAGAGCGGTAGAGGTTGGTGTAGGCCTCCAAAATGTGGAGGTGCGTGTTCATCGTTTTGGGGTCGTTGCGGTCTTTTTCGCTCAGCCGTAAATCTTCCAAGAGTTCGCCCTCGCGACTGAACGCCTCAAAATAGCCGCCATTTTTAGCGTCATAGCTGTGGCTTTCAATCCAGTGGTACAACGCCTGACAATGAGTAAACGCCTCGGCTTTTTGGGTCAACAAATAGTATTCACTGAGTCCGTAGATGGCGAAAGCCAGGGCGTAAATCTGCTGGCGGGTGCCAAGCGGTTCACCTTTGGGCGTGACGGTCCAGCATACGCCGCCCTTTTCATGATCCAGAAAGTGTTTTACAAAATAATCGTAGGCACGATCGGCCACCGCGCGGTTTTCGGCGGTACCCGAATGCCGGGACGACGCCGAAAAAGTCCACAAAATCCGGGCGTTCAGCACCGCGCCTTTGGGAGCGGTGGCATCGACAACTCCCTTATTACTAAGTCGCCCGATGAAGCCATCGTTCTTTTTGTCCAGGCTGTTTTCTTGCCAAAAGGCCAAAATATTGTCTAGCTCCGCCGCTACCTCTTTCCGGAATTGCGCGATGTTTGACCGCTGTGGAGCCGCCATTATTTCGCGAACCTTTCGGCGTGACCACTGCCGGCCACTTGGGTTTCGCCTTGTTCCCGATAGGCCATATTGCGGTCGATGAGGGCGTTGAGTCGCTCCACCGAAGCCGCCGAGCGGAAACCGTCCTCCGGGGTATTCGTGACGTAATCCAGTAGCCGATCCAGCGAGGAGGTCGCCACGTGCATCCGCGTATCGGAGGAGGCGTAGTAGATGAATACGGTACCGTCATCGTCCAAAATCCAGCCGTTGGCGAAAGCCACGTTCGACACGTCGCCGACGCGCTCCTCGCCTTCGGGGGCGATGAAGTACCCGGCGGGTTTATGCGTGACTTTGGTCAGGTCGTCATGATCGGTCAGGAAAAGGTACAGCACGTAACGAAGGCCGGCGGCGGTGTTGCGCACGCCGTGGGCCAGGTGCAGCCAGCCCTTTTCGGTACGTAGTGGCGCGGGTCCCTGCCCGTTTTTAGCCTCGTACACCGTGTGATACTGCTTGCCGTCGACGATGAATTCTTTTTCGATCACCGCATTCTCGATGGAGTCTGAAAAACCGAAACCGATGCCGCCGCCGCTGCCCGCTTCGATGAAGCTGTCCTGCGGCCGGGTGTAGAAGGCATACTTACCGTCCACAAATTCGGGGTGCAGCACTACATTTCGCTGCTGCGGTGAGGGCGTTTTAAGGTTGGGCAATCGCTCCCAGGCAACCAGGTCGTGGGTGCGGGCGATGCCGCACTGCGCTATGGCCGAGGACTGGTCGCCGAGAGCCGCGCTGGGATCACGATTTTCGGTGCAAAATAGACCATAAATCCAGCCGTCTTCGTGCTGCACCAGGCGCATATCGTACACGTTGCCATCAGGTTGCTCGGTTTCGGGCATCGTAATTGGACGATCCCAAAGGCGAAAATTGTCCACGCCATTGGGGCTTTCGGCTACCGCAAAAAACGATTTGCGATCCCACCCTTCTACCCGCGCTACCAGCAGGTACTTGCCACCGAGCTTTATTGCCCCGGCGTTGAAGGCCGCGTTGATTCCGTAGCGCTCCATCAAATACGGATTCGTGGCCGGATTAAGGTCGTAGCGCCAGAACAGCGGCGTGTGTTGGGCCGTCAGAATCGGGTGTTCGTATCGTTCGTAAATGCCGTTTCCCAGCGGGAGCGGCTGATTAAGACGGGTAACGAGTTCAAAATGCGCCTTTTCCAGTTGATCGAGCCGGGTGTGAAAATCAGGTTTCATTTAGGTATTAAATTGTTAACTGTTAGATTACTATATAAAAAAAGCGCTTGTTACGGCACCAGCGTCGAGTGCTTTTTGATAGGGGCGAGATTCTTGTCTTGCTCCCCCAACTTGTCCCACCAGGTGCGCTTTAAGATGATGGCCGTTATGGCCAGTATGCCCAGCGAGACGAATAACGATGTATTCATGCCCAACACCAGATAGATGGGCAACACGGTTAGGCACATTTGGGCCACCACGCCGATGCCGACGTTCATCATATCCCATTTGAAATTGCGGTTAGCCTGAAAATCGGGATCCTCGGCCACTACCAATTCATGGATGGGTTTCCAAAATCCCCAGGGACGGATGGTGCGGTAAAAGCTTTTCAGCGTTTCGACGTCGGTGGGAGGAGCAAGTAACGTGCCCGCGATACTACCGGCCAGCGAAACGGCGAACAGCAGCGGGAAATAATACAAATCCAGCCCACCGATGAGGTAAGGAAATGTCATGGCCGGGATAATGCCCGCCAGCATTCCCCAAAAAAAGCCGCTGGCGTTGAAGCGCCACCAGTACCATTTAAGCACGTTGGCCGCGATGTAGCCACCGTACAGCGCCGACACGATCCATTGCAGCAGACTGTTGACATCTTTAGCAAAAAAACCGATGACCACGCTGATGAGTACCACCACCACGCCCGTCAGGTAGTTCATACTGCTGATGCGCTTATTTGAGGCATCGGGATCGACATATTTCAAATAAATATCGTTGACGATGTAGGCCTGCGCGGCGTTGAGCGTCCCGGCAAAGGTACCGATGAAGGCCGCCAACAAGCCCGCCAGCAGCAGCCCCGTTAGTCCCGGTGGCACGAATTCGTTGATGGCGGCGGGGAGGATTTTCTCGAAATCGATGCCCGATACCGATTGCAGGTCCATTTTATCGTAGTTCAGAAGCGCCAAGACGGCAAAGCCGATAATCATGAGGTAGCGCGTGGGGAGCAGCACCACCGACACGAAACCGTTCATTTTGGAGGCATCCGAAGGGGAGCGCGTGGACAGGATTTTCTGCATGTCGTAGTTAGGCGTCGGCCCGGCCATGCTCGACAGGATGCCTTTGAATACCATCATCGAAAAGAAAATCCCAAACAGCGAATAGCCGTCCGACTGGATTTTGGCGTTTACTTCGTCAATAATCCCTGTCCAATCGAGGTCGAGGGTCGCCCCGAAAAAGGGCGACATCCATTCGGCGGGTACGTGCAGGTCGGCTACCGCCAGGTTGTTCATGGCCAGGATGCCAATGGTAAAAGCGGCGACGGTCATAATGACGAATTGTAACACGTCGGCCCAAACGATTCCGGCCATACCGCCAAGGATGGAGTAGAACACCGCAAAGGACGTGAACGCCAGTCCGTACACGTGCGGCACGAATTCGGGGGACACGGTAAAGGGAATATAGGGCGCGATCATCGACCAGGGGACAAAAATCTCCACGAATTTGCCCAAACCAATGAAGCCGTAAGCCAAAAATCCCAGGCAACTCAGCAGCGCAAAAACTACCACGATGCTGTGCGAACGGTTAGCGTCGCGTCCGCGACCGAAGCGCGTCAGCATCCATTCCGCGCCCGTCGAGACGTTGGAACGCCGCAGCCAGGCCGATAAATAGATCATCAGAAATATCTGATTGAACGACGGCCAGAGCCAGGGAATCCAGATACTTTTCAGGCCGTACACGAACGCCAGCGTAACCATCCACATGGTACCCGAAATGTCGAACATACCCGATGCATTGGACAAACCCAGCGCGTACCACGGCAGGGTGTTCCCGCCCAGCATGTAGGCTTCCTTATTGGCGGAAGCGCGCTTTTGCAGGAAAACACCCAGTAAAATGATCGCCACGAGGTAAGCGACGATAATGCCAATATCAAGTCCAGTTAGCTTCATTTCGTTAGTGGAGAGTGGAGGATTTAAAATTTATTAATTCTTCTGATACAAATTCGCCGCTTTGGTGCGCTTTTCCATTAAAATTCTGGAATCCTTCGCGAATTTCTTGAAATCCTCGGCGCTAGCCTGGTTAGGATAAGGCGCGTAGTAATGGTCGGGGCGACCGTTGCGCCACAGCATCACGTAGGAGAGCCCGGTATCCTGTACGATGGGAAGGAGGACGCTCGTCCACCAGTCGGCGATTGGGGTTCTTTCTACGCCTGTTTCGGTGATGGCCGTGAGTTTGTCATTTTCTTCGCCAATTTGCTTTAAGATTGCCACTCTTCGCTGGGTGTTGGGTACGAAGAGTTTTGCCGTGTCGGATTCGGGACGGTGGTAGGTGTCGAAGCCCAGAATATCCACGTAATCGTCGCCGGGGTAGCGTTCCAGGTAGTCCTCCCGCGATTTGAAGTTATCGGGAGAGTAGGCATACAGAAAGTTATGCACCTTCTTTTTACGGCGCAGATAGTCCACCGTGAAGTGCCACATTTTTTTATATTCCTCGGGCGAACTGTGGTTGTGGCCCCACCAGAACCAACTCCCCGTAAGTTCGTGGAAAGGCCGGAAAATGACGGGAATAGCCTCGCCATTCGGGCCTTTCATACTTTTTGCGAAATCCGCCACGTCCGTCAGCCATTTTTTGTAGCGACGCCTGGCGTGGCGGTCTTCAAAGATGTGCCGAATCGTGGAATCCTGGCTGTCCCAACTGCTTTTTTTGGGATCGAGCGGGTTGTTGAGGTGCCAACTGAATGTATTCACGCCACCCTGCGCGTATACTTGCTGCACATAAGTTCGAATGCGGTCGAAGGGAACGGAGTCGAGATTGACCTTACTGCCCAATTCTAAATGCCCCAAATCCCAGCCGAACACCGCCGGATACTCTCCCGCCACATCGCGTACGTCCGATCGGCCATCCTGGTATTTCCAGCCCACCCCGTAGGCCAAGTCATCCTGATGGCCGAACATCGTCCCCGTTTTGGCGAGGCCTTTGAGATTGGCGTACAGATTTTTAGTTTCCGGCGTGGCTTTTGGGTCGATTTGGCATTGGCCTTCCGTCCAAGACAGCAGGATGGGGAATAGCCCAATTAGCAAAAATGCCTGTCTGAAAAATATTTTCATAGATTTTAAATATTTTGGGTAGGCAAAATTATAGTCATTGTTTAACAAATATATAGTACAATTTTATCCCATTGTTACACAATGCCGACTGAATAATAAGACGCTCAGATAAAATATTTGTATTATTACAATGAAAATTGAATATAATTGATATTTGGCGATAAAGTTCAGGTTGCACTTCTTTTATTCCATATAATACATTTAGAACTCCTTTTCAGAGGTATCTATAAGGCCTGCTATTCAATCAGCAATCCACCGGGCGTCACGGCGTAGAATTTGCGGAGGTCGATAGCCGTGAAATTGCGGGCTATTTTGCGGATGTCTTCGCCCAGCATCAGGGTACTCATCCGGGGTACGTAGCCGGCAATATCCCACAGATAAGCGCACATTGCCCCCCCGTCCAGCCCGCAGGTGGCCAGGAAAGGCTGGGAAACAAAATCGGGATTATCCCAAATGCACACCAGACCGCTGGCAACGGATCGACGGTAGTAGGCACTCAGTCCGGGAATGTCGGTAGTAAGCTGGGGAATGCGGGCCGTTGCCCAGGCCAGCCGCTGTTGCCAGGCCGTTTGCGACTGCGCGATAGGCTGAGCGGCGTCAGGTAAAGACACCGATGGGCTACCGGGACGGGAAATAAAGAAGGAAAAATACGCCGTCATGCTGGCGTTGGGAGCCAATGTGCCAGTCGAATTTTCAGCAAATAATCGAATTTGAACCTCCTCATTCTGCCAGGTGTCGCTGACCGTCTATGTCCTGTTGATACGTACCTTGACGGACGATCTGGTGGGGAAACCAAGTGCCGCCCTGATAAAGCAGACCGACATCCCCCTTCCCATAACTGGCCGCATCGGGTACGGTATGGCCGTTGAGACGCATCGTGATATCGGCCGTAAAACTACGACCCGCAAAGGGCGGGGCATTCCATTCGCCGATACCCAAGGTTTTACGGGCCTGGGGTTGCACCGTTACCTGACCGCTGCCCACCCAAACGTGATTATCGGGGGCCAAGCTGGCGTTCAGGTCCAGGGCAAAATCCGCCAGCTTCCACGGCGTTGCTGGTGCTTCGCCGGGCATCTGCTGCGCCGTTAGGCAAAGCAAACTAACTAACAGACCGCTTATCAACGTCCAGGTCAACCACGATTTTAGCCTTTTCTTTGTGTTCATGCCTGTTGAATGGATAAAGTCAAGTAGTGGTTTCTATACGATTAAGCCGTGCGTACGAATTATTTGCTGGGCAAGCTCATTTGATGAGTGATGACATGGATGCCGGTGCCTGGTCGGGCCTGCTGCCCCACGCTTTATTGGGAGCAGCACCCATTTGCAGCGTCAAAGTACCCCCATTCACGACTGTCTCGTGGCTTATCCAGGGGCGGTCGAGGGGCTTGCCATTTAACTTGGCCGACTGGATGTACCCGTTTTGGGCGGCGTTGTTTCGGGCATCGATAACGAACGCTTTACCTTGGTAATAACGGGGGGCGAGGTGAATGGTGATCTTGTCAAAAACGGGGCTGCCGATTTCGTAAAACGGGTCGGGGGCGGTGCCGCCGTTGGTCGAAAACAGACCAATTTTGAGCAGGACAGCCAGGCTGCCCATCTGCCCCTGATCTTCGTCGCCACTGTAACCGTATTCGGGCGAGATACCACTGTACACCTTATCGACTACCTGCCGCGTCCAGTATTGGGTGAGCCAGGGAGACCCCGCATAGTTGAACAGAAAGGCCGTTTGCATACAAGGCTGGTTGCCGTAGTTGATAAACACCCGGCTCAGGTGTTCCTCGGTTTCCTTATCGTGCGATTTGCCGGAGACGAAATCGTGTTTCTGCGCTTTCTCGAATGAGCCGTTGAGTTTGGCCGTGAAGGCTTGCCGCCCACCCATCAGGGTGATGAGTCCCGCCATATCGTGGGGCACAAACCAGGTGTACTGCGCGGCGTTTCCCTCCGACCAGCCGTTGTCGTATTTTAGAATATCCACCGGATCGGCCCATTGGCCGTCCATCGTTCGGTTCCACATCCAGCCCGCTTCTTTGTTCCAGAGGTTTTTATAATTCTCCGCCCGCTTCATAAACAGGTTGTAATCGTCCGTTTTGCCCAGCTTCTCAGCCATTTGCGCCAAACCGTAGTCTTGATAGGCGTATTCCAGGGTCTGGCTTGAGCCGTCCTGATGGAAGCCGTAACGGATTTTTCCCATCGGATGCGGTACGTAGCCCCGCTCCATGTAATATTCCAGGCCACCGCCTTTCGCTGTTTTGTGTTCATAGCCCGCCTTGCTCATCATGCCGCCGGGAAAATGATTCTTGCGCAGGCCTTCGTAGGCTTTCTGCTGATCGAACCCCCGGATTCCTTTCAGATACGCACTCACAATAAAGGGGGTCGAGGAGGCCCCCGTCATCACATAAGTGTAGTTGCCTCCCGCCGGCCCGCGTGGAATTAGTCCGCCGTCGTCGTACATCAGCAGCATCGAATTGACGAACGACTCGGTCACCTCCGGGTAGACCAGCGACCAGAGCGTGTTCAGCGACCACTGCGCTCCCCACAGGGCATCGAAATTATGGTGGTTGAACTTGGGTTTTCCCGCCGCGTCCAGCGGAATCTGCCCGATCCGGCGCTCCGGACCCGTCATATCGCTGTACTTGCCGTTCACGTCCGACAGAATGCGCCGTCCCTGTAAAGCGTGCCATAAATCGGTGTAAAACCGGCTGCGTTCGGTAGAGGTGCCGCCCTGAATCTCGATGCGGCTGAGCCATTTGTTCCAATCGGTCCGGCTGTCCTGCACACATCTTTCGAAGTCCCAGTGCGGCAGTTCTGTAGTAAGGTTGAGCCGGGCCTGTGCTTCGCTGACGTACGAAATGGCCACCTTCATTTTGCGGACGTCGCCCTTTTTCGTTTTGAAGCTGACGTAGGCACCCGTTCGCTCGCCCTCGATCAGGTGGCCGGGGTCTTCCAGCAAGATCTCGTTGCGCCAGCCGTTGAAGGAGTCGAAGGGTTTATCGAAAACGGCCACGAAAAAGACGGTCAGCGTTTTTGGTCGGCGGATCGTCGGGGCCATCACGGCGTAGCCCTCTATTTCCTGATTGCTCACCATTTTCAGGTACCCTTTCTGCGTGTCGGACGGCCCCAGAAAGGTGGAGAAATCGAACAGGATGTGGCTCTCGTCCGAAGCCGGAAAGGTGTATTTGTGAAAGCCCACCCGCGTAGTGGAGGTCAGCTCGGCGGTGATGTCATACCGATCCAGCACCACTTTGTGGTAGCCCGCTTTGACCACCTCCTTGTCGTGGGAAAACGGAGAGCCGTACTGGTCGGGGCCCAAATGGCCTTTGAACTCGCCCACGGCGGGCATCACCGGAATCCCGGACAACTGCCAGCCATGAATGTGGCTGAAGCACTTGATGCTGTCCAGATGATAGCGGTAGCCGGCGCCCCAATCGGCGTTGACCGCATTGTCGGGACTCAGATTGACCATGCCAAATGGGCGGCTGGCCGAATTGAAAAAGAACCACCGCGAGTTGGCGGCATCGACCAGCGGGTTTACCAGGTCGACGGGTTGCGGCTGGGCCACCGACCATTTTGTTCCCAAAATTAAGGAACAAAAGAAGCAGAGCACGAAAGGCAACTTCTTGATACGATAAACTGCTTTTTGCTGCACGTTCGTCTCGGGTTAAAGCGTGATTGATCTATAAAAGACTTTTCATCACCTTCTATAATGCCCCCGACTTTTCCCTAACCTGACCAGCCACGGATCGGCTTTTACCGAATCGGTCCATTACGATGACGCTGGCAACCGTGTGGTCTATCCGAATAAAGCGACCCGACTGCGATAAAAACGAGGAGCCCAGCGAAAATTCGTGCTTCGTCATTTTCCCGTTCCTGTGCCGAACTACCGCGCTGACGTCCTCGGGTTTTAAAGGCAAACACGTTACATTTTGCGTCTGTTGGAATAGTTTCAGCGGACCATTATTTTGGCTGGCCGCCAAATAATAACCGCCCCGGTTGTTCTGGATTTTAACCAAAGCCTTGCCATTGCCTGGCAAGTATAAACCGCTCTGCAACAAAGATAGTGGCTGGAAATTGCCCTGCCCATCGCCTTTGAGTAACAGCCCGTTCAGGGCATCGTAGCGACCGATGGATACCTCGATGCCGAAATCGTTGCCACTGATGGCTACGTCCAGATGGCCGTCGCCGTCGAAATCATCGGCGACCATGCCGTTCAGGGTCGATAGCTGGGCTATTTTGGGCAAGGGTATGAGGGTAAATTTGCCGTTGCCGTCGTTGCGCAGAAAACAGGATTCAGTTGTATTGACGCTCAGTTTCAGGGCTTCTTTCTGTTGTTCCGGGCTAAGAATGTCCTCCATCGTGGTTACGGCCAGCGATTTGTAATCCGTAAACTTTTTTCGCAGGCTGGGCATCTGCCGAACCAAATCATCGCGTCCGTGCGCGGGAAATGCTTGCCGTTCGCCTTTTTGATCAGGTAAAAATAGACCGCTGATGGTTTGGAAAGAACCGCTTTTTTCAAAATCGCCCGCCATGATGGTAACTGGGTGTTCTTCGTCGGCCCGGTAGTAGGTGTTCAATCCCGTGTTGCCCACGATGTAGTCCATGCGGCCCGTGTGCCGGAAATCGCCCGCTACGATGCTGTTCCACCAGCCCCGGCGGTTCCCCATGCCCGTGCTTTCGGTGATGGATTCGTAGGTGCCCTCGTTGTTTTTCAGGACGGTAATCGGCATCCACTCGCCGGTCAGAATCAGATCAGGCCAGGTGTCGTTATCGATGTCGGTGAAAAGGGCGTCGCAGACCATGCCGATTTGATTCAGCGCGGGGGCTACCGTGGGGGTGACGTCGGTGAATTTCGCCCGGCCGTTTTGGCTGTCGTTCCTAAAAATAAAGCTGGAAACGGGTGTGGGGTAATGTCCCGGATCGACGCGCCCCGACACGAAAAGGTCGAGTTTTCCGTCTTTATTATAGTCAGCCGCCCGAACGCACAGCTTGCTAGTGTGATTTTGAGGCAACGCCCCCTCGGCTTCGGTGAAATGGCCCTGGCCATCGTTCAGGTAGAGTTTGTCTTGGTAGGCGGGGTCGTTGAGCGGTTGTTTAAAACCGCCTCGGGTGATGTACAAATCGAGGGTACCGTTGCCGTCGGCGTCGAAGAGCAACAGTCCTTCGTCCTTATAATCGCCCATTCCGTTTTGAGCGGGCAGGATGCCCTGTTGTCGAAATTTTCCCGTTGGCTGCTGCAAGAATAGCTGCGCCGGATCGTGCGCGTTTCCGCCAATCACCATATCGTCGAACCCGTCGCCGTTTACGTCGCCCACGGCCAGGGCCGGGCTGTATTCCGATAGTTTGTGGGGCAGCAGTTGTTGCACGTTGTAGTCGATAAAATCGAACTCGCTGTGCCGATAGGAAATACCGAGCGAGTCGGTCACGTCTTTGAAAAGCGCGTTAGTCGCCCGTGCCGATTGCCCCCATTGGTAGGGGGTTTTCGCATCGCTGGCCGATACCCGTAACACCTGATCTGCTTTTACATTTTGGATGACTTGTTTCTTGCCCAATGGCCAGACAATCACCAGGGAATCAATCTGAGTAACATTACCCAAGCCAAAATGCGCGATGGCCTGGTGCGTGGACAGGTACCCCCGGTAGGGCGTGTTCTCGTAGGTTTGCTGCTTGTCCCGGTCATAGTAGATCGTGGCAAACGCACCGATGCCGTTCCGGTTGCGGCCTTCGCCCGCGAAGGTTAGCTGTAGGAAGTGCGCGTCGGTTTTCTCTTCTGCCCGGATTGTATTCTTGTATAATAGCGCCTCGTCGTTGATGTTGTTGATGACCATGTCCATCGCACCGTCGTTATTGAAATCGGCGTAGGCGGCTCCATTCGAGAAGGTAGGTACCTCCAATCCCCAGGCCGTGGTTTTATCGGCAAAACTCAGGTCGCCTTGATTCTCGTAGGCGTAGTTATGGATTTTGACCACCGGAATCTGGGCCAGCAGGGTTGCTTTCGTCACCATCCCCAACGGCTGATCGCGAAAGGCAATGAAGTCGCGGTCCGTTACGTCTTTCGGGTAGCCGTTGGTTACGATCAAATCGCGGTAGCCGTCGTTGGTGAAATCGGCCAGGAGCGGCGTCCAACTCCAATCGGTTTGGGAAATGCCGCTCATAAACCCAACTTCGCTAAAAGCCGGACTGCCGACGGAATCCAGCGAACCCACGCGCGGCCCCTGATTGAGTTGCAGGGTGTTGCGGACGTACTGATGCTGATAACCGTGCAAGCCGAAGTTATAATCGACGTTGTAATTGTTCGGCCCCATCATCATTTTCTTCCGGTAATTGTCTTCCGGGTTCATGTCCAGCTCGATCAAATCGGCCAGGCCGTCGTTGTTGATGTCGGCAATGTCCTGCCCCATCGCATTGAGCGACGTGTGCTTGAAATATTCCTGCGAACGGTCGGTGAAGGTTTTGTCGCCGTTGTTGATATAAAGGAGGTTACTCGACAAAAAATCGTTAGCCACTGAAATATCTTTCCAGCCGTCGAGATTGATATCGACTACGGTCGCCGAGTGCCCGAAGCCGTCGTATTTCATTCCCGCCGTAGCCGATACGTCGCGGTACACCGGCTGGCCCGTCGATTCGTCCCAATCGTTTTCAAACAGCCGCCCCGTGCTGCGCGGGCCGTCGGTTGGCCTCCCAAACTGGCTGGGGTTCGGTCCGGCCGAGGCCTCGTTGACCGTCAGGTACATGTCCAGGTCGCCATCGTTGTCGTAGTCGAAGAAATTGGCCATCGTGGATTCCACGTGAATATCCAGGCCATATTCTGCCGCCATTTCCTTGAAAACCGGAATGCCTTCTTTGTTTAATTTTTGATTGACGTACAGCAGATTACGCCGTTGTAGCGAATCTTTAAGCAGCGTATTGCCTACGTAAATATCATCCCAGCCATCCTGGTTGATGTCCACTACGGCCACGCCCCGGCCCCAGCGCCCGGCCCCGACCACGCCCGCCTGGTCGGTCACGTCCTCGAACTGAAAATCCGTTTCGCCCTTGCCGCCTTTGTTCAGATACAGCCGATTGGCGACGCGATTACCCACGAAGTAAATATCCGCCCAGCCATCCTGATTGAAATCACCGATACCCACGCCGCCACCGTTGTAGATGTTGACCATATCCAAGGGGTTGATCGAGTCATCTTCAGCAATCAGATTATTAAAATCAATCCCGGAATGTGAAGCTGGAATAGACTCGAACAGCGTGGGGGGCTGACAAGCCGTGAAGACTAGCAGCGAGAGCAGGAAGCAACAGCAAGCTTTCATAGTATTTTATTTGAAAAGCGCGGGCTTTGTAAAAATTACAAAGCCCGCGCCAAATCATTACAAACAAGAAGCACCCCCAATGGCTTAATAGCCCGGATTCTGAACGAGCTTTTCGTTGACTGCAATCTGCTTGGAGGGAATGGGCATCAGGTCTTTGCCGGGCGGAACGGTAATCCCGTAGGTGTCCTTCACGTATTTAAGATGTTCACCCGAGCGGCGCAACACAAACCAAAGCGAAAACTCGCCCCCAAGCTCGTGGCGGTATTCAGCCAGCAGACTTTTCAGCACATCGGTTCCGGCTGCCGGGGTCAAGCCTGCCCGCTTGCGAATCTGATTGTTGATAATATCCAGCGCACCCGCCGAATTGCCGCTTTTGAACAGGGCCTCGGCTTTGCTCAAAAGTACTTGTCCATAGCGCATCATCACGATGTTTTGCCCACTGAAAATATAGGACGGATTGCCCGAGTTGCCCGTGGCATTGGGGTCGCGCCAGGTTTTCACGCTGTAATAACCCGAGCGGCCATTGTCGGAGCCTTTCCAGGGCTTCGCTACTGTACCGAGCGTGTTGATACCACCCCGTTTCTCTTTCACCAGCGGATAATCTTTAATTTGAATAGCGGGACTGGGGTGTTCGTCACCGGGGCCAATCACGGTCGGGAGTTTGCGAGTATCGCCCGGCTCGAAGGAGTCGTAATACTTTTTGTCAGCGTAAGAATAGCCGAACTGCGAAATCTCTTCCGGCATTCCAAAAGTGGTCATCCAATGGGAGTCGTTGGTGTGGTTCCACGACATATCCGGCCCATCGATGAACTGAACTTCAAAAATGGATTCTTTGCCGTTCTGGTTGTTGAATTCGTGAATGTCCACGAATTTGCTTTCCAACTGGTACTTGCCCGTCAGCTTCTCGTAGGTCGCGGCGGCTTCGCTGTACTGCTTGAGCCACATCTGTGCGTCGCCCAGGTAGGCTAACGCGGCACCCTTGGAGGCGCGGCCTACATCCTTCGCGTCCAGATCCTGAGCCCAGGGCAGCAAATCGGCGGCGGCCTGCATATCGTCGGCTACGGCTTTGAATACCTCATCCTGCGTGTTGCGCGGGTGACGACCATCGTCCGTGACGGTCTTCAGTTCAAGCGGAACGCCGCCAAAGTTAGAAGCCAAGTAGTAATAAAAAACCCCACGCAGGAATAATGTTTCGCCGGTAAGACGATCAGCCAGATCGGCAGTCATAATCTTATCGGCTTTCATCTGGGCAATAATCGGAACCGCCGAGTTGGCCCGCGCGATGCCCTGATACGCCCGCTCCCAGAATACATTTAGCGCGTCGAAACTGGTGGGTACCTCGTAGGTTTCAAAGAAAGTATCGGCACCATAGTTCTTGAAATCCTGCGACAGGAAGTTGGCCTGATACCACAGCGCCTTCGTAATGAAGTCTACGTTGTGGAAGGTATCGTAAATACCCGTAACCAGCGCCACGCCGTCGGCGGGCTTCTTAAACAGGGACTCTTCGGTGATGCCCTGCGTATTTTTCTGCTCCAAAAAGGATTCCTGGCAGCCCATCGGCACCGCGAGAATGGCCGCTAAACTGGCCAGCCGGATCAATGTATTGCGTTTCATATCTTGTTGATTTTTAATTTTTTGATTAAAACTGAACGTTCAGTCCCAGCGTGTAGAAACGCGAGGTTGGGTAGTTGCCCACGTCGATTCCTTTCGTGGTGGCGCTGCTGCCGCCAATCGACCCGATTTCGGGGTCCAGTCCCGAGTATTTAGTAAACGTCAGCAAATTCTGTCCACTTACGTAGAACCGGATGCGGCTCAGTGTCAGCTTACGAGAAAACTCGGTGGGCAAAGTATAGCCAATCTGCAAATTGCGCAATCGCAGGAACGAACCGTCCTCCACGTAAACGTCCGACACGCGCGTGTTGCCGTTATTATCACTACGCACCGCTCGGGCGTAGGTAGTAGAAGGGTTTTCAGGTGTCCAGCGATTCTGGTAAAAATCCTCGCTTACGTTCTCTACGCCCACCCCGCCGTTGGTGGCCAGGCTCTGAAGGTTGCGCTTGGCGTAGTTTAGAATTTGGTTACCAACCGAGGCATACCAGAACAGGGAGAAGTCGAACTGTTTGTAGGAACCATCGAAGTTGAGACCGCCGAAGAATTTCGGAATCGGGCTACCGATAATGACCCGGTCGTCATCGGTAATCTGCCCATCGCCATTGACGTCTACAAATTTGCGGTCACCGGGAGCGGTGGTGGATACCTGGTAGAACTTACCCGCGCCATATTTGGAGGCTGCGGTGGCATTCAGGGCGGTGATTTCTTCCTTAGTTTGGAAAATACCCGCCGACTTGAAGCCGTAGAATGCACCCACTTCGCCGCCTACCTGAGATTTGGAGAAGTTGGTCCAAAGGTTACCGCCGAAGTTAGGGAAACCCAGGTCGGAGAAGTTACCCACTGAGTTCAGGCCGTCGGCAAAGCTCACAATCTTGTTGTTTATAGTAGTCAGGTTAGCGTTTATGCCCCACTTGAAGGGGTTACTCGCCTCACGATACTCCAGGCCCAATTCCAGACCGCTGTTCCTGATGCTGCCCACGTTGCGGGTAGCGGAACTGAAGCCCGTTTGGCTTGGTACGTTCACATTCAGCAGAAAGCCGCCCGAGGTACGGACGTAGTAATCGGCGACTAAGTTGACACGGCCGTTCAGAAACGAGGCATCGATACCAAAGTCTGTCTGGGTTTGGGTTTCCCAGGTCAGGTTAGGGTTTGGCAGGCCGTTCAGCACGAGGCCGTCGTAGTACGTTTTTTCCCGGCCAAAGACGTAGCCCCGGTTATCGACCCGGTTGGGGCCGGAACCGTAGTTGCCCTGATACTGGAAGAGGCCAATATTCTGGTTACCCGTCTGTCCCCAGCTAGCCCGAAGTTTCAGGTCGCTAAGCACGCCGACGTTAGCCAAAAAGGGTTCATCCTTGACACGCCAAGCCGCCGAAACGGACGGAAACACGCCGTATTTTTGACCCGGCCCAAAGCGTGACGAACCGTCGCGCCGTACCGTACCCGTCAATATATACCGGTCCAAAAGTTTGTAGGTCAAGCGGCCAAACTGCGAAGCGATGGACCAGGTCTGCTGGTTGCCGTAGGGGATGGTCGATTGCAGCGATCCTACATTACGCAGCTCATCGCTGAGCAGACCGTTGCCCTGGGTACCAATCTGGCGGTAGGTGTTCTCCTGCGCTGAAACCCCGCCCACGAAGTCGATGGAGTGAATGCCGAAGGTACGCGTGTAAGCCACCGTGTTTTCCCACAAATACTCGAAGGAGTTATTGGCATTCTGGTTGTAATAAGCCAAAGGAGAAGGCGTTACCCGGTCATTGGTCGGCGTGAAATAGAAGCCGGAATTGTCGCTGCTGTTGAAACCGAAGTTGGTTTTTAGCCGCAAACCCGGTAAGGGCGTAATTTCCAGCGAGGTAGTAGTCAGCAGGTTATTGGAAGCCTGCTGCCGGTCGGTAGTTTCCTGATCGGCAATGACGTTCGAGCTGCCAGCCACGACCGACGTACCTTTCGGGTAATAGCCGTAGTTGCCATCCGCGTCTTTCACCTCATTGGTAACCGGATTACCCGAAAGCGTCGGAATCAATTTGGTCAGGGTACCAATGCCGCTGATGCCGGTACCGAAGCCCACAAAACCGCCCGTGCGGGTGTATTTGACGCTGGCCGAAGCCTTCACCCATTTGGAAGGGGTGTAGTCCACGTTCAAACTACCGTTGTAGCGCTTGAAGTTGGAGAACTTAACCGTACCCTTCTGGTCAAAGAAGCCCAGCGAGAAGGAAGTCTGCACCTTGTCGCTACCGCCCCGCAGGGCCAGGTTGTAGTTTTGGCGGAAACCCGTTTGGTACACTTCCTTTTGCCAGTCGATGTTGCGCAGGCTGGATGGATTCGACCACTCGGGTAGCACCGGATACGCTTCTTTGCTGGCAATGTCGGTGGCAAACGTGGCGAATTCCTGGGCGTTCAATACCTTATATAGTTTGGGGATAGCCTGTAACGACGCGTACGAATCGAAGGATATCTGCAAACCGCCCGCCTTACCCCGTTTGGTCGTAATAATGACTACTCCGTTGGAAGCCCGGTTGCCGTAAATAGCCGTAGCCGAGGCATCTTTCAGGATTTCCATCGACGCAATATCGTTGGGATTCAACGTATTGATGCCACCCGAAATAGGATAGCCGTCTACTACATAAAGGGGGGAGTTATCACCAAAAGTACCCGTACCCCGAATCTGCACCGAAACGCCGCCACCCGGTGATCCGTCGTTGTTAGTCACCTGGACACCCGGCGAGCGGCCTTGCAGGGCTTGGTCGATTGTCGTGATCGGCACTTTTTCGATCTGCGCCGCACTCACGGAGCTGATGGCCCCGGTGATGTCCTTGCGCTGCTGTGTACCGTAGCCCACAACGACTACCGCATCCAATGACTTGACGTCGTCTTTCATAGTGACTGACAACTGAGAGCGGTTGCCAATTTCAATTTCCTGGCCCTCCATGCCCACCGAGGAAAAAACCAGCGTCGTGGCGTTGGCAGGTACTTGTAGCGAGAATCCGCCCTTGACGTCGGTCGTGGTACCAATGGTAGTGCCTTTGACCAGAATGGCCGTACCCGGCACACCTTCGCCGTTTTCGCCCACGACTGTTCCGGTCACGGTGCGGTCTGTTTGGGCCAGGAGCCAGCCCGAGCTGCCGATCAGTAGCCCGAATAACAGCAATGTTTGTCTAATAAATGTTTTCATAGATTCTGTATGTTTGAGATGGGCAAAATTATATTCATTACTCGACTAGTATATAGTACAATTTTATCCCTTCTTTGCACAAAGGAGACTGAATTATAAAATAGTATAACATATAATTGAATTATTTCAATAATAATTGAATATTTTTTATATTTTATGCTAAATATCAAGTTTATGTAATGAATAATATATGATACATTTAGAACCCTTAACTTGATATATTCTTAGAAACACTTACCCGGCTTTTATACCAATGAGCAACATTTATCGCGAAATAACGCCGCTGACACAGGGCGATTGCTTCACCTTATTTCAGCGCACCAACAAGATTTTTGACTTTCCCCTGCACAATCACGACGAGTTCGAGCTGAATTTTCTGACTAATGCCAGAGGGGTCAAACGCATCGTGGGTGACCATACGGAGCACACGGAAGATCACGATTTAGTTCTGGTGGGGAGCAATCTGCCGCACGGCTGGTTTGATCCAACGGGACAGTGTCCGCAGGTTGGCGAAATCACAATTCAGTTTCACTGGAATCTTTTCGACACTAATTTTTTGAAACGGAATCAGCTTAGTTTTATCCGCACGCTGCTGGAACGGTCGGCAAAAGGGATTTTATTTTCGCAGGAAACGGCGGAGCGGATTCGCCCGAGGCTGGAAGGCATCAGCCAAAAGAGCGGCTTCGATTCGGTGCTGGAACTGATGTCGATCCTGCACGATTTGTCCACCTCGCGCGACATGCGAACATTGTCCAACACGGGTTTCAGCGGCGAGCAGATCAACTACAACAGCCGCCGCATCGAAAAAGCTTTCGGCTTCATGCACGAAAACTTCGATCGTGTCGTCACACTGGCCGACGTCGCCAAGGTCGTCAATATGAGTGAGGTGGCATTCAGCCGCTTCATCAAGAAACGGACTGGAAAAACATTCATCGAAAGCCTCAATGAGATTCGGCTCGGTCAGGCTTCGCGCCTTTTGATCGAAACCACGCACACCATCGCCGAAGTGTCGTACCGCTGCGGCTTCAACAATATGTCGTATTTCAACCGAATTTTTCGCAATAAAAACGGTTGCACTCCCAGCGTGTTTCGGGACAACTACTCGGGAACTCGGGTGTTTATTTAACATATTGGCTGTCGGTAATCGGCTGCCAGCCGGGCGGCGCACCGCTTGTTAATGGGTATATTCAAAGGAACCACCCACTCCTGGTAAAAAGCCTGTAAAATCCACTTTTTACAAAAACCACTGGCCGAATTATTTAATGCTTCTATCCTCTGTTCTCGTTCTTGCTACTTTTCTGCGATTATCCAGTCCGATGAATCCAGATACCAATAGTCTAGGTATGAGCCTGGTAACAGTTCCCGCCGGGAAATTCGTGATGGGATCAGCGGGCTACGGTGAGAACTTTGACGAGCGCCCGGCGCACCGCGTGTTCATTTCCCGGCCCTTCCGCATGGCGACGGCCGAAGTGACCAACGCCCAGTACGAGCGGTTCGACTCCGCCCACCGGACGCTGCGCGGTAAGAACGGATTTTCCAGCGGAGACGATGAGGCCGTTATTTTTGTCGATTACGAACAGGCAACGGCGTTTTGTAAATGGCTGAGTGAAAAAGAAGGCAAGCCCTACCGCCTGCCCACCGAAGCCGAATGGGAATACGCCTGCCGGGCGGGAACCCAAACCCCTTTCGTGACTGGAGATGGGCTGGATAAAGCCTACCAAAAGCAGCAGGAAGCCGTGTGGGCACCCAAGGATGTGCCGCTGACCGTCGGCCAAACGCCGCCCAACGCCTGGGGTTTGTACGACATGCACGGCAACGTGGAAGAATGGTGTCACGACTGGTACGGCCCTTACGAATCCGCCGCCCAAACCGATCCCGTAGGCCGGGCGTCGGGACAATTTCGCGTGACGCGGGGCGGTAGCCACAGCACGCCGGTACGCTATTTGCGTTCGGCCAATCGGCTGGGCATGATTCCGCAGGACCGCAGTTATTTGGTGGGTTTCCGGGTCGTGCAGGATGCGCTGCCAAAAACTGCTCCGCTGTCCGCCACCGCTCCTTCCCCAGTGCAGCAGAATGTCAGGCAAGCCCCCTTTGTTTGGAAGAAAGAAAATAAGGCTTTTTTCCAAACGCCCATCCCGTACGTCCTTGCCCCCACAGACCAGAACGTGCCGTTCTACGGTCATAACCACTGCCCGGCGCTCACTTGGTGCACCAACGGCGATTTGCTGGCCATCTGGTTTTCGACCGACGACGAGGCGGGCCGCGAGATGACTATTCTGGGCAGTCGGCTGCGGGCAGGTCAAAAAGAATGGGATCGGGCTTCGGAATTTTTCAAAGTACCCGACCGCAACATGACCGGCTCGTCGCTTTTTCACGCTGGGAAAGGAACGCTGTACCACACCAATGGCGTGGAGGCGGCGGGAACCTGGGAGAACCTGGCCATGACTCTGCGGACCAGCACCGACAACGGCGCTACCTGGACGGCGACCCGAATGATTGACCCGGAACACCAGCGACGCAATCAGGTGATCGCCGGGATGTTTGAAACCCCGGAAGGCTGGCTGGTGCAACCCACCGACGCCTCGCCCTGGGGAACGGGCGGCTCCACGCTGCATATTAGTAAAGACCAGGGAAAAACCTGGCATCCCACGTACCAGGGCGAGCCCGTCACGCCTTTTACCACGGGTGAAAAAGGGCCAATGATCGCGGGTATTCACGCCGGAGTGGTGTCGCTGCGCGACGGCAGTCTGCTGGCGCTGGGCCGGGGCGATAATCTGCCTGGGTCTGATGGCGTCGGGCCAAGAATGCCAAAGAGTATTTCTAAGGATGGTGGCAAAACCTGGACCTATGCTCCGAGTGAATTCCCACCCATCGCCGGGGGACAGCGGCTGGTACTGCGGCGTTTGAACGAAGGCCCGTTGTTGTTGGTGTCCTTCACCAACCACCCCTACGCAGTGAAAGACGAGACTGAAAAAGGCATGATGTTTACCGATACGGTGGACAAATCTTTCAAAGGCTACGGCTTGTACGCTGCCCTGTCGTTCGACGACGGTCAGACTTGGCCCGTCAAAAAATTGCTGACCGACGGCCAAAGTCGCTTCCTGGATGGGGGAGCCTGGACCGGGTTTTTCGAAATGGACGCCACCCACGCCGAACCGCGCGGCTACCTGGCCGCCACCCAAACGCCGGATAACGTGATTCACTTAATTAGCAGTCACCAGCATTACCGCTTCACGCTGCCGTGGTTGCGGGAAAAAGCCTCGGCCCCCAACTCACAGGAACAGGCTAAATGACATCGAGCCATGAAACCACTCTTCCATCAGGTACCTTCCGGCCAGTCCCGCGCTTTAACCGCCCGGCACGATGTCATACGCAGCCTGAGTTCGATTTGGCACTACCATCCGCAATTGGAATTGCATTGCGTGGTGCGAGGCGAGGGTGTCAGGTTTATCGGCGATAACATCGACAATTTCTCCGCCGGGGAAATCATTCTCCTCGGCGAAAACCTCCCCCACAACTGGCAGTGCAGTGACGCCTATTTCCAGCAAAACCCCGAAACGGATTTTGAAGCCATCGTAATTCACTTTCTGCCCACCTGGCTGGGAAAGGATTTTCTGAACTTATCGGAAGCGGTGCCGTTGGCTAAGCTGTGCGAAAAAGCCCGGCACGGACTGCTCGTTCGCGGCGAATTAGCTGAGCGGATTCGGCCGTTGATGCTGGAACTCGTCGCGGCGACCCCGTTGCGGCGCATCATGCTGCTGCTGGATATTCTCCATCAATTGAGCCAGGCCGATTCAATCGAGTCGCTGGCCCCCCGCTACACCTTTTATCCGGCCAATGAGCAGGAAACCATCCGGCTCAACCGCGTGTACGACCATACTCTGGCCAACTTCACCCGCGAGATTACGCTGGAAGAAATAGCCGCCGTGGCCAGCCTGAGCGTAACTTCGTTTTGTCGGTATTTCAAAACGATGACGCACAAAACCTATCGCCAGTTTGTGAACGAAATACGGATCAGCTACGCCTGTCGCGCTTTGCTCGAAGACCGCCAATCAATTCAGGTGATTTGCTTTGAATGTGGCTTTAATAATGTCTCCAACTTTTATCGGCAATTTAAAAAAGTGCAGGGCGTGTCGCCGCTGGAATATCAGAAAAGCCAGCGAGGCAGACTCGCTTCTCCACATTTGCGCTAAAATTTGCGCACGCTCCCAGCGCACATCACTCCGCCTATCCTTTCTTCTGTTCGTTCAGCTCTTCTGTTCGTTCAGCGCTTTTTATTCCTTTCGTCGATATTTTGTCATTTTTTTTGAATGACTTGATAATCTAGTACAATCGCTGCGTCCCAGAATTCAACTCCTTTGTAATATAGTATAATTAAGTGGCTATGTAGGAAATTTGTGCCAGAACCTGCTGTACTATCCTGTTTGCTGAAGTAGTAGCTGGAAACAGGTATTTTAACCCATCAACCGCAAAACCATGGCCGGAAATTCCGTGTTCGTCGTCGGGAGCTTTATCATGGGACTCACCATCCGGGTGCCGCGCGCCCCGGCGGCGGGAGAGAGTTTGCTGGGGAGCGGGTTCAACCTGGGGCCGGGCGGGAAAGGACTGAATCTGGCTATCGCCATTCGCCGGGCCGGGGGAGAAGTCGGGTTCGTCCTTTCCATCGGTAAGGATATGTTTGGTCGATACGCACTGGACACGCTGGCCAGGGAAGGTCTTCCGGCCGACCATGTCCATCAGGTCGAAGATCAACCAACTGGCTGCGGCTTCGTTACGCTGCTGCCTTCGGGAGAAAATTCGATCGTCATCGACGCCGGGGCCAACCTGGCGCTCCGGCCCGAACATTTGATCCAAATAGAAGATATACTCGGAGCGAGTAAGGTTGTGGTAACACAGCTAGAAGTTACCCCCGAAATAGCCGAAACGGCGATGGTCCTGGGTAAAAAACACGGTTGTCTGACGATCCTGAATCCCGCCCCAGCCCGTCTGGTTTCGGCCCGCACGTTGGCCCAGGTCGATATCCTAACGCCAAACGAGACCGAAGCGCGGGTGTTGCTGGGCCTAGAGCCCACCGCCCACATACCCACTGAAACTCTGGCGGAACGGCTGTTGGCTTTGGGACCAAAGACGATCGTCCTGACGCGGGGAAGGCGGGGCGCGCTCATCGCTACGAAGGAAGGAATCCGCACGATTGCCAGCCCGAAAATTAGCCTGGTCGATTCGACGGGAGCAGGCGACGCCTTCAACGGCCACCTGGCTTATCATCTGGCGCAGGGAAAATCCGTGGAGGAAGCGGTAGAATTGGCAGTTTACGCCGGGGCCTACTGCGCCGGGAAACTGGGTGTGATCGACGGTCTGCCAACCGCGCAGGAACTGGATAATTTTATCAAGAAACAAAATTTATGAATATCTGGATTGCAGGTTCGCCCGAAGAAGTAGCGGAAGCCGCCCAAACCGGGTTGGTGAGCGCAGTCGTGACGAATCCGACGGTCATTGCCGATTGGACGAAGGGCGGCCAATCGCTTGAATCCGTAGCGGCCTCGGTAATTCAGGCCACGGACTTGCCGCTATACATTCAACTTCACGGCCCCGGCCGAGAGCAGTTTTTGCGGGAAGCGGATTATCTCAAAAGTGTGTCGAAGCTGATTATTCCCAAAATTCCCGCGACGCTCGAAGGCTTGGCGGCTGCCCGCATTTTGGAAAGTAAGGGCATCGAAACCCTGATTACCACCGTCTGCTCGTTGAATCAGGCTTACGTGGCCGCTGTGGCGGGCGTCACTGCCATTTGTCCGTATTACAGCCGCCTGCGCGACCACGGCGAGGATGCGGCCCAATTCATTCGCGACGTAGCCGATATGTACCGTCGCGAGGGCGTCAATACGCGCATCCGGCCCGCGAGCGTGCGTTCCGTTGAGGACGTGGCGCAATGCCTGCTGAACGGCGCAGATGGCGTGATCGTCTTTTACGAGGTTTTCCGGCAATTGACCGCGCATCCGGTGTCGGACAAATCATTGGCCGATTTTGAAAACGATTGGCAGCAAATCAAGCTGGGGACTGATTATCCTGCCTAACAAAATCCACTCTCCTTACTATAAATACTTGACAACCAAAGACTGTACATACCTCTCAAATCTTATGACTAAAAATTCTCCTTCCACCGATCCGCTGCCTCACGGCTTTGTTCCCGTCATGCTCACCCCTTTCCTGGAGTCCGGCGAAGTTGATTTTCCGGGCCTGACGCAACTGACGGAATTTTATCTGGAAGCCGGTGCCGCTGGATTATTCGCCAACTGCCTGTCCAGCGAAATGTACGAGTTAAGTAGTGAAGAACGGCTGGCCGTCACGCGGCACGTGGTCGAGACGGTCGCGGGCCGGGTGCCCGTGGTGGCGACGGGTACTTTCGGTGGGCCACTGGAAGTACAAGCCGACTTCATCAAACGAATTTACGACACGGGCGTACAAGCGGTTATCGTCATCACGAGCCTTATCACACAGCAAGATGAGAGCGACGAAATCTTCATGGAGCGGATGCATCGACTCCTGGATTTGACACCCGGCATTCCCTTGGGAATGTACGAATGCCCCATTCCCTACAAACGGCTCATCGACAGCCAAATGCTGGCCGAACTGCTGGCTACGGGCCGAATTGTGTACCACAAAGACACCAGTTTAGACGACGAGGAGGTCTCCCGCCGCCTGAAAGTGGGAGAGGGGTACGAGTTTGGACTTTACGATGCCTACATGGTCAACGCCATTTCGTCGCTGAAAGCCGGGGCGGCGGGTTTGTCCTGCATTCAGGGCAATCTTTTCCCGGAACTCGTCGTGTGGCTGTGTGCCAACTACGACCAGCCCGAACAAGCAGCAGAACTCGCCAAAGTGCAGCAGTTCTTCGACGATTGCATGGATTTGGTCCATACGGCTTATCCGATCATTGCCAAATACACTTTACGGAAGCGCGGTCTGCCCATTTCGCTCTACACCCGCCGGGCGGTAGAACCGCTCACGCCGTCGGTCATCGCAGAAACGAACGAACTACTGGCCGTAGCTGACAAACTTATGGAAGAGTTGAGCCTTACACCCGTGCTTGCTTACGAGCAGTCCCAAGTTTTATAAAAAAACAAAAATTCTTAACCCATGAAAAAACACAACCAACTTGTACATCAGAATTTTATGAGAAAGATAGTATCGCTGGCCTGCCTGATTTTATTGGGTTTTGGCTCGGCTTTGGGCCAGGATTTCAGCCAGGTCCCCGGTGTGGTCATCGACCATCTGCCCATGTCGGGGCGCGACTATGTAGGTTCTCCCAGTATCGTTATTTTGCCCGATGGCAAGTACATCGCCTCGCACGATGTGTTTGGCGGAGGCCCACTGCCTGAGCATACGCACGTTTTCGAGTCGGGCGATCGGGGCAAGAGCTGGAAAAAAATTGCCGAATTGGACAGTTTGTTTTGGCCGACGCTTTTTGTGGACAATGGCGCGCTTTATCTCTTTGGTATCACCCGCGAATACGGACGGATGTCGGTTCGGCGATCCAATGACTGGGGCCATACCTGGACGCCCACCGAGCAAGGGATTTTGGGATCGGAAGACGGTTTTCACTGCGCCTCGGTACCCGTGCAGGTGTTCAAAGGCCGCCTCTGGAAAGGCATAGAGCGCAATGTGCCAGTTACGAGTTGGGGTAATTTCCAAAGCTTCGTGGCCTCAGCCCCGGTAGGAGCCGACCTACTCGACCCGAAAAGCTGGTCGTTCACCCCGCGTCTGACCTATGACCGCGCCAACTGGAAGCCGGGCAGCACCTGGCTGGAGGGCAATGTGGTCATGGATCCCGAAGGACAACTTTGGGATATTTTGCGCGTCAATCCCGGAGACGACCGGGCTGCGATGTACCGCGTGGGCAGCGACGGGAAAACGGCCGACTCGACCTCGGTCAAATTCATCGAGTTTCCCGGGGGGGGCAAGAAATTCAACATCCGCTTCGATCCCAAGTCAAAACTGTACTACACTTTCACCAACTACGCGCTGCCCGAAAACCAGGAAAAGCACCGTGGTGCCCGGAACTCGCAGGTGCTGCTCTCGTCGCCCAACCTGACCGACTGGACCATGCGCGGCCTTGTCCTTTACCACCCGGACGTGGAGAAACACGCCTTTCAGTACCTCGACTGGCAGTTCGACGGCAAGGACATCGTCATCGCCTCGCGCACCGCTTATGCCGATGGCCTGGGTGGCGCACACCGGGCGCACGACGCCAATTTCCTGACTTTTCATCGCGTGAAGAACTTCCGCAAATACCGTACGCCCAAAGAATGGCGGCCCCTAATGGAGGGTGTCTCGGGCTTTGCCGTTTTGAAATGAGATCATTAATTCCAGCCCTTTTATTCCTAGCCTATTTATCAATAACCTTTTAACTTTTAACCAACACCGATTATGAAACGAAAGCTATTTTGTGGATTATTGATGCTGCTGTGTCTACGGGTCGTGGCGCAGGAACGGGCCGTCACGGGTACGGTGCGCGATGCCAGTGGCAGCCCGTTGGTGGGAGCCAGTATTTTGGTAAAAAACACGACGCGCGGCACGACGGCCGACGCCAATGGTAAATTTTCGCTGAACGTACCGACGAGTTCCCAGGTCACGCTGGTGGCTTCCATCATTGGTTTTGTCACCCAGGAATTCCCGTTGAGCGCCTCCCAAACGAGTGCGGAGATTACGTTGAACGAAGACAATAAGAAACTCGACGAGCTGGTCGTGGTGGGCTACGGTACCCAGAAGAAAATCAATCTGACGGGGGCCGTGGGGAGTATCGACGCCAAGCAAATCGAGAATCGTCCGGTCACCAACGTCGCCCAGGCGTTGCAGGGCCGCATTCCCGGTCTGCTCGTGACGCAAACCGGCGGTCAGCCCGGTTCGGAAAACATCGGTCTACGCATTCGCGGTATTAGCACCCTAAACGGCAACGACGTGCTGGTGATCGTGGACGGCATTGCCATGTCGATGCAGAACTTGAATCCCAACGACATCGAGAGCATTTCGGTATTGAAAGACGCGGCTTCGGCGGCCATTTACGGAGCCAGGGCGTCGGGCGGCGTTATTTTGGTGACGACCAAGAAAGGTCAGGCCGGCAAAACCCGCGTGACCTACGATGGCTACGTGGGCATGCAAACCCCGACCCGGATGCCCAAGATGGTCAACGCCTACCAACACGCGCTGCTGTTCAAGGAAGCCGAACTGAATGACAATCCCAATACGACTGCTCTGACTTACACCGACGCCGACATCGAAAAGTACCGGACGGGCGAACTGCCCAGTTCCGACCGACTCGGCTATCTCTTTACTTCCGCGCCGCAGACGCAGCATAACGTGGGCATTTCGGGCGGCAATGAAACCAGCAATTACTTCATTTCGCTGGGGTACCTCAAGCAGGGCGGTATCATGCGCAACACGGGTTACGAGCGCTTCAACATCCGTACCAACAACAACTTTAAGGTCGGCAAACGGCTGGACATCGGTATCATGACGCAGTTTGCGCCCTCGCTGCAAAAGGCTCCGTCTGAGGCTACGTTCCCAAATGGACCAACCCGCGCATTGAACGATTATATCTTTGAAGCCTTTCGGCGCGGGTCGGTTTATCCTATCTTCACCTCCGACGGGCAATGGGCTTCCGTGACGGGCTGGGCCAACCGCTTCGGGCTGGAATCGGAAGACGGTGGCTTCGCCCGCGAGCGACTCAATCGACTGACGGGGGCCATCAACGTGAATTACCGCATCTTCGACGGGCTTTCGATTCGGGGGATTTATAGCGGGAAATTCGATCAGACGCGTCGACTGGACTACAGCAAGCGCATGAAGTTCATTAGTCCGGTGGACTTGAAGACGGTGGATTTCGACTACAACACCAACTCCATGCTGACGGCCAACCAAACCAACTACCAGCACAACCTGCAATTACTGCTGAACTACGAGAAAACGCTGGGTGCGCACAATATCACCTTATTGGGCGGTTTCTCGCGCGAGTGGAACCAGGATTTTCAGGAAACGGTGGGTCGACGTGATTTCCTGACCGATGAGATCTACGTCGTCAACGCCGGATCGGCCAATACCCAAACCTGGACGACCAACGGCTCGGCGTCGGAATGGGCGATTCAGTCTTTCTTTGGTCGGGCCAACTACAATTACAAAGGCAAATACCTGGCCGAGGCTATCGTTCGCTACGATGGATCGTCACGCTTTGCCGCTCCGGTGCGCTGGGGGGTATTCCCGTCCTTTTCGGCGGGCTGGCGCATCAGTGATGAGAACTTCCTGAAAGACAATCGCATCGTCAACGAGTTGAAATTGCGGGCCTCATGGGGACAAGTGGGCAACCAGAACGTTGCTCTGTACCAGTTCGCCTCGTCGGTGAGTACGGGGGCTTATTATTTCAATGGGCTACCCAATACGACCGCCTTCTATAGCGGCACCCCTAATCCCGATTTGACCTGGGAAACCAAGCGGACCGTCAACATTGGTGTCGATGCGGGCTTTTGGAATAACAAACTACAACTGACCGCCGATGTCTTCCAGGATCGCACCAAGGGCATTCTGCTCCAGCCGCCCGTGCCGGATACCTACGGCCGGGGTCGGGTATTTCAGAATGTCGGCGTAGTGGACAACAAAGGTTGGGAAATCGAGCTGCGGCACCTCAACCAGATCGGTACTTTCCGGTATAGTGTGAGTGCCCAGCTTTCCAACGCCCGCGAAACGGTCGTGGACGTGGGCGGACAGGGAACCCGCATCAGCGGCAGCACCATTACCGAGGTGGGTTACGGCGTGAACGAGTGGTACGGCTGGGAAGCCGACGGGTTGTTCCAAACGGAGGAGCAGGTGAAAGCCAGTCCATTCCAGAACGTCAAGACCGGGCCGGGCGACATCAAGTACGTCGAGCACGGTGGTAATGCGAATACCATTACCGCCGACGACCGGGTGCACCTCGGTCGGCAAACGCCCCAGTACCTGTATGGCATGAACGTGAATCTTTCCTGGAAAGGCTTCGACCTGGCAGCTTTCGGGCAGGGCATCGGCTCGCGGCTGACCTACATGTCGTCGCTGGCGGGCTGGGCCTTCGACAACAACCTGGCTTCGGCGCTGACGGTTCACCTGGACCGCTGGACGCCCGAAACTCCCAACGCCACTTACCCAAAAACGAGGATCGGTGGGGTGAATAAGGCATTCTCCTCGTACAATATGCAGAATTCGGCCTACTTCCGGTTGAAAAATATCCAGCTCGGGTATTCCCTGCCTACTGCGCTAATCGAACGGTTGAAGATCACCCGGCTAAGGGTATACGTCAGCGGTGAGAATCTGCTGACCTTCACCAAACTGGCGGCCTTCGATCCCGAAGCGCCCAATGGCAGCGGCAATTTCTACCCGCTGAACAAGGTCACCTCGCTTGGCCTAAACCTATCCTTTTAACCCCATCATTTTTAAATTGACTTTATCATGAAAATTTTTCGATATTTTCTCGCGTTGGGACTGTTATGTTCGGTTACGGCTTGTCAGGATGATTTCCTGGAAACGCTACCGCTCAACGCGCCTTCGGATAAGCTTTTCTGGAAGACCGATCAGGATGCCATTTTCTGGATCAACCAGGCTTACCGTGACCTGCCGGGGGCGGGCGACTACGTGTTCAACGCCATGAGCGATGATGCCTACACGCCCACGACGGCCAACGGCGTTATCGCTAACGGTACTTACGAAACCACCTCTTCGATTGTGGGCTTCAAGTGGGGTTACAGCACGATTCGTCACTGCCTGGAACTGCTGGCCCGGATCGACGAAATCCCCAATATGAGTCCCGAACTCAACAAGCGGCTCAAAGGCGAGGCTCAATTCATCATTGCGCTGAAATATATGGAAATGACGACGCTTTACCACGACGTGCCGTTGGTGGACAAGGTGCTGCCGCTGGCGGAGGCCGACATTCCGAAAAGTTCTAAGGAAGAAGTAGTCAAATATGCACTCGGACTGCTGGACACGGCCATTCCCAACCTGCCCGTGCGCTACCCCAGCGCCGCCGACAATGGCCGCATCACAAAGGGCGCGGCTTTATCACTGAAAGCCCGATTGCTGCTGTATAATGATCGCTGGGCGGAGGCTGCCGCCGCTGCCAAAGCTGTGATGGACTTAAACGAGTACCAACTGCACCCGAAGTTCAACGAGTTGTTCTTGACTTCTTTCAATAACAAAACGAAGGAAGTAATTCTGGCCTACCAGTACGCCCAGGACCTGTCGGTGCATACGCTGCAATTCTCGTACAGTTTCTACCAGGTAGGTGGCACGGGAGCCTCGCTGCCGCTGCCCGATTTGGTCAATTCGTTTGAAAGTAAAGACGGGCTGCCCATAGCCGAATCGCCGCTCTACGACCCGCTAAAACCGTTCGAGAACCGCGATCCGCGCTTTGCCCAGACCTTTATCACACCCTTTGAGATTTTTGCGGGCATCAAATACGACCCGGTCAACAATAAGGACGACAAGACGCAGGCCAAAACTTACATCTACTACCGGAAGTACATCGCCGATATGGTCAACCAGCAGCGGTCGAGCTGGGTCAACTGGATTATTTTCCGTTACGCCGACGTGCTGCTGATGTACGCCGAGGCTAAAAACGAAGCCAGCGGCCCCGACGAAACCGTCTATGCCGCGCTTGACCAGATTCGCACCCGCGCCGGAATGCCCAAGGTGGACCGCGCCAAATACGGCACGCAGGCGACGTTGCGTCAATTTATCCGCAACGAGCGCCGGGTGGAACTAGCCGCAGAAGGATTGCGCTACTATGACATCCTGCGCTGGAAAATCGCCGATCAGGTACTTAACAAGACCGTCGTGAGCTTTACCATTCCGGGGGTGTTACCTTTGCAAAATATCGAGAAGCGCGTCTTTAATCCGGCCAAAAACTACGTATGGCCGCTGCCGCAGACCGCCATCGACAATACCAAAAACCTGGAACAAAACCCCGCCTGGAAGTGAGGCTTGCCATCGTTTCTTTTTTGATACTCATCCTCTCCGGCGGACTGTTGCTCTCCATGCAGCAGCCCGCCGGACTGCTTACGCCTATGCCCACCGAAACGCAGCTCACCCACGACGCCTGGGGCCACACCCTGAACAACACCCAGATTTTCTCGCCCGATGATCAGTGGGTAGTGTATGACACCCGTAATCTCGATACCGAGTTGGCAAAAACCTGTTGCGTCAGAATGCTGAACGTGCAGACTGGCGAAGACCGCTTACTTTACCAAGCCCAAAACCAGACCGAACACGGCCCCGGCGTGGGGGCGGCTACTTTCTCACCCACGCGCGATCGCGTGCTTTTCCTGCAAGGCCTGCGCAACGCCGACGCCCAGCAGCCCTACGCCATGACCCGCCGCACGGGCGTTGCCATTGACATCGACCAGCCCGGAAAACCACATTTTCTGGACGGCCGCGACCTGACGCCGCCCTTTACGCCCGGTGCCTTGCGGGGCGGTACCCACGCCCACCAGTGGAGCGGCGACGGCGAGCGCATCAGCTTTACTTACAATGATGCGGTACTGGAAAAACTAGCTGTCGATAATCCGGCGGTAGCGGATTTACGAACGGTCGGCGTGATGGTTCCGGGCAAAAGTGTGACGGTGGTAAATGAAAACGATAAGGATGAATTCAGCGGCGAAGGATTTGCCGTAGTCGCAACACGGGTGACCGAAAAACCCCGCCCCGGTAGCGATGAAATCGACCGGGCTTTTGACGAAACCTGGATTGGGCACGAAGGCTACCGAAAGGATGACGGAGGCCGACAGTGGTACGCGTTGGCCCTGCAGGGCAACGTCCGTAACGCGGATAACCAGACGGTGACGGAAGTGTTTGTAGTGGATTTACCCGAAGATTTAACGAAGCCTTTACCGGATCAGCCGCTGGCGGGCAGTCCGACGACGCGTCCCAATCCTCCGGCGGGCGTATCACAGCGCCGGGTTACTTTTACAAAAAAAGGCATCGAAGGCCCCCGCCATTGGCTGCGCACTACGCCCGATGGGAGTCTCATTGGCTTTTTGGCCAAAGATTCCTCCGACCGTATCCAGCTATTCGGCGTTTCGCCCAATGGTGGATCCATTCGGCAGTTGACAAATCAGCCATTTTCCATTCAAACGCCTTTTAATTTTAGTCCGGATGGCAATTTTGTGGCTTACGCGGCGGACAATTCTGTGTTTATTACCGATTTGCGAACGGACCAACCGCAGCGCCTTACGCCGCGTTCGACGGACGACAACCAGCCTATCAATGGCGTGGTTTGGTCACACAAAGGCGATTGCTTGCTGTATAATCGCTACGTTGCAACTTCTCATGGGCGATACATTCAGATTTTCCAGTTATCTCTTTTCTAATATCTTACAAACAAACACTGATTTCCGACAAAATATCCCCCTGCCCTTAAACGCAAGTGAGCCGGTCCACAGTTGTGGACCGGCTCGTTCATGCGTTGTGATAAAAAGTGGCGGCTACCTACTCTGCCGGCTTTGAGACCGGTACCATCGGCGGTGCGGGGCTTAACTTCTCTGTTCGGGATGGGAAGAGGTGGGCACCCGCCCCGTGGCCGCCATCAGGGCGGTGGGGCAGCGCCTGCCGTTGCAGGCGCGTCCTTGTGTCGTTGTGTCGTTGTTCGTTCTCGGTACCAGGTTCTTGGTACTTCATACTTTGTTTTCTCGGGCTCCGTTCACTTTGGCACTCTGCCACTCTGGAACTTTGCCACTTTCCTTTAAAAGATCATTGAAACATGCGGAAACGAGAGAGAGGGGGCCCGCGGGTGCGCGGGTTCTGTCGGGCGATTAGTACCGCTCGGCTGAGCGCTTCTCGGCGCTTGCACCTGCGGCCTATCGACGTCGTAGTCTTCGACGGCCCTGTTCATTAGGGAGGACTCATCTCGGGGCCGGTTTCGCACTTAGATGCCTTCAGCGCTTATCCGCTCCCCACGTGGCTACCCGGCCGTGCCACTGGCGTGACAGCCGGCTCACCAGCGGTGGGTCCGCCCCGGTCCTCTCGTACTGAGGGCGGCCCCCCTCAGTCCTCCTGCGCCCGCCACAGATAGGGACCGAACTGTCTCACGACGTTCTGAACCCAGCTCGCGTGCCACTTTAATCGGCGAACAGCCGAACCCTTGGGACCTTCTCCAGCCCCGGGATGTGACGAGCCGACATCGAGGTGCCAAACCTCCCCGTCGATGTGGGCTCTTGGGGGAGATCAGCCTGTTATCCCCGGCGTACCTTTTATCCTTTGAGCGACGGCCCTCCCATGCGGGGCCGCCGGATCACTATGCCCTGGTTTCCCACCTGCGCGACCCGTCGGTCTGGCAGTCAAGCCGGCTTGTGCCATTGCGCTCGCGGCGCGGTTGCCGACCGCACCGAGCCGACCTTTGGAAGCCTCCGTTACGCTTTCGGAGGCGACCACCCCAGTCAAACTGCCCGCCACGCGGCGTCCCCCTGTTACGGGGTTAGGGCCCGGGACGGCAAAGGGCGGTATTTCAAGGGCGGCTCCACGGCGCCTGGCGACGCCGCTTCAAAGCCTCCCGCCTATCCTACACATTGCCGGCCCAGGACCAGCGCGAAGCTGCAGTAAAGGTGCACGGGGTCTTTCCGTCCCGTGGCGGGTAAGCGGCATCTTCACCGCTACTACAATTTCACCGAGCTCACGGCTGAGACAGTGCCCAGATCGTTACACCATTCGTGCAGGTCGGAACTTACCCGACAAGGAATTTCGCTACCTTAGGACCGTTATAGTTACGGCCGCCGTTTACCGGGGCTTCGGTTCAATGCCTCGGGTTGCCCCTAACATCCCCCCTTAACCTTCCGGCACCGGGCAGGTGTCAGGCCCTATACGTCGGCTCTCGCCTTGGCAGAGCCCTGTGTTTTTGCTAAACAGTCGCCTGGGCCGTTTCTCTGCGGCCTCTTTCTTGCGAAAGGAGGCCCCCCTTATCCCGAAGTTACAGGGTCAATTTGCCGAGTTCCTTAGCCGTGATTCACTCGAGCACCTTGGAATCCTCTTCCCGACCACCTGTGTCGGTTTACGGTACGGGCCACGCCGCACTGAAGTTTCACAGACTTTTCTTGGAGACCCCGCACCCTATTTGCTTCGCCCGCAGGCTCCGCTCAGCCGCACCATTCCGTCGGTACGAATAGGGTCAAGGATCACGTCATCTGATCACATGCAACATGGGGGTGGGAGTGTCAACCCACTGTCCGTCGCGTGTCGCCCTTCGGCTGGCGCTTAGGCCCCGCCTGACCCCCCGCTGATTAGCATGGCGGGGGAACCCTTGGTCTTCCGGTGTGCGCGTTTCGCGCGCGCATTATCGTTACTCATGCCTGCATTTGCTTTTCCCGCAGGTCCAGGATGGCTCACGCCATCCATTCACCCCCGCGGGAATGCTCCCCTACCGATACGCCTGGCCTCGTGAGACCAGACTATCGCACGACTTCGGCGGCGTGCTTGATGCCCGTTCATTGTCGGCGCCCGCCCCGCTCGACCAGTGGGCTGTTACGCACTCTTTAAACGAATAGCTGCTTCCAAGCTAACGTCCTGGCTGTCGCTGCGGCCGGACCGCCTTACCCCAACTTAGCGCGCACTTGGGGGCCTTAGTCGGTGCTCCGGGTTGTTCCCCTCTCGGACGCGGACCTTGGCACCCGCGCCCTCACTGCCATGCGGCTGCCGGCCCATTCGGAGTTCGTCAGGGGTTGGCAGGATGTGACTCCCCCTAGCCCTACCGGTAGCTCTACCTGGCCGCCAGACTGTACATGACGCTGTTCCTAAAAACATTTCGGGGAGTACGAGCTATCTCCCGGTTTGATTGGCCTTTCACCCCCACCCCCGGTTCATCCGAAAACTTTTCAACGTTTACCGGTTCGGTCCTCCACGGCGTGTTACCGCCGCCTCGACCTGACCGGGGGTAGATCACCGGGTTTCGCGTCCACAGCCGCCGACTATCTCGCCCTGTTCGGACTCGCTTTCGCTGCGGCTCCCTACCTTCAGGTAGTTAACCCACGCCGGCGACCGTGACTCGCAGGCTCATTATGCAAAAGGCACGGCGTCACTGAACTGCCAGGCAGTCAGCTCCGCCCGCTTGTAGGCGTACGGTTTCAAGTTCTTTTCACCCCGCTGCTCGCGGTACTTTTCACCTTTCCCTCACGGTACTGGTTCGCTATCGGTCTCCCAGGAGTATTTAGCCTTGGCGGATGGTGCCGCCGGGTTCAGAGGGGATTTCTCCGGTCCCCCCCTACTCAGGAACATGGCTCAGGCATTGCAATGTACGCCTACGGGACTCTCACCCCCTGCGGTCGGCCTTCCCAGGCCGTTCGGCTTGATGCAACGCCCACTGGGCCAGTCCTACAACCCCGCGCGGGCCTCGACCCGCGCGGTTTGGGCTGTTCCGCGTTCGCTCGCCGCTACTGGCGGAATCACTCTTGTTTTCTTCTCCTGAGGGTACTTAGATGTTTCAGTTCCCCTCGTTTGCCTCAGATAAATCTGATGACCGCCCTGCGGCGGCCGGGTTGCCCCATTCGGACACCGGCGGATCAATGGGTGTGTGCCCCTCCCCGCCGATTTTCGCAGCTTGCCGCGTCCTTCATCGCCTCTGGGAGCCCAGGTATCCCCCGTACGCCCTTTGTCTTGCCCGCGGCTTAACGCCGCAAGCCTCTTCTCTCTCGTTTCCAGCATGTCAATGAACTCTTGAAG
>JBBSUC010000048.1:0-51605 GCA_038235275.1 Cytophagales bacterium | reverse complement strand
GCTTATTCCCTGTCCTGAAAAGCGAATGATCGAATGGCGGCGGTAATCCCGAATGTTGGTACTTTTATTGAATTCCAGCTCATCTTCCATGTACTCAACTTACGAAATTCCCCTTTAATTCTCAACTGACTGGACTACAAAAAAATAGTAGTCGCAGTAGGTCAGATTATGGTCAGAGGTCTTTACACTTTTAGAACGACCTGTTATCAGCCGCTTAGTAATCCCGTATTGTTGGAAAAATATTCCTTTTTTACCGTTGAAGATTTCATCCACGACGACTATTTCCGATCGTGGGTGCTTTCGTCCCATCCCGAAACCGACCATTTCTGGCTGGATTTTCAGAAGCTTCATCCCAAGCGGAAAGCTGTTTTGCTGGCCGCTAGGGCACTTTTTATATCTCTGCACCTGGCTCAGTCCATCCCCACCGACGAGCAGGGACGGCAAATGTGGGCGGTCATCAACGAAGCGACTGCCCCCGGCGCTTCGATCGAGGTGCGGGAAGAAGTGGCATCGGGTACCGTTCGTCCCGTTTGGCGCTGGCTCTCCATCGCCGCCGCGGTGCTGACCGCGCTGGGACTGGGCTGGTTTGTTTTTCTAAATAATGCCAAAAAACCCGCCTCCCTGGCCGGACAGATTGGGAAAGAAACTTTGTCGGCCATTGAAAAAAACAACTTCACAAACCGGCCGCAGTATGTTCGTTTGAGCGATGGCAGCCGGATCATCCTTTATCCGGGCAGCCGAATCAGCTACACCGATCCCTTCGAGGGCAATAAGCGGGAGATTTTTTTATCGGGGAAAGGCTATTTCGAGGTGACCAAGGACGATTCGAAACCTTTTATCGTGTACGCCAATCGACTGGTCACCCAGGTAGTTGGAACTAGTTTTATTATTGACGCTTTCGCCGAAAACAAATCGCCCAGCGTGGAAGTCCGCACGGGGACCGTGCAGGTATTTTTGCTGGAAAAATTCCGCGACGCCCAGCGGGGTAAGCCGCAGGAAATGATACTGCTCAGCGCAAACGAGCAGATTCGCTACGACCTTATCAAAAAAAGCTTTGCCACTAAGCCTATTCCTAAACCCAACCAAACCAACGCCCCACTGAGCCATCCCGACTTCAATTTTCAGAACGAAGCCATCACGGATGTCTTCAAAACGCTGGAAGTGTCCTACGGGGTGACAATCGAGTACAACCAGCAAACTTTGAAAAACTGTAGCATCACCGCGCGGCTGGACAACGAACCCCTTTTCCGCCAACTCGACGTCGTGTGCCAAACCATCGGGGCGAAGTATGAAGTGTTTGAAACCAGAATTGTGGTATCAGGAACAGGCTGTGCTCTGTAATGTAAAAAGGCTCGATCCAGAAAAACTTAAACCAATTTTTTATTCAACCAAACCCCAAACCCTATGCAAAATTTACTACGATTTTTTTCACGACCACGCCGCTTGATGGGCATTGCCTGCCTGCAATGCGCCTTAGTGCTAGCCTTTGCGGGCCTGTCGCTGGCCGCCAGCGACGGCATGGCTCAGCAGGTGCTGGATCAGCGGATTACGGTGCAAGTCAAAAACAAGCCGCTGGCGACCGTGCTGCAAAGCCTGGAAAAGGCGGCGAAGGTGCGCTTTGCCTACATTCCCCAGTTGGTTTCTTCCGGCCAAAAGCTATCGGTCAATGCTGAGAACGAAACCCTGAGGAGTGTGCTGGACCGGGTGTTGGCTCCCAATGGCCTGGCTTACGAAGTGTCGGACAATTTCATTGTTTTGAAAAAATCCGAAACTAAAATCATTTCCAAAGCCACCGAGGGCAGTACGTTCAAGAGTGTGGACATCAGCGTTTCCGGTAAAGTTACCGATGAAAAAGGCGGCCCGTTGCCGGGCGTAAGCGTTGTGCTGAAAGGCACGCAACGCGGCACGACGACCAATACAAACGGTGAATACACGCTGAACGTCCCCGACCAATCAGCGGTGTTGGTGTTCAGTTTTGTGGGGTACAAAAGTCAGGAGATGACGGTGGGCAGTCAGAGCAGCATCGACCTTTCCCTCACGCCCGACAACAACGCCCTGGACGAAGTGGTGGTGGTGGGCTACGGCACGCAGAAAAAGGTGAACGTTATCGGTTCGATTTCGCAGATTACCTCCGAGAACATCGAGAATCGGCCCGTCACCCAGGTTTCCCAGGCAATTACGGGCCAGATGCCGGGCGTGACCGTTACCCAGAGTACGGGCCGTCCGGGCGTGAGCGGGGGCCAAATCCGCGTGCGGGGCGTCGGTTCCTTTGGGGCCACGCCCGACGCGCTGATACTCATCGACGGCATTCCGGGCAGCATGAACGACGTCAATCCAAACGACATCAAGACGATTTCGGTCCTGAAAGACGCTTCCTCGGCGGCGATTTATGGGGCCAGGTCGGCCAACGGAGTGGTTTTGATTACCACCAAACTCGGTACGTCCGATAAACTGTCCGTGAGCTACGACGGCTACACCGGCTTCAATAGTCCCACCAAACTGCCCGACTTTGTCAACTCCTGGGAATACGCCGAGATGTTCAACGTCGCCTCGGGCAGCAATAGTTTTTCGGCCGACGACATTGCGAAATACAAATCCCAATCCGACCCCGACAACTTCCCCAACACCCGGTTTCTGGAAGATTTGCTTTCGCGCAGCGGCCACCAGACCCAGCACACCATTACGCTCAATGGCGGCAACGAGAACAATAAGTTTTTCCTTTCGGGGGGTATTTTGCAGCAGCAGGGCATTGTCCCAAAAAACGATTACCAGCGTTTTAACCAAAGGCTCAATTTGCAAAACAAAATCGGCCGCAATTTAGAACTGACCACCCGGTTATCCGGCTCGATCAGCAAGCGGGAAGAACCCCAAGCCACGGGAAACAAAGGCGGTGACCTTCCCAGTCAGCTTATTCAGAATGCGGTCCGGTACCCGGCCATATTTTTAGGACAAGCCTCTAATGGAGATTTTGGCGTCGGCCCCGAGAGCGGGGGTACGCCCACGGCCTGGTTGCAGTCCGACTCTTATTTCCGGGCCCCCTCCTCGCGGTTCGGCATCAATACCAAACTCGACTGGAAGCCGCTGGCGGGGTTGACGCTTTCGGCCATTGGCGGCTATAATTTTACCTTGCTCGAACGCCGCTCCTATCTGGCCTCGCAGCGGCTCAACGACCAGGTGACGCTAAATCAGTCATCGCTGGATCAATTTAGCAATAAGGATATCTACAAGACGATGCAGGTGATCGGAGAGTACAATAAAGACCTGCGTAATCATTCATTCGGCATTCTGGTCGGTTACGCCTTCGAACAGCAGGACTACTCCTATTTTGATGGCTACCGCCAGAATTTCCCCAGCAACCAGTACACGGTACTCGATTTGGGTGGCCTTGAAAACCAGCAAAGTGGCGGTTACGATGCCACCTGGGCGATCCAGTCGGTGTTTTCCCGTTTGAAGTACAGCTTCATGGAGAAGTATCTCTTTGAGGTGACGGTCAGAAACGATGGCTCGTCGCGCTTTCCGAGTGGGCAGAAATACGCCCTGTTTCCCTCCGCCGCCGTGGGCTGGCGCATCGCGCAGGAGCCTTTTATGAAATCCCTTAATTGGCTTTCCGACCTGAAACTAAAAGCTTCCTACGGGGTACTGGGCAATCAGAATATCGGTAATTATCCCTACCAGCAGGTGTTGGCGGCGGGCCGCAATTATCCGTTCGGTAATACGCTCAATGTGGGAGCCGCTTACGCCAACTATACCGATCCGAACATCAAATGGGAAAGCACCAAAACCTTTGACTTCGGAGTAGAGTCGGCGTTTTTTCATAATAAGCTGACGTTTAACGCCACCTATTTCGATCGGCAGACCAGCGACATTCTCTTCAAGCCTTCTTCCAGTGTGTCGTCGGTTTTGGGCGTGACGATTGGCGAGACCAACACGGGCGGCATGTCGAACAAGGGCTGGGAGTTCGACCTGGGCCACCGCAACCGCTTTAAGGATTTCGGCTATTCGATCAATGGCAATTTTACCATTATCAATAACAAAGTCGTGACCCTGGGACTGGGCAACGTCAACCAACCCAACGGTCTGGTGGGCAACGGCTCCGACCTGTTCATTGGCTACCCGATGCAGATGTACTACGGCTACGTTTCCGACGGGGTTTTCCTCAACCCTGACGAAGTCAAGCAATGGCCCGACCAAACCAAGGTGACGCCCAAAGCCCAGCCGGGCGACTTCCGTTACAAAGACATCAGCGGCCCGGATGGCGTGCCGGACGGAAAAGTCGATCCTACCTACGACCGTACCTACCTCGGCAGCCGGATTCCAAAATATACCTTTGGGGCCAATATTGGCATTACTTACAAATCCTTCGATTTTTCGACCTTTTTTCAAGGGGTGTCGGGCGTGAGCGGACGCCTCGACGGCTACGCGGGTTATGCCTTCAACAATCTGGGCAATATCCAGCGCTGGCAGATGGATGGCCGGTTCAACCCCGACAATCCCACACGCTACCCGGACTACCCACGCCTGGAAGTGATCAGCAACAGCGGCACGCCCAACACGGTCACTTCGAGTTCCTGGATTCTTGACGCCTCTTACCTGCGGATCAAAAATATGCAAATCGGGTACAGCTTGCCGGAAAAGTGGCTGAAACCCATTCGCGTGAGCCGAACCAGGATTTACGCCAGCGCCGAAAACCTGCTGACTTTCAGTAAGTACCGACAAGGTTGGGATCCCGAGATCAACGGCGGCGGGGCGTATTACCCCATTCTGCGCACCATCACTTTTGGCATCAACCTCAAACTCTAATTGATCATGAATTTATTCAAAAAACTCACGAAAAGAGTAGGCCGATGGTCACTTGTTACGCTCTTGCTGATTTCGCTTTCCTGCGGTAAAGAACTGGAACAATTCCCGAGCAACTCTTTCTCGAAAGACAATTTCTGGACGTCCGAAGCCAACGCCAACATTGCGCTAACGGGCGTGTACCGGGGGGCTATCACCTATGGTACCCAGACCGTCCCCTCCGATTGGTGGACCTACTGCGGGGTTATTTTTATTGAATTCGCCACCGATAATGCCTACGATCGCCGGGGCGACAACGCCACCCAGAACCGCCTGACCAACGGCACTTTGCTGCCCGACAATAACGTCATCAACGGTTATTGGGACGGTTCCTACAAGCGCATTGCCATCTGCAATGATTTTCTGGAAAACATCGACAAAGTGACGATGGATAAAGCCAAGATCGACCGGATGAAGGCCGAAGTGAGGTTCATCCGGGCAGCGCAGTATTTCTATATGTCGCAGTACTTTGGCTCGGTGCCGTTGGTGCAAAAAACGCTGACGCCCGAAGAGGCGAACGACGTGGATAAGGCCCCGAAGGCCGAAATCGTGCAGTTTGTCATCAGCGAGTTGACTGCGGCCGTCCAGGCATTACCCTACTTTGGCCAACTAAGCAACAGCGAAATCGGCCGGGTGAGCAAGCAGGCGGCGCTGGCTTTTTTGGGCCGGATGTATTTGAGCGAGAAGAAGTACGCCGAAGCCTCGGCCGCCTACAAGCAAATTATCGATAAGGGCGATAATAAAATCGACCCCGATTACCAGTCGCTTTTCCTGCCTTCCAATGAGAATAGCAGTGAAAATATTTTCAGCGTCCAGTTTCAAGCAGGGCAGGCCCCCAATGCACTGACGCAACACGCCCTGCCAGCGGTGTCTTCAGGTTGGCATCTTATGAATCCGCTCGGCAACCTGGCCGATGCCTACGGATTCGACGACGGTACGCCCCTCTCCTACGCCGACCCACGTTTTAAAGTCAGCGATATGGGGGCCAACCGCGACCCGCGCTTCCGCTACAATTTTCTGTGGGACGGGGCCAAGTTTGGCAATAAGACCTACGTTTGTCACCCGGACTCCACCAAGTCGCTCGACCAGTTGACCTATTCCAAGCAGGCCACCCGTACGGGCTACGGGATGCGGAAGTACTTCGACGAAAATTTCTCCGGCAATCTCCAAACGGACTACGGCGGCAATATTCCCATCATCCGCTACGCCGAGGTAGTACTGAGCTACCTGGAAGCCGAGTTGGAAGGCGGAAAGCCCATCACACAGGAGTTGATGGATCTGACCATCAATGCCATCAGAACCCGACCTTCGGTGAAACTGCCGCCCCTAAAAGCCATGACCGCCGAACAGCTTCGGCCCATCATGCGCAACGAGCGGCGCATCGAACTGGCGTTTGAAGGGCAAAGGCTGTGGGATATTTTCCGCTGGGAGATCGGCGAACAGGTGTTGAAGGGTGATTTTTGGGGCGCGCCTTTCCCGAATTCGACGCTGCTGCCCAAGGTTTCTAAAAAGAAAGACCCTACCAATCAGGGTCGCTGGTTTGTCACGTCCAAGAATTTCCGAACGACTGACTACGTTTGGCCCATTCCGCAGTCGGAGGTCAACGTAAATCCGAAGCTGGCGAAGTAGATTTTTCTCATAGGTAATGCAAATAGCCGTCGGCGTTCGCTGACGGCTATTTTTTTGGAAAGTAAAGAGAAATATTTAAACCCACGCCTTCCTCAGCAACCGCAGCCAGTTACCGTGGAAAATTTTCTCAACATCCTCAAACGAATATCCTCTTCGAGCCAAAATGCCTTCGTATTTCGTCAAATCGGCGATGGTGTCCATGTCGTAAGGCATTTGCTCCGTGCCAAACAGCCCGTCGAGGTCGGTGCCGAAAGCAATGTGGTCGCTGTTTCCGGCGAGTTGGCAAATGTGGTCAAAGTGATCGACGAGCTTTCCCATATCGATCCCCAGCGATTTAGTGCCTTCTTGTTTTCGCTGGTGGTAGTCCGGGCAAAGCATCCAGTTGTCCAAAGCCCCACCAACGACCGCGCCGCGCTCAATCAGAACTTTCAATTGCTCATCGCTGAACTGCCGCTCGCCCGGCACGAGGGCCCGGCAATTCTGGTGGCTCGCCCAGACGGTTCCCTGGAAAATATCCATGGCCTCAAAGAAGCCCTTGTCGGTCAAGTGGGTGGCGTCGAGAACAAGGTTGTGACGATCCATTTCGCGCAGCAGTTCCTTGCCCAGTGGGGTCAATCCCCCTCCATCACTTCCAGTACCGGGGGCGTAACGGCCCGGCCCGTAGTGCGCTGGGCCAATGGCCCGGAGGCCATTTTCCACGAATTTTTCAAGAAAATTGAAGTCGATGACCGAGTCGGCCCCTTCCAGACTTAAAATGTAGCCAACGGGCTTTTTCGCCAGGGGAAAAGAGTTGTCATGCCACAATTTTACGTGGCTATCCAACTGCGACCGATTGGTTATTTGTACCATTTCGCCCTGCTCTTCCATGACTCGATACCAGGCGAGTTGCCCCTGAGCGAAAGCGTAAGCCTGCTCGGGCGAGTGCCAGCCAACCAATTTTGATGAAGAATGCGAAGTGCCTTCCGCCGCCACGCGCGCGATAATGGTGGCCACCACTAGGCCGATACCGCCTTTGCGTAATTCCGGAAGAGACACCGAGCCATTGCCCCGGTCGGGCGTGTCGTCCATTCCCTGGTCGTGTTCCCTGGCGCGGATTTCTGCCACGGATTTTTTCAAATCGCGGTTCAGGCTCAGGGCGTTGGTCGACAGGTCGAGGTGGGCGTCGATGGTGAACATTTATTTCCTATTTTGGCAATTTCACGATGGCGTCTATTTCCACTTTCAGGTTCTCGGCCAGGACTGATTGCACGGTGGTACGGGCGGGCTTGATGCCGTCGAAGTAGGTGGCATACACTTTATTATAGCGGTCGAACTCGGCAATGTCGGCCAGGTGAACAGTGCATTTGACGATGTCGGCCATCGTACCGCCCGCCGCTTCCACAATCGCCTTCACGTTGTCGAGCGTTCGCGTCGTTTCCTGCTCGATGGTGCCGAGGACGAACTTAGAGGTTTTGAAATCGACCGATGCCTGCCCGCTGACGAACATCAAGCCGTCCACGACGACGCCGTCGGAATAGGCTCCTGTGGTGAAGTCAGCGGCGCGTTCGGGGTGGCTTACTTTTTCCTTTTTCATAAAAAAATTGGTTTCTGAGTTGGTTAAATCAAGCTAAAATAATCTCGTCACCCACGCTCACTTCACCCGTGCCCCCATGAATCAGGTCACGTCCCAGAATGATCTTACGGTCGACGGTGCGGTAGGCGGCCAGGGTTTTCATGGGTTGGCTATCCTTGCTCACTTTGGCAGTTTCGGGGTCGATGTTCGGGACGTTGCAGCGGGCGCAGTTCTCCATACCTGTGAAGGAAATGCCGTTTATTTTAAAATCGGCAAACTCGTCCTCCTGGTAGGGTTGCCCGCCCGAGAAGACGAGGTTGGGCCGGAACCGGAGGGCAGAAATCGGTTCGGCCAGGCGACTATTCAAATCATTTATGGAGGCTTCACCCAGCATCAAAAATGGGTATGCGTCCGAAAAGGAGGTAATTTTTCCGGTGGGTTTGATCCCCGAAGACGCATCCACGGGTCGTCGGCTATCGTCGGGCATAAACACCAGTTTGCAAGGTCGGCCCAACCGATCGCTGAACCATTCGGCCGCCTCCCGACCCACGCATTTGGCGGCCACTTTTGCTTTCCAGATTCTCACATTTTCGAGTTCTTCTTCGGCCAATTTTAATGGAATCTCGATCTCATAGGCCGGATTTTCGGCGTCTGTCACCACCAAAGTACTGTGAGTCAATGACGGGTGCAGCCGGGCCATCTCGGGATTCTGGCGCTGGGTAATGAATTTGTTGTTCTCGTCCACCAGCATCCAGCGGCGGTCATATTCCAGCCCCCGGTCGGTCACGATGCTACTGGTGAGGGCAATACCCGCCAAGGATTTGATGGGGTAAATATAAAGTTGGGATAACTTGAGCATTAGGGGAGTTCGCTTTTCAGGCACCAAGGTAGGAAGCCGCCCCTTTAAAAACAACGGGCCACTAATTGTGACCGAACTTAGCTATCGCCGCGACGGGTAAATTTATCCGTTTCTGACTTTTATATATCATGTTCCGCTACTCCACCAAAATTTGCCTTTTCCTCCTGACCGCGCTTTTTGCCTGGGGTTGTATCAGGAAGAATCAACCACCCGGTAACCAGGGTTCTGAGGCGGCCCACCGTGCGACCAGTGCGTCGGATCGCCAAGAGTCGCCCCCCCGAACGTCGGACCAGCCTAACATTCTCTTCATCATGGCCGATGACCACACTTCTCAGGCGTGGGGAATCTACGGCGGCATTCTGAAGGACTACGTTAAAAACGATAACATCAAATGGCTCGCCGACCACGGCGTGGTACTCGACAATGCTTTCTGCACCAATTCGATTTGTGTACCCAGCCGGGCGGCGATTCTGAGCGGACAGTATAGTCACCGCAACGGCGTGTATGACCTGGACGATGTATTTGAACCCGATAGCGCCAACTTTGCCAAATTATTGCAAGCCAAGGGCTATCAGACTGCCATCGTGGGCAAGTGGCATCTGAAAAAAGAACCCACGGGCTTCGATTACTACATGGTGCTGCCCGGTCAGGGACGGTACCAAAACCCGATTTTGAAAACCAAAGACAACTGGCAGGACGGCAATGCGGGCGGGAAAGAATACCCAGGCTACTCGGCGGATGTGATCGCCGATCAATCCATTGCGTGGCTGAAAAGCCGGAATCCCGATAAGCCTTTCTATCTCTCGACGCACTTCAAAGCCACCCACGAGCCTTGCGATTACCCGCCCCGCCACAAAGATTTTCTAGCGGATGTCGAGCTGCCCTACCCGCCGAATTTTGCCGACTGGGGGGCGGCTACGACGGGCCGCACCCACGACGGCTGGCCGCTGGAAATATTGGGGCAACGCTACGAGGAAGGCACGGGTACAAAGTATCCCGGCACTTCTTTCTCTTTAAAAGGCTTGGACTCGTTAGCCGCCCGAAAAAAAACCTACCAGAAATTCATCAAGGATTTTCTTCGGGCGGGCGCGGCCATCGACGACAATATCGGCAAACTCATCGCCTACCTGCGGGACAGCGGGCAGTTGGACAACACGGTCATTATTTATACCGCCGATCAGGGGTATTTCCTGGGCGAACACGGCTTTTTCGACAAACGTTTTATCTACGAGCCGTCGCTGCGGATGCCGTTTGTGATTTCCTATCCCAAAGAATTCAAGTCGGGCCGGCGCATCGACGACATTATCCTGAACATTGATTTCCCATCGCTCTTCCTTGATTTTGCGGGCATCGAGCCACCGCAAACGATGCAGGGACGGAGTTTTCGCGCCAACCTGGCGGGCAAAACACCCAAAGACTGGCGTAAGGACATGTATTACCGCTATTGGAGCAACGAAGCTCGCCGTCCTGCCCATTTCGGCATCAGGAACGAGCGCTACAAGCTGGCGTTTTTCTACGGCCAATCCCGCACCAAAACCCAGCGCGACAAAATGGACTATCCGCCCGGCTGGGAATTTTATGATCTGCAAAAAGACCCCGGCGAAAACCATAACGCCATCGCTGACCCAGACTATCAGGACATCATAAAAAACTTAAAAGCGCGGTTAAAAGTCATCAAGCAAGAAAGCGGCGACGTGGAATCGAACGAGACGATCAAACAAATAATCGAACAGAACTGGCCAACAAAATGAGCAAAAAAGTAATCATCCTCTCCCTTCTTACGACCGGCGTTATTTCTCTGCTGGCTTTCAATTTTGCTCCAAAACCCAAGGCTGACCGCCCGCTCAATATCGTGCTGGTTTACATCGACGACATGGGCTTCGGCGACATTGGCCGCACGGGAGCGGTAGACTACAAAACACCCAACTTCGATGATATGGCGAGCAAGGGGATGTTTCTCTCGCACTACTATTCGCCGCAGGCCGTGTGCAGCGCCTCCCGGGCCGGCTTACTGACGGGCTGCTACCCCAACCGCGTCGGTTTTGCCGGGGCGACCGACCATACGGCCAAGACGGGCATCAACGCCGACGAGGAAACCATCGCCGAACTGCTCAAAGCCAAAGGTTACGCCACCGCTGCCTTCGGGAAGTGGCATTTGGGTTTCCAAAAGCAATTCCTGCCCCTGCAACACGGCTTCGACGAATACTTCGGCATCCCCTACTCCAACGACATGTGGCCCAATCACCCCGTCAACAAAAACTATTACCCGCCGCTGCCCCTCATCGAAGGCAACGAGACCATCGCTACCAACCCTGACCAAAGTCAGTTTACGACCATGTTCACGGAGCGGACCATCAATTTTATCAAAAAAAATAAGGACAACCCCTTTTTCGCTTACCTCGCCCACCCCATGCCGCACGTGCCGCTTGCCGTTTCCGAAAAGTTCAAAGGAAAGTCGAAGCAGGGTTTGTACGGCGACGTGATCATGGAACTGGATTGGAGCATCGGCCAACTTCGCAAAACCCTGAAAGAGCAGGGACTAGCCGAAAATACGCTGCTAATCGTGACCTCCGACAACGGCCCATGGCTCAGCTATGGCAACCACGCCGGCAGCGCGGGCGGCTTCCGCGAGGGCAAGGGAACGACCTTCGAGGGCGGCCATCGGGTGCCTTGCATTATGGAATGGCCGGGCGTCATTCCAGCCGGACTAGTGTCCAACAACCTGTCGGCAGGGATGGATATTTTGCCCACCATCGTGGAAGCAACGGGGGCAAAACTGCCCGTGAAGCGCATCGACGGCGTAAGTTTGCTGGCCAATCTGAAAGGCAACCTGAGCGTACAACCCCGCGAAACCTTTTATTTTTATTATCGAAAAAATAACCTGGAAGGCGTGCGCCACGGTCCCTGGAAGCTGGTGTTTCCTCATCCCGGCCGCACCAACGAAGGATTCAAACCGGGCAAAGACGGCCAACCAGGCGGAGGCAACGAGAACTTCAATCATGTCGGCGGACTGTACGACTTACGGCGCGATCCGGGAGAGCGCTACAATGTGATGTTCGACTACCCGGAGGTGATGACTGAACTGAACAAAATCGCCGAGGAAGCACGCAAGGACTTGGGGGATGATTTGACGGGGCGAGAGGGAGCGAATCGTCGGCCCGTTGGGCGGGTGAGTGAGTGAGCCAGTCAAAAATATTTTTCTATGCACTACGTAGTTTTTACCCGATGTTTGTCTGTATTTAAACGAATCTTGAATAATTTCAGGAAAAAGTAGTTTAAATCGCCGCAAATGACACAAAAACTACCTTCTGACGACGACGATCACTTCCGAAAGCTGGGTTCTGACAGGATTTTCTCTTCCGAAAAGCTGGCTGAGAAATCTGTTTCGCGACTTTCGGAAGAAGATTCGGAATTATTCCTTCGCAAGACTTTTGAAGAAAATCCCAAGAAGGGCTGTGAATTGCTGTTCCGGCTGTACTACCGCGCGCTGTGTACCCACGCGGTGCGATTCGTCTATTCCAAGGAGGTAGCCGAAGATTTGGTCAGTGAGATTTTCTTCAAATTTTGGGAAAAGAACACTTATCTGGGCGTCACGACTTCCTACCGCGCTTACCTTTTCCAATCGGTGCGCAACCGGGCTTACAACTACCTTTCCAATGATTTGCGCAAAACCGCCTCCCTATCGGTGGCTCAACCCGCCGAGACGCCGACTTCCGATTCGCCCGAGCAAATCATGCAGTTGGAAGAACTACACCATACCATCGACACCCTCATTTCCTGCCTCCCACCCCAGTGCCGGAAAGTATTCCTCATGAACCGCTTCGAGGGGAAGAAAAGCAAGGACATCGCCGCCGAGCTCGAGCTCTCGGTCCGCACCGTCGAAACTCACATTTTCAAAGCATTGGGCATTTTAAAAAACGGCCTGAAAAATCAGTGGCTGTAGATGCTTTCCTGATTTTTCAAAAACCCACTACGTAGATTAAGCTACAAGATTGTCCATTAAGAAAGAAGGTTAGGCACAACATGGAACCATCGATCAGTAAGCAACTTATTCAAGATCATCTGGCGGGCAAGAGCAGTCCGATCCAGAAACGTTCCATCGAGGTATGGCTGCAAGCGGCGGAGAATCAGGAGTTATTTTACCAATGGTTGGCCGAATGGGAAAATCTGTCACCGCAGTACCTACTCGAGTTGGAACCAAAACTTGACGCTTACATCGAGTTCATGGAGAAAAAACCAGCCCTACCCGAGTCGGAAGACTTTTTGGAAGAAGAAAATTCGCTTATCATTTTTAAAAACTCCTGGTTTCGATGGCTTGTGGCAGCTTCGGTGCTTTTATTTCTGGGTGTCATCGGTTGGCTCAATCAGCAGACGCTGCTTTTTGAGACCCACCGTACCAGCTACAACCAGACTAAATCACTACTACTTACCGACGGTACCGAGGTCATTTTAAATTCAAATTCCAGTTTGCGCGTGCCGCGTTTTGGCTTTGGCAGCCAAACCAGGGACGTTTTTCTGACGGGCGAGGCCAACTTTAAAGTAACCCACACGATCGAGAACGAACCATTTTTAGTCAAAACCGAAAATGACATGGAAGTAATAGTGCTGGGCACCGAATTCACGGTGTACGCCCGTGATCGCGGCTCCAAGGTGGTTTTGAACAAAGGAAAAGTGCAGCTTCGCTTTCAGCAGGGCGACGCTCGCAAAAACGTCACGATGAAGCCCGGCGATTTGGTGACGCTCGACCCCGAGGGCCACGCTAAACTGCGTCGCACCGCCGCCCCCCAGAATTATGCCGCCTGGGCCGCCCACCGATTTGTGTTCGAGGGAACTTCGCTGGAAGAACTTACCTACTTGTTCGCCGATAATTTTGGTCTGAAAATCAGAATCGATGACGCCGCCTTGAACCAGCTTACGCTTTACGGTTCGTTCCAGGCAGAGTCTGCCGAAGAACTGCTCCGCGCCCTGACCGACGCGGCCAGCCTCAGCTATTCAGCCCAGGGCGACACGATTGTCATTACTCGGAATTGAACCTACCCATTACTTTAACCTATCTCTCCATGAAAAGAAAAATACGGATCATTATTTTGGCGGGGCTATGCCTTGGGCTGGCCCAGCCGATGCAAGCCCAACTGCTGGCCAGAGCCACGAATGTGGCCCGCCCCCACCGCAGCGAGCAAATCAGGATGATCAAACTCAAAGACGCCCTGGCCGAGTTGAAAAAAATCCATCAGGTGGACATTTTGTTTTTTGGCAAAAACATCGAGAACTACCAGGTTCCCGCCCGCGACTACCGAACTTCCCAATCCGTGGAGCGGGATCTGGACCAAATGCTCAAACCGCTGAATCTGAATTATAAAAAATCAGGTAAGAGCGGCTACGTGATTACGGAGAAAGAAACGGAGCGGAAAACCAGTCCCGAGCGCAAGGCCACTTCGGCGACGGAACCGGCGCCGGAAATGCAATTTTCTAACTTCATCACCCCCAATATTAACCCGCTTTCGAGAAGGGAATTTCAATATGAAATCGCCGACATCTCGGTTTCGGGTAAAATTACCGCCGCCGACAACGGCGAGTCGCTGCCGGGCGTGAGCGTGTTGGTGAAAGGTACCTCGCAGGGAACGACTACCAACCAGAGCGGGGAATTCACGGTGAGCGTACCCAATGCCTCCTCGGTACTGGTATTTAGCTTCGTGGGCTACGAGTCGCAGGAAATCACAGTGGGTAGCCAAACCCGCCTGAATCTCAGCCTAAAACCTGACACAAAATCCCTCAGCGAAGTAGTGGTAGTGGGCTACGGTACCCAGAGAAAGAGCGACCTGACGGGTTCGGTGGCTTCGGTTGGTGAGAAGGACTTTACGCAGGGCGTCAACAACTCGGCCCTGCAATTGCTGAATGGCAAAGCATCAGGGGTCCAAATCAGTCAGGCCAGCTCGGCGCCGGGCGGCGGCATTGCTATCCGCATTCGGGGCGCGGGCTCGATTAACAGCAGCAACGAACCCCTGATCGTGATCGACGGGTTCCCCGGTGCCACCACGACCTCCATCAGCCCTGAGGACATCGAGTCGATTCAGATTTTGAAAGATGCTTCGGCGGCGGCCATTTATGGTTCGCGGGCGGCCAACGGCGTGGTACTCATCACTACCAAGAAAGGCAAATCGGGCAAGCCACAAGTCAACTACAGTGCGTATGTAGGGGTACAGACGGTTTCCCGGCGGATGGGTTTGCTCAGCACCGGCCAGTATATCAATGTTTTGAACGACCTTTCAGCAGATCAGGGGAAAGCCCCTAAGTTTACGCCCGATCAGATCAGCGCCATTGGAAACGGCACCGACTGGCAGGACCAGATTTTCCGCACCGCCCTGGCGCAGAACCACCAGTTGTCGTTTTCGGGTGGCTCGGACAAGTCCAGCTACTATTTGGGCCTCAACTACCTCAATCAGGACGGCGTGGTACTGAGCTCGGGCTTGAAGAAATATAACATCCGGCTCAACTACCAGGTGAATCCGACGGACAAACTTAAAGTCACGCTCAACCTGAACGCCAACCGCTCGACAACGACGAACATCCTGACGACTAACGGGGGCAACGAAAACGGTGGCCCCATCAACGCGGCCCTGCAATTCGACCCGACCATCCCAACCCAAAAAGACGAGAACGGCCGCTACCAGTACAACCCCTTGATCTCGCTGGAAAACCCGCTGGCCCTCCTCAACGGCTACAATCAGAAATACGTCAACAACCGGGTCTTCGGTACCCTGGCGGCGGATTACACACTGCTGAAAGGCTGGACAGCCACACTGCGCTTGGGAGCCGACATCGCCAACGACCGCCAGGACAACTACAACAGCACGGCCACTCAGAAGGGATTGTCGTCGGGCGGCATTGGGAGCATCAACGCCGGAGAGGATACTCACTGGATCACCGAACTTTTCACCACCTACAACCATACTTTCAACGGCATTCATCAACTATCGATTCTGGGTGGGGCTACGCTGGAAAAGTACGATAACAACGGTGTAGGGGCTTCTTCCATTGGCTTCCTGTCCGATGCCTCCACGACCAACCTGCTGCAAAGCGGCGATGGCGACCGCGGCGACAATGTCAGCAGCGGCCGCACGACTAACCAACTAAACTCGTACCTGGGCCGGGTGAATTACACCCTGAAAGACAAATATCTGCTCACGGCCTCCATTCGGGCGGATGGTACGTCGCGTTTTTCGGATACGAACAAATACGCCATCTTTCCTTCCTTCGCGCTGGGCTGGCGTATTTCTGAGGAGCCTTTTCTGCGGAACAACAACCTGTTCAGCGACCTGAAACTACGAATGAGTTACGGGCAGAGCGGCAACCAGGCCATCGGCAATTTTCAAACCCTTACGACCTTCGTGGCGGGTGGAAAGGCCATCCTGGGCGGTGGGCTGCTCCAGGGCGTAGAACCCGCTCGCATTCCTAATCCCGACCTGCGCTGGGAGACGACCGAAGAATTTGATCTGGGCCTCGATTTCGCCATCATCCAGGGCCGGGTGAGCGGGTCTTTGGAATACTACATCAAAAATACCCGCGACCAGTTGTTCAACAAGCCCCTGCCCACCACCTCCGGCTTTGGCAGTATCCTGGTGAACTTCGGTAAAGTGCGCAACCAGGGCATTGACCTCATGCTGGAAAGCCACAATTTGATCAATGATTTCAAATGGAATACCAATTTCACCTTTTCTACGCTTAAAAACACGGTCGTCCAACTGCCCGATTTTATTCCCCAACTCTTGACGGGCGGCGTGGGCTTCACCAGCAACTACGCCATTGTGAAGGAGGGTTCGCCGATGCGGTCGTTCTATGGGTATAAGACCGACGGAATTTACCAAACGGCGGACGAGATCAAAAACTCGCCCTCACCGACTTTCAAGCCGGGCTATCCCCGCTTCGTGGACCAAAACGGGGACGGCAAGATCACGCCCGACGACCGCGTAATTCTGGGCAGTCCTTTTCCAAAACTGCTGTTTGGCCTGAACAACTCATTCTCTTACCGAGGCGTCACGCTTGAGGCACTTATCACGGCGGTACAGGGCATTAGCGCGCTGGACAACAATATCGTGGAATCGCTCTACCCGATCAATTTCGAACGCAACCGCCTGGCCGAGCATTATCTCAACCGCTGGACGCCCGACAATCCCGGTGCCAAGTATCCTTCCGGCGTTAATCCGAGCGTATACGGCGGTGCTTTGGCGGTGAATTCGCTGACGATCAGCGATGCTTCGTTTGTGCGTCTGAAAACCGTCACGCTGAGTTACGCCATTCCGGTGAGCAAAAAAATCCGCTCGGCATCGGTATATGTGGCGGCGGACAACCTACTGACCATTACCAAATTCCTGGGCTTTGATCCCGATGCCAACGCTTCCGGCAACAGCAACGGTATGAGCATCGAGCGGGCCAGCTACAACAGCTACCCGTTGAACCGGACGGTGCGGTTTGGGGTGAATTTGGGATTTTAGGAAGTCGCTCTTAGTTCTTGGTTATTAGTTGAGCTGGGGACGATCTGTAAATGAAACAATACCGTTTGGCGGTCGTAAATAGTTAATCGATAATTTATTATGAAAAGTATATTTAACAAATCGGCAGTTATCGCTTTGGTGATTGGCTGCCTGGTTCCGATGGGCTGTAAGGAGTTCTTGGCCGAGGAAGTCTACACGCAGTATGATCCGCAGAGTTTTTTGCAAAGTGAAGACGGGATCAAAAAAGTACTCTATGGTGCCTACAGCCGCTCGCAGGTGAACGGCGGAATGCGGGAAGACCAGTGGACGCTGTCGGAATTCCCTACCGACATGACATTCGAGAGCGGTGGACAGTTCGAGAAGGACGCCCTGCCCTTCATCAATTTCCAGTGGGATGCTTCGTCAGGTTTCCTGAAAGGCATTTGGGGGCAGATGTACATCGCCGTGCGGGACGCCAACGTGCTGCTGGAGAACATCGACAAAGTAACGTCCATTCCGCCCGTACGGCTGGCTCAGTACAAGGGAGAAGCGCAGTTTATTCGGGCGGAGGCTTTTGCGCACCTGTACCGCTACTTTGGTCCGGTTCCTTTGGTACTGACCACCAGTACTGACGACTTGCAACCCGCCCGTCCCACCGACGCCGAATTTATCGCCTTCGTCGCCAACGAACTGACCGAAGCCGCCAAGAATTTGCCCGTCAAGCAGGCCTTACGCGGCCAGGCCGACAAGGGGACCGCCCTGGCCGTTTTGACCAAGTTTTACCTCAATACCAAACAGTGGCAAAAGAGCGCCGACGCGGCGCAGGAGTTGATCGCGCTGAACAAGTACAAGCTGTATCCACAGATCGAAAACCTGTTTGCCACCGAAAATGAGAACAACGACGAGTTTATTTTCATCTATCCCTGTTTGGCGCAAGGCCCCGGCAACCTGTATATGCCTCATGCCTTTCCACCGAATTACCCCATTCTTTCCAACTGGATCAACTACGGGGCGCAGTTCAGGACGTACACGGCTTTTTACAAAACCTTCGACCCCACCGACCGGCGGTTGAGAATGTTCGTCACGGAGTATACCGACACCAAGGGTGTCAAGCAAAAACTACTGGAAGATGCCAACGGCAAGCCACTCGACAACGCCCGGAGCTTCAAATACACGCCCGATCCCAACGCCATTTCGCAGAACAACGGCAACGACATTCCCGTCATCCGCTACGCCGACATCCTGCTCAGCCGGGCCGAGGCACTCAACGAAGTGCAGGGGCCCAATCAGGAATCCATCGACCTCATCAATCAGATCAGGACGCGCGCGGCTGTACCAGTGATTAAGTTGGCTGATTTTACCAGCAAAGAAAATCTCCGCGATTACCTCCTGAAAGAGCGCGGCTGGGAATTCTTTTCCGAAGGAAAGCGCCGCGAAGACCAAATCCGCATGGGGACGTTCATTTCAAACGCCGTGGCGCGGGGCAAGAACGCCCAGCCTTTCCAGGTGCTGTACCCGCTGCCTCAGTCCGAACTCGAGGCCAATCCTAATCTTAAGCAGAACGACGGGTATTGATTTGGTTTTGTTAGATTTGGGGCTAAACTAATCTAAATCCCTTCTAAAAACTGCTTTAAAATGAACAAGAAAACTACTGCTGGAAAAGGATTTTTCGCAGGTTTATCCATCGCCTCACTACTGTTATTGGGAGGCTGCACCAAGCCCGCTAGAAGTAACGAGAACACCACGAAACCCAACGTCCTGTTTATCCTCGTGGATGACTTGGGTTGGACGGACATCGGGGCGTTTGGCAGTAGTTTTTACGAAACCCCCAACATCGACGCCCTGACGGCTAAGGGTATGAAATTCACCAACGCTTACGCGGCCTGTCCGGTCTGCTCGCCGACTCGTGCCAGCATCATGAGCGGCAAATACCCCGCCCGGCTGAAAACCACCGACTGGTTTGGAGCACCGCAGCCCGCGACGGTGGGCAACCACTGGACGAAAAACAAACCGCTACTACCCGCCGAGTATCTGGAAAACCTGCCGCTGGCGGAAACCACGCTGGCCGAAGCTTTCAAGGCCAACGGCTATGGCACTTTTTTCGCCGGCAAATGGCACTTGGGTGAGTCTCCGGAATTTTGGCCCGAAAACCAGGGCTTCGACGTAAATAAGGGCGGCTATTGGGCGGGTTCACCACGCGGGAATCACTACTTTACTCCTTATGATAACCCCAGGTTGGCAGACGGCCCAAAGGGTGAGAACCTGACGCTCCGCCTGGCCGACGAGACGATTTCCTACATCAAACAACACAAAACCGGACCTTTCCTGGCTTACCTTTCTTTCTACGCGGTGCACAATCCGCTGGGTGCTCCGCAGGATTTGGTGAACAAGTATACAGAAAAGAGAAAAAAGCTTGGACTGGACGATGAGTGGGGCAAGGAAGGTGACAGCAAAGTGCGGCTCAACCAAAGTCTGCCGGTGTACGCCGCGCTGGTCGAGAATATGGATAAGGCCGTGGGGAAAGTGCTGGCTGCCCTGAAAGCAAACGGTTTGGACAAGAACACAATCGTTGTCTTTATGTCCGACAACGGCGGATTGTCCACCGCCGAGGGCCAACCGACCACTAACTTGCCGTTGCGAGCCGGGAAGGGCTGGCTGTATGAAGGGGGTATTAGGGAACCGATGGCCATTTATTGGCCGGGCGTGACCAAAGCGGGTTCGGTGAGCGATCAGATAATGATAAGCACGGACTTTTACCCCACGCTGCTCGACATGACTGGCTTACCCGCTTTGCCAAAACAGCACGTCGATGGCCTGAGTTTGGCTCCCGTTTTGCAAGGCAAAACCTTGAATCGCGGCCCGATTTTCTGGCACTACCCGCACTACGGCAATCAGGGTGGCTCTCCCGGTTCGGCGGTGCGCGATGGCGACTGGAAACTAATCGAATGGTTTGAGGAAGGCCGGGGTTTGGAACTTTACGATCTCAAAACCGACATTGGCGAGCAGAATAATCTGGCGGCCAAAAATCCGGAGAAAAGGAAAGAAATGTACGCCCTTTTGCAAAAATGGCAGAAGGAAGTCGGGGCCAATATGCCGAGCAAGAACCCGGCGGCGCTGGCCAGCGGAAAGTAATAGACCATTTTCTTCTACAAAATGGAATGGATTTATTCGCCAAATTCAGCCAGCAAGTAACGTTTCTGCTGAAATGCCCAGTCCTTTGTGCAGTTTTCTCACCATGTCCAGTGTCAGGGGCCGCTTTCTGTTCAAAACTTCCGACACCCGACTGGCGCTGCCGAAATAATCGACCAAATCCTTTCTTTTCAAGCCCGCTTCTTCCATTTTAAATTTTATCGCGTCGATAGGATCGGGGGCCTCAATCGGGTAATGACGCGATTCGTAATCTTCCACTAAAATGGAAACCAATTCTAACATTTCTTCTTCGGCAGAATCCTCCGGGCAATCGATCAAAGTATCGATCAGAGCCAGGTAGTTTTTGTACTGTCCCTCAGTTTTGACAGGCGCAAGTTGTGTCTTGATTTTTTCCAGAACTTCCATGTGAGGGTTGTTGGCGTTTAGATTTCCTTGATGTCTTGAATTTTGTCGTATTCCTTATGCGTACCGATAAATCTGATGTAAACCCTTTGTAGTTTATATCTAAAAACTACAATCAGTCTATATCTGTTATGGGAGATGTTGAATACAACCCGATTATTACCTACCACATCCGCTTTGGGGTTGTCTGAAATTACATCATTGGGAGTCTCGTAGCTTGCTAAATTCACTTTCTGATACCAATATTTGAGTTCTGCCTCGGCGTCTGGATACCGCTCCCAAAATTTGCGCAACGTTCCTTTGGTGATTATTCTCATCGTAGAGAGTTGGACAAATCATAAATTACCATTCTGGTAATTTATGTACAAATATAGGTAGTTTTGGCTCAGTTTCTAGTATACAAACAATGAATGATCGAACTCCAACAGTACATCACTTCTTACTTCGGCGTTCAAAATGAGAGCCTCGAGCAAGTTGCTTCCTTTTTCCAGCCCACTTCGCTGGAAAAGGGCGATTTTTTCCTCAAAACTGGAGAAATATGCGATCGACTTAGTTTTATTCGTTCGGGTCTGCTGCGCATCTATGTTTTCACTGAGCAGGGCGACGAAGTCACGCAGTGGATTTCCACCCAAGGCTACTTCGTTACGGACTTGTCCAGTTTTGTGTTCGACTCGCCCGCTCGCTGGACCATTCAGGCCCTGAGCGACGCCGAACTTTTCAGTATTACCAAGGCCGATTATCAGACCATCGGGCAGCAGGTACCAGAATGGCATGAGTTCGAAGTACGCTTCATTACTCGCTGCTTCGCGACCATGGAGGAACGCATTTTCACGCACCTCTCCATGACCGCCGAGGAACGCTATTGGACCTTTTTTGAAAATAATAAAGAGCTCTTCAACCAGGTACCTTTGCAATACATCGCTTCGATGCTCGGCATGACGCCCGAAACATTCAGTCGAATCAGAAAAAAAGCCAGTTTGTGATTTCTTGATATTTGTCAAGAGTCTTCAGGGCCAGATGTCGGAATTTTGTGGTGTTCAACTATTCACCCCAAATTTTAATCGATTTTATCATGGCCAAAGAAATTAAAACTCATATTCGCATCGAAGCCTCTCCCGCCCAAGTATGGGCAGTACTCACCGACTTCGTGAAATATCCCGAATGGAACCCTTTTATCAAATCCCTGACGGGGAATGTAGCCGTAGGCCAGACTATCACCGTCCGGCTCGAGCCACCCGGCGGCAGCGGTACGACTTTCAAACCCACCGTCCTGGTCATCGAAAAAAACAAAGAATTGCGCTGGCTGGGAAGTTTGCTCTTCAAGGGGCTTTTCGACGGAGAACACCGCTTTGAGCTTACCGACAACGGCGACGGAAGCACGACTCTCGTACAGAGTGAGCAATTCGGCGGCATACTGGTGCCACTATTTGACAAAATGATCGAGGTTAACACGCGAAATGGTTTTGAGGCTATGAACCAAAAATTGAAGGAACGCGTGGAAAATGCTAGATGAAACAGCTAGTTGAAGTTCCTGTCTTCCCCCAACTGCCCATCGAGAATGTACTCCGTTTCGCGAATGAATCCCTCGACTCGGTCGGTTTTACGCAGTTGAGTAAGGAACACGTCTTTGGACATTGGACTACCCGACATCAGCGGCATCGACTGCGTTCGTAAGCTTAAAGTTCTCTGCCCCAACGTGGAGTTTATTATGTGTACCATTTACGACGAAGACGAAAAGGTGTTCGAGTCGCTCGAAGCCGGGGCCAATTCCTACATCCTGAAAAAAAGCAAACCCGAATTACTGCGAACGGCTATTCGGGAGGTACACGAGGGTGGCTCGCCCATGAGCAGCGACATCGCACGGAAGATCGTGGCTAAAATGCAGCGCAAAGATCAGGTCAGAACCAACTCCGGCATCACGCCCCGCGAAGTGGACGTACTGATGATGCTTTCCAAAGGACTCACCTACCAGGAATTCGCTGACGGCCTGTTTATCAGCGTCAAAACCCTGAAAAAGCATATGTACAATATCTATTCAAAACTCCACGTGGATACCAAAGTGGAGGCTTTGAACAAATTTTTTGGGAAGTACTGACTAGGCCAAAATATCGTGAACCACCTTCCCGTGGACATCCGTCAGGCGGAAGCGGCGGCCCTGGTGTTTGAAGGTCAACTGCTCGTGGTCGATCCCCAGAATGTGCAGCAGCGTGGCCTGAAAATCGTGAACGTGGACGCCATTCTCGGCGACGTTATAGCTAAAATCGTCCGTCTTGCCATAGACCATCCCCGCCTTCACACCCGCCCCTGCCATCCACATCGTGAAGCAGCCGGGATGGTGGTCGCGGCCGTAGTCGGTGGGCGTAAGGCGGCCCTGTGAGAAGCTCGTTCGGCCAAATTCTCCACCCCAAACCACCAGCGTATCGTCCAGTAAACCCCTTTGTTTCAAGTCGGTAATCAGGGCTGCGTTGGCCTGGTCGGTCGCTTTGGCCTGCGCCTTCATGCCGCCGGGCAAGCCGCCGTGATGGTCCCAGCCCATGTGGTAGAGTTGGATAAATTTAACGTCTTTTTCGGCCAGTTTTCGGGCTTGCAGACAGTTGGCCGCGTAGGTGCCGGGCTTGCGGGCATCCTGGCCATAAAGTTCGTAGATGTAGTCGGGTTCGTTGGCGGTCGAGACGGCGTCAGGAACGGATGCCTGCATTTTGTACGCCATTTCGTACTGACTGATTTTGGAATGAATCTCGGGATCGCCCCAGACGTCGAACTGGTGTTCGTTCATACCTTTGATGAAATCCAGTTGCTCCCGGCGGTCGTTTTCGTGAACGCCGTAGGGGTTTTGCAAATACAGCACGGGTTCATTCCCCGCCCGAAACTGTACCCCCTGATGGTGCGATGGCAGGAAACCGTTCCCCCAGGCCGCCGAACTCAGCGGCTGCGCGCCACCGCCTTTGGAAATCATTACCACAAACGCGGGCAGGTTCTCGTTGTCAGAGCCCAGCCCGTAGCTCAGCCACGAGCCGATGGATGGCCGCCCGGTCTGCTGAGAGCCAGTCTGCACCAGCATCACGGCGGGTTCGTGGTTGATGGCATCGGTGTACATGGAATTGACCATGCAGAGGTCGTCCACGATTTTGGCGGTGTAGGGAAACAACTCCGAAACCCAGGCCCCCGACTGCCCGTATTGTTGGAAATCGTAAATGGACTTCACCAGCGGAAAGCTGGACTGTCCTGCCACCATGCCCGAGTTACGCTGGGTACTCTTGATGGATTCAGGAATTTCCTTCCCGTGCCATTTGGCGAGTTCGGGCTTGTAGTCGAAGGACTCCAATTGTGACGGCCCGCCGCTCTGGAACAAATAGATAACCCGCTTGGCGCGAGGTGGAAAGTGACAGGTACCCAAAACGCCATTTTCAGCAACTTTGATTACCTTCTTATTCCCCCCGCCAAAGCTGGACGCATTGAGCAAACTACCCAGCGCCAGCGAACCGAAGCCCAGCGAGGCCGTTTTCAGAAATCCCCGGCGGGATTCCATGAGGTTGATTATTTTTTTTAGCTCGTCCATAACAATTAGTTTCTCGAATACCCTTCCGATGTATTCATTAATCCGTTGATTACAAAAGCCAGGGCGGCCGTTTCGGCGGGGTTGAGATTTGGGTTTCTTTCAGAATCTCCCGTATCCAGATAAGCGATGGCGTCTTCTCTTCTTTGGGTGTATTTTTCTTTTTGCTTTTTGTAAAAATCACCCATCATTTTCGTCTCTTTCGCGTTGGGTTGACGTCCCAATAACGTGCGGAAAGCGACTTTGAGTTGCTGGTCTGGCCTGGTCGCCTGCGTTTCAATTTTCTCAGCCAGAACGCGGGCCGCTTCAATCATTTGCGGATCGTTCAATAGAACCAGGGCTTGCAGCGGTGTACTGGTCGAGCGGCGCTTAACCGTGCAGAAGGTTCGATCCGTGGCGTCGAAAATCATCATCGTGGGTGGTGGCGAAGTGCGCTTCCAGATGGTATAAAGGCTGCGGCGGTAAAGTCCTTCCCCCGATTCCTGCAAGTACTTGTAGCGCCAGGGCTTGTTCGAGAGTTCGTCCCAAATGCCGTCTGGCTGGTAGGGATACACGCTCTTACCTCCGCGCTTATCCACCAGCAATCCACTAACCGCCAGAGCATTGTCTCGAATCATTTCGGCAGATAATCGGAAACTCGGTCCCCGCGCCAGCCAGTCATTCTCAGGGTCTTTTTCGTAAAACTCGGGCCGAATGACCGACGATTGCTGGTAGGTCGCCGAAAGCATGATCTGCTTGTGCAATTGCTTCATGTCCCAGCCCGATTCCACAAATGAAACCGCCAGGTAATTCAGCAATCCAGGATTAGTGGGCAATGCGCCCTGATTACCAAAGTCATCGGGCGTTTTGACCAGCCCCTGACCAAAGTGCATGGCCCAGATCCGATTCACTATAACACGGGCGGTAAGCGGATTTTCTTTGTTAAAAAGCCATTGGGTTAGCCCCAGGCGATTTTTGGGGTATTTATCGGTGTAAGGCAGCACCGCGCTCAGGGCGGCAGGCTGCACCTCGTCGGTCGGGCTGTCATAAACTCCGCGATTGAGGACAAATGTTTTGCGGGGTCTGGGTAAATCGCCCATGACCATAATTTCGGGAATGCGGTCGAGGACATTCGTCAGGCTATCGCGCCAAAGTCTCACTTCCCGATACTGCGGGTCATTTATTTTTCTTTGCAGCGCGTAGTGTTCGCTGGCAAGCGATTTGTTTTTGGCCAGACCAATTGTACTCGCTTTCGGGCTGTACAAATGCAGGACTTCCAGCGGCGAAAGTTCTTTATCGAAAACTCGAAACTCATCGATGCCCCCGTTTTTAAAAGTAATGATCCGCCCCACGACGCCCAATTGAAGTCCCCGGAAGCCGTAGGTGTGAATGTTCGGCTCGAACAAAATGGATTTATACACCTCTTTGCCCAAAACATCGACCGCAATCGGTAAGCCATTGACATACAAATTCACCCCGTCGGCCCGACCAGAACCGTCGTAGGTAATGCTCACGTCCGACCACTTCTTGATGGACAGAGGATTTTTGGCCGCTACTTCGATGGCATTCTGAGGCCAGGAATGGGCGATTATAAAGTGCAGCTTGTTGTTTTTCAGCAACAGAGAGTAGCCCTTCATGCCCAAACGGTCATCCTCGGCGTGGACGAAAATACTGACGTCTTTGTAAAGTGTATCGGGGAACACCGACAGACTCGTGGAGAAGGGTTGCGTGTGTTCGTACCAGCCGATTTTATTGGGTAAGGCGGCGGTGGTAAATTCGTTGATGAAGAGCGCATTGCCCCGTCTTCCCGTTTTGATTAACGGCTCTTTGATTTCCAGAGGGTCTTTACGATTCTTCACTTCCAGCGTCGAGAATTTCTTATCTACGACGGGCGTCACCTTATCGAAAGAATAATGGGCGACGGTACTTTCATTCAGCCCTTTCTCTAAATCAGCCAGAATTTCTTTCGCGCTTTTTTCCACCGGAACCACTTTCTGCATTCGGTTCAGTTTTTGCTCGGAGTCGGCGATTTTAGTTTTGATAAAATCAATGACCTTCTCATTCTTCGAATTGGTTAGCAGCAGCGAGGGGCCGGGCGTTTGGTCATGACCGTACACCGCCGTCCCGATTTCGTTGGTGCTGTTGAAAAACCCGAACATCCGGTAGTAGTCTTTCTGACTGATGGGGTCATACTTGTGATCGTGGCAGCGGGCGCACTCCACCGACAGGCCCAGGAAGGCCTTCCCGAGCGTATTGGCGCGGTCGGCCACATAATCTACCCGATATTCTTCGTAGATAATGCCCGCCTCCGAATTGCGGCGGTGCAGACGGTTAAAGGCCGTCGCCAGGACGCTTTCCTTGCTTTTGTTCTTGACTAAATCGCCCGCCAATTGCCAGGTCACAAACTGCTGGTAACTCATGTTTTTATTGAGAGCCTGAATCACCCAGTCGCGCCACGGGCTGACCTCGCGGTGCTTGTCGTCGAGGTAGCCGTCGCTGTCGGTGTAGCGGGCCACGTCCATCCAGTCCACGGCCATGCGCTCGCCGTAGGCGGGTGAGGCCAGGTAGCGGTCGATCATTTTCTCGTAAGCATCGGGCGATTTATCGGCAATAAAGCGGTCGATTTCAGCCAGCGTGGGCGGCAGGCCGCAGAGGTCGAAGCTGGCGCGCCGAATCAGCGTTTCCTTCGTGGCGCGTTCGGCGGGGGTAATGCCCTTGGCTTCCAACTTTTGCAGCACGTAATTATCGATCGGATTTTTGACCCAATCTTCGTTATCGACTTTCGGTGATTTTTTCTTCTCAGGCTTGATAAACGACCAGTGCGGCTGGTACTCCGCGCCCTCCTCGATCCACTTGACGAGGGTGGCTTTTTCCTTGACAGTCAGCGAGAGATGTGACTCCGGCGTGGGCATGACTATCTCCGGGTCGTCGGAAAGAATTCGGCTGACTGCTACGCTTTTGCTTGATTTTCCAGGTACGATGGCGTGGTAGTTGCCGCTTTTGCCTAAGGCCCGGTAGGCTTCCTCGGCGATGTCCAGGCGCAGATCGGCTTTGCGCTTCTTGGCGTCCGGCCCGTGGCAGGCGAAGCATTTATCGGAAAGAATGGGCTTGACATCGTAGTTGAAATCCAGCTTAGCGGGCAGCAGGTTATAGGCTTGCTGCACGTCCGGCGGGAGGGCGGGACCGCAGGAAGCAAGCAGAAAAGTGACGCTGCAAGCAAAGAGGTACGAAATGAATTTCACGAAATTCCGAATGATAGTCATGGAAAACACAAAATAGTTCTTTTTGAGGGAACTTCGCAAGTTCTTGGATTGATAATCAACGCGTTTAAGTTAAACTGTCAAAGTATATTTATTCCATAAATTACTTCTTATTCCAAATCTCATTTCAAATTGAATCAACTTCCGTGAACCTCGCCGCCTTTTTTCAATGAAACTGCTTTTCGTGCTATTTGCTGTTGGAATCGGGGCATTGCTCATCTCAGGACTGGGCGTGTTCGAGCGACGTGTGGACTACAACGCCGACGTCAAGCCTATTCTAAACAAGAATTGCATGGCCTGCCACGGCGGGGTCAAGAAGGCGGGAAACGTTAGCTTTTTGTTTGAGGAGGAAATGCTACAGCCCGGCAAATCCGGCAAGCGGCCCGGGGTGCGCGGCGACGCCAACGCCAGCGAAATGATTCGCCGTATTCTCAGCGACGACCCCGACGAGCGGATGCCCAAAAAAGGCCCGGGACTGACCGATGAGGAAATCAACACCTTGAAAAAATGGATCGACCAGGGCGCGAAGTGGGGCAACCACTGGGCCTACGAACGCGTGGAACGTCCCGAAGTACCGACGGCAGGTGGTTTCTGGTCCCGGCTGGGCATTAGTGGTAAAAATTCAGACTGGCCAAGGAATGAGATCGATCATTTTGTTTTACAAAAAATAAAAGAAAATGGCCTCAGTCCCGCGCCCGAAGCCGACCGCGCCACGCTCATCCGCCGCGTGAGTCTGGATCTGACCGGACTACCGCCCACCCTGGAAGAGGCGGAAGTATTCAACAATGATAAATCCGGGAACGCCTATGAAAAAGTGGTGAACCGTCTGCTGGCCTCCCCGGCCTACGGAGAACGCTGGGCCGCGATGTGGATGGACCTGGCCCGCTACGCCGACACCAAGGGCTACGAAGCCGACCAGCCGCGCACCATCTGGCGCTACCGCGATTACGTGATCAAAGCTTTCAACGACGACAAGCCTTTCAGCCAGTTTACCGTGGAGCAGTTGGCCGGAGACTTATTGAAAGACAAAAGAACCGGGATGCCCACCGACGCGCAACTGCTGGCCACGGGCTTTCACCGCAACACCATGACCAACGACGAAGGCGGTACCATCAATGAGGAGTTCCGCGTGGCGGCGCAGATCGACCGGGTGAATACGACCTGGGAGGTGTGGCAGGGGACCACCTTTGGCTGCGTGCAGTGCCACAGCCACCCTTACGATCCTATCCCGCACGACGACTATTACAAGTACATGGCGTACTTCAACAGCAGCCGCGATGAGGACATCAATACCGAAACCCCTACCCTTCGGTTGTACGAAGGCGAGGACGCCGCTAAGGTCGATAGTATAAAAAACTGGCTGACGCAGCGTGATCCCAAGCTGGCGAAGGAAGTGTCTCAGTTTATCCGGGTGATGGAGCCGAAGATCAATTCCCATCATTTCGATCGGCTTGTCAATTCAACATTCATTATTTACAACTATTACGGGACGCACCACGACGGCTCGGCGCGACTTGGGACAATCCCGCTGACGGGCAAGCGGCAGATGGTCACGCAGATAAACGTTCCGATCGAAGGGGCAACGATGTCTTTGCGACTCGACTCGCTCGGTGGCCCCGTTTTGAATAAGCTGAAACTTCCCGTCACCGCAGGAGACACGGTTTTATTTATGGCCCTGCCGGAGGTGTCGGGTACGCACGAGGTATTCGTGCATTTTTCTTTCCCCAAAACGCCCGATGCCTTTCTGCCCGTACGTTGGGTGGCTTTTCAGGGGGCTTTCCCCGGCGAGGGAGCCGAACGCCAGGTCATGCTGAACCTCTACGCCACGCTGCTCCGAAACCGAAAAGACGTCACCCCGATCATATGGGAAGGCAAAGATAACCTGGCCCGCAAAACGCACGTTTTCGAGCGCGGCAACTGGTTGGTGCCGGGCAGGGAGGTGAAGCCTGCCGTTCCTGCGGTTTTTGGCAAAATACCGAAGGGAAAGCAGCCCGCCAATCGGTTGGAACTGGCCCGCTGGATCGTGAGCCGCGACAATCCGCTGACCGCCCGCGTGCTGGTCAACCGCTTTTGGGAACGACTCTTCGGGCTGGGCATCGTCGAGACCGTCGAGGATTTTGGCTCACAGGGCAGCGAACCAACGCACCGCCAACTCCTGGATTGGCTGGCCGTGGCTTTTATGGAAGACTATGATTGGAGCACCAAGAAACTTTTAAAAGAAATGGTCATGTCGGCTACCTACCGCCAGAGCTCACAAACTAATAATGAGAAATTAAAAAAAGATCCCTACAACTATTGGCTGGCGCGCGGTCCTCGCGTGCGGCTGAGCGCCGAGCAGGTGCGCGACCAGGCGTTGGCCGTCAGCGGACTTTTGGCTAAAAAAATGTACGGCCCTAGTGTGATGCCGCCGCAGCCGGAAGGCATTTGGCTGTCGCCTTACGACGGCAACAAATGGAAAGAAAGCGAAGGCGAAGACCGCTACCGTCGGGGACTTTACACCTACTGGAAACGCACGGCCCCCTACCCTTCGATGGTAACCTTCGACGCGCCAAGTCGGGAGTTCTGCCAGTCACGCCGCATCCGCACCAACACGCCGCTGCAAGCCCTGGTCACGCTCAACGACCCGGTCTATCTCGAATCGGCGCAGCGGCTGGCCGAGTTTATGGAGCTGAAAGGCAAAACCCCAGACCAGCAGTTACGGGTGGGTTATCAAAAACTCACCTTCAAACTTATCGAGCAGAAACGATTGGCTGTCTTGGTGGACGTTTACACCAAAGCGTTACGCGAATACCGGAAAAGGCCCAACGAAATCGACAGTCTGCTCACTTTTAATCCAAAGCGTAAGTCGCCTGAACTGGCGGCGCTCACCGTGGCGGCCAACGTGTTGCTAAATCTGGATGAGGTGGTGACGAAGGAATAAGGCAGTTCTAAGCTGGAATCAAGACAAATCCAGCGCGCGTTTGATCGCTTCTTTCTTGCCCCGCGAAACGGGTACTTCAGTACCGTCAGTCAACCGCAGGAAGTCGCCGTACTCCTTTCTCCAGCTTTTGATCCACCCCTTATTCACCAGATGAGACTGATGGCAGCGCAGGAACCTGTGTCCCCCCAGCAGTTCCTCATATTCGTAGATGGGCTTGCACACCAGCAACGTTTCCCCATCACCCAGGAAAAAAGTCGTGTAATTATTGGACGATTCGCAGCGGACAATCTCGCTGACTTTCACGAGGCGCGTCTCCTTGGTGGTGGGCAGGGCAATGCGTGACTCCTCATTCGCCTGTTGGCTGGTGAGTAGCTGCAAAAGGTTCTTCAACTGGTTGTTCTGTACTTTCGAGCGACGTTGTTTTGTGGCTCTGTCCACCGCCGTTTGTAGCTCGTTAATGTCGATGGGTTTCAGAAGGTAATCTACCGCCGCGAAACGCATGGCCTGAATCGCGTACTGGTCGTAAGCCGTGACAATGATTAACTCGAAGTCGCAGACCGGGAGACTACGCAGCAGATCGAAGCCGCTTTGGTCGGGCATTTGAATATCCAGAAAAACAAGGTCCGGGTGGTGTCGATGCAACAGGATTTTCCCGTCCTCGGCGTTCAGGGCGGTAGCGCACACCTCCACCTGGGGGCAATAAATCCTGAGCAATGCCTGCAAGTTGTCCAAATTAGGCTGTTCGTCGTCGATAAGAAGGGCTTTCATGCAAACCATTGGTTGAAGCGCAGGATTATTTCAGTACCCAAAGGAGAACGGGGATTAATTTCTAACTGAATCGGTTGGCTGCGGTTCAATTCATTCATCAGTTGGATACGGTCCCTGGTCAACTTCAAACCAAAGCCAGTACTGGAAGTTTTGGCTGAAAAGCCTTTCCCGTTATCGGCAATCCGAACCATCATGATGTCGCCGACTCTGTCAAAATGAATGTCCACCCGGCCGTCTTTTCCCAAAGCAGAAACACCGTGCTTGACCGCATTTTCTACCAAAGGTTGCAAAAGCAGGGCGGGAATGCTGCTGTCGTACCGCTGAATGGATTCGTCCAGGCTAATCTGGTAGGCAAAGCCAAACCGGAGTTGCTCCAGTTTTAAGTAAGTTTCCAGTCCCTCTATTTCTTCGTGTAACGAGATTTCTTCCTTATTGCTGTTTGTCAGAGACTCTCGCATCAATCGGGCAAAATCAGACAGATAACTATTCGCCTCCTGAATATCCTGTTTGTTGATTAGTCCCTGAATCGAACTCAGGGCGTTGAAAACAAAATGAGGATTGAGTTGCGCGTAAATCGCTTTCAGTTCCAGTTGTAGCTTAGTTTTCTTGGCTAATTCTCGGTCCCTTTTCTGTTTTTGATTAATAAAAAGCAGCAGGAAATAAACAGTACCCAGACAAGCGGCAATAAAAATGGCCAGCAAGATTTTAAAGCCTGTCGTCTGATACCAGGTAGGTTCGACTTCGAAGTCATATTCCTTGACGTGCTGCGGCTGCACCGAGTAGCGTATATTCAATCGGTACGTACCGGGATCGTTGTCTTTGAGCCAGATGAAGCTGTTTTCGTAGTCATTGCTTTTCCAGGGAGTCATCACGCGTCCATCCTTGATTAACTCGTACTGTACCTGATCTTTATCATAAACTTTTGTACTAAGAAATAGAATCAAATTATTATTGGGAGAAGGCAACTTCAATGAGCCGGACGATCGGCTCACCTGGTTCAGATCGCTTTCCCTGGCCCAGGGATATTGCAGTTTTTTCAGGAAGGCTTCCATATTGTCCGACGTGTAAACATTAGTAATGTACGGTTCGATCGAAACCCAAGTAATGAGCGAAGCCGCCACAATTTGTCGCGTGTTTATCCTGCGAACCTCAACGACAACGGTATGACCCAAAGGTGCTTTATAACCATTCAGGTAGGCTGTCTTGGGTGGGCCGGCGTTCTCGGCAAATTCCGGATTCATAAACTGATCTATGTTTTTCCAAGGCACCAAAACCTTGGCACCGGGATGCTCCGTCACGCGGAACTGATACTCGGCGGCATTTCCAAGATTTACACCGTGCATAAAAAAATGTACCCGAGCGGTATCGAAAGACGTGCGGGCCACAATATTCTCCATTGGTACCAGCCCAGCCGAAGGATCGTCAGACAATTTGTAGTACGCCTCGGTGGGGTTGGCAGTAATGCTCCAAAACGAGTCGTTGGGTTTTGGGATCGCCGCAATGATCGCCACAGTGGTCGGGTCGTCCAGCGCTTCGTCGGGAAAGCTATGGGAATAAGCCCGCCAGTCGATTTGGGCCTGAACGGTAGGGGCTATTGGGAGCAGGAAGAGTAAAAATAGGGTTGTCTTTTTCATGCCACTGTTTGTTTTTGGCAAAGGTCAACCCATCTTAATTACATTTTTGCCTCTACTATGAATCTGCACCTTTTCGCTGTGAATCCTGCTATCAGGGCCGTGTCAACTACAATTTAAGAACATCGAAGACGGTTTGAATTCCACCTACCTATTCACCGCTGCGGCGTATCTACGGCCACGGAGAGGCTTATCCTTCTAACCATCACCCAAAGTCAATATTACTATCGCTAGGCATCTGAAATATTCAATAATCGCCGAGTGACCCCATCCGACATTCACTCATTCCAAATCACTTCCTCCCAAAAGAAAAATTCCTTGTCAACCCCACAATGAAGCCCAGGCGCTGGTACTTGAAACCCTCGAAGCTGCCGAGTACTTCTACCCGAATGGGGAAGCGAATGCCGATATCCAAGCCGTAGCCTAGTTCGGTGTAATTGTGAGAAGACGGCGTGGCGAGGTAATGCACGATCAGATTTTCCTGGATGCCCATGACCCTAAACCACTGAATTTGGGTGAGCAGAAACTGCCGCATTTCGGTGAGAACGTGGGCTTCCACGAAGCGCTGGGCTGTGCTGAAGCGGTAGTAGTCCAGCACCCGGAAGGTGCCGATGGGATCGCCGTACTGGAAGAAAAATCGGTTGCCGGGAAAATGCTGGAAATCGGGAAAGTAGACGGCCTTGTTGTTCAGGAAGCTGCCCGCCGCCAGCTTGTAGTTGAGCCGACTACGAACGCCCGTAGCGAAGCCATGCGTTACGCCCACCTGTAAAAAGTCGAAATCAGTATCGCTGCCAAAAGCGTTGATTCCCTTGCGGTAATTGGCAAATAACTTCGGCGACTGGTCTTCGTAGTAAGTAGTTTTTCCACCGCGTGTTCGGTACTTCTGCCAGGGTTTGTAAAAGGCCGACACGCCCAGAGTAAGCGCCTGATGGTGCGGCATAATAAACGATTGGGTGGTCGAAGCGTCCAGCAATTCGACGTTGTTGGGAATATTACTTGTAAACGCCTGCCGCTTCCAATCGATCCAGCAGTAAGGTTTCAGGTTTTCCAGGTTGCTGAGGATGCGGCGGTCGGCGTATTCCAGACTGGCGTTCAGACCGAAATGGTCGTTCTCGCGGCTATTGTTAAAATCCAGCCGCAGGAAATCCTTTTCGAAGTTTTTAATAAAATTTTGCTCCAAAAACAGCGTAGTCAGGCTGTTCAAAATGGGCGACATCGGGCTGTTGGGATTGAACTGCGACACCGTTTGCCCGCCCGAAAAGCTGAGGGTGTTGCGTTTCCAGGCGTAGTCCACCCCACCCCGGCCCATCAATTTGTTGCGGCCAAAGGAATAGCGCGTCAGACCATTGAACGAGAGTTCGTTTTTTTGCTTCACGGTGTAAGCCTTGGCACCTCCCGTCCCGATTTGTAGCACCACCTTTTCGTCCACAGGTTTTCCCTTTTTGTATTTTAATTTGAAACCACCCCCGTCCAGCACCAGTCCCTCCGTGGTGTTCACCTGCGTCCCGAACAAGGGGCTAACGTATTCCAATCGCCAGGGACTTTTCTTACCGCCCAGCCGAAAATCATGGCCCGTCAGTAGGTCGCTAATGAAGTTGCCGCCGCCTTTATTGCCATTGTTATTTTTGGTGGAATCAGTTTTGGATTCCTTACTGGCTATTTTCAGGCTATCGCGCTGCGCTTTGGTGCCTTCGTTGATAATGATAAGACTGTCCAAACGAGTATAGCTTTTCGTTTCTGCCTTGGTCAGCGGCACCGAGCGGATCGAATCCCAAAAGGCCATAGTGCGCGTTCCGGCCAGCGAATCCACAACCGTCGAGTCTTTACGGGTATTTTCCAGGTCGATGTCCAGCCCCTTCTCCTCCTTCTCAGCCAGTTCCTGCTTTTCGTGTTCCTTCATCATCTTGCGCAGGTCGCGGGCCGTGAATTCCTTCTGCTTGCTGATGAGTTCGTCCAGGTTTTGGGTCTTGATTTCGCGGTTGGTGAGGCTCATTTGGCGGGCTTCTTTCTTCTCCTTTTTGGCGTCCAGCACCACGATGTCGGGCAGAAAGGCGGGATTTATTTTCAAGGATGAAAAGGTTTGGGAAATGACCAGGTCGCCCTTACCCTTCAAGCCATAAATGCCGCCATCTACGTGAAATTGCTGGTTGACGGGCATCCAAACGCTCTGCACCTGGCTGTACAACTGCTTGATGCCGATGTTGAATCCCGTGTTGACCGTCTCCAATTCTAAACGGTAAATGCTCCACTCGTTTTCCACGATCTGGATCGTACCGCGATACACGCCCTCGCCGTAAGAGCGCGGAATCACCTTGATTTTGTTGACCTCTACCCCATTTTCCCGAAAAGACCCCAGGTACTCGAATTTGTAATAAGAAAAAGCGCGCGGCGAAAGCGGCGACACGGCCTTCACGACCTCGGGCTTATAAAAGCTGGTAAGGAAATACTGGTTGGCGTCGGAAAAACTCTTGTCCTGACTGTTGCGAGAGGCAATGACGCGTTGCTTGTAGTTGTTGGGCTGAGTGAAAGTGACGATCGACACAGATTCGTTCAGAATCGGTACGCCCTTCTTGAAGTTAGACTCTTTCTCAATTTCCTTCAACTCTTTTTTATACAGGAACTCCAGCGGCAAATCCGTGATCACAAACGACGACTTGCTGTACGCCTTGGCGGTGTAGCCCTCGACCTGCAAGTAGTGGTAGCGACTCTTGGCAATGGCTCGTCGCATGATGGTGTAGGCTGGGTCTTCGTCCTTGCTGCCGATGCGCACTTCACCCAGGTTGAAGACCTGTTCTTCCAGCACCGGGTCGAAGGTCTCCATTCTGTTTTCGATGGTGAACGCCTTGGTGCCGTTCTTGAAACCTAAATATTGGAAGATGATTTCGTAGGAGCCGGGTTTTAGATCGAGCTGGTACTTACCCTCCTCGTTGCTGATGGTGCCGATGCTGGTGCCACGCACCAAGATGGCCGCGTAGGGCAGCGGCTCTCCTTTAGTGGTTTTTACGGTGCCGCGCAGGCCGGATTCGGACTTGGGATTTTGGGCAAAAGTGTCGAAGGAAATACAACCGAATAAGAAAATGAGCAGATAAAGGCGGTTCATCGTGGCTAAGCAAGTGGTAGGAAAAAAATCTGGCAAACAAAGGTAGCAAAGGTCGGATGCCGACAATCAGAAAATCAGCGGATTTCCACAAGCGGCCGAAAAGTGTGGTACCCAATTGAGGATAATTTTCCCAATATACGTTGAGAAGATTAGTAAATAATTATAGCACAATCAACAATTGTTGAAGACTATATAACTGGTTTTTTATAAAAAAATATAAAAATTTCCTGAAAATTAAGTCTATTTTATAGTTGAACAAAACTGGCATAATTATCATAAAGTAGGGACAAATCACACCCTAGTCTTTTTATTGAAAAACTGTTTTTAATCTCCCACATCTATGATAAATCTTCCCGCTAACCTGCTTTGCTTTTCCCACCTCCGCTGGGATTTCGTTTACCAGCGCCCCCAGCATTTGCTGACCCGACTTTCGGAATCCACTTCGGTTTACTTCCTGGAGGAACCCGTTTTTGAGTCCACCGACACTGCCTGGCTTAGTTACTCCCAACGGCTGCCCAATCTGTGGGTATGCGTCCCGCATCTGCCGCATGGTCTGAACAAGCAGCAGATCAACACCCAACTTCGTGAGTTGCTTGGGTGTCTTTTGGTTGGAAAAGACGTACAGGATTTCATTTTCTGGTACTACACGCCGATGGCTTTGGAATTCTCTGCCCATCTGCGACCACGCCTGACGGTTTACGATTGCATGGATGAACTTTCGGCCTTTAAGTTTGCCCCTCAGGAACTTACCGAACTGGAAGATAGCCTCTTTAACAAAGCAAATGTGGTCTTTACGGGCGGGCATTCCCTTTACGAATCCAAAAAGAAGCAGCATTTCAACACGCACTTTTTTCCCAGCAGCATCGACAAATCTCATTTTGTGAAGGCGCGGAAGTCAGGAAACGAACCCGCCGACCAGGCGATCATCGCTGGACCTAAGATTGGCTTTTACGGCGTGATCGACGAGCGTTTCGACGCTGAATTAATTCGCGGCATCGCCGAGGCTCGACCCGATTGGCACATTGTACTTATTGGCCCGATCGTCAAAATTGACCCTGCACATTTGCCGCATTTATCCAACGTTCACTATTTAGGGCCAAAATCTTACGACGAACTACCAGATTATTTATCAGGTTGGTCGGTGGCGCTGATTCCCTTTTTGCAAAACGAGTCCACCCGCTTTATTAGCCCAACGAAAACCCCTGAGTATCTGGCGGGAGGAAAGCCCGTGGTTTCGACACCCATCCGCGATGTGGTGCATCCCTATGGAGACGAGGGTCTGGTGGCGATTGGGAAAGATCCAAATGATTTTGTAACGATTATAGAGATGTTACTGGCCACGCCGGGCGGCGAAGCCTGGCTAAGAGAAATAGATTTATTTCTGAACAATAATTCGTGGGATTTGACCGTCCGGTCTATGACCGATGTCATGCTCAAAGCGCTGGAAACGCGCAACGCCATTCGACCATTTGCAACCAAATTGTCCGAGCTTCAAGTGGGAACGTAAGGAAAAATTTATGACTCAGACTAAGAATCCTTTCGCATCTTTCTGGATGGGTGGCTACGAATGCACCGACCAACTCAACGCCCACGGCGACCGGGTGGATTTCCTGCACGTGACCGCGCACCTCGATTTGATACGGGAGGACTATGCCTTACTGGGTCAATTCGGCATAAAAACAGTACGTGAGGGCTTGCGATGGAGTCAAGTGGAAAAGCGGCCCTATGAGTACGACTTTCGCACGTTGGGTTCTATGCTTGAGGCGGGCCGCGATTGCGGTATCCAGCAGGTATGGGATATTTGTCATTTCGGCTATCCCGACGATCTCACGCCATTGCACCCGCATTTTACTCGGCGGTTCGCGGCTCTATGCCGAGCCTTCGCTAATTACCACGCCACTTGTCGGCCCGACGTAACATTGATCGTCACACCCATCAACGAGGTGAGTTTCATGTCGTGGCTGGGAGGCGACGTAGCCGGAACCTCACCCTACTGCCGAAATAACGGCTGGGAGGTGAAATATGCCCTCATGCGAGCCTACATCGCGGGCATTCGCGCCCTGCGGGAGGTCGATCCCGGCGTCCGTATCCTCACCACCGAGCCACTGGTGAATGTTGTACCTACCTTCGACGCCACCGAAAGCCAAATCGTTGAAACGATCCACTTTCACGATTTACAGTACCAGTCGCTGGACATATTGAGCGGACGAATTTGCCCCGAGTTGGGCGGTTCGCCGGACTGTCTGGATATTCTGGGTTTTAATTTTTACTACAACAACCAGTGGGAATTCGGCACCAACCACCGCTTGCTGTGGAATGAACTGGTGATGGACCCGCGCTGGCGCTCACTTGACGCCCTGCTGTGGGAGGCTCACCGACGCTACGACCGGCCGGTGGTGCTGTCGGAAACCAGTCACCCCGGCATTGATCGCCCGCTTTGGACCGAGCGGGTCGCACTGGAGTGCAGCCGGGCGATTATAGAGGGCGTTCCACTTTGGGGAATTTGTCAATATCCTATCATCGACCGTCCTAATTGGGATAACCTGGACGACTGGCACCTGGCCGGGCTTTGGGATGTGGACCACCTGAGCGGCGCAATGACCCGAATTCTCGACGGCCCCTCGGCTCTGGCCTTGCGGGCGGCCCAGCAACTGACTGCCAGCGCTACTCAGACTACCCCTAACCGTAATCCCCATCTTTTTTCTATTTTTGGCCCGGAACAAATAATGTCACCGAGCCAAGCCTATGAAAAAGACGATTGAACGATTCCTGGTAAATCCCAAGGCGCAATTGATTGTCGTTGTCGTTCTGGCGATTTTTGCTACAGCCCTGTCCTATTTCGGGCCATTGACCACCATCGCCGAGAGTGCGGCGCAGTACACCAAATACAACAACTACCTCATTTTCAAACTGTCCTTTTTTCACCTTATTGAGGATAAGGACCTTTTTATTCTCTTTCCAGCTGAGCAGTGGGATCTGTTTAAGTACAGCCCGACCTTTGCCCTGCTTTTCGGCTCGCTGGCCTGGCTACCCGACTTACTGGGGTTGCTGCTTTGGAACTTACTGAACGGCCTGGTCTTCTTCTTCGGGTTATATTACCTACCCAAAATAGACCTTCGCACCAAAGGGCTCATCTTCGTATTTGTAGGGAGTGAACTGATGGGAACCATGCAAAACGAGCAAAGCAACGCGCTGATCGCCGGGCTATTGCTATTTATGTTCGGCTTTCTGGAGCGTGACAAATACTGGCTGGCCGCCTTGTGCGTGGTGGCCAGCGTTTTCATTAAGTTATTCGGAATCGTCGCACTGGCAATTTATCTTCTGTATCCGAACAAGTGGAAACTCACTTATACCACGGCGACTTGGGTAGTTGTGTTTACTTTACTGCCGCTGCTCGTGGTGAACGCGGAACAGTTGCTGTTTTTGTACAAAAGTTGGGGGAATTTACTGGCCAACGACCACGCCGCTTCGCACGGCCTTTCGGTCATCGGCTGGCTGAAGACCTGGTTTGGCTGGGAACCCAACAAGGTGGCAGTGGCGGTCGTTGGCGTGGTACTTTTTTGTCTGCCGCTGCTGAAAATCAAGTCGTACGGCCATTACCCCTTCCGAGTTATGCTGCTGGCATCGGTGCTGGTGTGGGTCATTATCTTCAACCACCGCGCCGAGTCACCAACGTTTATCATCGCCGTGACCGGGGTGGCGCTCTGGTACTTCATCCAAACTCCCAAAACGGAAAATCTGGTACTGCTACTGCTGACACTCGTGTTCAGCATCCTGTCGCCCACCGATTTGTTCCCGCCTTACGTCCGCACCCACTGGATGGAACCCTACGTGGTGAAGGCTGTGCCTTGTATTTTGGTTTGGGCAAAAATCACCTACGATTTGCTGACGGGCCGCATCGAGCCGAGAATGAGCGAAGAAATGGTTCAGGATTGAGGCTTTTCAAGTAAGATTCCCGGCTTAGCACGCTTTGCTTGTTTTAAACCAAAAAAACATGAAAAAGCGAGAGTTCCTCAAAATCACGAGCCTGGCCGGCGTGGGCGGGTTGAGTACCGGCTTCAAATCCGACCCGCTGGCTAAGCTTGCCGCTCCGCCCCATGGCCAAACCTTCAACATGTCGGGCTACGCGGCTCCGAAAATCGATACGGTTCGTATCGGCTACATTGGTCTGGGCAACCGGGGCGGTGGAGCAGTCAAGCGCATCGTTCACCTGGAAAATGTGGAGGTAAAAGCCATCTGCGACATCCGGCCCGAGAAAGCCGCCGAAGCCGCCAAGGCTTTTGCGGGTACTTCGCACAATCCGGAGCTTTATTCCGGCTCGGCCGATGCCTGGAAAAAAGTCTGCGAGCGCGACGACATCGACCTCATTTACATCTGCACACCCTGGAGCCTGCACACGCCGATGGCTATGTACGCCATGGAACAGGGTAAGCACGCCGTCACGGAGATTCCGGCGGCCAACACCCTGGCCGACTGCTGGAAACTGGTCGAGACTTCGGAGCGTACCCGCAAGCACTGCATGATGCTGGAAAACTGTTGCTACGATTTCTTCGAGCTACTCACGCTCAATATGGCGCGGCAAGGGTATTTTGGCGAAATCGTCCACGTCGAAGGTGCCTACCTCCATGATATTCTGGATTCTTTTTTCAAAAAAGATGCCCGTTACGACTACTGGCGGCTGCGCGAGAATGAGCGCAACGGCAACCTTTATCCTATGCACGGCCTGGGACCCATCGCTCAAATCCTCGACATCAATCGCGGCGATAAGATGGACTACCTCGTCTCGATGTCCAGCAACGATTTCTCGATTGCGCCCCGCGTTCAGGCCTTGGCGAACGACCCGGATTTCAAGGAATTTGCCGGGAAATCTTTTCGGGGAAACATGAACACGACGACCATCCGCACGAATAAGGGCAAAACCATTATGCTCCAGCACGACGTCAGTTCACCCCGCCCCTACTCGCGGCTTCACCTGGTGAGCGGCACGAAGGGGATCGCCCAAAAGTATCCGCTCGACGGCGAGCGCGGCCGCATTTCGCAGGGTCACGAGTGGATTTCCGACGCGGAGTACCAGGAATTGGAGAAGAAATATCAGCCCGAAATTGTAAAGCGGATCGGCGAGCTGGCCAAAAAGGTCGGCGGTCACGGTGGCATGGATTTCCTCATGGACTGGCGGCTCATCGATTGTCTGCGCAACGGCTTGCCGCTGGATCAGGATGTCTATGACGCCGCCGCCTGGAGTTCCATCGTGCCTTTGAGTATTCAGTCGGTGGCCAACCGCTCCAACTCGGTGGATGTCCCCGACTTTACGAACGGTTCCTGGAAAAAGAATACGCCCGTGGATATTTCAATGGCCCAAGGCGGGAACACGGGTGTGAAGTCCTAGATTTTGTGCTTTTGCGAGGCGTTTTTATTTCAATCGAATTCCCTCATCCTCAAACTGTATCACGCCACTTTTCCAAAGACTACCAATCGACTTTTTGAAATTGCGCTTGCTCATACCGAGGGTTTTGGAGATTTCTTCGGGCGGGCTGTCGTCGTGCAGGGGGAGGTAGCCGCTGTTGTCTTTCAGGGCGTCCACGATGCGTTGGATCAAGGGTTCAAAGCGTTCGATGCCAATTTTTTCCAGCGTGATATCCAGTTTGTTCTCTTCCCGAATTTTCTTGACGAAGCCCTTCATCCGGTCGCCGATGTGGAGCGTTTTGAAAATATCGCTCTTGAAGACCAGGCCTTTATGAAACTCGTTTACGATCACGTTGTAGCCCAAGTCCGTGCGCTCCCAGATGATAAGATCCACTTCGTCACCTTCGGCGATGGTGAGGCGTGCGTTGTCCAGAAATTGGTTGAGGCGCGGCGAGGCCAGCATCCGGGAAGTCAGGCGGTCGAGATACAGGAAGACGAGGTACTTTTCATTCCTTTCCATCGGTGTGAGTTGCTCGCTGAACGGCACGAAGAGGTCTTTGCTCAGTCCCCAATCCAGGAAAGCCCCGCTGTTGTTGACGTCCGCGACCTTCAGATAGGCAAATTCGTCGCGCAGGGCCAGCGGCTTTTCGGTAGTAGCGACGGGGCGGTCTTCGGAATCGGTGTAGACGAATACCCGAAGACGATCGTCGGGCCGCATGTCGTCGGTGACGTAGCGGTTGGGCAGCAGAACTTCCTCGCCCTGCGGGTCTTCGAGATAAAGCCCTTGATCTGAATCTCGGGTGATGATCAGATCGTTGTATTTTCCAATAAAAAGCATAGCGATGGATTCGTAAAAGAATCGCAAAGATAGGCTTTTTGGCGCATCAGTGCAGAACCGACAGCAGCGTGTCGCACTTCATCTCGGTTTCGTCCCACTCTCGCTGCGGGTCGGAGTCTTCGGTAATGCCGGCCCCGGCGAAGAAGGTGGCCTCGCCGTTGGCGAGTCGCAGGGTTCGGAGATTCACAAAAAGCGCGCTTTCATGGTTCACGTTCACCGGGCCGAGGTAACCGCTGTAGAAAGAACGGTCGTAGCCTTCCACGACCTGAATGAATTGCATGGCGGGTTCCTTGGGCATTCCGCAAACGGCAGAGGTCGGATGCAACAGTTTCAGCATCACCGTACCGAGTTCGGGGAAATTGACGGCCTGGGTGTTTACCGCAAAATCAGTCCTCAAATGGTACAGGTTGCCCGCCCGCACGGTACGCGGTCCGCTTTCGAGGTATTCGCGCAATCGGATTTTCTTGAAACACTCGATAATGTAGCGACTCACCAGTGCTTGTTCCTGAATTTCCTTTTGTCCCCAGCGAATGTCATGGGCCGGGATGACTTCCCCGTCCGCTAAGGCGGACTGCGTCCCGGCCAGGGCGGCGGTACGAAATGTACCGCCTTCATCCAAAGCCACCAGGGTTTCGGGCGTCGCTCCCAGCCACATTTCTTCGCGGTCGGCCAGATTCACCAGCGACACGAAAGCCGATGGGTAAGCCGCACAGAGTTTTTGAAATGCCTTGAAAGGCTGGAAATCGGGCGAATGCTTAAGCGTTTTGGTTCTGGAAAGAACAACCTTGGATAGTTCGCCCCGATTAATGGCCGAAATGGCTTCGGTCACGGCATTTTTGAAATGACTTTCTTTTTCGGGATTGATTTCGAGGTTAGTGGAGAAACCGGACCAGTTGGAATCATCGGCCGTATTTTCGACGCCTATTCCCTCCGCCACTTCCAGCAAACGCTGCACGAAAGGATGTTCCTGACCCAGGTTACCCGCCACTTCCTGACAAGCCCAATCCTCCGAAAAGGTAAAAATCAAATCGCCTTCCAGGATGAGAGCCTCGCCGTTTTCCAGTGGCTCGAAAGGATGAATCAGGAAGCAGGCGGGCAGTTCTTCCAAATCGGGCGCCTTTCGCTGAATGCCTTCCTGCATGGAAATCAATAGTTTGACTTCGTGCCGATTGGGCAGTCGCCAAACCGCCGACGGGTAGCCAAGTTGCCAGGCCGCGCAGAACAGCGACTCTGCCTGAAAAATTCTGGTGGGATTTTGGGTTGTGATCATCGGGTAAATAACACGATTCGTCCCCTAAAATGTTTCCTGAAAACCATCAATTTGCGTCGATGACCGCCACCGTCAGGCGGCTTACACAAACCAATTTTCCGGCTTCGTTGGTGATTTTGATGTCCCACACGTGCGTCGAGCGCCCCACGTGCAGGGGCGTCACACGTCCGTACACCCAGCCTTCGCGCACGGCACGGATATGGTTGGCGCTGATTTCCAGTCCAACTGCTCGCTGCTTCTCGGGATCTGCCAAACTCAGCATGGAGGCAACACTGCCCAGCGACTCGGCCAGCACCACCGAAGCGCCGCCGTGCAGGATGCCGAAGGGCTGGTGGGTACGGTGGTCCACGGGCATTTTCGCAGTGATAAAGTCCTCACCAATTTCGGTAAATTCGATACCGAGCTGCTTGTCAATGGTATTGGGATTGAGGTTACGCAGGAAGTCGAGATCAAATGATTTGTTAAACATTCTTTTTTTTGTCTAAATTTGTATGGGCAAATAACGCCAGAAAACGGTTTTTTGGCAAAGTATTTATCAAAAAAGTACAAATTCTATTGAAAAGTAAAACGATCTACCTCATCCGCCACGGCGAAACTGACCATAACCGCAACGGCATCGTGCAAGGCAGCGGTGTCGATACCATCCTCAACGACTGGGGCAAGGCGCAGGCCGAAGCTTTCTACGACGCTTACCAGCACGTTCCCTTCGACAAAATTTATACTTCAAAGTTACAGCGTACCATGCAGTCGGTACAGGAGTTCATCGACTCTGGCATTCCCTGGGAAAGCCACGTCGGCCTGAACGAAATCAGCTGGGGCTGTCGCGAGGGCCAAATGCCCAACGATATAGATCAGGGTTATTACCGTGATCTCGTTCTATCGTGGCAGAAAGGTAATGTGGAGATGCCCTGTGAGGAAGGCGAAAGCCCCAGCCAGGTACGCGCCCGTCAGAAACCCGTCGTCGATTTAATTCTCTCCCGCCCCCAGGAACGCACGATCCTGATCGCCATGCACGGCCGCGCGATGCGGATTCTGCTCACGCTATTCTTCGACGAACCGCTGACCGCGATGGACAAGTACGAGCACAGCAATCTGTGCCTTTACCGCATCAATTACTCCTACGACGAACAAAAGTTCACTTTCGTCTCCGGCAACGACATCACGCATTTGCTTTCACTCGACGTTCCCGTGTCGTAAATTTGATTTCAACCGCCTGTACAGATTCTTTCCCTTTGGTGTAATTGCCCTCCCGGTTCCTGGAGATCTTTGCCTAGCTTGCCTTTTTATTCAGGCACAGTAAGTAGAAACCATTTTTCTCTTTTGGTTTTTACTGATTAAAAATCAAGCTATTAGGAAAGACAAAATGTCCAAAACCAGGATTTACTGGACGCTACAGATCGTCGGCTGGACGGCCTTGATGATGTACGAATTCGTCATCTACACGGCGGAATACGGCTTCGATTTGGAGTATTTCCTGTTGAGCGTGGCCAATATTTTCCTGGCCGTTGGGCTGACGCACGTCTATCGGCTCGTCGTCCGGCGTTGGAACTGGTCAACCCTGCCGCTGCCGCGCCTTGCTTTTCGGGTTGTGGTGTCGGTTATCGTTCTGGGGGCCATCATGTCGATGGTCAATATCCGGCTCGACCACGAAACGATTGCCTATAACCTGGCCAACCAACCTTTTGCTTTTTGGGGGTACATTTCGGCCTGGTGCAAAAATATGCTGACCTGGGTACTGGCCTACACGGTCTATCATTACGTGGAGCAAACCCGGCTGACCGAGCTGGAGAAAATAATGCTGAAAACCTCCATGCGCGAGGCCGAGGCCAAGGTGCTGCGCTCGCAGCTCAATCCGCACTTCACCTTTAACGCCCTCAACAGCATTCGGGCCTTAGTATCGGAAGACCCGACCAAGGCGCAACAGAGCATCACGCAGTTATCGAATTTATTGCGGAATTCTCTTCTAGCCGATCGCCGTAAGACAGTGGAACTACGGGAGGAATTAAAAACGGTGGAAGACTACCTGGAATTGGAGAAAGTCCGCTACGAGGAGCGCCTCAACTACCAGATCAAAGCCGATCCGCAAACGCTCTACTGGCAGGTGCCACCCATGATGCTGCAAACGTTGGTTGAAAACGGCATCAAGCACGGCGTCTCCAAACTCCCCAAGGGTGGCAAACTCACCGTAGAATCTTCGCTGGAAAACAACGAATTGATGATCTGCATCAAAAATACGGGCACTCTCGGTAACACCGACTCGGGCGGTGTCGGTCTGCTGAATACCGCCGAACGTTTGTCAATTTTGTACGGAAAAGCAGCCTCTTTCAGAATCTATCAGGAAAAAGAAAGCATTGTCTGCTCCGAAATCATCATCCCCATGCTCTCCGACGGTCTCATGCGCTATAACGGCCAGGAATCGGAGAAAAGCCCAGTGTGAAAAAGCGGTAAGCTTTAGGCTGTAGGCAAGCGCAGTACAGTAATTGAATATCGAATTCTAGTGCACTTATAATAGTAGTCAGTTTTATACACAAAAGCCTATAGCCAAAAGCTTACGGCCTAAAGCCAAAAAAGCCATGAAAACCCTAATTATCGACGACGAGCGGCTTGCCCGCAATGAATTGAAGCGCCTGCTGGAACCTTATCACAAAATTGAGATCGTGGGCGAAGCCGCTAACGCGGAGGAGGCCCTCAGCCTCATTGAGCAACTGCAACCCGAACTACTTTTTCTGGATATCCAGATGCCCGGCAAAAACGGCTTCGAGCTCCTGACCTCCATCGAAGGCGAAGCCCCCGACGTGATTTTTACAACGGCCTACGACGATTACGCTATTAAGGCGTTCGAGTTCAACGCGCTGGATTATCTGCTCAAACCCATCGATGGTGAACGACTCAAAGAAGCCATTCAGCGGGTGGAGGAAGATCGACACATCCACCAGGAAAGTATCGAAGGAAAACCGGAACGCGCCAGTCGGGTGTTGGGCGAAAACGATAAGGTTTTTGTGAAAGACGGTGAGAAATGCTGGTTCGTAAAGTTGGGCAAAATCCGGCTCTTCGAGTCGATGGGCAACTACGTGCGACTTCATTTCGACGACCAAAAACCGCTCGTCCTTAAATCGTTAAATAGTCTGGAAGACCGCCTTGACCCGGAAAACTACTTCCGCGCCAACCGCAAGCATATTATCAACCTGCAATGGATCGAGAAAATCGAACCCTGGTTCAGCGGTGGCTTGCTCGTTACCCTCCAAGGCGGCGACCGCATCGAAATCTCTAGACGACAGGCGATACGATTTAAGGAGCTTATGAGTTTGTAAGTAGATATGAGATCAGTTTCGTCGAAACAGAAATCTCATATCTCATAATTCAAAGAATTCCTTCATCCGCGAAGCTAAAATAGCCACCGTCGGTGAAGATGAGATGGTCCAAAACGGGCAGGTCGAGCATTCGGCCTGCCTCTTTTAGTTTGAGGGTAAGGTCTTTGTCGGCCTGGCTGGGCGTGAGGTTACCCGAGGGATGATTGTGAAAAAGAATGATGGAACTGGCCAATTGTTCCAGAGCGTGTTTGAAAATAAGCTTGGGGTCGGCAACAGTACCTGCCACGCCGCCCGAACTGATTTGTACCGGGCGCAACACTTCGTTGGCACGGTTCAGCAGCAGAATCCAGAACTCCTCGTGCGGCTTGTCGAGCAGATACGGGCGTATTTCGTCGTAGGCGTCGTTGGCGCTGGTAATACGCCGATGGCGAAGTACCTCCGATTCTTTACGACGGCGCCCCAATTCCAGAGCCGCCATGATGGTAATCGCCTTAGCCTCGCCAATGCCTTTCACCTTCATCAAATCCTTCAAACTCAGCTTAGCCAGTTCGTTTAGGTTGCCCTTCGCGACATCCAGCACCATTTTCCCGACATCCACTGCCGAATAATCCACCGTTCCCATGCCGATGAGGATGGCGAGCAGTTCGGCGTCGGTTAGTGCCGCTTTGCCTCGCTGCATCAACTTCTCGCGGGGCCGGTCTTCCTCCGCCCAACTCAGGATTTTTCGGGGGTTGTATTCCAATTTTGAATGAGTGAATGAGTGAATGAGAGAATAAAAGTAGGAATTCATTCTCTCATTCTCTCAATCTCTCATTCACTCATTGAGCTCAACGCCGCCCTCGCCTTATTGTCAATGCTATTTTTGTATTCGTGTTTTTTGTAAGACATCGCTTTTTTGAAGTAGGAGATTGCCTGGGGCTTATTTTTTAGTTCTTTGTAAATATAGCCCATTTGCAGGGCGGAGGATGGGCCGAAGTACAGGCCACTGTTTTGCGTTAGTTTGATGGCGCGGTCGAAGTAGGCGATGGCTTCGGTACTTTTGCCCATTTTTTGCAGGATGCGGCCGCGTCGATAATTGAATTCGGCTTGATTGGCGGCTTCGGAAAAGGAATCTTCGTTGTAGCCATCGAGCTTTGCCATTGCTTCCCGCAGGTAACCGCCATCGCTGGCATAGCGAGCTTCGAACAGCACTTTTTGCTCTTCCTGTACCTTACCCTCGCGGTAGTTTTCGGCAAACTTTTCGGCGTAGCCGTCCGATTCGGTAATAGTCTTACCCACGTTGGGGACCCGCGCGATGAGCGGCTTGGCCTCGGCGTCGCGGTTGGTGAGCCAGCGGCAGAGGAATTGCTTAAAATAGCTGTCTTTCAGAAAGTTGAACCCTTTAAAATCGCGCTGAAATTTATCATAATAGCCGTAGGCAGTGTCGTATTGTCCTTTTTGCAGTAAGATTTCGGCTCGTAAATAATCGAGAAAAGGAAAAGGAATGTAGGCCGAGCTGCGGGGAGCTTTGTTTAAAATTCCTAATGCCTCCTCACTCCTGCCTTCTTTCATTAAAACAGAAGTCGCAAAAAAATGCAGCAACAAGTTGTCCGGCTGCCGGGCGGGCATGCTTTTGAGTTCGCGAAACTGGGCCTCGCTGAGTTGCAGCGTGTAGGCGTGGAGGAGCAGGTCAATGAGCTGGGCTTCCTGACTGAAGAGCGTTTCGGCATTTTCCACTTTTTGGAGTTCCCGCAGGCCACCCGGAATGTCGCCCGAGAGTCCCAGCGTTCGCGTGACCCAGGTGTACTGTTCCGGTACCGAGCCAATGAGGACGTGCAGTAACCCCAGCGATTTAAGCGTCGGCACGAAGGTTGGGAATTTTTTTTGGTTTTCTTCCAGCAGTTTGTAAGCTTTGATGATGTCCCAGCAACCGCTGATTTCGTTGCCGAACTTTAATTTGGCAAAAGCCCAGTGCAGCCGAACCTCCGCCCGGAGGAGCCGCTGGTAGGGCGAGTCGTCGGGCAACGCCGCCAGGGCGTCCAGCCGTTCGTCTTCTTTTTTTGATAATTTATTGTACGCCGCCCGGTCTTCCGAAATGAGCAGATAATACATATCGGCGTAGTTTTCTACATAAATTAACGCCCCGTTATCTGGATTTTCCTGCCGCTCCTGCGCTATCAGTGCCCGGGCCTTGTCGAGCCGCAGTTTTTGCACCTCGAAATAAGCTAGTTGCACCCTTGGGCCAAAATCCAGCCGAGCCGGAGGACTCTCTGCTCTGGCAAAAATGGAAAATGCCACCAGCAATCCAAAGAACCCTAGATTACTGGCTATTTTTATAAAATACATACACGAAATCTCCTGAATAAAACCAACTTACGCGACCACCGCCATGACGGATGATAACGCCACATTCCACTTTACAGTTGTAGCAGGTATGGCACAAAACAAAAGTGGCTACCAACTGGCAGCCACCCTTAACCTTTTAACGCAACGGGGCGCCCCGCTTTAACCGAATTTATTTTTTCTTCCCTTCCACAGGCTCCGGCATTTCCACGCCGCCAAAAATCCGGCCGCAGTGTTCGCAGACGATAATTTTCTTGTGTTCGCGAATATCGGCTTGGCGCTGAGGTGGTACCACGTTGAAACAGCCACCGCAAGCGCCGCGCTGCACCGTGACGACCGCCAGGCCGTTCAGGGAGTTGTTTCTGATTTTCTGGTAAGATTTCAGCAGCCGGGGTTCGATTTTATCAGCCTGCTTCTCACGTTCTTTCACCAGGCCCTTTTCCTCCTCCTGGCTTTCGCCCGTAATGACGTCAAGCTCCGATTTCTTGGTTTTCAAATCCTCCTTCCGACCATCGAGTACACCTTGCGTATTTCCAAGGTCGTCTTCAACCAGGCGAGTGCGGGCTTTGGCTTCGCTGATGCGCTTATCGGCCAGTTGCATTTCCAATTCCTGCAATTCGATTTCCTTGGTGATGGCGTCGAACTCGCGGTTGTTGCGCACGTTCATCTGTTGATCCTTGTACTTAGCAATCAGCTTTTCGGAATCCTTTTGCCCGTTTTTCAACGAATCGACTGACCCGTTCAGGTTGTCGATTTCACCCTTGAACTTAGCCGTACGGGTTTCAAATCCAACGATTTCGTCCTCTAGGTCGCTGACCTCCTCGGGCAAATCACCCCGGATTTTAAGAATGTTATCTAACTGAGAATCAATCTCCTGCAATTTCAAGAGGGCATCCAGCTTTTGCGCAATCGTGTTTTCCATGTGGTCAATTTTGAATGAGAGAATGAGTGATTGAGAGAATTAAAGTAAATCGAAGCCACGTATAATATTCTCTCATTCTCTCAATGACACATTCACCATTAATAAAAATATGCTACCGGGTTGGTGTTTGTTTCTGATAAATGAAGCGCGAAATTACCAAATATTTTTGACAAATAGTCGTGCAGAAGCTGTTTCGTATGGACTTCACTTTCGTAATGACCAATGTCGCAGATCATAATTTGGTTTTCAGCGTCGAAAAATTCGTGGTACTTGAAATCGGCGGTCACAAAGGCATCGGCTTGGGCGGACAAAGCATTGGGTAGCAAAAAACTGCCCGACCCGCCGCACACGGCTACGCGCCTGATGGTCTTCTTGGCCGAGGCGGTGTGCTTGATTACCGACACCGCCATGCTTTTTTTCAAATGAGCCAAAAATTCGGCCCAGGACATAGCTTCTGGCAGCTCGCCCACCGCGCCTGCGCCCACTTCCTGGTTTTCGTTTTCGAGAACTTGCAGGTAATAGGCAATCTCTTCGTAGGGATGGCTCTGCCGCATAGCCTGCAACACTTTTCTTTCCAGATGCGCCGGGAACATGAGTTCAACTCGTTGCTCGGCCTCCTGTGCCAAGTCACCTACTTTTCCTGTGTAAGGATCGGCACCGGTCAGCGGACGGAACGTTCCTTCGCCGCTGGTTTGAAAACTGCACTCGGCGTAGTTACCAATTTTGCCAGCCCCTGCCGCGTAGAGCGAAACCAGCACTTGATCCGCATTCTGGCGGGGTACGAAAAAAGTCAGTTTGAGCAGCGTCTGTCGTTTAGGGGCCAGAATTTTCACATTTTGCAGACCCAGCCGGGTGGCGATCATGCTGTTCACGCCATTGGGGACGTGGTCGAGGTTGGTGTGAATGGCATAAATTGCCACATTATTTTGAACAGCCTTAATTACGGTACGTTCCACGTAACTCTTGCCATTTAACCTTTTCAGCCCCTTGAAGACGATGGGATGGTGCGCCACCACCAAATTACAGCCCTTACGGATAGCCTCTTCAATAACTTTTTCGGTACAATCTAGCGACAACAGCACACCCGTAAGGTCGGTATCCGGTTCGCCCACAATTAGTCCCGAATTATCGTAGCCTTCCTGGTAGGCCGGAGGGGCCAGTAATTCCAGGCTATCAGTCATTTCTTTAAGCTTTGGCATAAAAAATTAATTTTTTGAAAAAAATCGGTCGGAGTAACATTATAAATGAAAATATTCTGACTTTTTTAATTTAAGGTAAACCAATACCCTACTGTACCCGAAGAAAACTGGGATGAAAAACAAAAAGGCTGAACTTTGAAGCGACGAAGCATCAAAACCAGCCTTTAAGGATGAAAGGAATCATCAAAGCCCAAGTTATAAACATTTTGAACATAGTGCCACTAGCG
>JBBSUC010000047.1:0-53019 GCA_038235275.1 Cytophagales bacterium | reverse complement strand
TTTTGTGGTCGGTGCATCAGCTACTCAGTTCTTACAATTGCAAAAACTTGTAAGCCACTCATAATTAGCAATTTAAATTCGTTCGTTTCGTAGTTAGAAAGTAAATATCAGCTTGCTCCACAAAAATTGTCAGAGAACCAAAAATCTTAATTTAATCTAATTCTCTCACTATACCATCGTAAGCAACATAACAGTTCATTTCAAATTCAGTAGGATCGATGTCATTGACGAAAGCCACCACAAGCCGTTTGCGTCTTCCTATCTCCCCATAAGGTTTTTCCGCAATACGAGAATATATTATTGGGTCAAATATGTAAATTACTATGACGACTCTACTGTTAATTCTCATGTACCACCAATCAGGGCCATCACAGTCAGCAATGAAGCTATATTTGGGGCCAATAGTGAAATTACCATTCCATTTACTACCTAAACTGTGAAACCAAGACTCCTTAGCAAGAGGTTCATTTATGTCATAATAAAAGTTAATTCCACTAATCTTTTCATTCTGCGGAATTGAGCTTGGCCATCTCCGTGAGATTTTCACCTTGAGAAAACCATGTTTATCAGTCCGAAAGGCAATATTCTTTCTAACAGAGTCAAGCTGAAATACTCTAATTGCCTCTTGAAAATTCATAGGCAGCTTAAAATCATATTCATCATGACTAACATTTTTCGGTAGCCGAAGGTATACGATCAAGCATACAAGTGCTAGCACAGCTATTAATCCTTTGAAACTAAATTTCACTTACTGATTAGTTGGCTTCAATTCTCCATTTGAGTTAATATATACCATTGCTCCATTTCTAAAATTCTCATTTACTTCCCGTACGTACTCTGACTTAGCTTCGCTTAGCGGCCAGTTTATTAGTTGCTCTGTCAACGGACGTTGCTTACGAGCCTTGACTGGCAGATACGTTCAGAATAAGGTGAGCCATTGATAACCAAACCTTCAAAATAAGATTCAACGCCACCAAAGTCGTCGCCTCAGTGCAGTCAAGCCTTCAACACATCCAAACCATTTGTTGTACCTATGTTGTACCCATAAAAAAGAGGTTATGAATTTTAATTCATAACCTCTTGATAATCAGTACCGGGAACGGGGGTCGAACCCGTACGAGCGTTTCGGCTCACAGGATTTTAAGTCCTGCGTGTCTACCAATTCCACCATCCCGGCCATTATGTGGTACGGGCTTCCAGCATAGAGGAGGAAAGCACCACGTCCAAGAACAAGAAAAGCACCCGGTAAAGGTGCTTGCTTGTCTGAGCAGAAGACGAGGTTCGAACTCGCGACCTCAACCTTGGCAAGGTTGCGCTCTACCAGCTGAGCTACTTCTGCGTGACCTCTTTCTGAAAAGGTGATGCAAAAGTATAGCTTTGAGATATTGTACGCAAGTCCTGGCGGAAATTTTTTCAGAAAAAACGCTGTAAAGTAATAACGGGCTGGCAATCAGACGCCGGTAAGGCATAGGATACCGAAAAATAAATTGAGCCCCAGGCTCGCCAAGACGTTCATTCGCATGGTGTGCCGAAAATTAGCTGCCGCCGCGTTCTGCCACACCAGCACCCACCAATAACCAAAATACCCCAGTACCGGGCCCATGCAGAGCGTAAGGACCAGCAGGCTGCGGCCTTCGCCAAAATTCAGGAAATAATAAAGAAAACCCGCGAACGAGATCGTGAAGAAAATCGCCGCGTTTAGGAAAGTGCCTTCGATGCCCACCATCCGGCTGTACGTCAAGTCGCCTCGCCGGGCGTCTTCCTCGTGCTGATAAACTTGCGTGAGCGGGTACACCGCCCACAAATTAGAGGTGCAAATGAGTGCAGGCAAAAGGTTTCTTACGGAAAAAAGACTGGAAACTTCTGCCTGACTAATGACCTGCACAGTAGCCAGATAGGTGAATGCCCCTTGAAACAAACCTACAACCAGCCAACTGGCCAACGGTAATTTTTTGAGTCGAATTGCCGGGTGGCTATACGCTTTGGAAATAGCACCGTAAATAATGAGGTATGAAATGAAAGACGTACCCAAACCGACCCACCACGCTACGAAAATGGCGACAATATCCAGAGACCATGCTGCGGCCAGTAGCCCAAAACTGACGGGAGGCGGCGTTTCGAGCATCCCGATGCTGCCTTCGTCCTTATCGTAATAGCTATTGTAGGCGTTACTGGCCGGGTAGAGGAATAAATGGATGAGGACGAACGCCCACCAGGCCCGGCTGGTCGCCCCGTCGCTGCTTAGCCCGGTCTGACTCAGTGCAAACAGGAAAACGGGCAGTAGAAAAACGGAGAAGGGAATCCGCAGGTGTAAAAGTATATTCTTCATCGAGGGCTGGAACAGATTTTAAAGCAACTAGCCGCTCACCTGGGGCGTACATTGGGTAAGCAATCGGCTTATTTACGCCCGAATCCCGAACCTATTGGGTAGGAAGTCGTTTAATGGACATAAATCTTCGGGTGAAATTAGCTACTTTTCGACAAAAAAGAACCGCGTGACCACACAACCGGGCGCCCGCGCCTATATTACTTTCATAGGAACAGCCGTTCCCGACCATCGCATCGACCAGAACCGCATCGCCGATTTCATGGCTAAAGCCATGAATCTGAACGCCGCCGGCGAGCGACGACTCCGGGCTTTGTACCGCAGCACCCGCATCAAACAACGCTATTCCGTGCTGTCCGACTACGGAGTGTCCAACGGTGAGTTCACTTTTTACCCCAATACCCCCGACCTCGAGCCTTTCCCCACCGTGCAACAGCGTATGGCGGCTTATCGACAATACGCCGTGCCGTTAGCCGAAAAAGCTTTACGGAACTGCCAGGCAGAAAGTAACGTAGATTTCGCCGAAATAACCCACCTCATTACGGTAAGCTGTACGGGCATGTACGCCCCCGGCCCCGACATCGAGCTGATCGAACGTCTCGGCCTAAAGAGTTCGGTGCATCGCATTGCCGTCAATTTCATGGGTTGTTATGGTGCTTTCAATGGCCTGAAAGCGGCTACTGCGCTGGTGAAGGCCGATCCCGAAGCCAAGGTTCTGATGGTATGTGTGGAGTTATGCACCTTGCATTTTCAGAAAAAAGACGAAGAAGACCACCTGCTGGCTAACTCTCTCTTCGCCGATGGCGCAGCGGCGGTTTTGGTGGAAGGAAAAGTCGCAGGGGATAAGTCGGCCCTGGAAATCGTGGATTTTGCCTGTGAAGTTTTGCCCGAAGGAAAAGACGACATGGCGTGGCATATCAACGACTTTGGCTTTGAAATGAAACTTACCTCCCGCGTCCCGGACGTGCTGAAAACGGGCCTGCCCGCCGTACTGGAACGCATCACCCGCGCCCAGGGCATTCAGCCGGAGGATGTGAATCTGTTCGCCATCCACCCCGGCGGGCGGCGCATTCTGGAAGTGGTGGAGCAGGTGCTGGGCCTCACCCACGAAGACAATGCCGCTGCTTACGAAATCCTGCGTGAATACGGCAATATGTCGTCGGGTACCATCCTGTTCGTACTCAATAAACTTTGGGAACTCAACAAGCAATCCGCTGGCGCCCTGATTTTTGCCAGTGCCTTTGGGCCAGGTTTGACGGCAGAGACGGGGCTTCTAAAAATAGTATAGGTCAGCGCTATTTGCTTTTCGGTTAAACGGCTAATGGTTAAAAGGTTAAGATTAAATAATTATTAGGGTCACAAAATTACGTTGAATGAAAAAATTAGAGCGGGGCAGGTTTGATCTTACCTTCGTTAACCGTTTAACCGTTTAACCGCTTAACCCTTGACCCCCCTATTAAAAACCTACCTCAAACGCCTTACCAACCTAAGCAATAGAAATAAATCATTGCTGCTGAATCGCTTGTCGGCGGAGCAGTTTTTGGATTTGCATGACGTGGATTTCTTGTTGAGTAAAGCCTCTTTTGAAATCCTCAACCAACTGATCCAGCGGAAAAACCGGATTCCGCTCTGCGATGCGCAGGACCCGCGCTTCGACAAGGTTAACGACACCAGCAAAAAACTCCGCCGTATTGCCCGTACCGAACGCTTTATCGAAGAGGAGCGCGGAGCTCGGGATTTGTACGTGGGCTATCCATTTGTGCGGGGGAAGTTTGCCGACGGCTCGGTATTGCACGCGCCTTTATTGTTTTTTCCGGTCACGCTGCGGCTGGATCGCGAGCAGTGGTGCCTTTTCGGTCGTGACGACGCCGAAATTTCTCTGAATCGCAGCTTTGCTTTGGCCTACGCGCAGTTCAACGAAGCTAAGGTTCCCGACGAGGTTTTGGAGAAAAATTTCGAGGACTTTCCCAAGGACGCGCTGGAATTCCGCACTGCCTTGTACGAATGGCTGAAAGAATCGCCTTTTCGGCTGAATTTTAACCAACAGCTTTTTGAAAATACTTTGCAGCCGTTCGAGGCTTTGAAAAGCAGTGAGTTGCAAACGCTTGAAAAGAACGGTGAGTTGAAGTTGTACCCCGAAATGGTGCTGGGCATTTTTCCGCAGGCGGGATCATACCTGGTGCCGGACTACAATTTTTTGTTGCAGGAAGCGGAACAAGAAAATTTCTCGCTGCCGCTTTTTAATCTTAAAGATGAAAGCGGCGAGAAATTTGAAAACCACAATGATTTATCGCAAAATCAGCCCCTGCGCGAGGAGCAAATCCTGACCCCGCTGCCCGTGGACTGGTCGCAGGAAAGCGTGATCCGGCTCGTGAAGCAGGGTGAATCGGTAGTGGTGCAGGGGCCACCCGGCACGGGTAAGTCGCAGTTGATCTGCAACCTGATGGCTGATTTTGCCGCGCGGGGCAAGCGCGTGTTGCTGGTGTGTCAGAAGCGCGCTGCCCTCGATGTCGTGCATCAGCGCCTGCAAGTACTGGGGCTTGGCCCGTTCGCCGCCCTGATCCACGACTTCCGCAACGACCGGGCCGAACTCTACCGCCAAATTGCCACGCAAATCGAAAAAACCGAGGAGTATCAGGCCCTCAATCAAAGCCTGGACGCCGTTTTTCTGGACCGGGAGTTTACCAAAAACAGCCGTCTGATCGACCAGACGGTGAAGGAGTTGGAGGAATTTCGCACCGCGCTCTTTGACGAAATCGAGAGCGGACTTTCCGTTAAAGAACTTTACCTATCTTCTGATCCCAAAGGACCGCACGTGGATTTGCGGGCCTATTACCGCACTTTACCACTCAACGAAACCGACGGTTATCGTCGTCGCCTGGCCAGTTACGCGACTTACCATCAGAAAATTGACGAAAAACACGTCTGGCGCGAACGCAAAAGTTTTGCTGACTACGGACTAAGCGATTTGCGGCGAATGGAAGACGCACTGGCTGCCTGGTCTTCCTTTTTTCAGTCGCAAAAAGAGCAATTTGAAAAAATATCTGGCACGACCTTCTCTTTGCATTTCATTTCCGATAAAGCCGAAAGCAGGGAGCGAATCGAAGATTTGACAACCTTGATCGCTGACACCAAAACCTTCCAACTTTTCCAGCGCTACCTCACCGACCTACAGCCCGCCACCAGCCGCCTGGCGTTTGTGAGACAGATAACGGATACGCTGGAAGGCTGGCGTGCCGACGGCGGCGGGGTTGAAAGCAGTTTGGCTAAAACCGAATTGGCTACTTTTCGGACGCAGCTTGCGAAGGCTATATCCGCCAAATCATCCGCTTTGAAGGGGCAGTGGTGGGAGTGGTTCGGGAAGGAAAAGGCGGCTGTTGCCAGGGTTGTTCAGGCGAACGGGTTAAGTACGCGGCCCGAAGACTTGCAAAAGCTGGAACTTCGGTTGAACAACCGCGTGGAATTGGAGCAATGGCTGGAAAGTCCGCTTTTGAACTTTCGGCCTGGTGATTTGGACGAATCTTTAGCTTTTGAGGAAAGCCATTTACTGTTTCTCCAAAAAGTGGAGCGAGCGGCGGATGCCTTACTGCGAACCCACAAGGAGCCTTGGGAAAAAGTATTGGCTGAGTTGGCATCGAAAGCTGCCTCTAGTGAAGATTTTCAAAAAACTTTGCAGGCGTTCCTCATCTGGCTGGACAAATGGCAACGCCAGGAAGACGTGATACTGGAATTTTTGACCAAAAGCCAATGGCAAAAAATCTTGTTGGAACCCGACAACCATGCGGACCAACTCCGCGACAGCCTACGTGCCGATTTCGACGCATTGGTGGAAATGGACAAAATCGCGGCCAGCTTCTCTCCCGCCGAGAGCGAAATTACAGCTTTGGTTTTGGACAAAATAAAGCAAGAAAATACTGGGGAGCAGACAGCGGTGGTGGTTTTCGACAACAGTCTGCGCCTGGCCTGGATCGAACACATTGAGGACAGATTCCCGACACTGCGGGCGGTGTCGTCGCTGAAAATGGGCGAGTGGGAGCAGCAATTGCAAGCCGCCATCGAACGCAAACAAAGCCTGAGTCGCGATATTACGCTCATGCAGTTGCGGGAGTTTACCTACCAAGAGGTCGAGAAAAACCGACTGGGCAACCGCACTACCTACCGCGAACTCAGCCACCAAACTACCAAAAAGCGCAACATCTGGCCGATTCGTAAAGTCGTGGACGAATATTCTGAGGAGGTTTTCCGGCTGATTCCCTGCTGGATGGCCTCGCCCGAAGCAGTTTCTACGCTCTTTCCGATGGAGGCGGGGATGTTCGATCTCGTGATTTTCGACGAGGCATCGCAGTGCTACGCCGAGTATGGGCTGCCCGCCGCTTACCGGGGCAAGCAGGTTGTCATCACGGGCGATAGCAAGCAATTAACCCCAAGCGACTTGTACCGCATTCGTTACGAGGAAAGCCTGGACGAGGAAGCATCTGTGGCCACCGAAATAGATTCCCTGCTCGATTTAGCGGCCCAAACGCTCACGCAGCGGCAGTTGACGGGTCACTACCGTAGCAGCTCCCTGGATTTGATCGATTTTTCAAATCAGCATTTTTACAAAAACACCCTGCGTCTGCTGCCTGACTTTATGCGCGTCAACGACGCCGAGCCGGGGATTCGTTACCTGCACGTGAACGGTATTTGGAAAAAAAACACCAATCCCATCGAAGCGCAGCGGGTGCTGGAGCTGTTGCGCGAGTTGGAGGAAAGTAAGTTGAGCGTGGGTATCGTAACTTTCAATTTCCACCAGCAGCAACTGATTCAGGATCTTTTGGAAAAAGAAAAAATCACCGCCGAAGGACTTTTTGTAAAAAACATCGAAAACGTGCAGGGCGATGAGCGCGACGTCATTATCTTTTCCATCGGCTACGCCCCCGACGAGCGCGGCAAGTTGGCCATGCAGTTCGGCACGCTCAATGCGCAGGGGGGCGAGAATCGTCTGAACGTAGCCGTGACCCGAGCGCGGCAGCGGGTGTACATCGTTACGAGCCTTTTGCCCAATCAATTACGCACCGAACAAACCGCCAACGCCGGGCCGAAACTCTTGAAAGCCTACCTGCAGTACGCCCTCGACGTGTCGGAAGGCCGCTATCGCCCGCAGCCTGTGCCCAACCCAGGCTACCGCAGTGCGTGGCTGTTGAAAGACCGAATTGCTCGACAAAATCCTGATTATCACAAAGAGCTTCCCTTTGCGGATCTGACGCTCATGCCTGATGACGTTTACGAAAGTTTACTGCTCACCGACGACGACCTGTACTTCGGCAGTCCGTCAGTCAAAGAGCCACACGCCTACCTTCCCATACTCTTGCGAACCAAAAATTGGCCCTTCCAGCGCGTGTATAGCCGCCAGTTCTGGAAGAGTAGAGATGCGATGCCTCACGTCTGATGAGAATTCGTATCCGCAACCCTGCCGCTTGATCTGACGTATAAAGGTTAAAGTTTCCGGAAAAAACCTATACCTGTTATAGAAATGAAATCAGTTGCCTTACTATTTTTCCTCCTCGTGGGCCTCACATGCGCCGCCCAGAAACCCGACCAGAACCTCAAAGATGGCCTGGCCATCCAGGGCTACGACCCGGTAAGCTATTTTAAGGGCAAGCCGGTGGAAGGAAAAAAAGAATTTTCAAAGGAGTATAAGGGAGCGACTTATCAATTTACCACCGCTCAGAACCGGGACGAGTTTACGAAAAAACCGGAAAAATACGCCCCCCAGTACGGTGGTTGGTGCGCTTATGCGATGGCTGATGGCGACAAAGTGAGCATCGACCCCGAAACGTACAAGATCATCGACGGAAAGCTATACCTGTTCTACCACACCCTTTTGACTAACACCCTGAAAAAGTGGAACGAGGACGAAAATAATCTGCACCAGAAAGCCGACGCCGCTTGGCAGAAAGTCGGAAAAAACTGACCATACCCTGAAGTACCAACCAAACCCTTCTCTAGCATGAATAAATGGATTCTTTGGGCGGCCCGCGTAATTGCTGCCATCATTCTTGCCCAGACGCTGTGGTTCAAGTTTCAGGCCGCGCCCGAGAGCGTCTATATTTTCTCAAAACTGGGCGTAGAACCCTGGGGGCGAATCATGACGGGCGTTTTCGAGGCGATTACCTGCGTTCTGTTGCTGATTCCCCGCACTTCGGTTTACGGCGCCATCATGGCTCTGGGACTAATGGGAGGCGCTATCCTTTCCCACCTTACTAAGCTGGGCATCGAAGTCCAGGGCGACGGCGGCCTGCTTTTCGGTCTGGCCCTTGCCGTCACCGCTTGCAGCCTGGTCATCCTGTTCATCGAAAGAAAACAAATTCCCTTTTTGAATTTGTAAAAGATAAATTCAGCAAAGTGATTCTTCCGGCCTGATTCAATATGGATTGGGTCATATTGACGCACCAAACCGTGTCATAATTCATCATTCATAACTCATCATTACATACCGTGCCTCGCCTCCTTACAAAATTTTTTCGTTACGAATTCTGGCCCTTTACTTTCTTCTACATCCCGCCCCTGGTGTATTGGGCTTTACTTTCGTTGAAAAACCGCTCGTTTATGCACTTTACGGCGGCCAATCCGGCCATCCCGGCCAGTGGTTTTTTTGGCGAATCCAAAAAAGAAATTTTCGCTCTGATCGACGACAAGTATCTGCCCACAACGCGGTTTATCCCGGCGGGAACGACCTATAATAGCATTATTGAATTGCTTGACGGAAGTGAAATCTCCGCGCCGTTCATCCTGAAACCCAACGTCGGCGAACGCGGCGACCAGGTGACCAAAATCACCTGCGTGGAAGAATTACGAAAGTACGTGGGAAAGGGCCTGGCCGAAGACTGCATCGCGCAGGAGTACGTCGAATCCTTACTGGAATTTGGCGTGATGTACGCCCGGCGGCCCAGCGAGAAGCGAGGCCGCGTGACCTCGGTGACCCAAAAGGAGTTTCTGCACGTGCGGGGCGATGGCTACGCCACGGTGCGCGAACTGCTGGAAAAAAACCTCCGCGCCCGCATGGCCCGCGAAGCCCTGGAATCCCGGATGGGCGCTGCGCTGGATAAAATTCCGCCCCGAGGCACCTACGAATGCGTGCAGCCCATCGGCAACCACTGCCTGGGAACGGCTTTTCTGAACGCCAACCATCTCATCGATGAGCGGCTGCACGATGTTTTCAATGAAATCGCCAACGCCATTCCTGGCTTCTATTACGGGCGATTCGACCTGCGGGTCAATTCACTGGAAGATCTGTACGCCGGGAAGGTGAAGATTCTGGAACTGAACGGGATTAGCTCCGAAGCGGGCCACATTTACGATCCAAAGTACAATCTATTCAAAGCCTACCGAGACATTTTTCGGCACATGCGGCTGGTGTCCGACATCGGACAGGAAAACGTGGCCCTTGGCGTAAAACCACTGGTTTTTAAAGATTTACTGAAAACCACCCGCCAACATTTCTCTGGAATTCGTCCTCACGAAGAAGCAGAAATGCCTGCATTGGAACAAAAAAATCCCGCGCCGAAACCGTAAGGTAATTTCAGCGCGGGATTTTTTTGCTATTTAAACGATTCGACAAAAAACCTACACGTCACAAATCACCACCCCTTCCCGCAGAGAAGTGATCGGATCGCGCTTGGGAATGAATTCCTGACCTAAATAGCCTTTATAACCCGTAGCCAGAATAGCTTTCATAATGGCCGGATAGTACAACTCCTGCGAATCGTCGATTTCGTTGCGGCCCGGTACACCGCCGGTGTGGTAGTGGTTGATATAGGCATGGTTATCATTGATCGTGCGAATGACGTCGCCCTCCATAATTTGCATGTGGTAGATGTCGTAGAGCAGTTTGAAATTATCACTGCCCACGCGCTTGCAGAGTTCCACGCCCCAGTTGGTGTGGTCGCACATGTAGTCGGGGTGGTTGACTTTGCTGTTGAGCAGTTCCATACTCATGGTTACCTTATACTTTTCGGCGGACTTCATCAGGCGTTTCAGGCCGATGGCGCAGTTTTCCAGACCCTGCTCGTCGTCCATGCCGTGGCGGTTGCCCGAGAAACAAATGATCTTATCCAGTCCGGCGGCGGCGACTTTGGGAAAAATCGCCTCGTAACTTGCTACCAGTTCATCGTGCAGTTTCAGGTCGTTGAATCCCTCGACAATCCCCTTGCCCGCACCCCAGGGCATAGCCGAGGTCAGGCCGTATTTTTTCAGGATCGGCCACTCATCCGGTCCGGTCAGTTCGACCGACTGCAAGCCGATTTCCTTAGCCGCTTTGCACAAATCCTCAAATTCGATTTTGCTGTAGCACCAGCGGCAAACTGAGTGATTGACGTTCCCTTTTAAACCTATCACTTTATCGGAAGCATCGAGCCGCTCCCGGAGCGAATCCGCCACGGGTAGCCCCACGGCCAGCCCGGCCATTTTCTTCACCATGTCTCTGCGGTTGGTATTCATTATTTTTTGTTTAAATGTTGAAAAGTTTAAAGGTTGAAAAGAGAGGTAATTGCAGAAGTATTTAGACACCGTAAAATTAAACCGCCACGGAGAGCCCCACTTCAACTTTTCAACCCTTCTCCTCACAATTCCCTCACCCGAATATTCCGGTATGATACCTTATTGCCGTGGTCTTGTAAGGCAATTGAGCCTTTGTCGAAGGAACCGAATTCTTTCCATTGCTTGAACTTACTGTTGGCGACCATTTTGTCCCATTCAGGGCCCTTGGTCGGGAAATCGACCATTTTTTTGCCGTTGAGCCAACTTTCACCCTTGCCGTCCTCAATGACGATTCTGGCCTTGTTCCATTCTCCGGCGGGCTTCACCACAGTGGTGTCGCTGGGCGGGAGCAGATCGTAAAGTGAACCGGATTTGTGGTTGCCCGTTTTTCCGGCGAAGGAGTCAGGGTGCCGCTTGTCGTCGAGCACCTGAATCTCCGGCCCGCTCGTGTAAGGGCAGCAGTAGTCAGCATTTTCCTGCACGTGGTACATGATGCCGCTGTTGCCTTTCTCGCTGATCTTCCATTCCAGCTCTAGCTCAAAGTCGCCGTATTCTTTCTCAGTCAGCAGGTCACCAGCACCCTTTTCTTCCAGCACCATGGCCCCATCTTCCACTTTCCAGCCCGTGATCGGGCCGCCTTTCCACTTTTTCCAGCCGTCGAAGTTTTTACCGTTAAACAACGTTTCCCACTTGCCCTTTTTAGCGCTTGGGGTGAAGGATGCCATCAGGCCCACCAAGCAAAGAGCCAGGAAGGCGGCAAAATAAGATTTTGTCGATTTCATAAAAATTTAAAAATTCGTTTTGGTTAATTATACAGCAAAAAACGACAACCAGCCGTAGCTATTGCCGCACTACCCTAAGCAAAGAATATTTTGGACGGGATTTACCCAAAAAACGAAAACTGAGAAATATTTTTCTAGGAAACTTGCAGACGATGCGTGCCTTCGTGGAGGAAATCCTGATAAAATACGCTCACCCCGTCTGACTGCCCCCGAATTTGCGTGATGGAAACCGTTTTCAGGTTCCCCCGATCGACCCGCAGGTCATTGGTCGGGTCACCTTTCCCGGCGGAAGTGTGGAAAGCAATAACTTCACGGGCTACATCGGCTTGAGGCGTGGCCAGCCACGCCTCAAGCCAGCCTTCGCGCTCCTGAACCACGGCTTCGGTGTAAAGGGTCACCGACGACCAGATGCGCGGATTGTCCGCTGGCAGACATTGAAAATGTGCCTTCGTGCCATCCCAGCGCAGTTCATGCAGCGTGGGAGCACCGTTTGCCTTGTCCACCATAACGAGCGTGAAGGGTTCGATGTCGGTAAAATCGTACTCCCCGGCGAAAGCGTGGGGTGAATCGTAGGAAAAAGCATCCAGCACCACCATCCCCCGACTGCGGCGGTAGGGCGGACGGTGCGCGTGTTTCTGGAAAGCGCCGTTGAGCAGGCAGAGCGTGCGGTGTTCCGTCGTCGCGATCCAGGTTCCTCCGGCCTTCGCATCTTTCGGAAAGGTGATGAGTTGCTGCTCGACCAGATAACGGCAGGGCGGAATGGCGGCGGGGCGTCGGATGCTCTCGTCGCGGTTAGAGGTCAGGATGAAACCACCTTCAGCCTCCGGCAGATAAGTTACGACGCACATTCAGCCTCACGGTGTTGCAGGGTGGAGTGCGCCACCCCGAATGAAGCAGGCAAATTAATATGGGGCAAATGGTGCGCTACGGCCATCTTGACGATAGCCATGTGGTGCACGGCGTGTTCGATCAAATAGACCAATTCGCGGGCTAGCGAGGTTGGCACTAAGGTTCCGACGGCATCGCCGTAAATGGCCCGGAGTTGCAGTGTCTTATCGGTATGCCATTCGGCTACTTCGTCGCTCAATTCGCTCAGGATTCGGCGGGTGTAGCCAAGGTCATTTTCCAATTGGTGATTGCGTTCGCGGGCGTCGTAGTTGATGATGCCGCCGTTCATTTGCCGACTCAGGCAAACGTAGAACTCGATTACGTGGCGGAGGTGCTGCCCCACGCTGCTTCCCTGCAAAATGGGCAGACTGTCCGAGTAGGAAGTCTTTTCCATTTGGTTGAGCAGGCGTTGAAGCTGGGTGATGATTTCGCGGGTGGTCGCGTGTAGTTGAAACATAAGGTGTTCTAGCGGCGGTCGGCTGTCGGCAACAGGCCTTCAACGGTTAGCCTTTTCTTTTTGTTTGAAATTGAAGCTAAATATCTTCTCAAAGCAGTCAGACATTTCCTTGTTTTTACTTGGCAAAAGGGGAAAACGACACCGCGACCATCGGCAACAGAGACTTGTAACGGAAGCGGTCGTTGTCGAACGTCAGCTTGCGGTCGGTGGTGTATTCCACGAAATTGAAGCTTAGTCCCGCCCGAAGCGCGACGCGGTCGCCGAGCCAGTATCGGGCGTAAAGTTCTGAGTTCAAATTGCCCCGGTCGTTGTCGCTGATTAACAGAAGATTGAAGGACGTGGGCTTGGCCGTTTGCACGGAATTATCCAGCGCCTTCGACTGCGAGGCCGAGTGAAAGCGGCCCGTTTGCTGCCCGCCGAAGGAAAAACCAATGGCGTCGATGTTGAAGCCGACCTCGAATCGCTTGGAAAACGCAAATTGCAGGTTGATGACCGCATTCAGGGCGTTGGTCTGCACTTTATTTAGGGTGAGGGTGTCGAGATTCGATTCGATGGTTTCTGAAAAAAGAACGCTGGGATCGGTTTTGCCGGAGGTTAACTGGGCTGGCGCAGTGATGAAATTGGTAGTTTTGCCCGCAAAGCCCGTATATCGGATGCCCCAGCCGATCTTGAACCGACCACCGTAGAGGTTTTGGTAGGATAAAGCCAGGGATCCTCCCTTGCCCGCCGCAAGGGCGACATCCACGTATTTCTGGCGACGCGGTCCTTCGTATTGGGCGAAAGCACTGCCCGAAAGCAAAGCAACGAAGAGGAAAATTGATAAAGTACGCATGGGAAATTGGAGTAAAAATGATAGTTTGTTGAATGAAAGTGAGGATTTTCTTTTCGGCCCACGGTTTAAATACGAAAGAAAGCGGGGAACGGGTTGCTTCTCTAATGATAAAAAGGATTAAATGGAAGAATTTAAGCCGCTTATACTCTTCGGCGCCACGCTGATGGTGAGTTTTGCCGGCTCCCTGCAACTGGGACCAGCCAACCTGGCGGTAATCCACACCAGCCTCACCGAAGGTCCGGCGGCCTCCTGGCGCACTGCTATTGGCGGGGCTTTGCCCGAACTGCTCTACGCGGGTCTCGCCGCTTACACGGTAGCCAGCCTGCAAGGCATCCTGGAATGGCCTTATTCTTCCTGGATTATCAATGCAATTTTGTTGGGAGTAGGGATTTATTGGCTCCTGCAAAAAAACGTATCTACTGATACGAAGCCAACTCTGCCAACGACTACCCATCGCGCGGCTCTGCTGCGCGGTCTGGTCGCGGGCCTGCTGAATCCGCAGCTTTATCCCTTTTGGGTATTGATTTTAGCAGGGTATCGAAACTACCCTTTGCTTTCGGTACAGACCACCGCCGAATCGGTCGGTTTCGCTACGGGCGCGGCAGCGGGTGCCTTCGGCCTGTTGGGCCTGGTCGCCTGGCTCACCAACCGCTACCGCGAAAACATCGCCCGAAAACTAACCGGCTGGCCTATCCAGCGTATCCTGGGTGGCTTGTTGGTCATTCTGGCAATAATAGGATTTGTCAAGCAGTAAGGTTAAGTGTCAAGTAGTCTGCTAGTAAATCTCATATCTCATAATCGCACGGGCGACCCCGTCATCTCCCATCATCATGACCATCTTTTCCAAAATCGTCGCGGGTGAAATTCCCTGCCACAAAATAGCCGAAACGGCTGATTTCCTGGCTTTCCTGGATGTCAACCCCATCGCCAAAGGCCACACGCTGGTCATTCCCAAGAAAGAAGTCGATTATATTTTTGACCTCGACGATGAGCTATACGTTGGGTTAATGCGGTTTGCCAAAAGAATCGCCCCGGTCCTCGAGGCGGTCGTTCCCTGCCAGCGCATCGGCGTGAGCGTTATCGGGTTGGAAGTACCGCACGCCCACGTCCACTTGATTCCACTCAACCGGATGGCAGACATGGATTTTGGCAAAAAAATAAAGATGTCGGCCGAGGAATTGGCGGAACTAGCTACTAATATCCGGCAAAAAGTAGTCGAGTGATTTACCGCCAGCGGTAATTAGTGGAATTTGGGGAGGAAGAAGCCCCAAACTCCTTTCGCAGCGAAAGTGTGATGCCCGCCGTGCCGGGATACAACCCGCCTTGGTCGGCAGCCAGGGCGGCTTTCAAAATCGTACCGCCCAGCCATTCGATGTGGGTTTGCACCGCCAACAGGCCCGAAAACTGGTAAGCGGCGGTGGCGAAAGGTAGGTCGTACACGCCGTAGTTGCCGGAGTAGGATAGCTTCGTCCGCCACTGCAAACGCCGGGCAAGCGTACCCTGTAACCCCAGATGCAGCACCCACACCCGATTGTTACTCGTGAAGGAGTCGGCGAAATTAGGGAACTTCCATTCTGTTGCGGAGGTAGGCGTGATGAAAGGCGTGCCAATGGTACGGTCGTAATACGACCAGCCATCGCGTACCTGCGTGTGGTTGAAATAGTTGTCCCGGCCAAAAATTCTCCCGTCGAAGTCGAACACGCTGCCGCCCTGGCTGCGGGTGTATAGCCCCTCGAACACCAATTCTTTCACCGAAAAATTACTGGTGGCAGCAACCTGCTTGCGGCGAATCCTGACACCGTTCAGCCCATCGGCAATATTGGTTAGCCGCGCCAGCGAGCCGTCCTCGTAGATGCTTTGGCGATAGAAGAACCAATTAGCCCGGTCTCCGTCAATTTCCAGTGCAAAGTCGATGGTGCCTAAATGATTACCTATACGGTTAGCGCTATCGAACTTAGTGATACCGGGGGCATACTTGCCTTTTCCAAAAACCACATTGAAATAATTTTTCAATCCCTTGGGCATTTGTCCATCGATGGTCTCGTAAGGTGACTTGCCACCCCACTGTACCTGGTGGTTGAAGCCCGCGTAAACTTTGAGCTTTCCGGCGGGGCGGCCTAGGCGTCCGTAAAACTGCTTTTGGTGGAGTTTCAATTCACTGGTCACGGGGCGGCTGTTCTCGAACCAACCATCCGAATACGTTCCCATCACGGAGAACCAACCTTTGGTGAAGGGGACGGCCGTGAAGCGCGTCAGGCCGATTTGAATGCGAGGGATCGGCAGGGCATTGCCCGACCAGATGTACGACCCCGTACCCAGCGTGGAATCGGCCAGACCAAACCACTGCTTCCGACGGCCCGCGAAGAGTTCCCAGTTCCCGTAACGAATGGCACCGTAAGCCTGGGGCAGCAGTAGGTGGGTAGTGGGGCCGAGATTGGCCACGACTTCGGCACCGATCTCGGCTTGCCAGCGCGGCGATGCCTTGGTGGTCGTGCGCCGCCGCCATTCGCTGATCGAGTCGTGCTGTCCCAGCGTCCAAACCCTGGCTCCGCCGCCCCGCACCGTTAGCGCCGAACCCGAACGCGGCACCGTGCCGAATTGATTGGCTTGAAGCCAAAAAGGCGTCCTGTCGACGGAAGAAACCAGACCCCCAATTTCAAGGTAATTTGAATTAGAAAGTTGCGAGCTGCTGTCCGTTTGGGAAAAAGCCGTCAGGGGAAAGAATCCAAGCAGGAAGAAAAAGAAGTTACGGGAAAAACTCATGGAACCATTTAGGCCGACGGAGGTAAAAGCAGAACGGCAGGGGGACATCACGCACAAAAGTAGGGATATAAAAGGATTGTTCCAGAAAAACCCTGCCGAACTTATTGAAATAGCCCTTGCTTGCGCCAGCCGATTACCAGGGCCCCGTTGTTGGGATAAAGATTACCCAGGTCAGTAGCTAGTTTGAGGCTGAGGAAACTACCCCCTGCGAAAGCCACGGATTTTTCGGCCTGAACGAGCAGGGAAGACTGCGTTCTGGGCGGTTCGAGAGGATAATTGTAAGTGCCGAAATGACGGCCGATCATTCCCTTGACTATAAAATGTACGTTTTGGTAATAGCCATCTATCCCGACGTTTATCGCCCAAAGGCGGTTATCGACGGTCAGGAGTGAGTCCACTCTCGGTATTTCCGGCCGGAGCAGATTTTGGGTGGGGATAACAGGCGATCCCAAATTTCGCCCCCGGTAGGACCAGCCCTGCTTGTAAACGTAATGATTGTAGTAGTCGTCACGGCCAAAAGTGTGCGTCCCGGTATCGAATATACTGCCTCCCTGGCTTTTAGTGTTGATGAATTCAAACAGGAATGCCTTGACCTGAACTTTATGAGGTTCAATTAAAAAGTTTCGACTCATCCGCAGGCCATTGAGGCCGTCGGTGACATTAGTCAGTTTGGCCAGCGAGCCGTCTTCGTAAATGTTTTGCCGATAGGCGAAATAGGTCCAATTCCTCGCTCGCCACTCAGCCCCCAGGTCAATGGTGCCGAAGTGATTACCCACCCGGCTGGCTGCCCAACTTTTGCCGAACACCACGTACTTATAGGCCACCCGGTCGGACAGACCGCCGGAATAGATTAATTTATCACCGCCCCACATGGCTTGGTGATTGAAACCTCCGTACAAATGAAGACGAGCAGTCGGTTTACCCAAACGGAGGTAAAAAGCCTTGTGGTGAAGGAACGTGGCCGGGACTTCGCTGGTATTGGCACTTTTGACGTAGGATTTGCCTAGCGAACCGTCGGAGTAAGAACCCTTGATGGCCAAAAAATGCCCGGTGAACCCCAGAGAAAGGAAGTGGGGAATTGCCAATTGCACCCTGGGGTAGGGGCGGCTGTTGCCCGACATGGCGAAGGAACCCGAAGTCAGCGTAGTGTCCACCAATCCAACGATTCCTTTACGCTGTCCGAGACTCAACTCCACGGGACCTACCCAACCGGTCACGTAGGCGTCGGTCAGGAATACGGCGGATTGAGTCCCGGCAAAAGCAGCCAGTTCGATCCCTGCCGACCAGGCGAAAAACTTTTTCTTGCTGCCGGGACGGGCGACTAACTTAGTCAATCCGGTTTGGGCGGCGGCGAAAGAACCTTGGGTGGGTACTGTCCCAAACCGATTGGCGTGAAGCCAGAAAGGAACCTGACTGGTAGATAAACCACCTTCCATGTTTACATGATAGCTAAGGGTGGAGTCCTGGGCCTTAGTGACTCCCAGTAAGAGAAGACAGCCGATTCCGGTAAGCAGATAACGCATTCATTAATTAGCTACGCCCTGGGTTACCGGGCTACGCCTATGGTGTCGGTGGGGCCGTTACAAGAAATTAGACCGGACTCTATCGGCCTTTGCGGGTAAATATTACGACGGCGGTACGGGCAATAATCTGCATCTCGAGGCTCAGGCTCCAGTGCTTGATGTAGTACAAATCGTACATCAGCTTGTGTCGCGCGTCATATACCCCCGTGCCGTAGGGGTACATCACCTGAGCGTAGCCCGTGATGCCGGGCTTCACCGTGTGGCGCATATTATAGTAGGGGATCAACTCCTCGAAGCTTTCAATGAAGACGGGACGCTCGGGCCGGGGGCCGATCAGGGAGATTTCGCCCCGAAACACGTTCAGCAGTTGGGGGAGTTCGTCAATGCGGGTCAGGCGCATCAGCGCGCCGTACTTAAAAATCCGCTTGTCCTTTTTCTTGGAAAAAGCCGCCCCATTGATCTCGGCATCCACAACCATTGACCGAAATTTGATGCACTGAAAGTTAGCCTGCTGGAAACCCGTCCGCACCTGATCGTAAAAAACGGGTCCCGGCGACTCCTGCCGGATGCGCAGGGCACTCATGATCCACAGCGGGAAACTGCACAGCAGCAGGATCACCGATATAACAAAGTCGATAAACTCCTTTAAAAACCGCACTTTGGGATCGAAGCCGAGCTGGGCGGGCATATAAGGGTTCTCCTCGTCCATGTTGTCGGGGATGTAAATCTTTTTCAGGGTGTTTTCGCAAAAATCATAGACTGTGCTGATGCGGATGGACTTATTATTCTTGACGACCAGCTCGTAAATGACGTGGTAGCGCGAGTCGTACTGCGGGTTGGTGACCAGGTGAATCTTGTCGTATTGCTCCACGAGCGGCCGCACGGTTTTGTTCATCAGGTAATCGTCGTCCACCGTTCGTGGTACCAGAATAATCTCCTGGTAACGGTTCAAAAGCAGGGCCAGCCCCTTTTTTTCCAGAAAATAATCGTAGCTAGTAACGATCAGCACTTCATTGGAAGTGGCCGTTTTGCTTCGTAGGCGGTGGGCGTACGACTTGCGAGCAGTAACATTATAGGTAAATGTCTTATTTACGCTCATTGAGTTAGTTCTTTCACAAGGTAGTATTGTCCGTAAAATTAGAAAATATCCCGCACAGCGCAAAAATAAAATGAGCGAGCGGTAAATGTCTTGACCAACACAATACTTTTATTTTTTTGTTAGATTGCCTTTAATACCCAAATAACTACCAAACGAGTCGGGTATTACGCCGCCTTTGTCGTAAGCGATTTGGGCTTTTAGGCGAGTGTTACCCCATGTGAAAAGGGGCATATCAAAAGCTAACAAAGCAGAAAATTGCTTTTTAAAATGGTCATAAGGTTTGCTAACCAGACCATAATGCCTGCTGTACGAAACCTTAGCCATCACGTTTATTTTTTTTACCAACTGCCCCTCCATACCTAAGTGATAAAGGATTATTCGGTTAGTTGGGAAGAACCGACCAGTTGTGGGGAAATCCGGCCGGACTTCCGGGGTCGGAGGAAAAAAGGGCGTACCTAGGCTCTTTTCCCGGTACGACCAGCCTTCCATATATTGGGCATGATTGAAATAGTCATCGTCGCCCGTGAAGCGACTGCCGGGCCTAACCGGAGTTTGGTTTTTACTGTAAAGATATTCTAAAGCTAAACCTTTCAGGGCAAAAATGGAATTAGCCGAAGAACTGCGCCGCAGGCTCAGACCGTAAAGTCCGTCGGGTAGGTTCTGTAGCTGAAAACCCGAGGCATCCTCAAAGGGATGCTGCCGATAAAGCAGAAACCTGGTTTGCTTGATTCGCCAATCCGCCGCCAAATCGAAATGCCCCACGTGGTTGCCGATGCGGTTGACGCCGTCGAAATTGGTGAAGCGGTTGTTGGTCTTATCTTTCGGTATTTGCGTTAGTACGACACCCTGTAGATAATCGACGAAACTCGTGGTGAGCTTTCCATTGACCGACAAATTGCCTTCTTTCAAGTATTCGGCTTCACCGCCCCATATGACATGATGCACCAGACCAATATGAAAGTGAACATTTCCCTCAGGCTTGCCGAGACGGGCGTGAAAAGTTTTTTGGTGTAGATAAGCGTGTTTAATATAAGGCTCGTTGAACCACCCGTGTACGAAAGAACCTTTAATCGAAACAAAATTCCAAAGAAAGCCCAGCGGCATATAATCCGCTATACCGAACCGCACCAAAGGAATAGGAAGGGCATTGCCTGACCAGGTGAAGGAACCCGACGAAAGCGTGGAGTCCACGATGCCGATAATTTGTTGCTCACGCCCGGCCATCAGTTCCCATTTCCGCCAACGCAGCTTGCCATAGGCTTCGGGCAAAAGCAATTGGCTGGCCTTGTTGGCATTAGCTACGCCTTCCGCGCCGAATTCCCAGTTGAGTCGGCCTTTGCGGCGGGATGTATCGGCAAAGGTTCGGGGCGATTGGTAATGGAATTTCAAGCGAGCAGTGGCTGCGGGGGAATTTAACGGCACCCGGCCCCATTGGTTGGCCCGTAGCCAGAAGGGGGTTCGCTCGCTGCTGGAAACGAAACCGCCGATTTCGGCGGAGCTGGACATTTCGGGCGAGGATTGCGCCAACACCGTAGGAGAAAGGAATGGTAACGCGAAGAGAAAAAGGACTGTGTGAGCCATCAAAAGCACAATAGCTTTTGTGGTTTTTTTCCAAACACGTATGGACATTTTCATCTAATGAGCTTGCCTTTCTCTAAAATTCTGAATTGCAATGATACGACATTACCTCGACGTTTTCCTGATCCCGTTGGCCGCGTACAAAAACATATATCGCAACGAATCGACCAGGGACATACTGAAGTGTTTGCGGTAAACGATCCATTGGAAGTACGCTGATTTGAGTTTGCTGGATGAAATGGACGATTCCCGTACCCGGTACCTGGCCAATTCTTCGTCGATTCCCACGGCCACGATATTCTCGTCTTTCAGAATATTGAGCCAAAACACGTAGTCCTCCCGGCCATCATTTTTCACGAAAGACTCAAATTTGTGATCGTTTTCTTTGATAACGTGCGCTTTTACTAAGGCGGTCAGCAGCGGGATGAAATTACTTTCCCGCATCTTTCTACGCGTCACTCGGGACGGCACTTCCACCCGATTCAACACTTTTCCCTGCTCATTGACTCGCAGGTAAGATGAATAGGCCAGCGAGCCATTCTCGTCGTGAAGCATGTTCAATTGAACTTCCAGTTTGTGAGGTTCCCACAGATCGTCGCTATCGATAAAGGCGATAAATTCTCCCTCGGCGCTTTGTAGTCCCAGGTTTCGGCTTTCGGACACACCCGAGTTGACCGCATTCCTAAACAGTTTTACCCTGGGATCGACCTCGGCGTATCTTTTAGCAATGGCATAGCTGGCGTCCGTCGAACAATCGTCGATAATGAGGTGCTCCCAGTTTTGGTGGGTTTGCCGGGCTACCGATTCGATTGTTTCGCCGATAAATTTCTCCGAATTATAGAGCGGGGTAATGATTGAAACCTTCGCGTTGCTGAAATCTGCCATGCTTTTCTTCGTATCGGTGCGTCAATGGGAGGCCCTGTCCGGCCTTGCCACCGGGCTGTTGCGCATATCTGCCGCCAACTCCGATAATCCGTAAGATGCCATGTAGCCTAGTATCGAACTTGCCCTGTCAACATTTACGACACATTCCGCCTCTTGAATAGCCTTTGACAAACCCTTGAAGCTGTATTCTTTCACCGGTTGGCCGGGAACTTGATTTCCTGATTTGCGTCCATTTACCCTTTGTTTGATGAATTTCAAAACAGGACCAGCAATCGAGCGAAAGACAGGGGAATACATTGTGCCGATAGTCAGGTTTTCCAGCCAGGAATTTCCGTACATTCCGCAGTAGGTTTGTTCTATTTCTGGCAAAGACGGATGGGATTGCCCTCTTTTCGTGGCAATTCCGGCGTGACTCAATAAAACGTTTCTCCAGGAAGCTGTACCGCCGGTTATCAGAAAGCTGGCAACGGCGCTCGGCAGCCTCTGGCTCGGGGCTACGGTGGCCTGATAGATTGCGTTGGCCACGTCCTTGACATAGACGTAATTGCAGGTACTTTCTCCTCGCCTTGCAAGTTTCACCACCTTACTGTTGGTCGCTTCTATTAGCACCTTTGACCAGTTGCCACCTCGGCCCAGAACAATCGTGGGTTGTAGAATTACGAATTCGGCCGAGCTGGCGGATTCGCGAATGAGTTTTTCGATCGAAAGTTTTTCCTTCGTATAAATGTCGCCGTAATTGGACCGGGGCGATTGTTCGGTGATTTCTTTCTGCTCTTGGTCATAAACAACGTAAGAACTCAGATACACAACCCTTTTGATCGTATTGTATTCCTGGCTGATGGCCCGAATGATGTTTTCCATGCCCCGTACGTTCTCCTTGTAGTCGTGGTCGAAGCCCGCATGAACTAAAATGTCCATGCCGCGCAGCAATTCGCTAACCGAGACCTCCTCTCCCAAGTTTCCCTCAACAATTTTAGTAGGCCGGAAGTTAAATTTTTCAAAAGCATTCCGGTTGCGGCTTAGTGCATTCACCTGCGTGAACTGAGCGGAGTAGCTTTCCAAAAAATAGCTGCCCAAAAAACCCGTTCCGCCGATGATTGCCAGTTTCATAGTTTTTCCGAGGTCAGTTTGTCGGCCAGCCGCATGGCAAAGGCCGAAATCGTGAGGCCGATATTGACATTGCCAGAGGTGGGAAAAACCGAACCATCGCACACGTACAGATTGTTAAATCCGAACACTTTCAAATCAGAATCCACCACGCCGTCTTCTTCGGTAGCCGCCATCCGGGCAGTACCCACGTGGTGCGCCCCTGAAGTGAAGATGTCCTCCCAAAAATACTCCCCTTCCTTATGCGTGAAGGTAACATCTTCTCCCTTAAAGAACTCATGCAGACACAGGTCGAAAACCTGTTTCATGTTGTCCTTATCGTAATCGGATAACTGCCAGTCCACCTTCGCAATGGGATAACCGAATCGGTCTTTCTTCGCAGAGAGTCCAACCAGACTTTCGTAATAGGGCACTTGCTCAGTCAGGAAAAACAGGTCGGCATACTTATATTTTACATTCAGCGAGAACTTATAAGTCAGGATTTGCTTAACTACGTTGAGGTGGGTGATCGTGTTCCAAAAATCCCGAAAACTAACCTGCCCACTTTTGTAGGTCAGCAGCGACAGCTTCACCTTTTCGGACATATCGTCGATCCCCCGCACGAAGGAAGGCCGAATATAGAAATTGTGGTTGGGCAGACGGTATTTTTCCTGGACTTCCTTCTTAAAAGTCAACCCCGTCTTGATCTTTGTACCCCTCCCGTAGCGCATATCCGAGTATAGCGGGGCAGATTTCGGTTCTTTGAATTCCAGCTGGAGCAAATTCCCCATCGGGTGGTCCATCAGGTAATGGCCGACATTGCGGTTCGTCTGTCCCTGAGAATTTAGCAGAATACGGGGCGTTTCCAGCGCTCCGGCGCAAAGGATGAACGTGTCGGCCTCAATGAGTTGTGTGGAACCGTCACGCTGGCCAATTTTACAGGCGGTGTAGTGCTTTCCGTTTTCGTCCAAAATCAATTCCAGTCCCGCTGACTCGGTGAACAGATGCACATTGTCGTACTTTGCCGCAATCTCGTTGGCATCGGAACGAAGACTTTTTATTTGAAGCGGCTGCTGGAATAGCTTGTTTTCCAGATAATCCCGGTTGAAGCCTATATCGAGCAGCCGCTCCTGCAAGTCGGCGGGAAGTTGCTCAATGTCAAAATAATCTAGGTTTTCCACGCCCCAAAAAGCGGCGGCTTTATGGTAATAAGGCATCAGATCGGCCTTCGAGATGGGCCAGCCGCTTTTGGGGATCCACTCTCGCTCTTCAAAATCCACATCGTCGAGATAACTTAGCACCCCGTGCCAGAGGTTACTGGTACCCCCGAGCTGCACACTGATGGTTATCATCCGAAAGGGTAGGCCGACTGACTCGTACTGCTCTTCCTTCTTTCGTTTTTGTCCGCCCGCCTCGACTACGGCAATAGGATCATTGCAGCCCTTGTCAATGAGACTTCTGAGCAACATTCCTCCGCCAATACCCGTGCCGATCAGACAGTATTTATACTTCATTTGGGTATACTCCCGTTTTACGCCAATTTCTGTGAGTGACGAAGACTAGCTATTTCACCAACAATCTGTTTATATAAGGATCATATTCGTGACCCATGCTTATGGGCGTGTAATTTTCGACGCCAATAGGATTGATCGAATACTGAATTTGCAACAATAGGCGATCATTATCGATAGGTAGCGTTCCCTTGTGAAAGCCGTAAGTATCCACAATGAATAAACTGCCTTTGGGTCGACAGAAATTAACGACGTTTTCTTCCCCAAAAACCGTTTCGACCTCCTGATCCTCGTAACGGCGAATTTTGGTGAGTTTATTGACAGAAGAGGAACCTTTCACGTAAGTATGGGGTCCGTCATTGGGGCCGACATCGGTCAGGTACACGAAAAGCTTACAAAATTTAAGATCGTCTACGTCCCGGTGGAATAACTGGGCGTGTTCAGCCTTGCTCCTGCCCGCCATCGACCACCACATATTCACATTGCTGATCGTAGGCTTTGCTCCAAGAAACCGCTGAACTATTCTCAATATGCCGGGATCATTGGCAATGCTCAAAATGGCCTTGTTTTTGACCAAATCTTTCCGATAATAGTTAGCCACATGCGTAGTTGGGCTGATTTGGGAAAGTTGAAAATCTCCATAACCCTTTTCGTAAGGATCGAATAGCGGCAGCTCACTCGTTTCTTTGACAATCTGCTGGACAGTAGTCGACGGGATGCCTCTGCTGAATTCTACGAAGCCATCTTCCGACAATCTTTTCACGCAGTCGCCTTCATTTTCATCGAAAAGTTTTGATTTTCCGACAATCTCGGTTTTCCCTATGATTCTGGCTTGTGTTTTACCCAAAGTCTCGCGGGCGCTGTATGATTTTACGGTGCGCTGTAAGTGAAACAGCAGGGTTCCGAGGTTGAGTTGCATGGTTTTTGGATGTTTGCCTTTTTACTACAAAAAAATAAACAAGGGTTAGCCAAGTGAGTGCGATGGCTTAGTCTTCACGAGGCGGAGGGTAGGAGTGTTGGTTCGGAGACTCCAGCCGCAAATATACTCACACCCTGCTTCCAACGAACACTTTTGAGCGAGGGAAGTGTCATGAAGTTCTCAAATACCACCAAGGCAGCGTAAGAAACGAGAATGGCCGGAAAATAACCTGCAGACACCAAGCTGACAATTGGCGCAAATGTCACGAGTGAAAGAATGATGACATTGAGATAAATAAGCGAAAGTTTCGGTTTTACCAGACTTAGCCTGATCCAGGAATTTCCCGATAAATAGCCGAACAGTAGCACGACGGGTGCGGACACCCAGAAGCCGAAATCAAGGTAAAGCGCACCAATATGCGTGAAATAGACGCCAGGATTGACAATTTCACGTACTATCTCGTCAACCGTAATTACATTGAAACCGATTTTGTTGAAGAAAAGAAAAAAAGTTGATAACTCGTAGCCTCCCCAGTAGGGTGCATGAAGGGGATAAGGGGCATTCAGCAGCACATCGAGTTGGTTTACCCCGTGACCGATATAGTACTCGAAGTAGGAGAACAGAGCGATCATGGTGTCCAGGCTGGGTAGTGCGCTGAGTAAGTACGTAACGTAATCTTTGGGCTGGCATAGGGGAAGCATATAAATGGCGAAACTGATGCTACGCACACCCATTCGGTCCAAGAACATTTGTGCAAAGAGCCAAAACAGCAAAACGGATGCCAAAGCGACCATCGCTCTGCGGCCCAGGGGCTGGCGCTTACGGACTGCCGTAACGGTTAATTTGTTGCCAAAATAGTAAAAAAGGGCAAATGTAAAAGCCATGAATCGCCCTCCCGTAAGTACTGACGCTAACATTCCCATGATGAAAGAAACCCAGAGAATGCGCTTCTGAAACAATGAGATGTGATTCCTGTAACATAAGGCGATTATCCCGCACAATACCGGAAATCCAAAGAATATGCTGGAAAGCATCCCGTATATATTCGACCCTAATTCATAGGAGACATCTCCCGTGTTCGCAGAACGAATATCCGAAATGCCCTTCAAACTTAGTTCTACTCCATACCGACCGCTCATGTCCTTCATTTTTAGAACCGTGGCAAAGACACAGACATAAGTAAAAAACAAAGCGATGCCGATTAGAAAATTCAAAGATTTCTTTGGTGAATCAATAAGTTTTTTGAATTGAAATTTTCCAGCGCCAGAAGTGATAAAATAGGTTTTTCCCAAAGCAAATCCGCCAGAAAATAACAGAATATACGCCAGAATTACCAGTATGGTAGCTGTACTGACCACCTCATAATCCATCAGTCCGATAGTTCTAATGACCAGAACTACCATCCACAAAGAAAGAAATATATTTAATGGAAAATTTTTATTCAGCACTTTCTTCTAGAATCAGATTGCGTTCGAATGTTGTAAATATTGACTGGCAGGCCCACTCCGCATCAATCAGATTATAGGTAGGAACGACGACAAAATTGCTTCGGCCACTTCCCTTTTGTCAGCTTCGGTAGGAATAGTGGCGAGAGCCTCTTCTCCCACTTTTGCCAATTTGCCAAAGCTATAGTAAGTTTCTCCGGCAGCCAGCATCACCTTCTTATTTTGCATAAAAGCCTCCACACCCGTAGTTCCCGTCCAAACCACCACATATTCAGCATAATCCAGGACTTCGTAAGTAGTGATAAACGGACTGAGCAGAAATACGTTCGGTATCTTAGATATTGCCTGATAGATACCAATGTCTCGCTGCATATAGGAAGCAGTATGTTCTTTTACCAAAACTTTATAGCCCTGTTCTGAATAATACCTAATAGTCTTGAACAGCGAAGGGTAGTAAGTGGGATAGCCAGGCTCACTTATCCAGTAGTCGGTGGTCGCTTCTGGATGGTAGTGGAGAGGGATATATACCGTCTGCTCGGCGGACAAACTAACCGGGATGTTACCCATAGATTCATGCATAAATTGAGAAGCCCCGAAAATGTCTTTCAATCGCCTCGGATAAGTATCGGATCGAGTCATCATATAGCGGTAAGAGTTGCGACCCATCGTCTTATGAAGTATTTGGTAATGGAGCAAGTACTTGGCTTTATAGACAAAATATTTTCTGGCAATATTTCGGTAAGTAGTCTTAGGTGAGAAAAAATAAGGCTTCGATGCCTTTTGGGAAAGAAAAGTATAAAATTCCTTTGTCTCCGTTTCACTAGGCTGTCGGGCTTTCTGGTATTCCCCCCTTTCGGTTATACTGATATAACGGCTATCGTAGGAGTTTGCGCAGTAGCCGATGACGTCGAGCTTATAGTATTTTGCCACCCGCATCATGATATCTCCAACGTACTCATCCACCGTGTGAGCAAGGAGTATGTCGTATTTGTTTTCCTTAAAGAATTCTATAAAAAACTTAGTGCACCCATACACTAACTCTAACGCCTGAAAGTACGGAAGGTCATAGCGGAATATCCGTTCATCACGGATGACATTATTTATATCAATTATTTTTTCAAAGATTTCAAAGTCTTTGCTCGTGAAATCATAATAATTGTATTTTTTTATATCAATAAAATACTCGACATTTTTATCAATTTCAGAAATTTTATCATAGGTAGAAACTTTTAAATATTTTCTGGCTATAATATCTCCATATTCTCTGTACATTTTTCCAATTAGCACAGGTTCTCTTACGTATTGAAGTACTCTTTTTGTAGAATTATCTTTTTGTAGTAAATATTCAATATACTCCATCGAATTCCGAATTTGAATTACTTTATTTAGACCTATCAGGCATCAGTAAAAAATACTCCTAGTTAAACAGCATTTTGCTGCAATTTAATTTTTGCATAATCAATTTTATTGAAAACAATGTGTAAAATATAGATAGAATAAATAATTACAAAGACACTATCGACAATTAACAAGAATAGTATATCAGTATTTAAATATATCAATCCATAAATAATTGCAATATTAATTATGGATATTTTTAGTAAGAACAAAAACATCTTCGTATTGAAATCGTTGTAAACTGCCAAGTGGCTTATCGTTCCAATTAGAAAAAAGAACCCTTTAGAATAGGTGATGATAAACGTAATAGACTTGAGGTATTCAAATTTTGGATAAAAAGGCTGGATAAAATAAATAAATAAAGTAAACATTGCAAAAATTACCAAAAACACATAAAATGCTAACTTAAAGCTCTCGATGAGTTTTTGTCTATTGATAGTTTTAACTCGTTCGCCCAATTCTACACTAGTAATATAGCTTACGGCTGAAAGCAATACTACAATGATTTGAGAAAAATTGAAAGCTAAGGAATAAGTTGGGAGAAAGTCGGGATAGTATTGTTTTATATAATATCGTTCAAAAAACATCATTAAGCTAAATAAAAAGGAAGCTAATATGCCGGTTAGAATAATTTTTACCATCGAGACGTATCTCAAAATGGCTATTTTATTAAATTTGATACTTATAGGAAAATCTTGTCTTCCCAAGCCAAACACCAATATCCAGATTATAAAACCCACCCCAAATACCAAAAATATGCTCCAATCATATCTGTAAAGTATTGGATTGTAAAAATAAGTAATCGCGGCCAAGGATACGGATAAAATGGATAATATGGGTTTAAATGCAAAAATAGGAGTAAATCTTCGTTCAATTTTCAATTTTTGTTCTGAGAGAGTATAGATGTTTATGGCAATGAATGGAATAATCAAATAATAATTTTGTAAAATAAGACTTCCAATAATGGCTAGTGCCAAAGTTACTGCCGATCCTATTTGGAATAATTGTTTGTAGTAATCTACTCCGTTGACATATCTGAAATACACATACCCGCTGTAAGAACCAAGCAGGAAATTTGGAAATAGAAAAATAAAATTCTTATAATATTCGAACTGACTATAGTTATAATTATCGATTAGTTTCGGCAACAAAAAACTTTCAACAATAGCGACACTATATAAAGAGTAGCGAGTGAATAGTGTTATGAGGACACTCCTTCTTGTTTGAATTATTTCTCGAATCTTAGTAAGCATTCGTCTTTTTATCCAGGATTCTGTTGGCTGAACCAACGACTATGGTCATGGGAGCGATATTCTTCGAAACCACCGTTCCAGCACCAATTATCGACCCTTTTCCGATCGTCACGCCTCCTAAAATGATAACATTTGCGGCAATCCACACGCCATCTTCAATGACAATGGGTTTCGATGTGTGTTCATAGGGAGGCGGAACGCTTAAATTTAAACCCGCCGTTTCGATGATTACGCCCCGCGAGATTCTGACATCATTACCAATTGTAACAGGACTATGCGCACCGATGCTGCAATACATATTGATGCCGCATCGCTCACCAATGGTCACTTTTTCTCCGTATTTAATATCCGTGGTCCAATGACATATAGCCGTTTTGCTGGCATTTTTCACTACGGCTCTAAATTTCAAATGGCTATACAGACGATCCATGACGTGGAACGCGCTCATCAGAATTTTAGTGGCGATGCGTACAGGTAGAAAGCTCGCAACGTTTGAGTAGAATGGATTGGTCATAACTTACAATGGCTTGCTCAGAAAATATGCGTCATATATTTAAAGGAGTGCCTTTACTGTAAGCACGCTTTGAAATTTCCCCCTGCAGCCCTTCGTAATATTTAGGGTGCATACCATCCCCCGGCCTGATGACGCGGATGTTCTGCTCCGTGAAAGTTTCCCCTTCCCCGATGTCCTCCACTACGTAAATCGACCGTTTGAAGAGCAGACTCTTCTGCTCAGCGGCCTGCACGTTCAACTGCACGCCGCCGAGCGACAGAAAAGCCCGTTCGGTCTCCTGCACCAGGCTTTTCAGCTCGGCGGGTTCCAGCGAGAAGGCGCTGTCGACCCCGCCATCGGCGCGGCTCAACGTGAAGTGCTTCTCGACTACCCGTGCTCCCAGGGCCACCGAGGCCACAGCGGCTCCCACGCCCATCGTGTGGTCGGAAAGGCCGATGATGCAATCGGGAAAAATCTCCTGCAAAACGGGGATGGTGTTCAGATTGGTGTTCTCTGCCGTAGAAGGGTAAGTACTCGTGCATTTCAGCAGCACCAGCTCCCGGCAGCCATTGTCGCGCAGCACCTGCACCGACTCGACGATATCGGCGATCGACGACACGCCCGTGGACATAATGACGGGCTTGCCCGTGCGGGCCACTTTTTTTAGCAACGGGTGGTGGGTGTTCTCAAAGGAGGCGATCTTGTAGAGCGGCGCACCCAGCCCTTCCAGAAAATCGACCGCCGTTTCGTCAAATGGGCTGGAAAAGCATATCAGGCCCAACTCCGCCGCCAGCTCGAAAATCGGCTGATGCCACTCCCAGGGCGTGTAGGCCTCCTGGTACAAGTCGTAAAGTTCCCGTCCGTACCAGAGCGAGTTCGGGTCGGTGATGGTCAGTGCGCCCCGGACGGTCATAGTGTCGGCGGTGTAAGTCTGCAGCTTGATGGCGTGGGCGCCGCAGTCGGCAGCGGCCCTGACGATGGCCAGGGCGCGGTCCAGTGACTGGTTGTGGTTGCCCGACATCTCGGCGATCACGAAGGGTTTTTCTCCCGAGCCTACCGTCTGGTGACTGATTTGTATGCGGTTGTTCTTCATAAATGTCATAGCGCTATTGCAAAATTCGTGATGCGGTCTCCTTGTGCCACAATTCTGAACCCAATTTTCCTGAATGTGGCCAGGGAAGCCGGATTGTCATTCTTCACCACGCCCTTCACCAAACTCATCCCGCGCTCTCCAGCTAGTTTTTTGAGGGCCTGCGAGATCATCTCAAACCCTAACCCCATGCCCCGGAACTGCTCGTCCACGGAGTAGCTGATCGTCGCCGTGTCTTCCACCAATTCAAACCGCACCTGCCCCACTGGAACTTCATCAACGCAAAATAGATAGAAGACAAAGTTTGGGTCATTGATGTGGCGCGTGTACCAAGCCTGGTGCTGCGGCCAGGCGATCGGGTTGGGGTCGAGGGAGTTTCTCCTGGTTTCCGGCTCGTTGGCCCAGGCAAAGTAAGTTTCCGTATCCCCGGTCACCGCCTTCCTCACCCACAGGGCAAGTCTGATGAAAACGCCCCGCAAATGTCGGGAAGATTTTCCGGCAAACCATTTTTCCTGTCGCTCGAGTTGGCCGGAGTCGGCTTCAGCCCGCCCAGAAAGCAATTGGTGCAGGTTCTCTTCCTGAAATTGGTCCGCGCCCTGGGCCAAACCGTTTTCGGTCAGGAAACGGTACAGGTATTTTTGGTTGTCCACGTAATACCCCGTGATGAAGCGCAGCCCGACGGAGGCTATTTCGTAGGAAATACCGCTGGCCGGGGCAATGGCCAGCTCGCAACGGCGCATGAGGGAGACCATCGTATCGGCGTCCGCATTGGAATGAAGTTCCAGTGCGGGTACCTCTCGTTGCAGACTTACCAACGCTTCTTCATTCGCTGCCGCGCTGCCCACTACCGCGACGATTTTCCTGAACTGGCCAGATTTAGCCGCCAATCGCACGGTACGCTGGGTCAGATGTTCCGGATCAGCTCCACCGAAGCAGACGAACAGCCCGCCGTTGCGCTTTGGCCGCTGCCGCTGCCGGGCCGCCTGCAGGAAAGGCTCGCGCAGCAAAGCATAGGCCGGACCCAGGCAGAGCCGAGTGTCGATTTCGCAGGAATAGTCGCTTTCTACGACTTCCCCCGCCTGGTTGATGACCGCGTCGGCCACGAAGTGCCAGGTGTGCAAGTCGTCGATGCACACCAGTTTAATGCCGGAACTTCTAACAATTCGCTGATACTCGGTACGAAACTCGTAGCCGTCGAGGACTACAATAACGCCTTTGGAAAAATACTTTTTGGACAATCCCTTGGCTTCCGCCAGGTAGTCGGCTGTTTCTGCCAAACAAACCAAAGCATGGTTTTCCTTGATTTGAGCCATCACACTTTCCGCCGGATTCTGCACCAGAAAAATGCACTGAAAATACTCCGCCAGCATGTCCGCCAGCGCCAGGCAGCGGGTCACATGGCCTAGCCCAATTGTGGAATTACCGTCAGCGCGAAAATAAACCGTTTTCAATGCTTGCAAAGTCAATTCAAACGTTTGAAGCCCGCGTGGCAAACGGGACCTTCCAGCAATTCGCTCACGTTCTTCTCCCCTCTCTCGCAGTCGGCGATGACTTGGAAGACTTCTTCCAGTTCGCCAAAGTATTTTTCCAGGATGGGTTCCGTGTGCGCCATGCTCACGTACACGCTGTTGCTAGCCAGGAAGCCCCGTTTGAGCATTTCCTGGGTAATGAGGGTCTTGTACTTCAAATGGTCGTCGGAGGCAAAGCTGAAAGAGATCAAAGCGGGCAGGCCCGCCGTGCTGAGGGCCAGGCCGTACCGAGTCGCCATCTCCTGCCAGCGGACGGCAATCTTTAGACCCGTTTCGGTGATATATTCCCAGGATTTTTCCCGCTCCATCACTTCGAGGGTCTTCAAAGCGGCCGTCGGGCCGATACGCTCGGTCCAGAAGGTGCTACTGATGAACGTCTTCTGGGCCGCTTCCATAACGGACCGCTTGCCGACCACCGCCGTGATGGCGTAACCGTTACCGAGCGTCTTGCCGTACATGGCCATATCCGGTTCCACGCCGTAGAGCTGGTGCAGCCCGCCGAAGGTTTGCCGGAAACCGGAGGTGCATTCGTCGAAGACCAGCACGATGTTTTTTTGCGTGGCTAATTCCCGCACTTTTTGCAAAAAATTATTCTCCGGCCCCTTGTTGCGCGAGACCTCCATTTTGATGACGCCGATGTCTTGCTCCCGCACCAGTTTTTCCAACGCCTCGAAGTCGTTGTAGTTGAAAGGAAACACCGTCCCGGCCAGATCCTGCGGGACGCCCACGGGGTCGAGGCCCGGCAGCAGGTGACCGGAAAGATTTTCGTTGGTACTCAGGTTGGCCGACAGGTACCAGTCGTGCCAGCCGTGGTAGCCGCAGATGGCGACTTTGTCTTTCCCGGCGGCGGCACGGGCGATGCGAATGGCAATGGCGTTGGCTTCGCCACCGCTGCGGGCGAAGCGCACCATGTCGGCCCAGGGGTTGAGCTGCACCAGCCGCTCGGCCAATTCTACCTCCTCGGGGCAGTTGAGGGTAGTCATGTTGCCCTTACGAATGGTTTCCACCACGGCGGTGTCCACCTCGTCGTGGGCGTAGCCCAACACGTTGGTACCGATGCCCATGATCGACAAGTCGAGAAACTCATTACCGTCCAAATCCCAGATGGTGCAGCCCTTGGATTTGGAATAATAAGAGGGCCAGTTCTCAGGCAGAAACATCTCGGGCCGCTTGGAGAGCAGCATCGTACCGCCGGGGATGAGGGTCTTGGCCTTTTTGTATAATTCTTGTCCCGTTCTCATGGTTAGTCTGCTTGCAGGGACTTAGTGAAGCCCTCGTTTCTGGTTTGGTTCTGATTAATTTCTCGCACTTCGCCGTGTCGTTCCATATACTCGGCATATTCATGCCAGGTTCGGCAGGTACCTAGTTTTTCTATCAAGGCCGAAATCAATTCATAATCGGCGGGTTCGTCCACGGTCATGCGTAGGTGACCATAGTTTTTGCCGTTCTCAGCGTAGTTTTCGGACTTGAACAAACTTCCTCCTTTGAACGTGGAGTTCTTCCAAATGTAGGGAGTGACGTGTTCTCGCTCCGAGGGGAGTTTGGCTTCCCGCCAGGCCCGGTTCAGGGCCGACGTTTTGAAAACCTCCGCATCCTGGCCGTCGGGATAGTGCGGGTCGAGGGTGTTGGAACAATAGTCCAACTGGTTTTCAACGGCGTGCCGGATGATTTTGTCAATTAGGTAGGCATCGATCAGCGGGCAATCGGCGGTGAGCCGGACGATGTGGTCGGGTTGGTTCGGTTGCTGCCGAGCGGCCTGATAGTAACGGTCGAGGACATCGTTTTCGTCCCCCCGGAACAGCTCGAAACCTAGGGTTTTCACCAGTTCGGCGGTTTTGTCGTCGGAGGGAAGATTGGTTGTGGCTATTATAATCCCGTCGATCTGCTGGGCCTTCGCAATCCGGCGCAGGTTGATTTCCAGTAAAGACTGGCCGTCGATCTCCATCAGGATTTTTCCCGGCAGTCGGGTTGAGGTCATGCGGGCCTGGACGATGGCGAGTGTTTTCATTTCCAGTTGGTAGGATTCAGCAAATTTACAACTTTCACCTCAATGCCGTCGATTACCGCCACCAGTGCCGTCGGCAGAGCCTGGTCGAGACTGCGAAGATTGGTCTTCAATTGCCCCAGCGAATCCACCCCGATTAGGACTCGGTCGATGTTTTGATTGGCAATGGCGTAGTTTAGGGCAATGCTTTCCAGCGGAATCCCGAATCGGGAAGATAACTGGTGCAACTTTTCCAGTTCGGGTTTGAGCGAGGCCAGTTTCTCGGGTATTTTTTCCAATTCCATGAAAAACAACCCCTGCAAAAATACGGAACGCACGTGAATCTCTTTGCCGACACTTTTGGCTCTGGCCAGCAATGCACCACGCTGGAAATTATTATCGAGCAGATTGTAGGACAGTTGGATCAGTGAAATACGCTCGTCTTCTATGACTTCCGCCAACTGTTGGTTGGAGTAGACCGATACGCCTATTTTTTTTACCAGTCCTTTTTTTATCAAATCCTCAAATTCAGAGATAACGAGACGGTTGGTTTGGTAATCCTGAAAATCGTGAAACATGGCAGCGTACAATCCCCGAACCGCAAATTTCTCTAACTGCTGACTCAGCCAGGCCTCGACGTCAAACTCCTTTCCGGCTTTGAATTTAGTGATGATGTCGAACTGCTCCGAACGGGAGGCATGGTAACGGCCAATGATTTCGGGAGCGTTGCCGTAAGCATCCGCTGAATCCAGGGTTCGAACGCCCTGGGCGAAAGCATAATCCAGAATATCGAAAACACGTGCGACGTCGGGTTGGCCCTGCTGGTTGTTGATACCGTAGTCCAGCCCGAACTGCACCGTTCCCAGAATGATTTTACTGGGGTTTGTATTCATCTTTTAAAATACCCAGTTGATAGGCGTCCTGGTAAATCCCATTACTGAAAAAGTGCTGCCGTAAGGTGCCTTCCACGACGTATCCGGCTTTTAGAAAAGCTTTTTTCGAACCTTCGTTTTCGGCGTAGCAGCCCGCTTTCAGCTTGTGTAGGTTGAGCTGCCGGAAGCCAAAATCCGTAATCAGTTGGAGGGCCTCGGTGGCCATACCCTTTCCCCAATAATTCTTGTCACCGATGAGCAGACTGATGTCCGCGAAGCGATGTACCCAGTTGATGGGGCCGATTTTAATGTTGCCGATGTGCCGGTCGCTCTCTTTCACGCAGATGGCAAAAAAGACCTCGTCGGCTTTGCCGTCCAGGATTTGGACGTGCTGCTCGATGTTTTGCAGGGAGCGCGGAAAGAACCGGGTTTCCAGATATTGGTTGACGCTCGGGTCGTTCATCCACGCGTAGTACGCCGCCCCGACATCGCTGAGTCGCACTTCCCGCAGGTAGATGTTTTCACTTTCCAGAAAGTAGGTCTTTTCCATGCGGACTAGGTTCTGATTCTAACGTTGACTCCCGCGTTGTGTACTTGGGAGCGAGTTTGCATAATGTTCTGGTCCTGGAAACAAAAGAAGGTGCCCGCGCTGACCGCGTCGGCATTGCCCTCAATAAAGCCTTCGGAAAAATGCCGGGCCAGACCGCAGCCTCCCGCTGCGATGACGGGAATGTTGACGGCGTCGGATACCTCCCTGATCCCCGGAAGGTCCAGCCCCTGCCGACCACCGTCATTATCGATGCACGTCAGCAGGATTTCGCCCGCTCCCAGCTTTTCGCATTCGATCGCCCACTCGACGGGAGAAAAGTCGTGCTTCGATTGTCCGGCCTGGGAATACACGTAGCGTTGCCCGTCGGGTTCCACCCGGTAGTCGATGCTGGCGACGACCGTCGAGGCCCCAAATTTGAGCGAAGCTTTGCGCAGCAAATCCGGATTCTCAATGATTTTACTGTTAATGGCCACCTTATCAGCCCCGTGATTCAAAAAAATACGGATGTCTTCGACTGAACCTACGCCGCCGCCAATGGTTAGGGGCAGAAAGATGTTGCGGGCGGCTTTGTCCAGGATTTCGAGCGAGGCAGAACGTCGGTATTCTCCCTTGTAAACTGACAAGTCGATGAAAATCAACTCGTCGGCCATCTGGGCCTGGAAAATCTTGGCCTGGGAAATGGGGTTTCCCATTTCGACAATTTTCTCAAAGTTGACCGTCGTCACCAACACGAAATCGTCGGGATTATCCCGCGAACCCAGAAACTGTAATTTCGGTATGATCCTTCTTTTTGCCACTTACGCTGCGGGTTGCCAGTCGATGAAATTCTCCATGATCGTCATCCCCAGATCGGAGCTTTTCTCGGGGTGAAACTGCGTGGCGAAAATGTTGCCCTTACGGATGGCCGCCGTTATTTTTGCGCCTTCCACTTCGTAGCTGGCGTCGATTTCGGGGGCGTTTTCGTCGGCAAACTTCATGAAAAACGAATGCACCAGGTAAAAGTCGGACTTGGCGGGCAGTCGCTTAAAGAGCGGGCTTTTTTTATTGAGCTGAATTTCCTCCCAGCCAACGTTAGGGATTTTGATGCTACTATTGACCGTGTCGATATTGACCACTTCGGCGTCGAACCAGCCCAGTCCCGCCGTTTTTTTAAATTCGTGCCCCCACTTTGCCATCACCTGCATACCCAGGCATATGCCTAATATTGGTTTCTTCTGCGTAAGCACTGCTTCATTGAGGGCCGTCACGAAACCGTTCTCGTGCAGCGCCCGGACGCAGTCGGGAAAGCCGCCAATACCGGGCAGGATGATGCGGTCGGCCTTCGTCAAATCTGCCGGGTCGTGGCAAATGAAGTTTTCCTCGCCCAAATAGTCGAGGATATTCTTCACCGAGAGCAGGTTGCCCATGCCGTAATCGACAATCCCGATCATACGGTCATCTTGCGCTTGTGCCAGTTTTCCAATTGTTTCATCGTATCGGCCCGGTCCATTGCGCCGTCCCTCGACCACTGGTCGAAATCGTGCAGCTTCTTGCCGTCCTCAATTGCATCCTGATCGTGGACGTGCGGCGAAACCATGTGGGATTTGGCAATTTGCAGGAATTCCTGCTCGCTTAGTCCGACGAAGTCCAGGAACAAATCAAGGCTCGGTGGACGCTTACCTTCGTATTCCTCTACGAGGTCCATGCCCTCTTCCCGACTCAGGCGACTGTTACGGATATCGATGGAAGCCAGATGAGAAGGTCGGGTGTAGCCGCGCTTGATGTACTTGATGTAATCGCGGACGCCCTGCATGTAGCACTCGATTTTCTCGTAGTCGTACTGCTCGGGGACGTTCTCGACGGTGTCGCCCTGCCAGCCCAACTCGTCTTTGATAATTTCGACTTGCTTCTTCACGTCCCAGGGGATGTAGGAACCCAGGCAAATGGAGCGGTATTTGATGCGCCGCAGCTCGGAGAGTGGTGGGTAGGAGTAGGGAAGCAGATCCCGCTTGTCCACCAGGCCGTTAAGGCGATAGTACATATCCTCGGCGTTGATTCCCAGGTTCACGTAGCGGTTGAAGCGCTTCTCGTCCACTTCTTCCTCCTGCTCGTAGTCGTAGTAAGCCGTGTACTCGGAAGAGGGTTCTCCCCAAATAATTAGCGGAATGTTGTAGCGGATGGCCACCCACATCGGGTAACTGAAAATGCCCGTATGGCAATGCCAGCAGAAATCTCCCTTTTCCAGGAAACTCTGCAACATCAGCTTCTGCGCCACTTTCCAGTTCGGGGTGAAGTGGTGGAAGTCCACGCCGAGTTCGCGCTGTATTTTCTTGGTGTTCTCGTCCAGGTTGGGCCGTAGAAAGCCATGATCGAAGCGCACTACCAGCGGTTTTAGCTTGCAAACCTTCACCAGGTAGTACAGCGTCCAGACGGAATCTTTACCACCGCTGAACGGGACGAGGCAATCGTAGTCGTTTTTACCCCGGTAATCCTCGATCAACTCCTCGAATTCCAGCTTCTTTTCGTCCCAGTTGACCTGGGTTTGTTTATACTCCACATTGCGGCAAATGTTGCAGGTTCCCCCTTCGTCGAACATGATCGTTTCGTGGGTCTCGGGCAATACGCACTTGTTGCATCTAATCAGGTTTTCCATACTCTCTTATTGGTAAAATTCTAAAACTTTTTGAATCACGTATCGCTGCTCTTCGTCGGTGAGCGTGGGATACATGGGCAAACTAAGGCATTGTCGATAATACTGCTCGGCTCGGGGGAAATCGCCTTCCTTCCAGCCAAACTGTTGATAATAAGGCATTAAATGGCAGGGGATGTAATGGATTTGGGCAAAAATATCATGTTGCCGCAGGTAATTGTAAAGGGCTAGTCGATTTTCAATTTCAACTACGTACAAATGATAAGCATGGCCTTCTACTACGCCCGATTGGCCTTTGATAAAGGGTTGGTTGGCGAAAGCTTCCGCATATTTCTGGGCAATGGCGCGTCTTCTGGCCAGTCCCTCGTCCGCCCGTTTTAACTGCGAAATACCCAGCGCCGCCTGGAAATCGGTCAGGCGGTAGTTGAAGCCCAGTTCCTGCATCTCCATGTACCAGGCCGGGTAGGTGTTGGCCGTCGCCTCACCCGCCGCCCACTGGGGGGAGTTTTCGTAGCGGTCGGTGTCGCGGGTGATGCCGTGGGTGCGCAGGGTGAGCAATTTCTGGTAAAGGGTTTCGCTGTTGGTTGTAATCATGCCGCCTTCGCCACAGGCAATGTGCTTCACAGGGTGGAAAGAGAAAATGGCCAGGTCGGCGAATTTTCCGTTGCCGCAAGACTGCTGTTGATCCGAGCTAGCCACGAAATAACCGCCGGGGGCGTGGCAGGAATCTTCGATAAGCCAAAGGCCATATTCGTCGGCCAGTTGGCGGAAGGCTTCCATATCCACCGCCCGACCCGCAAAATCAACGGGAACGATGCCCCGGTAAGTTCCCCTGGGGGAAGCTTCCAGCAATTGCCGAACGGAATCGAGGTCGAGCAAATAGGTTTCAGGATCGATGTCGGCGAAGACGACTTCACCCCCGCAGTAGCGGACGCAGTTGGCCGAGGCGGCAAAGGTGATGGGCGTGGTGATGACCTTGTCGCCCGGCGCGATGTCGAGGGCCAGAGCGCACAGGTGCAATGCCGCCGTGCCGTTGGAAACCGCAACGGCATAATCGGCACCCACGTAGGCCGCAAAATCGCGCTCGAACTCGGCAATGCGGGGGCCTTGGGTCAGGTAGTCGGCGTGGAGGGCTTCGACCACCGCCGCCACGTCGGCTTCGGTGATATTCTGGCGTCCATAAGGGATGGGTGTCATGCTAGACTGCAAAATCTGAATCGACGTGTTCCTTGATCATTTCGCGCAGGCTCTCCACCGTTTCCCATTCCAAGTTGTTGCCCGAGTTGTAAGAAAAGCCTTCTTCAACGGCTACCGCGTTGTTTTCTTCTACGAAAACTTCGGTTTTCCAAACCGGAGACTGCGGGATGATGGCGTAATATTTGCCCAGATCATAGGTAAAAAAGGAGTCGGAGGAAGTGATCATCTCCTCGTGAATCTTTTCGCCGGGTCGGATGCCGATCACGCGGTGTTCGCACTCGGGACCAATGGCCTCGGCCACGTCTGTGATGCGATACGAGGGAATCTTAGGGACGAAAATCTCGCCTCCCCAGGCATTGGCCAGCGCGTAAAGCACCATGTCCACACCCGCTTGCAGGGAAATATTAAAACGCGTCATGCTTTCGACCGTGATCGGCAGCACGCCCTCTTTTTTCTTTTTAATAAAAAAAGGAATCACCGAGCCGTTGGAACCCATCACGTTGCCGTAGCGCACCACCGAGAAGCGGATTTGCCGCTTGCCCCGGATGTTATTTGCCGCTACGAACAATTTATCCGAAGTCAGTTTAGTGGCCCCGTAGAGATTGATGGGGGCGCAGGCTTTATCGGTGGAGAGAGCAACCACGCTGCTGACGCCCATTTCGAGCGCCGCCTTGATGACATTCTCGGCCCCGCCTATATTGGTCTTCACGCACTCGTCGGGATTGTACTCCGCGATGTGGACGTGCTTCATAGCGGCAGTGTGGATTACGTAGTCGATGTCCTGAAAAGCGCGCTTGAGCCGATCGTAGTCCCGAACGTCGCCGATGAAGAACCGGATGGCACCGTACTGATCCTCTGGGTATTCCTGCGCCATCTGGAACTGCTTCTGCTCGTCGCGCGAGTAGATGACCAGCCGCTTGACGTCCGGCCAGCGCTGGAAGATATTTTGGGTAAGCGCTTTACCCAGTGAACCCGTCCCTCCCGTAATCAGTACGCTTTTCCCGGTTAAATCTAAGTTGTTCATTAAATGGATAATGTATCTTACGCTATTCTCTGCGTTTAGGGGGGCAAATATCGGGCTATTTTCTTACTATTCCCATTCCGTTGGGTAGATAATAAGGAAGGCGCAGTTCCGAGGTAGAAACTGCGCCTTTGCTATAAATACTTGTAAAATCTCTTACTCCTTTATCACCTTAAACGTCTTTCGCTCCGTGGCGGTGGCCAGGATGTACAGGTAAATGCCCGTGGAAAGGGCGCGGCCGTCGTACTGGAGCATGTACTCGCCCGCTTTCTGACTGGCGTTCACAAACTCGCGAATCTCCCGGCCCTGAACGCTCACCAAATTCAGGCGAACGGGTGAATCGGCGGGCAGGAAATACTCGATCGTGGCTACGTCGCGGAACGGATTGGGAAAAACCGACAGCGACAGCGGGCGGGCGTCACCCAGAGGCTTGCTCTCCACGCGGGCGATGAGGGCGGAGAAGACCGCGCCGGGCCGGACGTCGAAGCCGGGAGTAAGTTCAATGAATTGCCCGGCGGTGAAGCCCACCTGGGCATTGGCCCCGATTTGGCTGGATGAGCGGATGCTGGCCACGGCCTTTTTCTCCACTTGGCCCGCCAGGTTTTGGCTAAACTCGTCGGTATCTGGGTAGGTCTGGGCTTGCGCCAGAGAGCCTACCGCCAGGACTATTCCCAGCATAAGGAATGACTTTTTCATAAGTTGTTTATTTTTTGCTGGTCAGTTGCCGCTCGATTCCCTCTATCTGGGTCTTCAGGCCGCTGTTTTCTTTCTTCAACTCGATGATGTAGAGCATCATCTCCTCGACTTTCTCCAGCAGCAAGGCGTCGGTCTTCTGCAGGTCGTTGCCGTTCTCTACCATTTCCTGGGCCGAGGGAACGCCGGGCAGGTGCTTGTTCGCCTTGATGAACGTCTCCACCTCTTCGACAGAACGCAGCTTGTAATCGTCCTGCAAGACGTTGTCGCGCCAGTCGGCGGTGCTTTTCACGGCCACCTTCACGCGCTCGGTCAGGATGCCATCCGATACGTACAGCTTGTAGCCCGCCGGGGTACTGCTCAGTCCGGTGCCAATCATGACGCTGCCCAGGTTGCTGTTGATGAGGTGATTGTCGGGCGTGATGGTCCAGTTGGCCTCGGCCGTGCTTTCGGACCCCTCGCGGGCTCCGGCACCGTTATTGCGGTACACGTTGCCGTTACTATCGACGTAAAGCCGGAAAATGGTTCCGCCAGTGGTCGTGGGCAGATTTTGGAAGCGGATTCCGCTCGCAGAACTGCCGCCCGCATCCACGTGCAACTTGGCCGTGGGTGCGGTCACGTTGATGCCGGCGTTTGTTCCGGTGCGGCCCAGCACCAGACAGTTGTTGCAGTCCACTTTGGCCCCTTCTCCAATGGCCGTCGAGTACTGGGTCGAGGCATTGTTGCTGCCAGCGGCATCGCCGATGAAAGTGTTGGCGTAGCCGGCTGACACCCCGCCACCGGTAGATCGTCCCATGTAGAGGTTGTAGCTACCCGTAGTGTTGGAGACGCCGGACTCTCTTCCTAAAAATGTGTTGTCTGTTCCAGAAGTATTAGCTGCTCCAGCTGCCTCGCCCACAAAGGTGTTGCGGGAGCCGGTATCGTTGAAGGCACCGGTAGAGGCACCGATGAACACGTTCCGCTGGCCGCTGATGTTGTTGCGCCCGTTGGCCGTGCCGAGAAAGAGGTTATTGCCCCCGGTCGTGTTCTTCTCCCCGGCCTGAGCACCCATGAAGAAGTTGTTATCCCCGGTGGTGTTGGCGAAGCCGGCGCGGTAGCCGAAGTAGGAGTTGTCGTTACCGGTGTTGCTACCGGTGCCGTACCCGGCCTGGTAGCCCAAGGCAGTATTTCGTACGCCCGTGGTGAGGTTGTAGCCAGCGTTGTATCCCATAATCGCATTGAAGCCACCCGTGGTCCGGTACCCGGCGTAGGCTCCGAAAAACAGGTTATTGCTCGCTGTGTTGAAATAGCCCGCGTAGCGTCCCACCGAGGTGTTGCCGCTAGAGGTGGTGTTGTTGTGTCCGGCATCGCGCCCCAAGGCAGTATTGTCGCTACCTGTCGTGTTGTTCTCTCCAGCACTTTCGCCGATGAAGGAGTTACCGGCTCCCGTGGTGTTAAGTCGCCCGGCATCCTGCCCCAGAAAGCTGTTTCGGTCGCCAGTAGTGTTAGCGTTGCCAGCCAGATCTCCGATGAAGGTATTGTCGGAAGCACTATTGTTGTAGCCCGCTCCCTGACCGATGATGACCACGTTGCTGCCCTTGTTGTTATAGCCCGCTTCCTGCCCGATGATGACCGCGCCGGAACCCGTGTTGGTATAACCTGCCCTTGCTCCAACCAACACCGCCAAACCGCCCGTATTGAAACCACCGGCCCCATCACCAATGGCAATTGCCTGGGTCGTGTTTCTGATGGCGGCCGTACTGCCACCCGCCTCCCAGCCGATGGAGATGTTGCCGCTACCGGTTTGGTTGGCGTAGCCGGCCCGGGCTCCCAGCGACACATTCCTGGCCCCGGAAGTGTTCCGGTAGCTGGCTTGGTACCCTACGAAAACGTTCTCGTCGGAAGTCACGTTGTAGCCGGAGTAGGCCCCCAGGGCGGTATTTCTGCTGGTGGAAACGACGTCATACAGGGAGGCATAGCCCAGGCCCACGTTAAAATCACCGGTACTGATCTTGAAGCCGGCATATACCCCAGACAGCAGATTGTAATTGCCACCGGTAGTCAAAGCGTTACCCGCATTGAGTCCTAGCTGGACATTATTAGTTCCGGGCGTATTCTGCATATTAGCCGAGTTGAGCGTATTGCTGAGATTTAGATTCGTCTGGGCTTGGGCAGCCAGCGAGAGCGAGGCGAGGAGTACGGCGTACCCAGCTTGGCGAAGTAATGTTCCGTTCATGATTGAAAAGAGTTTAAAGGTTTAAGGAAATTGATTTGTGAAAAAAACTGTTTGCGTTAAATTTCTGCGAAGCAGACAACGGGGTTTCATCCTTTGGTTCAGTGGTGGATGATGTGTCCAAACCTAGCCACAATGGTACCTTAAACCTATTCCTTTTTATTAAACGGTAGTCTTTTTTGGCAAAACTGAGTAAACGGTAAATTTAACTGAGTCAGCGGCTTAAGCCCACTTATCATCAGTATCATAATAAGCCACCTGCTGAGCGATGAAATATTGGCGACAAACAAAAAAAGGCAGCGACGTGGTTATCCACGCCGCTGCCTTTTCGGGACATCGAAGTCCCGCCTTACTTTTCAATCCTTTACTTCTTCTCCAATTCCAGCATTTTGCTCGACAAAGCCTGAATAGCTTGCTGCTGCTCTTTATTTTCTTTTTGCAATTGAGTATTCTGCTTTTTGAGGTCGATAATGTAAAGCATCATTTCCTCGACTTTTTCCAATAGCACGGCGTCGGTCTTCTGCAAGTCGTTGCCATTCTCGACCATCTCCTGGGCCGAGGGAACGCCAGGCAGGTGCTTGTTCGCCTTGATGAACGTCTCGACCTCCTCGACGGAACGCAGCTTGTAGCCGTCCTGCAATACGTTGTCGCGCCAGTCGGCGGTGCTTTTCACGGCCACCTTCACGCGCTCGGTCAGGATACCATCCGACACATAAAGCTTGTAGCCTTCCGGGGTACTGGTCAACCCAGTACCGATCATAATACCACCCAGATTGCTGTTGATGAGATGAGTGTCGGCGGTGAGCGTCCAATGACGATCCAGACTTTCGGCGGCTTCACGCGCTCCGGCAGTGGAGCTACGCATGACGTTACCGCTGCCATCGACTACCAGCGGGAAAACAGTTCCTGTGGAGGTTGGAAGGTTTTCCAACCGTACGCCAGCTGTAGCACTCGACGCTGCGTTTACGTGAAGTTTCGCAGTAGGGGAAGTAACGTTAATACCCGTATTAACACCAGCGCGGCCCAAAACCAGACAACTGCTACAGTCCACCTTCGCTCCTTCGCCAATGGCTGTAGAGTATTGCGTCGCAGCAACAGTACTGGTTGCCGCGTCTCCAATGAAGGTGTTGCCAATACCTGCTGACACCCCTAAACCAGTAGCCCGGCCTATGTAAAGATTGTAGCCGCCAGTCGTATTAGATATGCCGGATTCTCTTCCCAGAAATGTGTTATCTGTTCCCGTAGTGTTGGAGTATCCTGCTGCCTCACCAACGAAGGTATTCTTGGAGCCGTTGTTGGATGCACCAGCCAGAGTTCCGAGAAAAACGTTACGCTCTCCAGTTGTGTTGTTGCCTCCGCTATTCGACCCAACAAACATATTGTTTATACCCGAAGTGTTCAACTGCCCCGACTGACTACCAAGAAACAGATTGTTGTTGCCACTCGTGTTAGCGGCACCTGAGCTTAAGCCGAGAAATACGTTGCCAGTACCGGGCGCGCTCAAAAGCGGCGAATTATTGATCCTCAGTGCGCTTCCTACCGGGATATTGATGTCCCCGTTCACATCCAGACGCTGCTGCGGGCTGCTGGTACCGATACCGACGTTGCCAGCGTTGTAAGAGATCGTGGTGCCGGAAGTAGCCCAGGGAGTGGAGCCGCCGCCACCACCGCTCGAGGCGGGGGCCAGGAAGATCATACCCGCCGCGTCCACGGTCAGAACCTTACCGTTGGCGGTACCCGTAGTCGAGTTACTGTTGAGGTTGGCGAGTTTGACACCCTGGTTGCCGATGACCAGGGGTTGGCCAGCAGGGGTCGTAATTTGGTTTTGGGCCTCGCTGGTGAAGGCGGCGGCCAGCAGGCAAAGGGCGAAGGTAAATCTCGTTTTCATAGTTTGATTTGGTAGAAATGTTTCACATTGAATCAAAGCAACGATTCTAAGGTAAGGAGTTAAGCCCAAAATTTAAAATGAAAATTATCAAACGGTACTTTCTACGGGCAAATTAAGAAACTGAATGTATCCTAATAAATACCGAATGGGCAATTTTACGAAAATCTCCGATGAATTTTTTCTTTTTTGAATAAAATAAATAAAAGAGCCACCAAACTACCAAAAATAGCAAACCCCAGGGCGTAAAACTTTCGCTTGGGGCTACTTCGCCAGTTGGGAACCATGGGCGGTTCCAGCACCTTCAGCACCGGGGAGTCTTCGAGGGCCTGGAGCCGGGCCGCTTCGAGTTGGCGGGCCAGTTCACCGTAGAGGGTCTGGGCTTGCAGATAGTCGTTTTGCAGCCGCTGTTCTTCTATTTTGGCCACGTTGGTGTAGGCGTTGCGGTTGCGGTCACGGTAGCCGTTGAGTACCTCCTCGGCGCGGCGATACTTATTTTTGGCCTCGGCCATCTGCTGGCGCAGGAAGGCTACCTTTTCCGTTTTCTTGCCACCCCGGTACTCGGTCACGAAGGTTCGGAGGTAATCGAGGCCGAAGGTGGCGCAGGCGGCGGCCAGGGTGGGGTCGGGCATACTCACGCCAACAGTCAGGACGCCGCTCATTTTGTCGATACCCGCCGTAACGCGCGATTTCAGGTCTTTCAGAGCGCGTTCCTGCTCTTTACTGAGCATAATCAGCGTATCGCCCTGGGCAATCTGCTGAGCCGAAAGCGGTTTGGCTTCCTTGTCCAGGTAGGTTACGAGATCCACCTTTTTGCCATCGCTGGTTGGCTGCGGGGTGGCGAGCAATTTCAGGAGAAACGGCATACTGGCCAAAATGCTGGGGTACAAATCGGGCCGAATGGCTTCCGAATTGTTTTTGCCCAAAGAAATACCCGCCATGCTCGCCAAGTCGCTCAGTCCCCCCACGGCCCCCAGACCCGAGGAAAACTCAGGCAGAACCTTCGCCGTGGCCTCGTATTCCTCGGGTACCAGATACGACAGTCCATAACCGATGCCACCCGTCAGCAACCCCGCCAAGAGTAGCACCAGCCAGTATTTGCCGAAAAAAGAAAAAATATCGCCCAAACTTACTTCGACGATGCTGTTATCAGTGGGGTCAGGTGGATTCTCAGGCATATTAAATCAGAAGTTAAAAAAACCGGATCAATGTAATAGCCAGCGTACTCAACAGCGAAAGGATTGCGATGCGCTCGCCCGTGGTCGTCTCGCGGCCTGTCTTGGCTAGCTTGGCCGGCACATTGATCGTGGTACCGGGGGAGATTTTAGGACGGATCGGAAAGAAAAAGAAACGGTCGGTGCGGTCAAGACGGCCATTGGCGTAAGCCACGAAAGCTTTGCTCTTGCGGGCTTTGTCGGAATAGCCGCCGGCCTGGGCGATGTAGTCGCTGAAACTAAACGAAGGGTCGTAGTTGACAATGGAAGGGTTCAATACCTCGCCCATAATACGGACGGTTTCAACACGGCGGGGAATCACAATGGAGTCGCCCTGCTGCACGAGAATATTGGCGGGCTGATCAGGGTTATTCAGGATAGAGACCATGTCCAGCCCGACAAGCTCCCGGTTAGTAGTTTTTACAGAAACGGACGCCAGGGAATCGGCCTTGACTCTTCGCTGGCGGGAAGTCAGCAGAGATTCGCTGGCGTCGTTGTACAAATCCCGTTCGATGGTCGTCTTTTCCAACACCCGGCTGTCTTTTTCTTCCGTCTCCGTGATTTCCCGCTTCAGCCGCGCCCCGGCCAGGTAGGCGTTGGGCTTGAGGCCTCCCGCCCGCTGGATCACGTCCGAGAGGCGCTCCGCATTATTGAGGATGGCGTAACGGCCCGGATACATGACCTCGCCTTCGATGACGATGGTTTTCTGTTCTTCGTAACTCGGGGCCTTCCGCACGAAGACGATATCGAAGGGCATCAATTCAAAGCGCCGATTCTCCGGCAAGACCTGCAGGTCTTGCCCCACATCGAAGGTGAGGATCTGGGTCGTTTCGGTGGAATTGTTGGTAACGGAGTCGTTCTTGACCCGGCGGGCCACTTCCACCCGGTAGGGGGTGGCGCTCTCGGAATAGCCCCCCGCCAGATAGATGAGATCCGACACGGTCATGCCTTCGGCGTAAGGAAATGAGTCACCCTTATTTACGGCCCCCTGGATGGAAACCGTTTCTTTCGCTTTCAGCTCTTTGACTGACTTTATGATCACCTCGTCTTCGCGCTGAAGCGGAATATCGGCGATTTCACCCCGCATGAGTTTACCCAGGTCGAAGGAAAGTACCTGGGGCTGGAGCAGGTCGTTTTTACGGTTGATGATGGCCCGGTACAGAAAGGCGTCCTTTTGCAAACCTTCGGCTTTTTGAATGATGTCTTTGACGGTCAAACTTCCCTCCTCCAGCGCGTAAAGACCGGGACGATATACGGCGCCCTCGATGGATACGCTGTTCTCGTAGCGGTCCAGAATTTCCCCCACTTCGTACAAATCACCATCTTTGGGAGTAAATTGGCTGGCTTGTCCGGCGTCGATCAGACCGACCTTGAATTCTTTCCCGGTATTGCGCTGGTATCGGATGGCGGCGGTATAAGCCTTGCTGGTGTACCCGCCCGCGTACCGGATCAAATCCTGAAAAGTGTCGCTCGGACTGGCTTCAAAGATGCCCTCTCGCTTCACTTCTCCGACTATTTCCACCCTGGCTTGGTAGGGGTAAACCATGATGATGTCCTGATCCTGGAGCGTAATGTCGTTTTTCCAGTTGGCATCCACGATGAGTTCGTAAAGGTCAAATTTAGCCACGGGGTTACCGTTGCGAATCACTTCGATTTTGCGAAAGGAGCCGTTTTCAGTGGGACCGCCTGAGGCGTAAAGGGCATTGAAGGCCGTGGACAGGGACGAAACTGAGTAGGAACCGGGACGGGTCACTTCACCGGTCACAATGACGTTGATTGTGCGGATATTACCCAGGGTAATGTTGGCGGTGGTGCCGCTGCCGGGCCGATTTAGGGAGGAGAAAGCCTGGCGAAGACGGCTGACGATGCGCTCGGAGGCCGCTTCGATGCTTAGTCCGCTCACAAAAACCGGGGCCAGATTCAACATTTTCACGGTACCTTCCGGGCTGACTTTGAGGCGAAAGTTCTCGACGGAATTGCCGTAAATATCCACAATGAGTTCATCGTCGGGACCCAAAATGTAGTTTTTGGGCGTGGCCAAACGAAGGTTTGGCGCAAAATCCAGGTAAGCGTTTTGGAAAATCGGCGCTCCGAAAATGCGCTTTTGTATTTCGGAAAGGGGCGGCTTCTTGTTTTCCCTGAAGCGGTCCTGCTCGCTGAACCGATCCTGATTTTTGTTTCCAAAACGATCGCCCGGGTAATCCTGAAACTGATCCTGCGGCTCTTCGGTGGGGCGGGTACGGATGAGGTTGCGCGTGACGCCCAGCGTGTCGCGTTTGCCGCCCACCCGATTGCCACCTTCGCTTTGGGCTCCTTCCAACTGTCGGCGCAGTTTGGCGATGTCGTCCAAAGTGTAGCCTCTGGCCAAAGCGGCCTGTTCGATCTCCATGTCAGACATGCCGCTGGCTTTGGCCTGCTGGTAGTACCGAAACATTTGGGCGGTGGACATTTGCGAAGGAAGCGGTGTCTGCGCAAAAGCGGGTGCCGCCAGCAATAGGCTCAGGCAGCCAATCAAAAGAAACAGATAGCGCACGGGATGGGTGTTATGTTGCAATTTGGTCAATAGGGTTGTTAGGCTTTTGCCACTTTGATACTCAATTCTTTCAGTTGCTGGTCGGCGATGGGGGAGGGGGAGTCGATCATCACGTCGCGGCCCGAGTTGTTTTTGGGAAAGGCGATGAAGTCGCGAATGGAGTCGGCCCCGCCGAAGAGGGAGCAAAGGCGGTCGAAGCCGAAGGCGATACCCGCGTGGGGCGGCGCGCCGAACTCGAAAGCGTTGAGCAAAAAGCCAAACTGCGCCTGCGCTTCCTCGGCGGTAAAGCCCAGGATTTCGAACATCTTCTTTTGGAGTTCCTTCTGGAAAATCCTGACCGAACCGCCGCCGACTTCCACGCCGTTGATAACCATGTCGTAGGCGTTGGCCCGCACTTTACCCGGCTCAGTCGCCAGCAGCGGGATGTCCTCCGGCTTGGGGCTGGTGAAAGGGTGGTGCATGGCGTACCAGCGGCCCTTCGACGCATCGTGTTCGTCCTCGCCGTATTCCAGCAGGGGAAAGTCCACCACCCACAGCACGCAGTACTCATCGGCGGGGCGCAGACCCAGGCGGTTGCCCATTTCCAGGCGCAGTTCGCTGAGTTGCTTGCGGACCTGGTCGGCCGCGCCCGAAATCAGCAGCAGCAGGTCACCCGGCTGCGCGTCGAAGGCTTCGGCCCATTGTTGCAGACTGGCTTGGTCGTAAAACTTATCGACCGAAGACTTCATGGAGCCCGGTCCGCCGTCGCCGTCCTCATTATAACGCATATAAATCAACCCCTTGGCCCCGATCTGCGGACGCCGCATCCATTCGGTCAGTTCGTCCAGTTGCTTGCGGGTGTAAGAGGCCGCGCCGGGAACGCGGATACCTACGACGAGTTCCGCCGCGTCGAAGACGTTAAAGTCTTTACCGGAAGTCAAATCGCGCTCCGCGCCTTTCAACTCCACGAACTCCATGCCGAAGCGGATGTCGGGCTTATCGGAACCGTAGCGCTGCATGGCTTCGGCGTAGGTCATGCGCGGTACCTCGGGCAGGTCGATGTTTTTTACATTTTTGAATAAATTTCGGATCAGGCCTTCGAAGGTGTTCAACACGTCCTCCTGAGTGACGAAGGCCATCTCGCAGTCGATTTGCGTGAACTCCGGCTGGCGGTCGGCCCGCAGGTCTTCGTCGCGAAAGCACTTGACAATCTGGTAATAGCGGTCGAAGCCCGATACCATCAGCAGTTGCTTAAACGTCTGCGGCGACTGCGGCAGGGCGTAAAACTCACCGGGGTTCATGCGGCTGGGTACCACAAAATCGCGGGCTCCTTCGGGCGTAGACTTGATGAGAACGGGGGTTTCGACCTCGATAAAATCAAGGTCGTCGAGGTAGCGGCGGGTGTGCCGAGCGACTTGGTGGCGCAGCATGAGGTTTTGGCGAATCGGTGCGCGGCGCAGGTCGAGGTAACGGTACTTCATGCGCAGGTCCTCGCCGCCGTCGGTTTCGTCTTCTATAAGGAAGGGCGGGAGTTTGGCTGGATTCAGAACGACCAGCTCGTGGACCCGCACTTCAATATCACCCGTGGGCATTTTGTCGTTCTTGGAATAGCGCTCGATTACCTCGCCCTTGGCGGCCACCACAAACTCGCGGCCCAGCGTCCGGGCGTTCTCGAGTAACTCCTGGCTGGCGTCGCTTTCCTCGAACAAAAGCTGGGTGATGCCGTAACGGTCTCTTAGATCAATCCAAAGCATACCGCCTTTATCGCGGCTCCTTTGCACCCATCCGCAGAGGGTAACTTCCTGATTTTTATTGTCTAAGCGTAATTCTCCGCAGTTGTGCGTTCTCAGCATGGTCAAAAATAAATTCAATTTTTACCGGGTAGCCGGGCCTTGGCGGGGCAAAAGTACGTAATTTTACCAAATCTACCTTGAATCCCCTTGCTATGAAATCATCCGCCCCCGTTATACTCTCTCTTTTACTTCTCTTGGGCACCGTTACGGCCTGCTGGGAAAAAGAACCCGTTTCGCCCGGAATCGGCGGCGAAAAGTCCGATCAGTTCGCCAACGTTCCTGATCGGTACCCGGTGGCGCCCGGCCTGGTGGACGAAGCCTCGGGCCTGGCCGACAGCCGCACCATCGCGGGCTATCTGTGGACGCATGAAGACGCGGGCAGCGCGGCCGAGTTGTTCCTCATCAGCCACGACGGCAAGGATGTCCGCCGCTACTCTCCGCCCGGCGTCACGAACATCGATTGGGAGGATATTGCCGTCGGCGGGGGCGCGGAGCAGGGCGTGAGTTTCCTTTATATCGGGGACATCGGTAACAACGATGCCAGTCCCGCCCTGAATACCCATACGATTTACCGGCTGCCGGAATTGAAAAACCTCGACGAAAACTTCAGCCCGGATAAAATTGCCAAATTCAGGTTTCGCTACCCGGACAGCACCCCCGATGCCGAAACTTTGCTGCTCGATCCTATCACAAATGATCTGTTTGTAATTACCAAAGAATTGGAAAGCACTCATCTCTATCGCCTTCCTTATCCGCAGTCGGTGGAAGGAACGATGACCGCCGAGTTAGTGGGAAAAATTCCGGCCTTGCTCCTGGCTACGGGCGGCGACATCTCGGCCGATGGGCAGGAAATCCTGATTCGTACCTACACCAATATCTATTACTGGAAACGAAAAGCGGGCGAAAGCATCGGCCAAACGCTCCTGCGCGAGGCGAATAAGCCCGTCCCCTACGCCCTCGAACCCCAGGGCGAGGCCGTCTGCTTCGGCCGCGACATGAAAGGCTACTATACGTTCAGCGAGAAGCGTAATGCGGCGGGAGTGGCGTTGCAGTATTTTGGGCGGAAGTGAGGGTTAGTTGAGAGTGGAGAGTTGAGAGTGGAGAGTTATTTTTGTCTGCCAAGAGAAGTTTTTGTGGTTTTTACGATACTAACGAGCATTCGAATAGTTTCATCGCAGTCCTTATGTATCGAATCGAACTCTTTCTCGCTGATATAATCAGTTTCCTTCAGTAGGAGCAGCCAGTATTCAGTTTCGTTAGCTTCTTTGAGTGCCACGTTCATCTTGTTAAGAAAGTCTGCTTTCGACTGCGCGTGTTCTCCCTCCTTCACTAATGCCCCGATGGCAGTACCGCTTTTTAAAACTTGTTTTGAAAGTACATACTCGCGTTTCTCTGATACCAGCATTTTGTACAGTCTGATTACACGAATCGCAAAAGCAAACGACTTATCTTTTATCCCACCTTTCATAGTAGTGCCTTTTTTAGATTAATAGCATTCTTAACTCTCAACTCTCAACTCTCAACTCTCAACTCTCCACTAAATAAGGTGATTCTTATAAGCAAACGCCACCGCTGCCGCCGTATTCTTGGTTCCGGTTTTTTCCAGGATGCGCAGACGGTGGCCTTCGACGGTGCGGGTGCTGATGAAGAGTTTTTCGCTGATTTCGATGGTGGAAAGGCCGTCGCAGAGGAGTTGTAATACTTCCTGTTCGCGGTTGGAGAGTCCCACGTTGTGGGCATTGGGAAAGAAAGGCTGCTTGATGTTGCTGCGGGCTACCATTTTGCGGTGCATGGCCTTTGACACGAAGTCGCTGTAATAATAGCCTTCGTCAGCCACGCGGCGGATAGCTTTTTCTACTTCGTCGGGGGAGGTGTCTTTCAGGAGATAACCATGCACGCCTTTTTCCAGCATGTGCAGCACAAAGCGGTCTTCGTCGTACATCGAAACCACGATGACCTTTACCTCGGGATGCTTTCCAAGCAAAATTTCCGTAGCCTGCATTCCGTCCATCACGGGCATCTGCAAGTCCATCAGCACGATGTCCGGTGCCTGGACTGCCACTTTATCCAACAATTCCTGCCC
>JBBSUC010000046.1:0-53214 GCA_038235275.1 Cytophagales bacterium | reverse complement strand
TAGATAGTTTTTGGGCTTTTTTGTTGAAACGGGCGAACTGCCCGTACTACGTACTTGCCACATTTTTTGTTAAAAAAAGTTAATCTCGGGTCTACGGAATGAAGGAAGACATTGACTTGAGCAATCTGCCCAAACACATCGCCGTTATCATGGACGGCAATGGGCGCTGGGCTAAAAACCAAGGCGCAGCCCGCATTTTTGGCCACAGAAGCGCCATTAAAGCGGTACGGGAAGTGACCGAAGGCTGCGCCGAATTGGGCGTCGGGTACCTGACGCTCTACGCTTTTTCTACCGAAAACTGGGGGCGTCCGAAGTTGGAAGTGCAGGCCCTCATGGAGTTGCTGGTGCAGACGATTCGCGACGAGATGCCGACTTTACAGGAAAATAACGTGCGCCTTGATTCAATCGGCGACCTGAATAGTTTGCCTGACCGCTGCCGCCGCCAACTGGCCGAAGCCATCGAGCACACCCGCCAAAACGACGGCTTGAACCTGATTTTGGCCCTTGGCTACAGTGGCAAATGGGACATCGTGCAGGCTACCCAACAACTCGCCCGCGAAATAAAGTCGGGAGCATTACAACCCGAAGACATATCCGAGGGTCTACTGAACGAAAGACTGGCCACGCAGGGCCGCCCCGATGTAGATTTAATGCTTCGTACGGGCGGCGACCACCGAATCAGCAATTTCCTTTTGTGGCAATTGGCCTACGCCGAACTGTATATTTATGACGATGTCTATTGGCCCGATTTCCGCAAGCCGCATCTATACGAGGGTATTTTGTCGTATCAGAAAAGAGAGCGGAGGTTTGGAAAGACGAGCGAGCAGCTAAACAGTTGAAAATACTTATATTCGGTCATTTAACCTGTCGAATAAATATGATAGGAACACAAGTATCAGCCACATGAAAAATAGTATGAAGAAATTTACCAGGTTATCCATGTCTTTGAAAGTTTTGACGCTGGTACTGGCTTGCTCGGTGGCCAGTCAGGCACAGCGTATTGGCGTGGGGGGGAGTACTCCCGCGAAGCCCGCCACCGAGCAGCAGGGGTCCGCACTGGATTATACCGATCCCAAGGAATACGAAATTATGGACGTGACTGTGTCGGGAACGCAGTTTCTCGACCCCAACAGCATGGTGTCCATTTCGGGCTTGCAGAAGGGCGACAAGATTCGGGTGCCGGGTCCGGCGGTTTCCTCTTCCATCAAAAGGATGATGGATTTCGGTACGCTCGACGATGTCGAGATCCTTTATACCAAAATAGAAGAGGGCAAGATTTGGCTCAATATCCACATCAAGGAGCGGCCCCGTTTATACAAAGTGACGTTCTCCGGGCTGCGGAAGGGCGAGAAAGAAACCTTAAATGATAAGGTAAAGCTTATCAAAGGCCGTGTCATCACGCCGACGGTTATCAAGAACACGCAGTTGTTAATTAAGAAGCACTTTATGGACAAAGGCTTTTACAATATCACTGTTAAAGCCCTCCAAATTCCCGACACCACGCGTGGTCAGGCGACGCTGAACTTTAATGTCAACAAGGGTAAAAAGGTCAAGATCGAAAAAATCGACATCATCGGTAACGAAGCCATTAGCGACGCTACCCTGAAAAAGAAACTCAAAAAAACCAAGGAAAAGAAACTCTGGCACCTCTTTACGCCCTCGAAGTACATTCCCAAGCTTTACGACGAGGATAAGGATAAGCTTATCGCCTACTACCGCAAGAACGGCTATCGCGATGCGACTATCGTTTACGACAGCATTCAAGGCAAAGGTGGCGAGACGATCGACATCGTGATGAAGATCGACGAGGGGCCGAAATACTACTACCGCAACATTGCCTGGGCGGGCAACTTCCTGCATAAGACCGAATTGTTGGATAAGATTCTGGGCTTGAAAAAGGGTGATGTTTACAATCCCGAAGAGTTGGATAAGAAGATCAACGGCATTCCCGGCGCGGATGTCAGCTCGCTCTACATGGACGACGGCTACCTGTATTTTAGCGCCCAGCCCGTCGAGACTTCCGTCGTGGGCGATTCGATCGACATCGAGATTCGGCTCCGCGAGGGCAAGCAGGCCACGATCAACCGCATTATCCTGAACGGCAACACCAAGACCAGCGACCGCGTGGTGCTGCGCGAACTGTTTACACTGCCGGGTCAGAAATTCAGCAAAACGGAGCTCATCAATACCAACCGCCAACTGGCGCAGATGGGCTATTTCGATCCCGAAAAGATCAAGATCAATCCCATTCCGAACCAGTCCGACGGCACGGTGGACATCGAGTACACGGTGGAGGAAAAGCCCTCCGACCAAATCGAGCTTTCCGGAGGCTGGGGCGGCTATATTGGCTTTGTGGGTACTTTGGGCTTGGTTTTCAACAACTTCTCCCTGCGCAATATTCCCAACCGCTCGTCGTGGCGCCCGTTGCCCTCGGGCGATGGACAAAAGCTCTCGGTACGCTTTCAGGCCAATGGGAAGCAGTTCCAGACCTACTCGCTATCGTTCAGCGAGCCATGGTTAGGGGGCAAAAAACCCATCAACTTTGGCGTTTCCCTGACCCGCACCGTTTACCGGATTTCTAATGGATACGGTGGAGGAGGTTATGGTGGTTACGGAGGTGGATATGGTGGCGGCTACGGTGGTGGCGGTTATGGCGGTTATGGCGGCGGATACGGCGGCGGTGGTTATGGCGGTGGCTACGGTGGACCTCGTGTACCGGCTGGCAAGCAAACTTTCCTCGGCTCCTACACCAATGATGGTATCACTTTCTCGTTGGGCCGCCGTTTGAAGGTACCCGACCGCTTCCTGGTCCTGACCCACTCGCTTTCTTTGCAAAAGTACCGCCTCGACAGCCTGGACTTTTTCCGCATCGGCTACAGCAACGGTAATTCCTACAATGTGACTTTCAACACCACCCTGTCACGTAATACGCTGAGTGATAACCAGTATCCACGCTCGGGTTCTTCGCTCTCGCTGGCGGCCACTTTCACGCCGCCTTACTCGGCCTTTCGGAAGAATAACTTCACCGATGTTAAGGATAAGTTCAAGCTGGTTGAGTACCACAAGTGGATGTTCGACGCCAGTTGGTACGCCACCATTACCGGTAAACTCGTGGTGAGCGCCCGCGCCCATATGGGCTTCCTGGGCAGCTACGGCGACAAGGTGGGGCTAAGTCCTTTTGGCCGCTTTATCGTGGGCGGCTCGGGTTTGGCCGGACAGGGCTCCTTCGCCCTGGCCGACCAGGACATCATCGGTTTGCGTGGCTACGGCGATCGTAAAGTGGGGCCACTTGACCCCAGTGGTCAGCTACTGGGCGGCGGCGGCGTAGTGTATAACAAGTTCGTGACGGAGCTCCGCTACCCGGTATCGCTCAACCCGCAAGCGACCATCTTCCTGCTTACTTTCCTGGAAGGCGGCAATAACTGGGGCAGCTACCGCGATTATAACCCCTTCGACATCAAGCGTTCGGCGGGCGGCGGAGCCAGGATTTTCATGCCCGCCTTCGGCCTGCTGGGCATCGACTGGGGCTACGGCTTCGACAAGATTCAGGGTTCGAACACGCGCAGCGGCGGGCAGTTCCACTTCACCATCGGGCAGCAAATCCGGTAATAAAGCAAGGGTGATTTCGTTATAAAGTGCAAAAAAACAGCGCCTTCGCATGAAGAAGATCGTATTTTTATTACTTTTGTCGTCCGTTTCGTCGCTGGGAGTTCAAGCTCAGAAGTTTGGCTACGTCGATATGGAGTACATCACCAGCAAAATGCCTGAGTATCAGAAGGCCCAAAGTGAGATGAATCAATTCTCAGAACGCTGGGCCAAGGAAATCCAGGAAAAGGGCGCGGAAATTGACCGCTTGCAACGCGCCTACATGGCTGAAGAAGTACTTTTGACGGACGATCTTAAACGCAAGCGACAAAATGAAATCAGAGAGAAAGAACTAGAAGCCCGCGAGTACAACAACAAGGTCTTCGGCGTGGATGGGATGATGTTTCAGAAGAAAAAAGACTTGCTGAAACCCGTCATGGAACGCGTTCAAAGATCAGTCGAAAAAGTTTGTTCGCAACGGAGGCTCGATTTTCTTTTTGACAAGTCCAGCGATTTTGTGATGGTTTATACCAATCCCAAGCACGATTACACGGATTACGTCATGGAAGACCTGGGCATCGATACCAAACCAGTAGCCGCATCAAGTACCGCGCCAGCTTCTACCGATAATAACCAAACCAGTACAACCAAAAAACCTAAATAAACACGAACCAATGAAAAAACAGTTGATTTCTCTTATGATGCTTTTTGCCGTGGCCTGCACGCCCCTCTTTGCGCAGACTACCGCTTCAGCACCTCGCACCAAAATAGGTTATACAAACGTCGATTTTATTCTGGGCCAACTCCCCGAGGCAAAAAAAATCGAAAATGAGCTTTCTATCACCAAGGCCCAACTTGACAAGGCCCTACAAGACAAATACAAAGAATTCCAGGAAAAGCTGGACAACTATAATAAGAATGCCGCCGGCATGGCCGACGTTATTAAGGCTGATAAAGAGAAGGAATTGCAGGGACTGCAAACAGCCATCCAGGATTTGCAGCGTAACTCTGAAACCTCCTTGCAGACCAAGTACCAGCAACTGATCGAGCCAGTTCTGTTGAAAATAAACACCGCTATCAAAGCGGTAGGTGAGGCCAACGGTTATCTGTACATCCTCAACTCGGATGCGGGTCAAAACACTACCCCTATTCTGCTGTACGTGGGTTCAGAGGAAAATAACGTTTCTGACCTGGTCTTTAAGCAACTGGGAGTCGATCCTGCCAAAGTGGCCCCCGAAACGCCTGCCGCGCCATCGACTGCGCCAAAAGCTGGCACGACACCACCTAAGAAATAAGGTGAACCTTTTTTCGGTAAAAAGCGAAGCATCGGATGCTTCGCTTTTTTTATGGGTAAAGTTTCAAAAAGCTGCATTCCATACGGGAATCTCTATTTTTGCGTTTAGAATAAAGATTTTTTCCTAAATGTTGAACACGAAGGCACACTTCTTTTCCGGTTACGCGTTCAATAATTGCATTGACCAATGAAAACACAACCATTTGAAAGTCAGCTAAATTTCAAGGCTGGGTCCCTCTCTCTTCATTGTCCATTCTCCTCACCTCTAAGCTTTTTATTAATTGCTCTTCTTGGAATAATTACAAATGCTTCTTTTGCTCAGGATACGAATAAAGAGACGACGCCTCTGCAAATCATCCTGCCGACCGAACCGAGCTGGAACATTTTGGAAGAAGGCAAGGAGATTTCTTTCAAGCTGAAAGCACAAGGTGGTAAATCAGATACGGTGTTTTTCTCAATCACCGAAGGACGGCAAAAAGACATGATTTTCGATTCGCTAGGCCACTTCTTATGGACACCCTCCTACGATATGGCCGACCGAATCAATACGCTGCGTTCGCTACCCGTAGTGTTCGAGGCTACCAATAAGGCGGGGGAAAGTGTCACCAAGCAAATTGCTTTCAAGATCATTCATGTCAACCGTCCGCCGGAAGTAGACGAATTGCGGCCATTTTACGTCCAGTACAAAACCCAAAACACCTACCAAATCGACATGAACGCGGTGCATGACCCCGACAGCGACCCGGTGGTGATCGTTCCCGTGGCGGAGCAGATGCCCGAAGGGATGAAGATTTCGGCCAATGGAGAAGTGACCTGGGAGCCTTCGTTGACTCAGTTCAACTTTCTGCGCCAAGGAGCGCGTTACATCGAGTTTTACGTAGAGGACCAACCCGCCAAAGCCCGTACTAAGGGCCGCATAAAGCTAGAAGCCACGCAGATGGATCTACCACCCGAAATCACGGTGGTACCCAACGGAAATCGTGTAAAGAGTAAGGAGAACACGGCCATCAATATCAAGTTTTTCCTCTCAGATCCGAACGGAGACGACGACATCTCGACATTTTCTTTTGTTTCCGACAATCGTGATATTCCGCAAAACACTATTGTCAGAAATGCCACTACGTCCTACGAGTTCATCTGGACGCCGGGCTACGATTTTGTGAAAGATCCTTATGATTCGCTGGCTTTCGACGTCACCTTCTATGTTTTGGACAAAGCCCAAAACCGTGCCGAGCGCAAAATTCACTTTACAATCCTGAACACCGTCAACGAAGAAGAGCGCGACGCTTACAATTACGCCCTCTACCGCAGCGGCCTGGTAAATGCCTGGGGCTTGCTGGAACAAATGAAGGAGAAAGAAGAGGAACTGAAAAAAGGCTACCGACGCGCCAAGAAAGGCAAGAAAAATCGCTCGGTGCTGAATGCCTCGCTAGGTGCCTCCACGGGCTTGGCTCCGGTCATCGCGGGTCCCAAGAAGCCCGGCTTGAAAACGGGCATCACCACCATTGGCGGCACTACCGTGATGACCATCGGCACGCTGGAAGCCACCGAGGTCATTGGCCGCTCCACTAAGGACCTGCTGGATCGCTTCAACTACGTGATGGAGAAAAAGAGCGAATTGCAGAACAAGGGCGATGTTTTTGCCCGTGAATACTCGCTAAAATCAGCCCGTCGCACCAACGATTTTATCAGAAAGCTGGACGAATTCCGCGTCTTAATGAATTTGAAAGGATTAGTCGCCTTGGAGTTAGACGCCAACTGGGAGAACAAGAAAGAAGCGACGGACAAAGCTTTGAAGCGGGCATTTAAGGATTTTTCGCCGCTGGACACCACGCAATAAATTACGCCTCCATCCTCCCATCATCTTTTTTGGGAGCAGGAAGTGTAGCGTCGTTGTTGGGTATGATGGCGTCTTCTTTAATTTCCGGGTCTTCCGTTAAAAAAGTGATGCTGCTATCGGTCGGTTCGGCAGGGTTGGCGTAATCGACGTAGCTGGAATCTTCTTTACCTAACTGTTCACCCTCCGCTACCGGTTCTCCTTCTTCCTCCACCTCATACTCATGGCTATGTTTGAAAAAGGAGCTCTGGAAAATTAGTATCGTGCAAACACCCACAAAAATACAAGCATCGGCGAAGTTAAAAATGGGCGTGGAGTAATATTGTCCGCCCCAGACGGGTACCCAATCGGGCACGAATCCCTCCCAAAAATCCACGAAAACCATATCAATGACCTGCCCGTGAAACCAGGGCGTCGACGAGCCGTAAGGAGCATTACCAAGCAACACACCATAGAAAGTGCTGTCGATCACGTTGCCCACAGCCCCGGCCAGAATCATCGCCAATGCCCATAGCAGGCCGGAGGCCGCACCGCGCCGCGCCAAACTGATGAGGTACCAGGCAATCGCTCCCATCGCTACCAGGCGAAAGAGCGTCAGGAAGAGTTTGCCGTACGTATGGCCCAGCTCCATGCCGAACGCCATGCCGGGGTTAAGGACGTAGTGCAGTTTCATCCAATCACCGATCAGCGCGATTTGACCCGAAAATCCCGGCTCCATATACTTATGGACCAGCATCTTAGAGATTTGGTCGATCACAATAAGCAATAAGCTGAGAAGAAGGTATTTGGTCGGATTCTTGGATTGGATCATTACTGAAAGTTTTGCGGGAACAGAACGCATACTTCGGCCGAAATGCCGTAAAGCGGCGTTAGATAAGATGTTGGAAAGGCAAAAATAAGCCTTTTTTTGAGCCTTACACTGCTCCCAGGTTGCGGCGTTTCATTTCGCGCTTTACCAGCAGGAACTCCCGGCTGCTTTGTCCGGCAATGGATTTGTTTTCTTCGGCCCGGCGAAACAGGTACGGCATCACCGAGTCGATAGGGCCGTAGGGCACATACTTGGCGACATTGTAGCCGAGATTAGCCAAATTGTAGGACAAGTTGTCGCTCATGCCCAGCAGTTGCGCAAACCACACGCGGGAATCGCCGGGTTTCAGGCAAAGTTGCTGCATCTTCTCGGCGCAATGCAGGCTACTTGCTTCATTGTGAGTGCCAAGACAAAACTCGATATAGTCGACGTGTTCCAACGAAAAATCAACGGCGGCATCGTAATCGCGGTCGGTATCGGTCTTGGTCGCTTGAATTGGGTTACGGTAGTTGTTTTCCCGCGCCCGAACGCGTTCCTTTTCCATATAGGCGCCCCGCACGAGCTTACCGCCGAGAATGTAATTGTTTTCCCTGGCCCGCAGGTACGCGCTTTTGTAGGCTTCCAGCACCTCATGCCGATAAAGCTGGTAGGTGTTGAACACGATCGCTTGTCGACTGTTGTAGCGTGCCATCATGGTGTAGGCTAAATCATCTATAACTTCTTGGATCCAGCTTTCCTCACCGTCGAAGAATATCCTCACCGAGCGCAGGTGCGCCTGACTGCACAGTCGCTCGACCCGATCCTCCACCCGTGCGTATGCCTTACTTTCGGCTGGGGATAAATCAGCTTTCTTTTGTACTTTTTCAAGAAGGTCATTTGGAGCAATTCCCGATACTTTAAACACCGTAAACGGAATATCTTTCGACGTGGCCGCGCGATCTATGGTACGGAGAAGTTCGGCGGTGGTATCTTCAAAAACGGCTTCTTCGTCCTCGCCCTCGATAGAGTAATCAAGGATGGTACCAATGCCCGATTCACTCAATTGGCGGATGGTACCTTCGCATTCCCGAATCGTCTCCCCACCGCAGAACTGCTCGTAAATGGTGTCACGAATGAGTTTTTTTATAGGTAAATGAAGTCTTAGAGCAAGTTTTATAAAAAAAGTCCCTAAATTTACAAGTCCGGCCCGGTTCATCATCGCAAAAAGCCAATAGGTCTTGCGCAGCTGATGGTTAGACTTGGCGGCAAAGGCCACGGAGGTATCTTCGAATACAGCGGGTGAAATGGCTGGCTGAGTTATGGGGGGCATTATAAGTGAGTCGTTGGGTTAAATTCGGATTCCTCGTTATTTTAAACGAAAAGAAACGGGTTCTATTTTCAAGAAAAAAAGACGGTAATGCCTGAGAAACCAGTATGATTTTTTTTAGAATCATACCAATAATTGGCTCCCCAGCAGTTGTTTGGGCAACAAAGGTACGCAAAGCCCCGCAATAGCCTATTTTGTAAGGATTTTTATCAATATATTTTTTTATTTTTCATAAGGTTAAGTAGTTGAATATGAATGCCTCATTAGACATCCTTCCTCTCAATAGCTGGATCAATACCGATGGTAAACCCCTGGTGATTGCCGGACCATGCAGCGCCGAAACCGAGGAGCAAATGGTGGAGTCCGCCATTCAGATTAAGAACGAAGGCTACGCGCACGTGATTCGCGCGGGCGTATGGAAACCGCGTACTCGTCCCGGCTCCTTCGAGGGCATGGGCGAAGCCGCCCTGCCCTGGTTGCAAACGGTAAAAAAGGAAACCGGAATGCCCGTGGCCATCGAGGTAGCCAACCCCAATCACATCGAACTGGCGTTAAAGTATGGCGTAGATATTCTGTGGGTAGGCGCGCGCACCACGGTGAATCCCTTCAATGTGCAGGAACTGGCCGACGCCCTGAGAGGCGTAGACGTGCCGCTGCTGGTTAAAAATCCCGTGAATCCCGATCTCCAATTGTGGATTGGTGCATTGGAGCGTTTCAATTTGGCGGGCGTTAAAAAGTTGGGAGCCATCCACCGGGGCTTCTCCAACGCCCAGGAAAACAAGTTCCGTAACTCACCGATGTGGCCCATTGCCATTGAGCTGAAAACGCTTTTCCCACAACTGCCCATCATTGGCGATCCCAGCCACATGGCTGGCAAGCGCTCCCTGCTGTTTGAGTTGACACAACGCGCGATGGATCTGAACTACGACGGTCTCATCATCGAGTCGCATCGCGACCCTGATAAAGCCTGGTCCGACGCGGCGCAGCAACTGACGCCGGTGGCGCTGGGCGAAATGCTTCACGAATTGCACGTCCGTAAGAAATCGTACGGCGACGAATACCAAACCCAGCTGGAAATTATCCGCGAGAAACTTGACCACCTCGACCGCGAGTTGCTCGAGACGCTGGCTGCCCGGATGTCTCTGGTCGAGAAAATCGCCGAGTACAAGCGCGACAACAATGTGTCAGCCTACCAAGTGGACCGCTTTCGCGAAATCCTGAATACCCGCGCCGAGTGGGGCAACAGTCTCAATCTGTTCCCGAACCTGGTGGACGAACTTTTCAAACTGGTCCACATGGAATCCATCCGCAAGCAGACGGAAGTGATGAATCAAGTGAGCGCGTAATTTTTCTTGCTTTATTTAAAATGCGAAAGGCCACCAACGGGTGGTCTTTCGCATTTGAGGGCAATCCCAATTTGGGACAGCAAACGCAATCCGCTAGCTTTGTCAAAGACCTCTCATAATTAATATTTCATATCTGAACCACTAATGCAAAAATACCTTCAAGATAACAAAGACCGCTTCCTCGACGAACTGCTCGATCTACTCCGTATTCCGTCCGTGAGTGCTGATTCTAAATTTAAAAAAGACACCCGACGCGCTGCTGAGTTCGTAAGTCAAAGCATCGAAGACGCCGGAGCCGACTGGGTCAAGATTTTTGAAACGCCTGGCCATCCCATTGTGTACGGCGAGAAAATCGTCAATCCCGCCGCCCCGACCGTGCTGATTTATGGTCACTACGACGTGCAGCCCGCCGACCCCTACGAACTTTGGGACTCACCGCCCTTCGAACCCGTCATCAAGAATGAGCGGGTTTACGCCCGTGGGGCCTGCGATGATAAGGGGCAGTTCTATATGCACGTCAAGGCACTAGAAATGATGATCGCGACCAAGTCGCTGCCCTGCAACGTCAAAATTATGATCGAGGGGGAAGAGGAAGTGGGTTCCGACCACCTCGGCGAATTCGTGAAATCGCACCGCGATATGCTGGCCTGCGATACTATTCTTATTTCCGACACCAGCATCATTGCCAACGACGTTCCCTCCATCGAAGTCGGTCTGCGCGGCCTCACTTATCTGGAAGTGGAGGTAGTCGGGGCCAACCGCGACCTACACTCGGGCGTTTATGGCGGCGCGGTGGCCAATCCCATCAATGTGCTGTGTGAGATGATCGCCTCGCTGCACGACGAAAACGGCCACATCACCATTCCCGGCTTCTACGACAACGTGGAGGAGCTGTCCGCCGACGAGCGCGCGTCAATGAACGAAGCCCCCTTCGATTTGGCGGAATACAAGCGGGATTTATTGATAGAAGATGTAAAAGGCGAAGCGGGCTACACGACCATCGAGCGCACTTCCATTCGACCTACTCTAGACGTGAACGGTATTTGGGGCGGCTACATTGGCGAAGGAGCCAAGACCGTGCTACCTTCCAAAGCCCACGCCAAGATCTCGATGCGGCTGGTTCCTAACCAGACCGACAAGGAAATCGAGGAGAAATTCATCAAACATTTTCTGTCCATCGCTCCATCCTCGGTGAAAGTGAGCGTGAAGCCCCACCACGGCGGCTTGCCCTACGTAAACCCCACCGACTCGATCGAGTATGAGGCGGCGTCAATGGCGATGGAAGAATCATTCGGGAAGAAACCCATCCCCACGCGTGGCGGCGGCAGTATTCCCATTGTGGCCCTCTTCGAGCAGGAACTGGGGCGCAAAAGTATTCTAATGGGTTTCGGCCTGGACATCGACGCCCTGCATTCACCAAATGAGAGTTACGGGTTGTTCAATTATTATAAAGGCATCGAGACGATTCCTCTGTTTTTCAAGCATTATGCGGCGTTGAAGGCGTAATGGGTGGTAGAGACGTTGCATGCAACGTCTCTACATCGCCTATGGCTTCACCAAAATCTTCCCCCAACGTCCCGGTGCGTCGGCGTGTTCGACAGCCTTCGCAATTTCGTCCAGACCGTATGTCGCCTCCACGGGTAGTTCTACTTCGCCACTAGCTAGCCAGCCGATAACGTTCTGCGCGGTTTGGGTGCGGGTTTGGGCATCGACTTTGCGCATCCACTCGGTGAGCCAAAAGCCCTGGATCGTGATCTCTTTGAAAATCATCAGGCCAATGTCCAGGCGCGGATTTTTTTGGCTGAGCAAGCCAAATATGAGCATTTTGCCCCCTTGCGCCACGCACTTCATCGCGGCTTCAGTGGTGTCTCCACCCACGGAGTCCACCACGCAACGGACGCCCTGTTTGCCCGTGATATCCCGGACGCGGCGGGGCAGGTCTTCCGTTTCGGTATTGACGACCTCGTTCAATCCCAGTTTTTTTAAATCCTCGTTCAGATCGTCGCGGCGGACGGTACCGATGGTCTCAATGCCTTTTTTCTGGCATAGCTGAATGACCAGTTTTCCGTAGGCCGAGCCACAGGCCGTAATCATCAGCCATTCGTCCTTTTGCACGCCGGATTCCTCGACCATCGCCCAGGCGGTGAAGGGATTGACAAACAACTGCGCAGCCATTTCGTCCGGGATGGCGTCCGGCAACGGAATAACGGCTTTTTGGTTCGCAATAGCGTACTCGCCCCAACTGCCGATGGTCGTAAAACTCACCCGACTCCCTACGGGAAGCCGTACGTCCTCCCCTACCGCCTCCACCGTGCCGACGCCCTCGAATCCAGCTCCCGAAGGCGACTCAGGCTGGATGCCATACTGGCCACTCACGAACGAAATATCGGAGGGATTAATGGGCGCAGCAATGACTTGCACCAAAATTTCCCCCGCTGCGGGCTGTGGTTTCGGCTTCTCGACAACTTTGAGTACGTCGATAGGATTTCCAGGTTTTTCTAGCTGAATGGCTCTCATAGTAAGTGGATTGGCAATGATATGAATTTAACTTTTACACGAAAAAATTACACCTTATGCAGCATTTGTCGTACGAAGCAGCACGAGGATAGGGAGTTCCAAAAGACTTTCCTAACTTTATTTTTTGAAAAAGGAAAAGGCGGCTCCTATTATCACGATTATAAATCAAGCCGATTATCGACGGCCGAAAGCCAAAAAAGTTTGTCCCCTTTATGAGTGAATTCCAGGCGTATCTCCAGGTAGGGTTTGAACACATCACCGACCCGAAAGGTTACGACCACATTCTGTTTATTGTGGCGCTTTGTGCCATTTACACGCTGCGCGATTGGAAAAAGGTGCTGATTCTGGTGACTGCCTTTACAGTCGGTCACTCGCTGACGCTGGCTTTGGCCACGTTCAACATCATCTCATTCCGGCGCGATGTGGTCGAGTTTCTAATTCCGATCACAATTCTGATTACGGCCATCGTCAACATGTTTTACAATATCCCTAAAACCACGCTGGTCAGGGAGGAAAAAGGGTCGCCCGTGCGGTACGCGCTGGCTTTAGGTTTCGGCTTGATCCACGGTATGGGTTTCTCGGACTACTTGCGGGCTTTGCTGGGCGGAGAGTCCAGCATCTGGCAGCCGCTGCTTGCCTTCAACCTCGGGCTGGAACTCGGGCAGATGCTTATCGTGCTGGCTTTGTTGGTACTAACGTTTCTGATTGTAGATTTGGGCCGCGTTCCCAAACGGACGTGGAATTACATTGTGTCGGGCGTTGTGGCGGGCATGGCCCTGTCTTTGATTATTCATAATGCGCTCTTTCAAGCATTCCTCTCCACCGCATTTCAATAACTTTTCTTTATAATTCAACCTAATCTAAATTACCTTTTATCCAATGAAAAAACTACTATCCTTGATTCTGACCCTTCTATTGTCGGGCGGTGCGTGGGCGCAGTCCACAAACCCCAACAATTACAAGGCCAACGACACCTTTGAGCAGTTGGGAACGGCTCTGCCCACGCCCAACACCTACCGCACGGCCTCGGGCGCTCCTGGCAGAGAATACTGGCAGCAACGCGCCGACTACGACATTAAAGCCGAACTCGACGACGAAAACCAACGCATCATCGGCACCGAAACCATTACTTTTTTCAATAATTCGCCCGACGACCTGCCCTATATCTGGTTGCAATTGGACCAAAACCTGTTCAAGGAAGACGCCATCGGCGCCTTGAGCCGCACGGGCAAGATGAATGAAAAAGGCATGAGTGCCGGTCAGTTGCAGGCCATGAATGCGGGACGCGGCGCGAGCCTCGACCCTAAAAAGCAGTTTGGCTACAACATCACCGCCGTGAAGGACAAAGCGGGCAAAACGTTGTCCCACACCATTGTCGGCACTATGATGCGCATCGACTTGCCGATTGCGATGAAGCCCAATACCAACGTGGTTTTTAGCGTGGACTGGAACTACTACATCACAGAATACTACGGTCGTAGCGGCTACGAATTTTACGAGAAAGACGGCAACTACAACTACTTCATCGCCCACTGGTTTCCGCGCCTGGCCCCCTACGACGACGTCAACGGCTGGAACCACAAGCAGTTTCTGGGACAGGGTGAGTTTTCGCTCATTTTCGGCAATTACAAAGTCGCCCTCACCGTGCCTAATGACCACGTAGTAGCCGCCTCGGGCGAGTGCCAAAACTACAACCAAATGCTGACCAGCGAACAGAAGAAGCGGATGAAAGACGCTGAGAGCGCTACGACGCCCGTTATCATCGTGACGCAGGACGAGGCCATCGCCAACGAAAAGAACAAGCCGACTGGCAAGAAAACCTGGATTTACAAAGCCGACAACGTGCGCGACTTTGCCTTCGCCAGCAGCCGGAAGTTTATCTGGGACGCCATGAAGACTGACGTTTACGGCAATGGCCGCAAGATTTGGTCGATGTCGTACTACCCCAAGGAGGGCAATCCGCTTTGGGAACAGTACTCGACTCGTGCGGTGGAGCATACGCTGCGTTCTTACGGCAATCGCACCTTCGAGTATCCCTATCCGGTTGCCATTTCGTGCCACGCCACGCGCGGTGGCGGCATGGAGTACCCGATGATTTCGTTCAACGGCGGGCGACCCGAGGAGGACGGCACCTACAGCGAGGCCACTAAATACGGCATGATCGGCGTGATTATTCATGAAGTCGGCCACAATTTCTTCCCCATGATCGTCAATTCCGACGAGCGCAACTGGACCTGGATGGATGAAGGTTTGAACACTTTCTGCCAGTACCTGGCCGAAAAGGAGTGGGACTACAACTATCCAACGCGGCGCGGTGAAGCGCAGTCGGTGACGGACTACATGGCGTCGGATAAAGCAGTTCTTTCACCCATCATGTCGTCGTCGGACAACGTGATCGGCCTGGGGCCCAATGCCTACGCCAAGCCTGCCGCCGGATTGAACATCCTGCGCGAGACGATCATGGGCCGCGAGCTGTTCGACTACGCCTTCGAGGAATACGCCAACCGCTGGAAGTTCAAAAGCCCGACGCCCGCTGATTTCTTCCGCACGATGGAGGATGCCTCGGGTGTGGATTTGGATTGGTTCTGGAAGGGCTGGTTCTACGGCGTGCAGCCCGTGGATCAGGCGCTGGTTAGCGTGGACTGGTTCAGCGTGGACACCCAGAATCCTGAGATTGAGAAGGAGTTGGCTCGTAAAGAAGCTGACCGCATGAAGAACACCGTCAGCAAGCAGCGCGATGCGCTCACCAAAGACCAGACCGTAGTGGCGCAAGATTCGACAATGGCCGATTTTTATACCCGCTACGACGAGTTCAAGGTTACGCCACAGGATCGCAAGAAGTACGACGACTACCTGACCAGCCTGTCGCCCGAAGACCGCGACCTGGTGCAGGCGAATACGAATTTCTATACCTTGAGCCTAAAAAATAAGGGTGGCCTGGTGATGCCCGTGATCGTAAAAATGGAGTTTGAGGACGGCACCGATTCCGTCGCCCGTTTCCCCGCCGAAATCTGGCGCTTCAACGACCAGAATATCAACAAAATCATTTCTACCAAAAAGAAAGTGGTGCAATGGACGCTCGATCCTTACTTCGAGATCGCCGACATCGACACGGCGGACAATTCGTTCCCGCCCGTCGCCAAGCCGACGCGCTTCCAGATTTACAAGCAGCAACAGTACCAGCGCCCGCTTAATCCCATGCAAGCAGAGCAAAAACAGACGGGTGCCGCTAAACTGGGGACGGGGAATAAGTAATGGTGGATTGGTGATTGAGAGAATAAATTTTTCTCATTTTACTCCCACCTTTTGTTAATGAAAATGCCCTGTAATTGCGATTACAGGGCATTTTTGTATATATTCCCCTCCCAATCTAACATTCAAGCCAATCAGCAATGGAAATTATATACCACATCGACCAAAACATCGCCCTCATCACGTGGGACATGAAGACTTCCCCGATGAACGTCCTCAACGACACCTCCATTCCGGAATTTCAGGCGGCTTTGGAAAAAGCTTACGCTGATTCGGCGGTGAAAGGAATCATCGTCACCTCCGCTAAGCCGGAGTTTATCGCCGGGGCGGATTTGAAAATGATTCTGCGCAATCAAGATCAGGACCCGAGCGAGATGCTGGAAGTTTCGATGGGGCTAAACCGGACGTTCCGCCGAATGGAAACTAACGGCAAGCCCATCGTGGCGGCGATCAACGGCACGGTATTGGGCGGCGGCTACGAAGTGTGTCTGGCCTGTCATCACCGCATTGCGCTGGATGATCCGAAAACCAAAATTGGCCTGCCCGAAGTGAAGCTTGGCTTGCTGCCGGGCGGCGGTGGTACGCAGCGGTTGCCGCGAATGATTGGCATTGGGGCAGCACTGCCGCTGATGCTGGAAGGCCGGGACGTGTCGCCGCGCGAAGCTCTGGAAATCGGCATGGCGGACGAGGTGACAGCCACGCGCGAGGAAATGCTGCAAGCGGCGAAGAATTGGATTTTGGCTAATCCGGCACCTGTAAAGCCGTGGGATCAAAGGGATGAAAAGACGGGCGAAATCGTCGCACGGGAAAACTTTCCGGTCCCTGGCGGCAATGTAAATAGCGAAGCCGGAGCGAAAGTCATTATGGCGAATCGAAAGGCGGTACTGGAAAAAACGCACGGTAACTACCCCGCCCCGCTGGCCATTCTGGCCTGCGTGGAGGAGGGGCTGGCTGTTGGTATGGATCAGGCGATAGAAATCGAAGCGGATTATTTCGTGCAGGTCGCCCGCTCGAAGGTCGCAGGAAACCTAATTCGCACCATGTTTTTAGGGCTGAACAAGGCCAACAAAGGCGCGAGTCGTCCATCGGATATTGAGAAAACGGAAGTCAGAAAACTGGGTATTTTGGGAGCGGGACTGATGGGGGCGGGTATTGCCTACGTGTCGGCTTTGGCGGGCATTGAGGTAATTTTGAAAGATGTCAGCGCGGAGGCCGCCGACAAGGGCAAAAATTATTCCCGAAAATTGTTGGATAAAGCCATTGCTCGCGGCACACTGGACGAAACGAGGGCGGCAGCAATCTTGGATTTGATAAAACCCACCGCCGAAACCGCTGACTTACTGGGCTGCGATCTCATTATCGAAGCCGTTTTTGAGAATCGAGAGGTGAAGGCGCAGGTCATTCGCGAAGCCGAGCCGATGTTGGTCGAGAATGGCGTGCTGGGTTCCAATACTTCTACGCTTCCCATCACTGGACTAGCGACTTTATCCAAAAACCCAGAAAACTTCGTAGGTATTCATTTCTTTTCTCCCGTGGACAAAATGATGCTGGTAGAATTGATCGTGGGTGAGAAAACCTCGGACTACGCTCTGGCCGTAGCGGTAGATTATGTGCGGAAAATTAGTAAAACACCCATCGTCGTCAACGATTCGCGCGGGTTTTACACCTCCCGATGTTTTATCACTTACTCGTCCGAAGGCATGGAGCTACTGAAAGACGGCGTCGATCCGGTTTTGATCGAAAACGCGGCCAAAGCGACTGGAATGCCCGTCGGACCGCTGGCCGTGACGGACGAGGTTGCCCTGGATTTGGTCTATAAAATTGCCTCGCAGTCCATCGCCGATGGCGCTTTGACCGAGGAGGACACAAGTTATCAAATAAGCAAGCAGTTTGTAGAAATGGGCCGGATGGGCAAGAAGTCGAAGGCCGGGTTTTACGAATATCCCGAAAATGAAACCAAATATCCCTGGCCTGGTCTTGCGGAATTATTCCCGTTGGCTGACCCACAGCCAGACGCGGAGGAAGTGAAAAAACGACTGCTCTATCGGCAAGCGCTGGAAGCGGTGCGCTGCTTTGAGGAAGGCGTTATTCGCACGAAATTAGATGCGGATTTGGGTTCGATTCTGGCCTGGGGTTTTCCGGCTTATACGGGTGGAACGCTGTCGTTCGTAGACTTTGTGGGAAAAAAGGAGTTTGTGGAAGAGTGTGAGCGGCTGGCCAAAACTTATGGAGAGCGCTTCCTGCCCACGGCGGGTCTGCGAATGTAGCGCATGAAAAAATACTGTAAATCCGGTATTGGGTAAAAGTCAAATAGGCCCCTACTTTGCAACGTGCAAGCCTTACTACGCCAGCACGACTCAGGGATGAACATCGCTTTACCACTTCCTCATCTCCAATACAAGCACCACTTGCCCTTTCCCGTCCAGGCCATTATGCGCCTGGACGGAAAGCGCAATTACACGATTTTTTATCTTACCGACGGCACCCAGTTCCTTTCCTCCCGTAGCCTGGGCATTTACGAAACCATTTTCCCAGAAGCTTTCCTGCGCATTCACAAAAGCTGTATCATCAATCGGAATTTTTTGCAAAATCTCAACGACGAAAACCGCAAAGCTACCCTCACTGATGGCAGCGAAGTAGCCGTCTCCCGCCGCCGCTGGGCCGAAATCAAAGACTTGATGGCTGGCTGATTTTTTGTCAGTATCCTCTCTCATCATGTTCTGTCACCGTAAGGACAGTACCATCTAAGCGAAGCCGAAGGGTAGCGCTCCATTTTCAACTCTCCACTGAATTTATCATTTCCGCTACCTCGCGTCCCGTCTGCATAGCGGCGTTCAACGACGGATAGGCCGTGTAATCGCCACAACGATAAAGGTTCGGGGCTAATTGCAGCGTCTCGCCTTTGCTCCCGGCTTCAAACTTTACCAGGGCCTGCGGCAGGTGATAGCTGCGCAGATGCCGCCAGCTCCGCACTTCCTCCCCGAACCACTCGCTGAGTTCCATCTTAATATCCTCGGCTAGTTTGGCCTCATCCGATAATTCAAGTCCCTGGGTACTGACCGAAATCAAACTCTGTCCGGTGGGGGCATAGTTAGGGGCCACATCGCTGGGGACACACAAATGATCTACCGCCGAAAGTTGGTGGGGGTTCAGCATAATCATTTTTTGGGCCGAGGGCGAGCGGTCCGCCGCAAAGTAGGTGCAGGTCGTTACGTTGTATTCGCGCTTCTGTTTATTTCCCAATAGTCGGTCAGCGGTGGCGGCGTCGGTGGCGATGACGATCTTGTCAGCCAGGATCCTTTCGCCGCTTTCCAGGCGCACCGTTCGACCTTCGATAGCCGCAACGGAAGTGTTCAAACGTAGCATTTCAGCGGGGAGCCTTGCTGCCAGTTGCTCGGGAATGGCCTGCATCCCTTTGGCGGGAACAACTACGTCGCCGTTGTAGAATTGCCTGAAAACAAAGCGAAAGAAATTGCTGGACGTAATCAGTTCGTTCTCCAGAAACACTCCACCAAAAAAGGGCCGAAAGAAATTGGCAACCATTTCATCACTCCATCCGTAATCCTGTAAGTAATGCAGCGTGGAGGTATCGCCGTCTTTGAAAAAATCTTCCGCCCGCGTTACTTCGTTCACATCCCGCATCAGTTCTACCAGCCGAAGTTTGTCAGCCAGCGTACCGACTGGGGCGGTTAGGGCTTTGAACACGCCAAGCGGTTCTTTTAAAGGGTTAGGCATTTCGGTGAAGCCATTTCCGCGATCTTCCTGGCGAATGATTGCTCCCGAACGGAAGGCTTGCAGACTGAGGGCATCGTAGTCGAGCAGCCGCTTTGCTTCGGGGTAGGAAGTCAGCAGAATCTGGAAGCCCCGATCGAGCCTGAATCCATCGTATAAATCGGTGCGGACGCGTCCGCCCATAGAATCGGAGGCTTCCAGTATTAGACTTTCCCGGCCCGCCTGTTGCAGATAGCAAGCGCAAGTCAGACCCGCCACGCCGCCGCCTATGATTACAATCGGATAGGACGTTTCCATGTTTATTGGGATAAATGTTTGGTTTAAATATAAAATTTAGAAGATTGCGTGAGGGATATTTTTTATAAAATTGCCCTTCTTCTTTTGAAAAAAGCGTAGCTTTGGCACTACACGCACCCTTAATTCTGGAAAATTAGGCATATTTTTATACACCATCCGTACATTTTGCTTATTATAGCGGACATATCCCTCCTATACAACTGACTCTCAGAAAATGAAATACCAGGCACACGAGGAAGGCGGTTTCCGGTTTATCGACGAAGGCCAGGGCGAAACCTTATTGCTGCTACACGGCCTTTTTGGGGCTTTGAGCAACTGGGATGGGGTTATTGATGGCTTTTCCGGTCATTATCGGGTGGTAATTCCGGTGTTGCCCATCTACGAACTCCCGCCTCGTAAAGCCGGGCTGGAAGCCTTACTGGATTTTATGGAGAAATTTCTGGCTTTTAAAGAGCTGAATAGCTTCAACTTGCTGGGTAATTCGCTGGGTGGCCACATTGGCTTACTCTACACCCTAAAAAATCCCGAAAGTGTCCAGAGACTGATATTGACGGGCAGCTCAGGCTTGTTCGAGAACTCGATGGGCGGTTCGTTTCCGAAGCGCGGTAGCTACAGCTACATCGCCGAGCGCGTGGCCTACACTTTTTACGACCCCAAAGTAGCCACCAAGGAAATGATCGACGACGTTTTCGAGACCACATCGAGCATCGCTAAGTGCATGAGCATCGTGGGCATTGCCAAATCGGCCCAGCGACACAACCTGGCCAAAGAATTGCATCGTATCGACATCCCAACGCTGCTGGTGTGGGGATTGAACGACACGATCACGCCACCTTACGTCGGCCACGAGTTTAAGCGCCTCATTAAAAATTCCGAACTGCACTTCATCGATAAGTGCTGCCATGCTCCCATGATGGAGCATCCCGGCAAATTCAACGTGATTCTCGAACAATTTTTGGCCAAAAATGCGTTACTAGAATCCGCTCCCATTCACTAAAAGTACTATCCATACCATGCTTGCCGCCACGCTACTCAATCCCATGCTGCCCACGTTGAAGTTCACCGATTCGGTGGGAACTGCGCTGGCCTGGATGGAAGAGTACCACACGCCGCAACTGGTCGTGGCAGAGGAAGGGGTTTACAAGGGCCTGGTGTCGGAAAATATGTTGCTTGACCTTCCCGACGACACTACGCCGCTGGCCGACATCATCCGGCAGCATCAGGACGTGTACGCCAACGAGGACCAGCACGTGTACGAACTGCTGCGGCTGGCGAACCAATACCGCCTGAAAGTGATTCCGGTTGTGGATGAAGAAGGGCTGTTGACGGGGACTGTCCTGGTAAGCGACCTGCTGGAAAACTTCGCCGACACGCTGGGGGTGCAGGAACTCGGCGCGGTGCTGGTTCTAAAAGTAGCCGAACGCGACTACTCCCTCTCGGAACTCAGTCGCCTGATCGAGTCCAATGGCACTAAAATCATTAGCAGCTACTATACCTCCTCCCCCACTTACGGTGACCCCGGCGACGCCCGGCTAACGCTGAAACTCAATCGCACCGACATCAATCCTGTTATCGCCACGCTTGAGCGCTATGGCTACGCCATTGAGGAAGCCCACGCCAACGACCCCGTCGAAAGCATCGATCAGGAGCGCTTCGACATGCTGCTGCGGTATCTGGCGACTTAATTGGTAGCGGATAATTGACAATTACGGACGTGTATTCTTGGTGCGCCTTTCTTTTCTAGTGTACTTCCTGTTTTTTTCTGTAATCTCTCCTAGCTTTCTAAGGGTAATATCTAGCGCTATCGTCCTTATAGTTACTGGAGTTGAACTGTCGCAATAGAGTGCCACGCATTATCCATTATTCATTGTCCATTATATCTCAATCAAAATGTCTTCACGCAGAACATTTATAAAAGGCGTATCGGGTACGGCGGCGCTTTCCCTGTTAGCTTCCGGGCTGACCCTGGCCCATGAATCGGAAGATACCAACGCCCGAGAAGGTGAAGATGGCGAATCGTTCCGACTGGGTCTGGCGGGTTATACTTTTGCCAAATTTAAACTTGATCCGTCTTTGGAAATGATGAAGAAAGTGGATGTACACTGGCTGTGCATCAAGGATTTCCACCTGCCGATGAAAAGCAGCGCGGAGGAAATTGCCGCTTTCCACGCTAAATTGAAGGAAGCAGGCGTGACGGGTTACGGCGTCGGGCCAATTTATATGAAGACCAAAACTGCCATCGACCAGGCTTTCGACTACGCCAAGCGCGTGGGCGTCGATTTGATTGTGGGAATCCCCGAGACATCGGATTTGCCCTACGTGGAGCAAAAGGTGAAGGAGTATAACATTCGCTACGCTATCCACAACCACGGACCAACCGACAAGGTGTATCCCAACGCCGTAACGGTCAACGGCTACATCAAAGACCTCGACCCGCGCGTGGGTATGTGCTTCGACATCGGCCACAATATGCGCTACGGCAACGATCCCATTGCTGACTTCGCTAAGTACCACAAGCGGATTTTCGATATGCACCTCAAAAACGTCACTTCTGCTACTGGCGACGGCACGACCAACGAACTCGGACGCGGCGTGATCGACATTCCTAAAATGGTCAAAACCCTCCGCAAGGTTAAATACAGCGGTGTCTGCGCTTTGGAATACGAAAAGGATATGGGCGACCCGCTGGCCGGCATTGCCGAATCCGTCGGGTACTTCCGGGGTGTGCTGGACGCAACGCGGGCCTAGACTAACGGAAAATTATTTTTGCGGGGCGGCCCGAGCCGCTTTGAAACTTAAAACTAAACTAAAATGGAAAAAAGAAGAGATTTTATAAAGAAAGTGGCTTTAAGCACGGCGGGGATTGCGTTCGCTGGGGCAACAAAAGGTATGTCGGCCCGTAGCTATGCCAAAATTATTGGAGCCAATGACCGGATTCACATCGGCATCGCCGGGTTGGGACGTCGTTTAGGTGCTTATTATCAGCCCATCGGTCTGAAAAGCAGCAATGTAGAATTGGTGTATCTGTGCGATGTGATGAAAAGCCAGCGCGAGTCGGCGGTGAAGAAATTCTCCAAGTACATCGACTATACGCCCAAATTAGAAAATGACATCCGCAAGGTCATCGAAGATCCTAAGATCGACGTCCTCATCAACGCCACGCCCGACCACTGGCACGCCCCCGGCACTTGGATGGCCGTGAAGGCGGGAAAGCACGTGTACGTCGAGAAGCCGTGCAGCCATAATCCGCGTGAGGGCGAGTTGCTGGTGGAATTTCAGAAAAAATACAACAAGGTGATTCAGATGGGCAACCAGCAGCGCTCGGCCCCGGAGTCGCAGGAAATTATCAAAGAAATTCACGACGGCGTTATCGGCAAGCCTTACAAAGCCATTGCCTTCTACGCCAGCGCGCGCGGCGAAGTACCCAATCAACAAAAAGCTCCCGTACCCGACGGACTTGATTGGGAATTGTGGCAAGGCCCGGCCCCGCACCGCGAGTACACCAGCGAAACCTGGGATTACAACTGGCACTGGTACGGCTGGAACTACGGCACCGCCGAGTCGGGCAACAATGGTACCCACGAGCTAGATGTAGCCCGCTGGGCTTTACAGGGCGACTATCCCGAGCGCGTGGAGGTCGAGGCGGCCAAACGATACTTTCCCAACGACGGCTGGGAAATGTACGACACGATGGAGGCTACCTTCCGCTTTCCGGGTGATAAAATAATTCAATGGCAGGGCCAAAGTCGTAATGGCTACAATACCTTCGGCAGTGACCGGGGAACGCTGATTTTCGGTACCGAGGGAAATGTGTATGTCGATCGCGGCGGCTATAAGCTTTACGACCGCAACGGCAAAATGACTAAGAGCAACGACTCCAAGGGCAACGAGGCCGGAACTGCCTTGGGTGGTGGTGGCGATATGACTACACTGCACGTCGTCAATTTCTTCGACGCGGTGCGTGGTACTGCCAAGCAGAATTCACCCATCGCCGAAGGCGCTAAGAGCGTTCACCTGTGCCACCTGGCTAATATTGCCTACCGAACGGGCGGTCAGCCGCTGGACGTGGACCCCAAGAATGGCAAGATCATGGACAAAAAAGCCATGAGGTACTGGGATCGCGAGTACCAGCCCGGCTGGGAGCCAAAATTGTAATAAGACTGAATTTTCAATATGCAAAAGGCCCGGAAGATGTTTCCTTCCGGGCCTTTTGCATTGAGTCATCTTTATTTAAACCTCTTCGGTTTCCCACGCCTTCACAGGATAGTCTAAATATCCTTTTTTACCGGGCGTGTAGAAGGTCTTATCGTCCCATTCCGTCAGCGGAATGTTTTGGGCAAAACGCTCTACTAAATCAGGGTTCGATATATAAGGCTTTCCGAAGGAAACCAAATCGGCGTCGCCGCGCTCGATGACTGCGTTGCCCTTTTCCTGATCAAAACCAGCGTTTATCATCAAGGTACCTTCATACATCGGGCGGTAACGCTTCGCTATTTTCGTCTCGGCGTAGGGAATACCCGACACATCGTTGAATGGCTCGGACAAGTGCAGGTACGCCAAGTCGTACTCGTTCAGCTTGTTGATAAGGTAATCGAAAGTCGGAATCGTTTCTTCGTCCATGGTCATACCAAAGATGCCGTTCAGCGAAGGATTCATCCGCACGCCGATTTTACCCGTCGGGATTTCCTGCTTCACCGCGTCCAGCACGTCGAACAGGAAGCGCGCCCGCTTCTCGATGCTACCGCCGTAGGCATCGGTACGGTGGTTAGAGGTCGCGCTAAAAAACTGGTGGAACAAGTAGCCGTTGGAAGCATGAATCTCAACGCCGTCAAAACCCGCCTCGACGGCATTTTTAGCCGCTTTGGCAAAATCCTGAATCGTCGTTCCGATGTCTTCCAGCGTCATCGCCCTGGGCGTCACGGTGTCCTTGAAGCCCTGGGGAGTGAATGCCTTAGCCTCAGGATTGAGGGCCGATGGAGCCAATGGTAATTCGCCGTTATGGAAATCGGGGTGCGAAATACGCCCGACGTGCCAGAGCTGAATAAAAATCCGTCCTCCCGCCGTGTGGACTTTCTTCGTCACTTCTTTCCAGCCCGCCACCTGCGCTTCGCTGTGGATGCCCGGCGTGTTGATGTAGCCAACGGCTTGCTCCGAAACCTGGGAGCCTTCGGTGATGATGAGTCCGGCGCTGGCCCGCAAGGCGTAGTATTCTCCCTGCAGCTCGGCGGTGGGTACTTTTTCAACGTTATCAGCCCGGCTGCGCGTCATGGGGGCCATCACTACGCGATTGGGTAAGTCTAAATTCTGGCTCTTGTAAGGTTGCAAGAGCGATTGCTGGTTATTCATGTTTGGGTAGTTTTTTGTTTTATTGATAAATAAAAAATGCTCCCGTGGTTGGGAGCATTTTTAGAATACAGGATGAAAACGGAGATACTGGAACCTTCGTTCCAATGGCTATTGACTTAGAAAAAGTATTCTATTAAGAGTGGAGAGCTAAGGCATTATCCAATAACTCATTGAATCTGGCTGATCGGGAAAAGCCCTTAGTTTTTTTGTTCAGATCGATAGCATCCAAATACCCCATACCTTCCAGTACTGTCAGATCGGTTCGGGCGGTATGGTTGGAAACATTTAATCGCGTTTCAATTTCTTTGACGGTGAAAAGCAGATCGGGTTCTTCCAAGAGCCATTTCAAAATCAACGCCTGCCTTTCATTAATACTCTCAATTTTTTGAAAATTGGTTGACTGCTTCTTTTCTTTGATCTTTCGCTGTATATACTCTTGCAGACTACCGAAAGCGAGTTTCATTACCTTCATTTTGTAATTCAGGAAATAGGTAAGATCATTCTCATCGACCTCAGTATAAATGAACGCTTTGGCGTATTGGCTTTTGCTTTCTACGATAAGCCTTGAAATAGAGAGGTACTCCGTCAGCCAATAGCCATTCTTCAACAAGTACCAGTAAAACAAAGCGCGCGCCGTACGACCGTTCCCATCGACAAACGGATGAATATAGCCAATCATGAAGTGAACAATGCACCCTTTGACAATAGGATGAATAAATCTTTCGGGATCATCTTGGTTAAAAAAATGGAGTAATTCGCCCATCAAGGCGGGTACTTCCCGGAAGTCGGGCGGAATATGGACAATTTCTCCGTCTATCGCGTCCACCACATTTATATCGTTATTATCCCGATAAACCCCTTCATCACTAGCATCATTCATCGTCTGGTGAGTGATTAGCCGATGCACTTCAAACAGCCGTTCCTGCGTAATTGACTGCTTTTGGTTATCGACAATATGATTGATCGTCCGGTAGTTGTTGACGATCATCTGCTCCGATTTGTTTCTTGGTTTGATACTTTTTCGGAGCATTTCTTTGGCCTTCTTCCGCGTCGTGATCGCACCCTCTATTTGGCTGGAAGCGATGGCTTCTTCCATAATGGAGCTGGTGAGGTACCTGTGTTTATCCTCGTAAGGAATTATACCCTGAGTTCCTAAATTACCTCCAATGTACAGGTCGAATTCGTGGAGTTTTTTTTGGATAGAATTCGTAAGGTAGTATGTGAATTTATAGCTGCCAAATTCAATTACCTGACCTGGGATGTTTCTAGTATGCTTTACCGCTGACCATAAGACTAGGTAATCTTCGATGCCAAAGTTTTGCTGGTACTTTACCTTATCCCAGTAAAGATATTGCTCGTTAATCTTATTAATCGCCAGTCTGAACTCTTCATTATTTACTAGTTCCTTGACTGCTCGTAAAAAAATCTTAGTTTGAAACCAATCAGGGGCCTTCTCAATTTTTCTCATAACTTACCATCATTGAGTGCTATCAACTCATAAGAAATAAACTACGAAGATGACTACATTTCCTAAAATCTCCTAATTTTTCCTAAATTAGTAGATTTTAGGAAATCCTTGCCCGAGATAAGGGACAATCTATTACCTATCCCAACCGCGCCAGTGCTTCCTTAATCGTCACAATTTTGGCCTCCGCATCAGCTTGCTTTTGGCGCTCTTTTTCCACGATGTCACCCTTGGCGTTTTGCACGAAGCGTTCGTTGGAAAGTTTTTTCGTCACCGAAGTCAGGAAGCCTTCGGTGTATTTTAAATCGGCCAGCAACGTATCGCGTTCGGCCTCCACGTCCACTTCTCCGGCCAGATCGACAAAGAATTCGTCGGAACGCACCAGGAACGACATGCCATCGGCCTGCCCCTCGACAAAGGTAATTGCCGAAACATTGGCCAATTTCTGGATAAGAGCCGCAAGTTTTTCGTAACGGGTTCTTGAATCTGTGCGGATGGCGAGCGGCAGGGCCGTTTTGGGACTAAGGTTTTTGGTATTTCGCAAATTGCGGAGCGCCGTTACCAGTTCGATCAGTCGGTCAAAATCTTCCAGCAAGGCAGTATCTACTGCGCCAGGCTGCGGGTAAGGGGCCAGGCAAATGCTTTCCTTCTCGCCGCGTTCGGCCAGGTTTTGCCAGATTTCCTCGGTGAGGAACGGCATAAACGGGTGCGTCAGCCGCATCAATTTATCGAAGAAATCCAGCGTAGCGCGATAGGTAACAGCATCGATGGGCTGCTGATATTCGGGCTTGACCATTTCGAGGTACTGCGAACAGAAGTCGTTCCAGATAAGCCGATACACCGCGCCCAGTGCGTCAGAAATGCGGAATTTAGTAAAATCATCGTGCAATTGCACGAGCGTCTGGTTTAGCTTTGCCTCAAACCACGCAATTGCCAATTCATTACTGGCGGGGATATCTGCCGATACCTCCCAGCCCTGCGTTAGCCGGAAGGCATTCCAGATTTTATTGCAAAAATTCCGGCCCTGCTCTACCAGCTTCTCGTCAAAAGGCAGATCATTCCCAGCGGGCGAACTGAACAGCATTCCCGTGCGGACGCCATCGGCTCCGTACTGTTCGATGAGTTCGATCGGGTCAGGTGAGTTGCCCAGTGACTTCGACATTTTGCGTCCCTGCTTATCGCGCACGATGCCCGTCAGATAGACATTCTTGAACGGATATTCTCCGCGATACTCGTAACCCGCGATGATCATCCGTGCCACCCAGAAAAACAGAATTTCCGGCGCAGTAACGAGGTCGTTGGTTGGGTAATAGTAATTCACGTCGGCGTTGTCCGGCTCTTTAATGCCGTTAAAAACCGAAATGGGCCATAGCCAGGACGAAAACCAGGTGTCCAGCACGTCCTCGTCCTGCCGCAGATCTTCCTCGGTCAAAGCAAAAAGCTGGTGGTCGAGCTGCGCTTTGCGAAGGGCTTCACGCTTGGATTTGGCGACGATGATCGTGCCGTCGTTCAGGTAATAGGCCGGAATCCGGTGTCCCCACCACAGTTGGCGACTGATATTCCAGTCACGGACGTTTTCCATCCAGTGGCGGTAGGTGTTCTTGAACTTCGGCGGAATGAGTTGGATGGTATCATCCATCACATTTTCAAGCGCAGGTTTGCTCAACCGCGCCATTTTCAAGAACCACTGCTCCGAAAGGCGTGGCTCAATGACGGCGTTCGTCCGTTCCGAATGCCCGACGTTCGACTGGTATTCCTCCACCTTGACCAGATTACCAGACGCTTCCAGCATCTTTGTAATTTTCTTCCGGGCCACGAAGCGGGCTTCGCCCACCAAAATCTGCGCCTTCTCGTTCAGTGTTCCGTCCTCGGCCAGTAGGTCGATGATGGGCAGGTTGTGTTTCTTGCCCAGCTCGTAGTCATTGGTGTCGTGCGCGGGCGTCACTTTTAGGCAGCCCGTCCCGAATTCCATCTCCACGTATTCGTCGGCAATAATTGGAATGGCCCGATCGATTAGCGGGATAATGGCTTTTTTACCAATCAGATTTTGGTAGCGCTCGTCATTGGGATTTACACAAATCGCCGCGTCGGCCATGATAGTTTCTGGACGGGTCGTGGCGATGGTCACACTCCCCTCCTGCCCTTCCAGGTCGTAGCGGATATAGACCAGTTTCTGGTGGACTTCCCGCATCATCACTTCCTCGTCCGACACGGTGGTGCGGGCCTGCGGGTCCCAGTTGACCATGCGGTGGCCGCGGTAGATGTCGCCTTTTTCGTAGAGGTCGAGGAAAACGTCGATCACCGAATCGTACAAGTCCGGCTCCATCGTGAAGCGGGTGCGGTCCCAGTCGCAGGAAGCCCCAAGCTTGCGGAGTTGCTGCAAGATGATACCACCATATTTGTGCGTCCATTCCCAGCAATATTCCAAAAACTCATCACGGCTCAGGTCGCGCTTCTCAATGCCGCGCTCTTTGAGCATCGCCACTACTTTAGCCTCAGTCGCGATGGAGGCGTGGTCGGTGCCGGGCACCCAGCAGGCTTCTCGGCCTTCCATACGCGCTTTTCTCACCAAAATATCCTGAATGGTAGCGTTAAGCATGTGGCCCATGTGCAGCACGCCCGTTACATTGGGCGGCGGAATCACGATGGTGTAAGGCTCCTTATCGGGATTGGGCCGCGAATTGAAATAGCGGTTTTCGATCCAGTATTGGTACCACTTGTCTTCTATCTCCTGCGGCGAGTAGGTTTTGGAAATCATGTTTGCTTGGCTGATCCTGAATGGCCCGGCGGGGGCGTTTTGGGGGGCAAAGATAAGGAAAAGTTATGCCCCTAATTATCGACATCCCGCACCAGCGGGCGGTCATCGGCCACTCGACTTTCGTAAGAAATCTTGAATTTACTCAAATCGGGCGCGTGTTTACGCTTCCGACTCAATTCATGCTGATAAATCGTCTGCCCCAACTGGTACAAAAACGGATGGCCCACCGACTCGTACTCGTAGCGGTTGTCATTCAGGATGCCGTCTTCGTTGACGTAAATCGTCGCCGACAGCATAAATTCGACCTTATTTTTGAAATCAGCCACGTAGGAAGCGTCGGTCAGAAAGCCGTATGCCCAGCCCACTTTGTTGAACACCCGTACGCCTTCGGGCAATTGGTGATGGGTGCTATCCTGGAAAAAAAACTTCGCGTAGCTGTCGTAGTACTGAGCCGCGTCGTATTTGGGATAATTGGTCTCGCCGGGAAACTGCGAGAGGTAATGATACACAAAATTGTAATCCTCTCCCGTCAGGTCGAAGCGCTGACGGGCGGATACCGAAGCGGGAAAAAGCGTCGAGCGCAGCATCGTGTGGAAGGCTTCTAAGGGTAGTTTGTTGCGGGTGGAGAAATCAAATGGTTCATTCACCACGCTATCCCCCGCCACCATATAGCCCTTGCCCAGCTTATCTATCCGCCGAAAATCGAACGGGTCGCCATTGTAAGCGGCAGGCTGGTTGTGGATGAGTGAGCCGTCTTCCCGTACGAAACGGATGGGATTCGTGTGGCGGTTTTCCTCCGCCGACATTCGCACGAAGCGGTGCGTGATACGTGTATCGGCGTAGCCCATGGCGTGGAGGCGGCGGTTAATTCTTTGCTGCCCCACAAATTCGTACATCCGGCTGTACGGATCGTTTTCGCTCACCAGAAAAGCTTTTTTGATAAAATGCGCCACCGACGGAAAGCCGTTTTGTGCCGTGGCGTCGTGCCACTCGCGGGTCTGGCCGCCGAAAGCACTATCGAATTGCATGGGCGTGAATTTGTCCACGCCTGGAATCTTTATTCGATTGAATTTTTCCAAAGACAATAATACCAGCGGCAGCTTGACTATAGAGGCAGGATTGAAATAAAAAGTGCTGTCGAGGTTAAAGGCAAAATCAGTAAATGTGGGCTGATTCTGCGCGTCGCGGTCGATGCGGGTGTAGAGGATTTGGAGGCGATACTTTTCGGGATGCCGGATGACTTCCTGAAAAATGGGTTGGTTATTTTTGGTAAACAGTTGGGTAAGAAAAGCATCCGTTTTGGGTTGGGCCTGGCTTTTTGGACAGGACAATAAAATAAAGAGCAGGCTGATGAATGTTTGTAAACTCCCTTTCATAGCGATGGATATCGATGGCTTTTTCCTAACTAAAAACCTCCTGTAGGTCAATTTTTAAGTCCGGGAACAACGGCGAAACGACAAAATCCACAGCAGGTTTTAGACCTACGTACTGTCCTTCTTCATTCAAAGAATAGATGAGAACGGCTTCATCGACGGGCTGAACCAGCCAATACTCCTGTACCCCGGCCTCCTGGTACAGATCAAATTTGTCCTTCATCTCGCGCTTGCTGTTGCCGGGCGAAAGTATCTCTATAACAAGTTCAGGGGCACCGTTGCAGCTTCGGATGTCGGTGAGTTTGGCCGGGTCACAGACCACGCAGAGGTCGGGCTGTACAACAGTATATACCTCTTTATCGGCTTTGTCTGACTTTTTACGATTGTACAGCCTGACATCGACTGGCGCGGAGAACATCTCGCAGGCTTTATCCTGAAAATAAATAAACATACGCCCCTGAATGACTTTCGACACGCGCTGATGCCTCAGGCTAGGCGCGGGTGACATCGGGAAAATCTTCCCGCGCAGCAGTTCGATTCGCTCCTCGAACTGCCATTTCAAGTAGTCAGCGTAAGAGTACGTGCCGTTTAGGTCGAGTTGAGAAAGTTTTGTGATGATTGCCATGATTGCTTTTTTTTCAAAAATACGTAATCTTTGTTATGGTATGGTCTGAGAATATGTTACACTCGTCCGGAAAGATCAGTTAATTAGTCAATCTGAGTTCACTTAAAATTCTATTCATAAAATGAAGAAAATTGTTTGGCTTCTTTGTTTACTTTCAATTTTGTCAATCAACTACACTGAGGCTCAGATTACCAGAATAGCTGGCGAGACAACTTCTAATGAAACAACCTCAGAATATCCTGGCGGTTATCCGGCTTTCTATGAGCATTTGAACAAGACGTTCAATTTCCTTAAATCAGTAGCTAGGGCGGGTTATATGGGTCCTGTCCTTATTACGATGATCGTAGATTCGGATGGAAGGACAATTGTTGACTCCCTAGACTTCAGTAAACTCGAAACTTACCGAAAGAAGGCTCCTGACAATGAACTGAAAGCTAAATCTTTTCAAGATTTGGAAAATGAAATCAAGAGAGTCTTTGAGACAATGCCTCGCTGGAAACCGGGTGTTCAGGAGGGCAGGCCAGTGCGCGTAAAATATAAAATGCCCTACAAGTTATCCTATGAATAGCTTACAGGGCATTGCAAAAACGTGAAGTTAGCGCTTCTTTCTAAAACTCGAAGCTCTACGCCTCTTTCAACATCCGAGCAAACTCATCGAATAAATAATGCGAATCGTGCGGGCCGGGCGACGCCTCGGGGTGGTACTGCACCGAGAAGGCGGGGCGATCCCTGCGGCGAATGCCCGCGACGGTTTTGTCGTTGAGGTTGATGTGCGTCACCTCCACGTTGGCCTGGTTCGCAGTTTCGTTGGCGTCGACGGAGAAACCGTGGTTTTGCGATGTGATTTCGCACAGGCCCGTAAGAAGGTTCTTGACGGGATGGTTCAAACCCCGGTGACCGTGGTGCATTTTATAAGTGGAAATGCCGCTCGCCTCGGCCAGTAGCTGATGACCAAGGCAAATGCCGAACAATGGCTTACCAGATTCGACCATTTCCTTCACCATTTCGACGGCGTACAGCATCGCGGCGGGATCACCAGGACCGTTTGAGATGAAGAAACCATCTGGTTGCCATGCCATAACTTCTTCAAAAGGCGTCTGGGCGGGAAATACTTTGCAATAACAGCCACGCTCCGTCAGGTTTTTCAGGATGCTTTTTTTGATGCCGTAATCCATCACCGCGACGCGCCAGCGGCTTCCCTCTGCTTCACCCATGAAATAAGGCTCGGTTGTACTAACCACGGACGAAAGTTCTAACCCGGCCATCGAAGGGATTTTCTTCAATTCCTTCATCAACTCCTTTTCGTCCAGAATTTCTGAAGAAATAATGGCGTTCATTACGCCCTTTTCCCGCACGTGCCGCACGAGTTGGCGGGTATCCACATTGCTGATGCCGACGATATTGGCCCGCTCGAAGTACTCCTGCAAGGAAAAATCCGCCGTATGCCGCGAGTAATCGTTGGAGAAAGTATTGCACACCATGCCTTTAATCTTCACACTATTCGATTCCTCCTCGGTGTCCAACTGCACGCCGTAGTTGCCGATGTGCGGCGTAGTGTTAACCACGATTTGACCGTAGTACGACGGATCGGTGTAGATCTCCTGGTAACCGGTCATGCCGGTGTTGAAGCAGATTTCGCCGCCCGTGGTTCCTTTTTTTCCCAAAGCCAAACCCCGGTAGGCGGTTCCGTCTTCCAGCAATAGCAATGCTTCCTGTGTCTGTGTCATGTGTTTTTGGTAGAGTTTTTTAGCGCAACGGGAACAAAAGTAAGCGTTTATGCCCAAAAAAAGGGGTCAAACGAAAACGTTCGACCCCTTTTTCAATGAATTACAATCATTTCTGATTTCTGTTCTATCAGTTTTCGCGTCCGCCGTCAAGTTCGTCTTGCCAGGCTTTCAACTCGTCCCACTTACCGTCGGCGGCAAGCTTAGCCTGCTGAGGCCAGGTGGCGGGGTCGTGCGAAGCATACTGCGAACCAGCGGCATCCATAATCTCACGGATGGCTTCAGGCGTCGAGTCGGCAACCTTGGCGAATGTGTCCAGACCCGCTTCGGTCAGTACCTCGGCGATTTTCGGACCGATACCTTCTACCTTGGTCAGGTCGTCAGGCTCGGCACTTGATTCGGCTTCGGGCGCGGCGGGAGTGGAAGCAAGTGGTGCGACTTCCTCTTTCTCGACAACTGGAGCAGCGGCAATCGGTGCTTTTTCTTCGGCCTTCACAGTTTCGGAAGGAGTGGCCTCTACTTCGTTTTCAGCTTTTGCCTCCAATGCCTGAATTTCTTCGGGCGCATTGGCTTCGGCCATGTCTGCGGCCCCGGACTTCATCGTGGCTTCGTGGTCGATGGCCTCGGCTTTCACCGGAGAGTCAGCAGTTCCATCCTCTGATTTCTTGCCACCCCGACGGCTGCGGCGCGTGCGCGTCGGCTTGTCGGCGTTGCTCAGCAGGTAAGTTTCGTTGAAATCGACCAACTCCATCATGCAAGTTTCGGCGGAGTCACCCAGGCGGCTACCCAGCTTGATGATGCGGGTATAACCTCCGGGACGGTCAGCGATTTTGTCGGCAACTACGTCGAATAATTCTTTAACCGGCTCCTTATCGCGCAGTTTCCTGAACACCATGCGGCGGCTATGCGTCGAGTCGTCCTTGGCCTTTGTCAGTAGGGGCTCAACGTACATTCTCAATTCTTTCGCCTTGGCGACCGTCGTTTCGATGCGCTTGTGCAGAATCAGGGAAGCGGCCATGTTAGAAAGCATGGCGTGGCGGTGGGCGGTCTTCCTGCCGAGGTGATTGTGTTTCTTTCCGTGTCTCATTTTTGTGATTGATTAGTAGCTTCGAGCGGCGGTTTGTTCGCGCTTCAGAATACGTACTTAATTTAATTGTTGATTATTCTTCGTCGAGACGATACTTTGCCACGTCCATGCCGAACGTAAGTTGCTTTTCGGCTACCATTTGCTCCAACTCGGTCAACGACTTCTTACCGAAGTTGCGGAACTTCATCATGTCCGAAATTTCGAGTTTTACCAGATCACCCAGCGTCTTCAAATCTGCTGATTTCAAGCAGTTGAAAGCACGAACGGAAAGATCCAGTTCCGACAGGTTGGTTTTAAGCAACTTGCGCATCCGCAGCATTTCCTCATCCACCTGATTGTCCTCTTCAGCCATTTGCTTCTCAAACGTCATCGTTTGGTCAGAGAACAGCATGAAGTGTTGAATCAAAATGTTGGCGGCACCTTTCAGCGCCTCCTCGGGATGAATCGAGCCATCCGTTTGGATGTCGAGCAAAAGCCGCTCGTAGTCGGTTTTCTGCTCTACACGGGTGTTCTCCACGCTATACCGCACGTTTTTGACGGGCGTATAAATCGAGTCGATGGCCACGTGACCAAACGGAATTTCGTTGGCGCGGGGTTCATCGGCGGGAACGTAACCCCGGCCTTTGTCCACCAATATCTCCATCTCGAACTCTTTCTTGTCATCGAGGTGGCAAATTACCTGGTCGGGATTGAGAATTTTGTAAGAACTCGTAAATTTGCCGAGGTCTCCGGCCGTAACGACCGATACGTTCTTCAAATTAACCTCGATGCGATTCTCCACCAGATCGACCACTTTTTTAAGGCGAATTGATTTCAGGTTGAGAATGATTTCCGTGACGTCTTCCACAACACCCTCGATGGTCGAGAACTCGTGTAGGACGCCGGGGAATTTGACGCTCGTAATGGCGTATCCTTCCAAAGATGACAGCAGAATACGACGCAGCGCGTTGCCGATCGTAACGCCGTAACCTTTTTCAAGGGGCTTAAACTCAAATATCCCGTGAAAATCGTCGGACTTCTCCATCACGACCTTATCGGGCATTTGGAATGCTAATATTGACATAGTCTTGTGTCCTTTTTGTGTAGTAAATGACGATTGATCAGGCCGTCGTTACTTTGCGATCGCAAGCGGTACCCCTGAGCGGGTACAAAGGATGCCCCGGCGAGGCCGGGGCGGTAAGGGGCAAGCGGGAGCGGATTATTTCGAGTAAAGCTCGACGATGAGCTGCTCGTTCACGTTCTCGGGAATTTGGTCGCGCTCAGGAAACGTGATGAACTTACCCGTCATCTCCGAACCTTCCCATTCCAGCCAGTTGAACCGCCGCGCCGAATGGCCGCTCAGACTACTCGCGATGGCTTCCAGTGACTTGGATTTCTCCCGCACCGTAATGGTCTGACCCGGACGGAGAGCGTAAGAAGCAATATTGACGATTTCGCCATCCACCATGATGTGCTTATGCGAAACCAGTTGCCGGGCGGCCCGGCGAGTGGGCGCAATGCCCAAACGGTACACCGTGTTATCCAGACGGGCCTCGCAGAATTGCAGCAAGTTAACGCCCGTGATGCCGTCCTTCACCGCCGCGCGGTGGAATACATTTCTAAATTGTCTTTCCAGAATGCCGTAAGTGTATTTCACCTTTTGCTTCTCCGCCAATTGCAGCGAATATTCCGACTTCTTGGAACGACGTCCGCGACCGTGCTGGCCGGGAGGGTAATTCTTTTTGGTCAGCGCCTTGCTGGGACCCATGATGGGTTCACCAAAACGCCTCGATATTTTTGCCTTAGGACCTGTATAACGTGCCATGTATTCTTTGTAAAAATGAATCGTCTGTCAATTGTGCAATCCCAGTTCCTAAATTGCCACTTGGGTCAGACGTTGATTGAACTAAATTAAACTCTGCGGCGCTTGGGCGGACGACATCCGTTGTGAGGCAACGGCGTGATGTCACGAATGGTCGCGACTTCGATGCCCGTGTTCTGAATGGTACGAATAGCCGACTCACGGCCTGAACCGGGACCCTTCACGAATACCTCAGCCTTGCGCATTCCCAAATCGTAGGCTACTTGTGCGCAGTTTTGAGCGGCCGTTTGGGCCGCGTAGGGAGTGTTCTTCTTGGAACCACGGAAGCCCATTTTGCCCGCCGAAGACCAGGAAATCACCTGACCGCTATTGTTGGTAATCGAGATAATGATGTTGTTAAACGAAGCCTTGATGTGAACCTGGCCCACGGACTCGACAACCACCACCCGTTTTTTCGCCTTGTCTTTTCTCTTATTTTGTGCCATTGATAGGATTGGTTAACGGCGGCAAACCGCCGCCTACCGATTATTTCGTGACTTTCTTCTTGTTGGCTACCGTCTTCCGCTTGCCCTTCCGCGTCCGCGAGTTATTCTTGGTGCGTTGTCCGCGCAACGGCAGGCCCTTACGGTGGCGTAATCCCCGGTAACAGGCGATGTCCATCAAACGTTTGATGCTCAACTGTACTTCGGATTTTAGCGCACCTTCGACCTTATACTCAGTGGCGATGATGTTACGCACCGCGCCCGATTCGTCGTCGGACCATTCGGCGGCTTTCTTATCTGGTGAAACCCCCGCTTTTTCCAAAATCGTCTTGGCGGCGCTGCGGCCGATTCCGAAGATGTAGGTGAGGGCGATGTCGCCCCTTTTGCGGTCGGGAATATCTACTCCTGCAATACGTGCCATATAATTAACCTTGTCTTTGTTTGAAACGGGGATTCTTTTTGTTGATGACGTAGATCTTGCCTTTGCGGCGGATGATCTTGCAGTCCTCACTGCGTTTCTTTACCGATGCTTTTACTTTCATTTGTATATAGGTTTTCGCCCGACTTTCCGGGCAACGTGCTTGAATTATTACTTGTAGCGATACACGATTCGCGCCTTCGTCAAATCGTAAGGCGACATCTCTAACTTCACCCGGTCACCGGGCAAAATTTTGATGTAGTGCATTCTCATTTTACCCGAGATATGCGCAATTACTTCATGTTTATTTTCCAACTCGACCCGAAACATGGCGTTCGAAAGTGCTTCGAGAATTACGCCGTCCTGTTCGATGGATGCTTGTTTGGCCATTCTTTATTTTTAATCTAATTTTAGGAGGCGACAACCATCAAACTGGTATCCGCCGTTACTGCTTCTATGTATTCAAATGTGGTCAGAATTTCAGGCTGACCTTTCCTGACGGCGATCGTATGTTCAAAGTGCGCCGATGGTTTGCGGTCGGAAGTACGGATAGTCCAGCCGTCCTTTTCCTGCACCACGCTTTTTTTGCCCAAATTAATCATGGGCTCGATTGCTATAACCATCCCCTCTTTCAACTTGACGCCTTTTCCACGCTTGCCATAATTTGGAATCTCGGGGCTTTCGTGCAGGCTCTTACCTACGCCATGTCCTACTAATTCCCTGACAACCGTATAGTTATATTTCTCGACGTAACTCTGGATGGCGTATCCAATGTCGCCAACCTTCATTCCATCACGGGCTTTTTCAATGCCCAGGTATAGCGACCGCTTGGTTCTTTCCAGCAAGGCCAAAATTTCCGACGACACTTCGCCAACCGGATAAGTATAGGCACTGTCGCTGTGAAATCCGTTCAATTTGACACCACAGTCGATGGAAATTATATCACCGCTTCGCAACTCATAACCGCTGGGAAAACCGTGGACAACTACTTCATTGACCGATATACACAAAGCGGCAGGAAAGCCATTGAACCCTTTAAATGACGGAATTCCGTGATAGTCACTAATGTATTCCTCGGCCACTCGATTCAATTGCCGGGTGGTAATACCGGGTTTAACCCACTTCGCTACCTCGGCGTGCGCTTTACCTAAGACCTGCGCGCTAACCTTGATTAACTCGATTTCCTGATCTGTTTTCAGGTAGATCATCAGTTAAACGGCTAAGGTTTCAGCCCGGCCCTTGATCCGGCCCGACTTCATTAATCCTTCGTACCGACGCATCAGTAGATAGCTTTCAACCTGCTGCAGTGTATCCAACACTACGCCCACCATAATCAACAGCGAAGTGCCGCCGAAGAACAGAGCGAAGGAATGTATCATCCCCAGCATCGCGGCAAAAGAGGGTAAAATTGCCACCGCCGCCAGCATAATCGAGCCGGGAAATGTGATGCGATCCAAAATCGTGCTGATATATTCCGAGGTTTGCTGACCAGGTTTCACGCCGGGAACAAAACCACCACCCCTTTTCATGTCGTCAGCAATCTGTTGAGGATTCACCGAAATAGCGGTGTAGAAGAAGGTGAAGATGATAATCAATACGGCATATAATAAATTGTACTGCCAGGAAGTGAAATCAGCGAAAGAGGTGGCAGCGTTGGCAGCAAAATCGCTGGTTTCAGAAAATGTGCCGAATGCCACCGTTGGCAAAAACATCAATGCCTGGGCAAAAATGATTGGCATCACACCCGCCGCGTTTACCTTTAAAGGTAGATATTGCCGTTGTCCCAAACCGACTGCGCGATTGCCTATAACCTGCTTGGCGTATTGAATCGGCACTCGGCGTACAGCTTGCGTGAGCATGACGGCAGCCATTATAACAAAATACAAGGCTACGAGTTCCAAAACGAAGATCAAGATTTGTGCACTACCCCGCGATGCGAATTCTTGGTAGATAGCACCGGGAAATCGTGAAACAATACCAATCATAATTAGCATGGAGATCCCGTTACCGACACCTTTGTCCGTAATTCTCTCTCCCAACCACATACAGAACATGGTGCCGGAAATAAGAATAAATATGGAGGAAACTGTGAAAATACTCCGTGAAACCAATAGGGCTTCGTCCGGTACGGTGGTGGTTAAATAAGTCAGGCCTTGCGCAAACGTAACTACAATGGTCAGCACCCGTGTAATCTGATTAAGCTTCTTACGCCCCGACTCACCCTCCTTCTGCATTTTTTGGAAGTAAGGCATAGCCATTGTCAGAAGCTGAATGGCAATGGACGCCGAGATGTAGGGCATGATACCCAGAGCAAAGATGGAAGCCTTACTAAAGGCACCTCCCAGGAACGTGTCCAGCAAGCCTAACAGTCCGCCCGTGGAGACGTTCATCATATCGGGTTCGACTCCGGGCAGGACGACATACGAACCTAAACGGAATACCGTAATAAACAAAAGAGTGTTGAGAATCCGGGTTCTCAACTCCTCGATTGAAAAAATATTCTTGATCGTATCGATAAATCGCTTCATAGAAATAATGTTGTAAGCCGGAGGGTTGTCCAGTTAAATAAGTTATTCCCTAATAACGCTCAGGGAATAGCCGGATTACATTTCAACAGTTTCCGTGACAAACCGATCGATGACGATCGCCTTGCCTCCTGCTTTCTCAATAGCCTCAATGGCACTCTTTGAGAATTTATGGGCGTGAACTTCGACCGCTACGCTCAATTCGCCACGGTTCAAGACTTTAATTAAGTCTTTCTTTTTAGCCATGTTATTGTTCAACAAAACCTCATAATCCAATACCTTGGTATCTAGTCGCTCGACGGCTTCTTGAATGGTATCGAGGTTGATCGCTTTGTACTCGACGCGGTTGGGGCTTGTGAAGCCGAACTTGGGTAACCGACGCTGCAAAGGCATTTGACCACCTTCGAAACCCCGCTTACGGCTGTAACCTGAACGTGACTGAGCGCCTTTGTGTCCCCGCGTGGAGGTACCACCGCGTCCCGAACCTTGTCCGCGACCTACCCGCTTGATGTTACGTACCGAACCTTCCGCCGGCTTTAAATTATGGAGATTCATATCTCTGTGTATTTTAAATTTCTTCGACTTTGACCAGGTGATTGATCTTGCGGATCATGCCCGACATCGAATCACTAATTTCTTTTTCGCAATACTGGCTGATTTTGCCCAAACCCAACGCTTTCATCGTGCGCTTTTGGCTCTCGGGGCGGCCAATGATGCTTCTAACCTGTGTAATACGTACTGTTGCCATGATTGGTTCTATTGTTTCGCTGGACCTACTGTCAGACACAGCATGCCGTGTCTCTACGATGGTGACCCTTTTACCCGTTGAAAACTTTTTCTACCGATATGCCGCGCTGGAAAGCTACCTGATGGGGAGCACGCATTTTCAGCAGAGCGTCGATGGTGGCCTTTACCACGTTATGGGGGTTAGATGAACCCTTTGATTTCGCCAAAACGTCGTGAATACCGGCGGCTTCTAGAACGGCGCGCATGGCACCGCCCGCAATAACGCCCGTACCGGGAGCAGCGGGTTTAATTAGGACATAACCGCCGCTGTATTTGCCTTCCATCGCATGGGGTACCGTCGTTTTCATCAAAGGTACCTGGAATAAGTTCTTCTTGGCCTCGTCGATTCCTTTGGTGATTGCATCGGTTACCTCGTTGGCTTTGCCGAGACCGTAGCCTACGACTCCGTTGCCATCGCCTACCACCACAATGGCAGAAAAGCTAAAACGGCGACCGCCTTTTACTACTTTGGCAACCCGATTGATAGCCACAACCCGCTCTTTCAGGTCTGCTTCGTTGACCTTTTCGGGCCGATTTGAATTTTGTTGCATGTTCGCTTTTTGCTTAGAATTTAAGTCCGGCTTCGCGGGCAGCGTCGGCGATGGCCTTCACTTTACCATGGTACAGGTAGCCACTACGATCAAAAACGATTTTCTCGACACCCATCGCTAAGGCTTTCTCGGCAATCTTCTTGCCAACTAACCCCGCCGTTTCAACGTTCGTGTTTTTCGTTTTATCGCTCACTTCCTTAGAAGAAGAACTTGCCAGCGTAACACTCTTGTCGTCGTCCACCAACTGCACGTAAATGCTAGTGTTGGAACGATAGATCGATAGGCGCGGACGCTCCGCTGTGCCGTTCACTTTCTTGCGAATGCCGCGCTTGAGACGCTGTCTCCGTAATGTTTTTACCGTCGCCATTATATGCTAATCGTATAAACTTGTATGTAAATTTTAAAAAGTACCGCTTATTTCTTAGCGGCTGCTTTACCCGCTTTGCGGCGGACCTTCTCGCCCACGAAGCGAATACCTTTGCCTTTGTAAGGCTCGACCTTGCGCAGCGTCTTGATTTTAGCCGCTACGTCACCAATGAGTTCCTTGTCGATTCCTTCCAAAATCACCTTAGGATTCTGCCCTTTCTCCGTCAACGTCGTAACGCTGATTTCCTTAGGGATTTCCATGATGATACCGTGTGAATAACCAAGGCTAAGGTCAAGTACATTGTTGGTAGCAGTCGCTTTGTATCCTACGCCCACTATTTCCAGTTCGCGGCGATAGCCCGTGCTTACACCAACGACCATGTTGTTGATGAGCGAGCGGTACAAACCGTGTAGCGCTTTGTGGCGCTTCTGCTCGGTTGGACGCCCTACCTCCAACTCGTTACCCTCGATTTTGACAGTCATGTCCTTATCGATGGCGCGGGTCAGAGTCCCCTTCGGTCCTTTGACCGAAATGACGTTCTCACCATCCACCGAAATGGAAGTTCCTGAGGGTATTTCGATTATTTTCTTTCCTATTCGTGACATCTCTCTGTGAAATTTGCGGTTAGTACACCTGGCACAACAACTCGCCACCCACGTTCATGGTGCGAGCTTCCTTATCCGTCATTACTCCTTTGGAAGTAGAAATGATGGTAATTCCCAGTCCGCTGAGGACGCGGGGAACTTCGGCGGCACCAGCGTACTGACGAAGACCGGGCTTGCTGACGCGCTGCAACTTGACAATAGCAGGCTGCTTGGTGACCGGGTTGTATTTTAGGGCAATCTTGATCGACCCCTGGGGACCGTTCTCGTCGAACTTATAGCTTTGAATATAGCCTTTCTCGAAAAGGACTTTCGTAATCTCCTTCTTAAGGTTGGAAGCAGGTATCTCTACCACCCGGTGCCTGGCCTTGATCGCGTTTCTGATTCGAGTCAGATAATCTGCTATGGGATCCGTTAACATTTTTGTAGACTTGGTTAAGCACTCCTCAAAAAGGCGTGCAAAGGTAAGTGATTAAAATCAGAATTGAAAGCGGTGGCTACCAGCTTGATTTGGTAACGCCGGGAATCTTGCCCGCAGAGGCCAGATCGCGGAAAACCACGCGCGAGATGCCAAACTTTCGCATATAGCCACGGGGACGGCCAGTGAGTTTGCAACGATTATGCAACCGTACGGGCGAGGAGTTGCGGGGAAGCTTGTCCAAACCCACCCAATCGCCTGCGGCTTTCAACTTAGCGCGTTTTTCGGCGTATTTCTCCACCAAACGCTCTCTTTTTCTTTCCCGTGCTTTTACTGATTCTTTTGCCATTTTAGCTTAATGTCTTAATTTACTGATTAGTCTTGGCGGCACTAGCGAAGGGCATTCCCAACGCCTTGAGCAGCTCATAACCTTCCTCGTCCGAATTAGTCGAAGTAACGAAGGTGATGTCCATACCCGTGATCTTGTTCACCTTGTCGATGCTGATCTCGGGAAAAATGATTTGCTCCTTCACGCCGAAGGTATAGTTGCCACGGCCATCGAAGCCTTTGTCACTAATACCCCGAAAGTCCCGTACACGGGGCATCGCAATGGCGGTTAAGCGGTCGAGGAATTCGTACATCCGGTTGCCCCGCAAGGTTACCTTCGCACCGATGGGCATATCTTCCCGAAGTTTGAAATTCGAAATAGCTTTCTTAGAAATGGTCGCGATTGCCTTTTGTCCGGTAATCGTGGTCAACTCTTCGATTCCTACGTCCACCAACTTCTTGTCGGCCACAGCCGCGCCAATTCCTTTGTTCAGAACAATTTTCGTCAGGCGTGGAACCTGCATTATTGATTTATACTGAAACTTTTCTTTCAGTTGGCCGACAATTTCGTTGTCGTATTTTTCTCTTAGTCTGGGAGCTGCCATGTGTATTGTTAAACTTACCGATGAATTTCCGACCCATCGGTCGTTGATGTTTGTCTTGTTGGTTGGACGGCCGTTCGTTAAATGAACTTGTCCGTTTTCTTGGAATAGCGCTGTAACTTGCCCGCATCGTTCACACGGCGTCCGGTGCGGGTTGCCTCGCCAGTGGCGGGATCGACCAGCATCAAGTTGCTGAGGTGAATACCCGCTTCGCGCTTTTCGATGCTGCCTTGCGGGTTTTCGGCGTTAGGCTTCAAGTGCTTGGTTACCATATTGGCTCCCTCCACAATCGCCCGCTCTTTATCGACCATCATGGTCACCACTTTACCCGTTTTTCCTTTAGAGTTACCGGAAATCACTTTCACCGTATCGCCGCTGCGAATGTGAAACTTGGGCTGCATTTTCTTTTTCTTTTCCATTGTCGTTCTGCTTTACGCGTTCAAAGAACCTCAGGGGCCAGAGAAACGATTTTCATAAATTGCTTTTCGCGCAACTCTCGGGCCACAGGACCGAAGATACGGGTACCACGGGGTTCGTTGTTGGCCGACAGCAATACGGCTGCGTTGTCCTCGAAGCGAATGTAGGTGCCGTCCTTGCGACGAATTTCCTTTTTGGTACGCACGACGACGGCTTTGGAAATCGTCCCCTTTTTCATGTTGCTGGAAGAAAGGGCCGCTTTCACGGTTACCACGATCTTATCGCCTACGGAAGCATAACGCTTGCCGGTTCCGCCCAATACCCGGATGACGAGTACTTCCTTGGCGCCGCTATTGTCGGCTACGGACAGTCTTGATTCTTGCTGTACCATTATTATTTCGCTTTTTCAATTATTTCTACCAAACGCCACCGCTTGTTCTTGCTTAACGGGCGGGTTTCCATCACGCGGATTGTATCGCCGATCCCGCACTGATTATTTTCATCGTGTACCATCAATTTAGAAGATTTCTTCATAATCTTCTCATACATCGGGTGTTTCACTTTGCGGTCGACCCGGATTACGCAAGACTTTTCCATCTTGTCGCTCACTACCAAGCCAATTCTTTCTTTGCGCAGTTTTCTGGTCTGCTCGTCTGTTGTCGTCTGTTCCTCCATGATTTCTTAAGCAGCGGGGCTGTTTTGAGTTTGGGAAGTTTTTACGGTAAGCGCCGTCAAAAGTCGGGCTACCTGCTTGCGCGCCGCCCGGATGCGCAACGGGTTTTCGATTGGAGAAACCGCGTGGGCAAACCGCAGACGAAGCAGACGCTCCCGCTCTTTGGTGATTTCTTCCTGTAGTTGTTCAGCCGAAAGGGCTTTGATTTCTTCTTTGGTCATTACAATGTCAATTTGAAAAGTTCAAAAAGCTTCTCAGCTTTTTTCTGACTCCTGGTAATCGCGACGAACGACGAACTTGGTCTTCAAAGGCAGTTTTTGCGCCGCCAGGCGAAGGGCTTCGTTGGCCGTAGCCAAATCCACGCCACCCGCTTCGAAGATAATCCGGCCCGGCTTCACGGTTGCCACCCAGTATTCGGGAGCACCTTTACCCTTACCCATCCGAACCTCAGCGGGTTTCTTAGTAATGGGCTTGTCAGGGAAAACACGAATCCAAACCTGGCCTTCGCGCTTCATGGCGCGGGTTACCGCAATACGGGCGGACTCAATCTGGCGGGCGGTAAGCCAACCCGGCTCGAGTACCTTGATAGCGAATGATCCGAAAGCAATCTGGTGACCGCGCGAAGCGATTCCTTCAAAACTTCCTTTTCCTTTCTGCTGCTTACGAAATCTGGTTCTTTTCGGCTGTAACATGATTCTTATCTATAATTACCGACGACTAGCGTCGAATATCGTTCTACCTGTTTCCTCCTCGGCCACCGCCGCCGCCACTGCTTCCGCCACGGCCTCCTCCGCCGCCGCTTCCACCACGACCACCACCGCCAGAGTTGCCTCCTCCGCCAGCGTTACCGCCGCCAGAATTACCACCCCTCTTACGACGATCGCCACGCTCACCGCCGCGTTCGTTATCTCCGCGACCGCCTCGGCGATCACCCCGTCCACCGCCACCGGCGGCACGATCGTTTTTATCGGATTGAGCCGTAGCCGCACTTGGCGTCAAGTCACGCTTGCCGTACAACTCGCCTTTGAAAATCCACACCTTGATGCCGATTTTACCATACACGGTCTGAGCTTCCGAAAGAGCATAGTCGATGTCGGCGCGCAACGTGTGCAGCGGAATGCGTCCTTCTTTGTATTCTTCCGTCCGGGCGATTTCAGCACCACCCAAACGACCCGAGCAACGAATCTTGATTCCCTGCGCGCCAACCCGCATAGCCGAAGAAATGGCTTGCTTCATGGCGCGACGGTAGGAAATACGAGCCTGCAATTGCTGGGCGATTCCTTCACCGACCAACTTGGCATCGGTTTCAGGACGTTTGATTTCGTATATATTGATCTGGACATCTTTGCCCGTGATCGTCTTAAGTTCTTCCTTGATGCGATCTACCTCACTACCACCTTTGCCGATGACAATGCCCGGACGAGCGGTGTGGATGGTCAGCGTAACCCGCTTCAATGTGCGCTCGATAACCACTTTGGAAATCGAACCCTTAGGGATACGCGCCTGGATATAGTTGCGGATTTTTTCGTCTTCGACCAATTTGTCGGAGAAGTCCTTTCCACCGTACCAGCTTGAGTCCCATCCTCTGACAATTCCCAGTCTCAGACCGATCGGGTTTACCTTTTGTCCCATTTAATTAAGATCTTTTATGATTCGGTGTTAGTTTCTTCTTCTGCAATCTGGATCAAGCCCGAGTTAGTAGAGGCATCGTCGATAACCAGCGTAATGTGGTTGGAACGCTTCCGAATCCGGTGGGCTCGGCCCTGCGGAGCGGGGCGAAGGCGCTTCAGCATCCTGCCTCCGTCGATGAAGATAGTCTTCACGTACAGGTCGGCGTCGCCGATTTCAGCATCCTCGTTCATCTGCTGCCAGTTGGCGACGGCCGTAAGCAATACCTTGCGGATTACGGCGGCACCCGCGTTGGGCTGGAATTTCAGGATGGCTAAAGCCTGGCTGACCTTTTGGCCGCGTACCAGATCCGCTACCAAACGCATTTTGCGTGGTGAAGTCGGTACGTCTTTGAGTATTGATCTTGCTTCCATGTTGTCTCAGTTTAGCCGCCCGTGCGCAGGTCCGGCAATCAATGATCTATCGTCTTCCTTTATCTTTCTTGGCCGTGTGACCCCGGAAGTTCCGCGTGGGTGAAAATTCACCCAACTTATGGCCTACCATGTTCTCGGTGACGTACACCGGAATGAACTTGTTGCCGTTGTGTACTGCGAAGGTGTGGCCGATGAATTCGGGAGAAATCATCGATCTGCGCGACCAGGTCTTGATGACTGACTTGCGGGCGGCGTCGTTCATCACGTGGATTTTATTCTCCAAACGATAATCGATGTAAGGGCCTTTTTTTAATGAACGTGACATATCGCTTGCTTACTTTTTACGTCTGCTAATAATCATTTTAGAAGATTGCTTCTTCTTATTTCTAGTCTTCAAGCCTTTGGCAAACTGACCATTGCGTGAGCGAGGCTGACCGCCGGAGGCACGACCTTCGCCGCCGCCCATTGGGTGATCTACCGGGTTCATAGCGACCCCACGAACGCGGGGACGGCGTCCCAACCAACGGCTACGACCGGCTTTACCGAGCGTAACATTCATGTGGGTGGAGTTACCGATGGTTCCAACGGTTGCCAGACAAGTCGAAAGAATCATCCGCATCTCGCTCGAAGGTAACCGCAGTACCGCGTACTTGCCTTCCCGTGCTACCAATTGAGCGTAAGTTCCGGCGGAACGAGCAATTTGACCGCCTTTGCCGGGCGTAAGCTCGACGTTGTGCACGATAGTACCGATGGGCATAGCGCCGAGTGGCATGGTGTTACCTACTTCGGGAGCGATACCGGTGGTACCGGAAACGATTTTTTGACCGACGTTCAGGCCGTTGGGGGCCAGGATGTAGCGCTTTTCGCCGTCGCCGTACTGCACCAAAGCGATGCGGGACGAACGGTTGGGGTCATATTCTACCGTCATTACTTCGGCGGGCTCGTCGAAACGATTGCGCTTGAAGTCTATGACGCGGTAGCGACGCTTGTGCCCGCCACCGATGTAACGAGCCGTGCGGCGTCCCTGACTGTTCCGGCCACCCGTCCGCTTGATTGGTTCGAGCAGGCTTTTCTCCGGCTTGGAAGCCGTGATTTCGGTGAAGGCCGGGGCGACTCGGGTGCGTTGGCCCGGCGTCGTTGGTTTTAGTTTTTTAACTGCCATTATCGTATGGTCTCAGTGTTATTGGTCAATATCTATCTATGAGGAGTGGGAAGTGATGCGGTTTCCAGAACGGGTGGAAGCAGGTGCGCCTGCCCGGCCGTACCACATCACATTACACTTCTCCGTAGAGGTCGATGATTTCGCCTTCGGCTACGGTAATGATGGCTTTTTTGTAGGTTGAGGTTTTACCCGTTACCTGCTTGCCACCCGACACCCGCGTTTTGGATTTACCGATGCTGCGCATGGTGTTCACCTTTGCCACTTTCACATCGAACATTTTCTCAACCGCATCTTTGATCTCGAATTTGTTCGCCGTTTTGTCCACCTCGAAGGTGTATTTCCGCAAAGCTCCCTGTGCGGTCACTTTTTCGGTTATGATTGGACGCTTAAGTACACTCATCTTATTGGTATCTATTCAAAATGTTATCCAGAACAATCAGAGCGGGTTCGCTGATCAGCAAACGATCGGCGTGCAGCAGTTCGTAAGTGTTGACCTGAGAGGCCGTCGTGATTTTAGTCTTGGGAATATTGCGACCCGACAGGTACACGTTGTTGTCCGCTTCGCCCAGAATCAAGAGGGTTTTCTTGCCCGTCAGCGAGTGCGCGTTAAGGAAGTTCAAATAATCCTTGGTCTTGGGGGCGTCGAAGGTGAAGTTTTCCAAAATCATCACCGCGTTTTCCTGAGCCTTAGCGGCCAAGGCCGACTTGCGGGCCAGGACTTTCGTCTTCTTGTTGATCTTAAAGCTGTAGTCCCGGGGACGGGGGCCGAAGATGCGGCCACCCCCGACCATGATCGGCGAGCGACGGCTACCAGCACGAGCACCGCCCGTACCTTTCTGACGCTTCAGCTTGCGGGTGGAGTAGTTTACTTCACCGCGTTCCTTGGCCTTGTGCGTTCCCTGGCGCTGATTGGCCAGGTACTGCTTCACGTCCAAATAAACTACGTGTTCGTTGGGTCGAATTCCGAAAATTTCTTCCGACAGCGTTACTTTCTTGCCGGTGTCTTCGCCCTTTACATTTAATATTGACAGTTCCATCGGTATTATTTCTCAATGATTACGAATGATTCCTTGGCACCGGGAACCGAGCCACTAATGACCAACAGGTTCTGCTCGGGAATGACTTTCAACACGCGCAGGTTTTGGATCGTCACGCGGTTGCCACCCATGCGGCCACCCATGCGCATTCCTTTAAATACCCGCGAGGGGAACGAACAGGCACCAATGGAGCCGGGGTGACGGGCACGGTTGTGCTGACCGTGGGTTTGTCCACCCACACCCGCAAAACCGTGGCGCTTTACAACGCCCTGGAAACCGCGTCCTTTGACTTTACCGACTACGTCCACGAAATCGCCTTCAGCAAAAACGTCTCCGATCGTCAGCGTATTACCCAGTTCTAATTCACGGGCGAAGTACTTGAATTCGACCACTTTGCGCTTGGCTGTAGTACCCGCTGCTTTGAAGTGACCCAACATCGGCTTGGTGGTGTTCTTATCTTTCTTCTCGCCGTAAGCGAGCTGAACGGCTTTGTAGCCATCTTTTTCTAGGGTCCTGAGTTGCGTCACCACGCAAGGACCCGCCTGAATCACCGTACATGCCAGAGCCTGTCCGTCAGCATCGTACAAACTGGTCATTCCGATCTTTTTTCCTATTAAACCAGACATCTTTTATTGTTTTAAAATAGCAGGTATTGAACCTTTTTTTGAAACGGACTGCAAAGTTAGGAAAAGCTTTTTAACTTCCTACCCGTTCCCTTTATATTTTTCTGATTTCCAACAAAAAAGGTCAGATGTGTGTAACATCTGACCTCAATCACCGTGGGAATAATTAATGGAGCTTTACTTGCCCCCTTTCCGTTGGGAAGAACTCAGATGCGGTTTCCAAAGTGTGGACCTTCACCCGACCAATATGTGATAACCTTTCGTCAGGAAACTCAGCCTCCCGACATTCACTCTATCTATTATACCTTAATCTCGACATCGACACCGCTGGGGAGTTCGAGTTTCATCAAAGCATCGACCGTCTTGGCGCTGGATGAGAAAATATCCACCAAACGCTTGTAGGTGCAAAGCTGGAATTGCTCCCGCGCCTTCTTGTTCACGTGCGGTGAACGCAGAACCGTGAACTTCTCCTTTTTGGTTGGCAGAGGAATTGGACCGCTGATTACCGCGCCCGTCGCCTTCACGGCTTTGACAATTTTCTCCGCCGAAGCATCGACCAGCATGTGGTCAAAGGATTTCAGCTTGATGCGAATTTTCTGATTCATTCTTATGATTGGTAAGCTGGTTCATTATGTACGTGTCCGTTCCCGACGAACGCCTACCCACGAAAGAACCATTTGCTTCGCTGGTAGAGGAGAAGAAAATCGGGCGAGTTAGTGGTTGTCGATACCTACCCTCCCGAAAATCGAGTCGCAAAATTAGATTATTTTTTTATGAAAACAAGTCGCAATCATTTATTTTCATAAAAAAGCCCGCTCTTGACGAACCAGGGTCCCGTCTCATGAACAAAATATGGTTTTGCTTACTTTCGATGCATCCCATCTCTCTCGAAATACGCGCTAAAAAAGTCAAGGTGTCGCTTAAAAATCGCGATCAGCTCAGAGGTTGTTTTTATCACGCACCAATGAACGGCTCTATTGGGCAAGATAACCGCCGTCGACAGGATAATAGGCGCCGGTCACGAATGAAGCTTTGTCCGATGATAGCCAAACCACCAATTCAGCTACCTCTTCCGAAAGTCCCAAGCGTCCAATGGGATGCAAGCCTACCAACGCCGCTCTTGCTTCTTCCGGCAAGACGCTTAGCAGGGGCGTGTCGATGAAGGCCGGGCCAACCGAATTGATCCGAATACCACGTGCGGCATATTCGATGGCGGCCGCTTTTGTGAGCCCCACCACCCCGTGTTTGGCGGCCACATAACCCGGCGATTGAGCCATGCCGACCTGCCCAAGAATGGAGGCCATATTGACGATGACACCGGTGCCTTGCTTTTGCATGACCTCCAACTCATACTTTAAACAATAAAATACGCTATTGAGATTGACATCAATGATGTGCTGCCACCCCTCCAGGGAATAGTCGCCTGTTTGATTCAACTCGCCACCAATGCCCGCGTTGTTGAAGGCAATATCCAATTGGCCGAAGGCAGCCACGGTTTCCTGCACGAGTTGCTGACATTGGGCAGGGTCGCTGACATCCGCCTTATAGAAGCGGGCGCTTGCCCCGGCCGCAATCAATTCTTCCACCACCTGCTGACCCTGCAATTCGTTGATATCCGAAACCATGACGTTGGCCCCGAGCCGACCGTATAAAAGTGCGGTGGCTTTGCCAATTCCTGAAGCTGCTCCTGTTACTAATACTGTTTTCCTTACTAAGTACTTGTCCATAACTGTGTTTTTATTTGAAAATTACCTACGTCCTAGCTACTACCATCGGCGGATAGCTAATGACTGATGTCAGTAAAGTTAGGGATAGCTACGCGGCGTCTCTATGACGACGACCACGTTACAAACTGAGTTTGGTCACCACCTTGGTCTAAAGGGATCCGGCGCTTCGCCATTTGAAAATTAGCGGAACAATAAAAACAGGTTTTACCATCGCCACAAATTCAGGGTCATAGGATGAGTCCGACGATACGCGCCCAAAGGTTATAACTTCTGGCAAGATGGGGTGCCCCCACGCGTGAACATTTAACCACCTCGGTTGGCTTACAGCGTTTTAATTTTCAGGTTCCGGAACGAAATCCCCTTGGACCAATCCTGTAACGCGATATGTCCTTCATTGTGCTTGCCAAACTCAGGAAACGTTTTGAATCCACTTTTGGCCACCGACTCTTTCCAATGGTCGGAATTGAAATCTTCCTGCGCCGTCAGGACGCCATCCAAATAAAATTCGATTTTCCCGTCAACTTGTTTGATGCGGGACTGATTCCATGCCCCGGCGGGCTTGGGCTCGACCGAGTTCAAGGGGGGATAAAAATTAAATAACGTGCCGGGTCTTTTGGCGGGACTCATCGCGTAGTCCGGGTGGGCTTTATCCAGCAATTGGTATTCAGGGCCGGAAGACCAGGTCGTTGGAAGGTCTTTCCGCTCCAGCACATCGATGAAAACCCCGCTGTTGCCCCCTCGGATATTTTCCACTCGAAGGCTAATTCGTAATTCTTAAACACCTGATCCGATACCAAATCGCCATGCGCGGTCGTGTCAAAAATAGGTTGGCAATACAGTTCGCCATTCTGCGCAATCCAGGCAGAAGGTGCTTCGCCCCGATTGTACAAATGCCAGCCTTTCAGGGAGGTGCCGTCAAAAAGCAGTTGCCAGCCGTCTTCCTTTTCTTGGGCTGTTAATTTATTGGGGCCGCTCTCTTCGGTGCTACACGAGGTCAACAGGTAAGTCAGTATGCTCAACATGGCGAAAAGATATTTCAACCGATTTTTCATACTGTACTGTGGTTTATGAGGTGAGTAGATATGTTTAAAACGAACCTCTGATGCGGTATGCCTCCTGGTTGGTCAGCTTGATGTAATTGTGAGGCCTTGGATCACGCGCTAACTCAGCAATCGCCGCTTTTAGCGAAGGAACCATTTGTCTGTTTATCTTTTTGAACTGTCGAATGACATATTCTGAAAGAACAATGTCATACATCACGAGGCCTGTTGCTGATGGTAGGCTTCTATCTCCCGAAAGGCTTCTTCAAACGGAACCGCCTTCCCCGCATTCTTTTTGGCATTCTTGTAAGCCACTATGTCGGCCAATTCTTCCGCCGCCGCCAATAGCCGGTCGTATTCCTTTACGGGAACCTGAACGTACAGTGCCTTTCCCTCTGTATCGGTAACGTACTGAACACTTTGCATGAAGGTAGTTTTTGGTTTGTTCAAAGATAGGTAAAATTGGGGCTATGAGGAGTTAGTGGCACTTCCTAAAAGTTTGCCAGAGAAGTTGGTAGAGGCAGAATTTGGCTTCGGGCCGTTAAAAACGGCTTTTCATGTTTAGTACGCAGTCTTTCAGACTCCGCACAACTTTTAGAAGACTACGCCGAACTAGGGAACTAGGGCGGAAGACTACGCCGAATTAGAGTCAGTAAGTAAATTTTCATTAACTAGATTTGCCACAACATGTGTAAAATCAATTTTTTTCTTAGAAACCGAATACGGTAAAAAATCGCTGAATGAGGAATACTTATCGTAGATACTTTTTGTTTTACGACCCATGTTAATATAATTATCAATACTATCGTCTAATCTTTCGATCTTTTTGTTGTACAAATCCTGAAATTCAATAAAAGTATTTATGTTAATCAACGTAACGTCCTTAATTGAGTATTTGGCATCTAATTCTAGTTGCTGAACTTTGAGTATAAATTCTCTATTTAACAATAAATTAACACCAGGTGCATCCAAAGAAGGGTCTACATAAACAAGAATTGGATATATCTTTATTTTATTTAAATTGTAGTTGTCCAAAACTTCAAACTTGCCATCACATATCTTCTTTATAACATTTATAAGTTGGGGAATTCCAACACGGATTTTTCCATCATCAACACAGAATTTTGATAGAATAGCCTTTTTAATTGGTGGATTCAAGTGATAAATGCAACACCCTCTTCATTTCTGAGTGCGTCGTTGAAAACTTCCTCGGGTGATCGGTACCCGAATCTCTTCCTGGGTCTTTGGTTTAAGGTCTGTAC
>JBBSUC010000045.1:0-55080 GCA_038235275.1 Cytophagales bacterium | reverse complement strand
TTTTTTGCAAAAAATTTTTATTCCAATTCCTCGGGCTTGCGGTAGTTGTACGGGCAGTGCCGGCAGCTGCTTTGGCAGCAATAGCCTCTTTTTTTGTGGTAAAGGGCGGTAAAAACCATGAAACCTTCTTCATTCATATAGAAATCTTCTTCGGAAAGGCCGTTGCCTGGCCTGCTTCGGGAAGGGGAGGGAACGCGGTTGCTCAATTTGCGAATGGTTTTGCTAACTTTACCCAAAAACCTGTTTTCACCCTGTTTTGTTGCTCTTCGGCGTCTAATAAACGTAATATATTACGTCTCTACTACATCAAATACGATAATGCATCACATCGACACTACTTACTCCGAAGCCACCGAACGCGCCATGCAATTGGAATGGCGGTACGGCGCTCATAATTACAAACCCATGCCCGTGGTCCTGGAGCGCGGCGAGGGCGTTCACGTCTGGGACGTGGAAGGTAACCAGTACCTTGACTTTTTGTCGGCGTACAGTGCAGTGAGCCAGGGGCATTGCCACCCCCGCATCGTGAACGCGATGATCGAGCAGGCGCAGAAATTGACGCTCACCTCCCGCGCTTTCCACAGCGATATTCTGGGCGAGTGCGAGAAATTCATGGCTGAATACTTCGGCTACAATAAGGTGCTAATGATGAACTCGGGCGTGGAAGGCGGCGAAACGGCCTTGAAACTGATGCGCAAATGGGCGTATAAGGTGAAAGGTGTTCCGGCTAACCAGGCCGTGACGGTGTACGCCACGGGCAATTTCTGGGGCCGCACGCTGGCGGCCATTTCCTCTTCGACCGATACGTCTAGTACTAAAGACTACGGCCCGTTTTTGCCCGGCGCGGTGCTGGTACCTTACGACGATTTGAACGCGCTGGAAGACGTTTTCAAGCAAAACCCCAACGTGGCGGGCTTTATGGTGGAGCCCATTCAGGGCGAAGCGGGCGTGGTCGTGCCGCAGGAAGGCTACCTGAAAGGCGTCCGCGAGCTTTGCACGAAATACAACGTGCTGTTCATCGCCGACGAAGTGCAAACGGGCATCGGCCGCACGGGCAAGCGGCTGGCCTGTGACTGGGAAGGCGTCAAGCCAGATATTCTGGTCTTGGGCAAAGCCCTTTCGGGGGGTACCATCCCCGTGTCTGCCGCCCTGGCCGACGACGAGGTGATGCTTACTATTCAACCCGGCGAACACGGCTCCACCTACGGCGGCAACCCGCTGGCCTGCGCCGTGACGATGGAAGCCCTGCGCGTGGTCGAGGACGAAAACCTCGCCGACAACGCCGAGCGCATGGGTCAACTGTTCAGAAAAAAAATGGAAGCCCTGCGTCAGAAGACAGATTTAATAAAATTGGTTAGGGGAAAAGGCCTGCTCAACGCCATCGTCATCAACGACACCGAAAACAGCAACACAGCCTATGATTTGTGCTTGAGTATGATGCACAAAGGACTGCTCTGCAAACCCACCCACGGCAACAAAATCCGCTTCGCCCCGCCGCTGGTCATCAATGAAGAACAAATGGAAAGGGCGTGTCAAGTAATTGGGGAAGCATTTTTGAATTAAACCCTACCTCACCCGCTCATCATCCTTATAATACCCCGCTTCCCGGACGCCGTTGGCGCGTTGCAGGACGCCGTAACCTTGGCGGACGCCCGCTTGGAAGTTGCCGCTGAATCGTTCGCCGTCGGCGTAGAAGTAAGTGCCTTTGCCATCCGGGACGTTTTTTAGAAAAAAGCCGACGTATTTATCGCCGTTGGTGAAGTAATAGGTGCCTTCGCCGGAGCGGAGGTCGTCGCGGAAGATACCTTTATAGCGAATCGCGCCGCCGGGGTAATACTGCACACCGAAGCCGTGTTTTTGGCCGCTTTGGAAATTGCCCTCGTAGCGTTCCTGGTTTTCACGGACGAGAATACCCGGCCCGTTGTAGCAGTCGCCTGAGGCACAGCCTTTGGGCGCGTGGTAGGTGATGTCGGTTTCGACGACTTCTTCTCGGGAGGGAGTCGGCGTAGATGCCGGAGCTTTTGGGGCAGGTTTATAAACACCACTGGTGTTCGAAGCAGTAATGGTAGAATTTGCTAACGAAGCTGGCGTCTTGTTCCACAAAGGGTACATTTTCTCCGCCTCGTTCCAGCCCAGGCTGATGGCTTCTACCCGAACGCCCAGCCCTGGGTGCGAATCGGTGCTTTCTACGCTCGATAGCGTGCGGATGGCGATGAGCGATTCGTCCAGCGACGCGCCCAACTGATGCAGCACGAAGCCCGAAAAGCGGTCAGCTTCGAGTTCTTTGCTCGGGCGGCTGCCCATGCCGTCGATAGTGTGGCCCTGTAGGTGGTGGCCGATTTCGTGGGCCACGATGCTGATCGCCGACCAGTCGGTTTTGGTCAGGCTCTCGACCTGCTTCATGAACTGCCCGTCGTAAATGATGAACCGCTTGCCGTCCACGACGGTGGCGAAGCAATTTTCGGTGTTAGGGCATTCGACTACCAGGAAATTCCGCGTCAGCCCCAGAGGTTGCAGAATGCGCTCAACCACACGCTCGGCGTGGCGGTTGGAGGTGAACGATAAGTAGTTGCAAATCTCCTGCGGCGAATTTAGCCGACCATTGCCCACGTAATTGCAGACGAAAGATTCGGGCTCTTCTTCGGTCGCCTGGGCGGACACGAATCCGCCTGACAACACACCGACACACAGCATCGTACCGAAAACATTCAGGCGGGGGAATTTCATGGGCAAGGGTTGGATGGGCTTTTTGCTTTTATTTTTCGTTTATCATAACGGGAAAAAGTCAAATGTCTTGCCTGACTGTTTTTCAAAATAAAATTTCCTTTACGTATCGCTGGCGCTGCGTATCTTTATCTCCGCAATTTGCGTTTAGAGAAACTGAACGTTAGCCCATTGCGTTGCCTCGGCACTCATCCCACTACAATTCGACCCATTATGTATTTGAATAAAAACTACTTTATTCTCTTTCTGGCCCTGACCGGTTCGTTGGTTTCTTGCCGTGACAAGTTCGAGGTCGTACGGGCGGGCAATCCCGCCGATGCCGAGGTGAACAAATGGATTCACGACAACATGAAGCAGTGGTATTTCTGGAACGATAAACTACCCGAAAGTCCTGACTTTAAGCCCGATCCGCAGACATTTTTTCAATCGATCCTCTACAAGTTCGATCCCACGCTACGGCCCGACGGTGACCGCTTTTCGTGGTTGCAGGAAAGCGCCGACGAGTTGAAGGCTTCACTCAGCGGCGAATCCACCAGTACGGGCATCGAGTACCGCATGATTCGCTACGTGAGTGGCGGCGACGACCTGTTCGGCCTTGTGACGTACACTGACAAGGGTTCATCGGCTGATAAGGTGGGGTTTAAGCGCGGTGATTTCTTCACGCATGTCAACGGCCAAAAGCTCACAGTAGGCAACTATCGCGCGCTGCTGACCACGGGTAATGAGGCGAAAGTGATTACTGTGGGAACCCTGGATGCCGACAAAAAGGTGGTGGCCACCACAACCGCTCGCACGGTGACGCCCGCCGTAGTTCAGGCTGATCCTGTTTATTTCGACACGACTTTCGTGAAAGGAGACAAGCGCGTGGGCTATGTAGTTTATCACCAGTTCATTCCTGGTCCCAACGGTAGCAACGGCAACGCTTACGACCAGGAATTGGAAAAAATCTTTGCCGATTTCAAGGCCAAAGGCGTCAACGAACTTGTGATGGACCTGCGCTACAATCGGGGTGGCTACGTGAGTTCGGCCACACAAATCGCCAGTTTGATTGGCAAGGGTATTTCTGACAAGGACGTTTTTTACTACAAAGAATACAACAAGACCGTTACGCCCGACCTGGAAAAACAGTACGGCAAGGAATTCTTTCACGACAATTTCCTCAATAAAAGCCAAAACTTGGGCGGCAGCCTAAATCGCGTCTTTTTCCTGACTTCCACCTCCTCGGCTTCCGCCAGTGAATTGCTCATCAATGGTCTGAAACCCTTTATGGAGGTATTTCTGGTCGGCGGCAAAACGGTGGGCAAGAACGTCGGTTCCATCACGCTTTCCGACAAATCCAAGCGCATCAAGTGGGGCATCCAGCCCATCGTGTCGCGCTCAGCGAACAGTCTGCGCAGCTCCGACTACACGGCGGGTTTCGAGCCGAACGTCGCCAAAACCGAAGGCACGGTGCTATATTCCTACGGCGATCCCCGTGACCCGCTGCTGGGCGAAGCGCTGTTCCAGATTTTCGGCACTCGCCTCGCCCGGCGCGGCGTGGACGAAGCCGAGCAGCCCAAAACGGGTCCCGAAGTGTATTCGTCCATCGACCAGAAGGCGGCGGGTGGCAATATGTTCTTTACGCTGCCGAACCAGTAACATTTCCCTACTTTTTACTTTTCCTGAAACCATGTCTTCGAGTATATATTCGATGGCATGGTTTTTTCTTAAGCAATGACCGTGCATTCGGCACGCAGTGTATTCTCTCATCACGTACCCCTTAAACAAACAGAAAAACATGGGAATCTTAACCTGGATTATCGTAGGACTCGTCGCGGGCGGCATCGCTAAGGCCATTCACCCCGGCAAAGATCCCGGTGGCTTCATCGTCACGATGCTTATCGGCATCGCGGGGGCCATCGTTGGTGGCTTCATTTCCACTGCCCTGGGCTTTGGCTCGGTGGATGGCTTCAACATCGGCAGTCTGTTCATCGCCATTTTGGGCGCGGTGCTGCTGCTTTGGCTTTACCGGAAGTTCGCCACGAAGTAAAGGCGTTTGGGTAAAATATTTTGTAAAAAGGGCCACGGACCAGTCCGTGGCCCTTTTTTTATTCCGCGACCGGGTGAACACATGGATACGGAATTGCTTACGCCGACAGGCGAACACGGCGAACACATGGATGAAGCAATGCTGACGCCAGCGGGCGAACACATAGATTCGCAGGTGCGCCTGTCCGACCCTACAACGTCAGCGCCGACAGCAAATCAGCCTGAGTAATGATATGAACGGCGTTAGTTTCATCCCGCACGAGCAGCGCTTTGTTCTCGCGGTCGATGAGGGAAGACAGCGTGTCCACCGTGCTGTTCAGGGCCACGAATTTGAAGGGTTTATCCATTACTTCCGCCACGTTCAACGACCGTACTTCCGGCTCTTCGATCAGGCGGTGCAAGATTACGGAGTCCGTCAGGCTGCCGACCACTTCGCCTTCGGTGTTGACGACGGGAAGCTGTGAAATACCTTCTTTGTTCAAAACCCTGATGGCTTCGGAGACTTTGGTATCCGCCGCGACCGTCGTAAGGTGCGCCTGGCCGTTGCGGCGATGTACGATGTCGCGGGCGGTAGCGAAGGTTCTTTCTAGGAAGCCGTGGTCCTTCATCCAAGTATCATTATAGATTTTTCCGAGATAGCGCGTGCCGTGGTCGGGCAGGATGATGACCATCACGTCGTCGTCGGTGAGGTGTTCGCGGGCGTATTCCAGCGCCCCGTGGACCGCCGAGCCGCAGCTCCAGCCCACAAATAAACCTTCTTCCCGCGCCAGGCGGCGGGTCATCAGAGCGGCGTCTTTATCGGTAACTTTGATGAAGTGGTCAATCATGGTGAAGTCCACGTTTTCGGGCAGGATGTCCTCGCCGATGCCTTCGGTGAGGTAAGGAAAAACCTCTTTTTCGTCGAATTCGCCCGTTTCCTTGTATTTTTTGAACACCGATCCGTAGGTGTCGATGCCGACCGTCACGATATCGGCCTTTTGTTCTTTCAAATACTTGCTGGTACCGCTGGCGGTGCCGCCCGTGCCGACGCCAACGCCAAAATGCGTGATGCGGCCTTCGGTCTGCTGCCAGATTTCTGGTCCGGTGGTTTCGTAGTGCGCCAGGGCGTTGGCGGGGTTGTCGTACTGATTGGTGTAAAACGAGTTGGGAATTTCCTGGTTCAGGCGACGGGCGACGGAATAGTAACTGCGCGGATCGTCGGGCGCAACGTTGGTCGGACAGACTACCACCTCAGCCCCCACGGCCCGCAGGATGTCGATTTTTTCCTGCGACTGCTTATCGGCCATCGTGAAGACACACTTGTAGCCCCGCGCGATGCCCGCCAGCGCCAAGCCCATGCCGGTGTTACCACTGGTGCCTTCGATGATCGTGCCGCCGGGTTTCAGCGTGCCGTTCTTTTCGGCTTCCTCCACCATCCTGATCGCCATGCGGTCTTTCACCGAGTTGCCGGGATTGAAGTATTCGACCTTAGCCAAAATGGTACCCTTAATGCCCTTGTTGACGCGGTGGAGCTTAACAAGCGGTGTGTTACCGATGGTGTCGATGATGGATTCGTAGTATTGCATGGCGGTCGAGTCGATGAAGTTATTTTTGGTAAAATTAAAGAAAAACGCGCCCAAAAAGGCGCGTTCCGAGGCTATATTTCCGTAATGACAAACTCCACACGGCGATTTTTGCGGCGTTCGGCTTCGGAATTGCCTTTGCCCACGGGGCGCGTCGGGCCGTAACCCTGCGTTTCTAGGCGTTGGGGCGCAATGCCTTTTTTGGTCAAATAATCGCGAACTGCCTCGGCCCGTTGGCGCGAGAGTTCGACGTTCTTGTCGAAGTCGCCCAAGTTGTCGGTATGGCCCTCAATGCGGATTTTGAGTGCGGGGTTTTCGCGCAGCATCGTGACCAGTTCGTCCAGTTCTCCGTAGGATTCGGGCAGCAGTTCGTATTTGGAAGTGGTAAAGTATATTTTATCCAACGTCACGCTCGCCCCTTTGGCCAGTGGTTGCAAGTAAAAGTCGTGTTCCAGAGACGTAGCACCGCTGGAATCTGCCGGGCTGACGGCCAGGCTGGTACTGAGGTAACCCTTCGCCCCTACCGCGAGCGAGTAATCCTGCTTGCCGTTTAAACCCAGTCGATACTTGCCCGATGGAATACTCATGCGCACCGTATCGCTTTGGTTCAAATAACTCAGGCTGGCCGGGATGGGCTGCCGCGTTTTGGCGTCGAAAATAGTACCCGACAAGCCCACCAAATCGGAGACGGGCGGCGTAACCTTGGGTGCAGGCGTTTTGCTGGGTTCCTTCTTTGGAGCGGGAGCTTCCGTGATGACGGGTTCCTGCACTTTGGGTTCCGGCTTTTTGGCGGGTTCGGGGGCTGTCGGGCGCGGTTCGGGTTTTCTGAGCAGCGGATTCTTGATGTGAATACCGTAGAAATTCCAGTATTCGTGGTTGGGTTCGGGATTCGGACCTTCAAACAAATCAATCACCTCGATGCCGGGATCGAGCCGCTCGAAAAACACTCGAAAATCGACCAGTTCATTCGCAGAAACGTCCATCTGTTTGGGCGAAACGGGAATGCCCTCCGCCTTGACAAACATAAACTTCCTGCTGGTGTTTCCCGGCACGTAGAGGCGACTGTCGGGGTCGAAACTAATCCAACCGCTCAGACCCAGCAGGGGCAGCATAAATTTTCGACTCAGGGCCGGGTTGCCGTGCTGCATGTAAAGAATAGTGTACTGGTCGGTCAGTTCGACGCGTACAATGCGGACGGAACGCGTGTAACGCTCCTCGACGTAAGGATTATTCGTGACCTGACCCAAGGCTACTCCGAAGCGCAACCCAAGCGTCAGCAGCAAAAGCAGGGAAGATAATTTTCGCATGGCAAAAAGGGGAATGGATACGTGGCTATAACAACGCAAAAACGCCCCTGGGTGCCTAATAGTGTGTTAATCTTTGTTAATCCACTAACAACCAGTGAACTGATCTTAATAAAACTTTTTCCAGAACTCCGGGGCGTAGCGTTCTCCGGCGTGACAGCCGAAGGGTAGTTGATGGTCAGTGAGTTCGTAGCTGGCCGCCGGGCTTTTCTCGAAGGCGAAGCGCAGGGCTTCCTGCCAGGGGGGTAATTTTATAAACAGCTTCATGGGCAGCAGCCGGGTGGCCTCGCGTGAGAAAAGCATATCCTCGTTCCCCTTCCAGGCGGGATAAAAAAAATTATAAATTTTCAAATAACGAATCATCGTCTTCACGCGCCGCAGTGAAAGGCCACCGTTGAAAACGAGACGGTGGTTGGTCAAAACTTCGGCAAACTGCGCGGCTTTTTCCGCTGGCAAACTATCGTACTCGACCCGGTGCAGGCCGGGGGCGCCGAGGTAGTCGTATTTCTGGGCGCACCAGTAGGCCAGTTCATCGCGAAATACCCAGGCGTCTAACTGGTAGATGAGGATGTGTTCGTAATCGGTAAAGCGCTGGTAAAAATCCGGCGAGGTGAGGAGATGGTTGTAGGCGTCGGTTCCCGTGAAGTAGTGGTCGGGAAACGACTCGGTATCAAGGTCGGGGAATTCTTGTAAAATAGCATCCACTGCCAAGCCTTCGGGCTTGATTAGCAGCATTGGGTAGCGCCCCAGCACCGTTACGCCCTGCGTGAGCGCGGCCCGTTCGGTTTCGCTCAGATTGGTCTGGTAAATCGGAATCAACACCGCTACCGAGGGTTCCGGGAATGCATTCATCGACGGGAAACGCGCATTTGGTACAGAGCGCGAAGGTAAGGGAATCGCGCCTTTTTATTCCAATACATCACCCAGGGCAGGTAGCCACCAGTCTTTGCTGCTGAATTTATAACGGTCAGCAAACACCTCCTTGAGGACCGGAACCACCCGCAGCAAACGATTTTGGGGCAGCGTAGCACGGCGCTGGAAGTGCTTGTGACGCAGGAAGAGTTCAATAAGTTTTTCGCGGGGAACGAAGGGCAGTTCACGCAGCAGCACGTAGAGTTCGTGCGCATTGTCGGCTTTTTCTTGAATGGGCGTCAGTTTTTCGGCGCGGTCGCGGCTCATGCGGTCTTTCATCCGCACGGGTTCCGCTTTGCCACCAAAACCCACTTGCTGGCCGGTGTGCATCCGGTACGAAATCAGCGGCTCGGCGATGAAGTCGATCTTCGATTCCAGGCTGAGGGCCAGCGCAATCCAGGCGTCGTGGATGAGTCGGGGGATGTGCGTCGGGAAGGGAAGCAGCTGTTTGAGACACGAGCGGCGCAGGGCCAGCGTGGCTCCCGTCACCACGAAGCCATCGAACAGAATTTCGTGGGCTTTGCCCGACTGCCAGCGGCGCTGCTGCCCGGAGGTGAACTGCACTTCCTGCCAAATGGTGGAACCCGTGGGCCGGGAGTCGTCATCCATAACCAGAGCGTTGGAAAACACTGCATCAATATCAGGGTGGTCGCGCAGGTAGTTGGCCTGCCTTTCCACCTTGTCGCTCCGCCAGGCGTCGTCCTGGTCGCAGCAGAAAATTATATCGCCCCGGCAGAGCGACAGACATTTCTCAAAATTTTTGGTGGAACCCAGGTTGGTTTCGTTTTTGTATAAACGAACGGGAAAATCAACTTCCTCGGCTAATCTGCGCAAAATGTCGAAGGTGCCATCTTGAGAGCCATCGTCACACACCACCAATTCGTCCACCGGAACCGACTGCCGCCGAATGCTTTCCAACTGTTCGGGCAGGTATTTTTCTCCGTTGTAGGTACAGAGAGCTACTGAAATCATCTACGCTGTTTTATCATTAAACTCCACCGGAGTTTAGTGGTTTAAATAAACTCGCTTCATTCATCAGACGTTCACCGAAGCGATGCGTCACCCAGGAAATCGAGTCGATATTTCTTCATAAATATCGCACCAGCACCACAAACAACGGACGGTAAAAATACGGTCTTTTTAATTTTCTTTACGTTCTTACGAAAAATTCTGCCTGGCAACAGGCCACTTGAATCAAACAAATTAAGTAACATGGCCTTATCCGCTGCGCTCAAAAAAGCGATTACGCAAATACCCGAAAAAGAGAAGGACAAGCTGCTGCTACGGCTGGTCAATAAGGACAAAATCCTGGTCGATCGGCTGCATTTCGAACTCATTGAGGACAGTGGCACACTTCCCGAGCGGCGTGAAACGATCCGGGCCAGAATCGCCAAAGTGGCCCAGATGAGCCAGCACTCGCCGGGCTGGATTATGATGGATATGCGCTACCTGAGCGGTGATATAAGCCACCACGTGAAAATCACAAAAGATAAATACGGCGAGATAGAGTTGAACATCGCGCTGCTAAACGATTTTTTCGACAACCATACCAAACAGCTCCGTAGCTACTCCTCGCGCTCCGACAAGTGTGCTTTGTACATCGCCAAGAAAGCGCAGACCATCCTCAAACTGCTCACGAAGCTGGATGAAGACTATTACGTGGACTTCGGCGATAACATGGAAAAATTGCTGGGCTACGTGCATAGCATGTGCTCACAACGTTACGCCGCGCAGATGGATTTGCCAAAGGAGTGGAATTAATTCATTGGTGGACAGTGGACAGTTTTTTATTTTTTTGAAAAGATTGAATAATGCTTAATAAAGAAGGTGTCGTTTTGCTGATAATCGATGCGCAGTATGATTTTTGTGATCCTGAGGGGACGCTTTTTGTGCCGGGAGCGGTGCAGGACGTGAGGCGACTAGCGGCTTTAGTGGAAAGGAGCGGTGAGGGGATCGACCACATCGTCGTTACGCTGGATACGCACCACGTGCTGGATATTGCGCATCCCGGATTTTGGCAAGATGCCGACGGAAGGCCACCCGCTCCCTTTACGCTTATCACCTGGGCGGATGTGGAAGCGGAGATCTGGCAGCCCGTTTTTGAGGCTGATTATGCGAAAGAGTACGTTCGCCAGCTGGAAGCGCAGGGCGAGTTTCAGCATTTTATCTGGCCGGAGCATTGCCTGGTCGGGACGCGCGGAGCGGCACTGGCCGAGCCGTTGGCGCGAGCCTTGCGCGATTGGTCACAGCGGGTGCAGAAAAATTACGCCGCCGTGATGAAAGGTTTGCACCCGTTGGCTGAGCATTTTGGCGTTTTCCAGGCCCAGATTCCCGTACCGGGTGCACCCGAAACGGGTTTCAATCGGCCGCTGCTCGACGACCTGGCTCGCTTCGACCAAATCTGGCTGGCGGGCGAAGCGCGCTCCCACTGCGTAGCGACGAGCCTCCGCCAACTCCTCCGCCACGCCCCCGAATTAGCCAAAAAGGTAACGCTCCTCACCGACTGTACCTCCAACGTAACAGACCTGGGTCACCTCGCCGACCCCATTTACGCCAAAGCCCAAGAACTAGGCGTTAACTTTACTACATCTGATAAACTCCTCTAAAATTGAAGCTGAATTATAAGAAAATCAACGAAGACGGTCAGCCCCTTATCATCCTGCATGGTGTGTTCGGCTCGCTTGACAATTGGGCGACCGTCAGCAAATCCATTGCCGACCTGGGTTACGTCGTTTATCTGGTCGATCAGCGGAATCATGGCCGCTCACCGCATTCCGACGAATTCACCTACGAAGCGATGGCGGCGGATCTGGCGGAATTCATTAAAGATCACGGGCTGAAAAATCCGGTGCTAGTCGGTCATTCGATGGGTGGCAAAACTGTGATGCAATACGCCGAAACCTATCCTGGCACCTACGACAAACCGGTAATCGTGGACATCGGTCCCAAAGCCTACCCGCCCCACCACGACGAACTAATCGCAGGACTGAACGCCCTGCCGCTGGCCGACCTAGAAAGCCGTCAGCAAGCCGATGAACTGTTCAGCGCCCACGAACCCAACTTGGGCGTACGGCAGTTTTTGCTCAAAAACCTTTACCGCACCGACGCTGGCGGCTACGGCTTCCGCTTCCGCTTCAATCTACCCGTGCTGACCGAGCAGCAGGCCAACGTCGGAGCCGAAATCCCGAAGCTACGCACCATCCCCGAACCCACGCTTTTCGTACGGGGGGCATTGTCGGGGTACGTCAAAGATGAGGATTGGCCGGAAATTCAGGAAATGTTTCCTCAGGCGGAGTTGGTGACGATTCCAAAGTCGGGCCACTGGGTTCACGCCGAGCAGCCGACGCGGTTTGTGGAGGTGTTGGGGAAGTTTCTTCAAAAAAAATGACGGTGTTGGCTAAGGAAGCTTTCGATAAGTGGCTTGATAAACTCCGCAATAAATCCACAAAAGAGTATTCTCAGTAACCTGTAACTCGACGGTTTCGCAATACGCACAAAGGCTTTGTGCGCAATAATCGCCATGCTTTACCGGAGACTTCGGCTCAATTGGGTAGAGTTTTCCATTCAGTAAATAATTTTTTGGCGAACAGCACGATCCTTTGCCATTCCTGTCGAGTGCAACGCCGTCGGCGCGGATGATAAGATCTGCGCTGCCACTTGTTGAATCGGCGACCCATACTTTCTTGCCATTTACTTTGGTTTGATGGCCGGTTTGCTCCCATTTGCCTTCGAGCAATTGAAAAGCTTTGGGATTAATGTCTTTATCGCGCTGGCAGTTCATCAAGCCCAGGAGGACTAGTAAGCAGGCTATTTTCTTCATAGTGGTTTGAATGAATTTATTGCGCTATTTCAATCTCCGATAGCGAGATCTATGATCGCATCTTGTCCAGATTAATTCATCCCCGTCTATTTGAAATTGAGGTTTACTATTTTGACAACTGGCAGGGGCAGGAGAATAGGAACATAACACAAGCGAACAGTCTGGCTTTGCACCGGTTTTCCAAAAAAAGGCCTGGCCGTTGACAAAAAATTTTCCGTAGGGCCCACAACAAGCGGGTTTGCCGTCCCAATCCAAATAAACACCGGCCGGGCTAACAATGAACCCACGTTTGTTCGGAATGGAATCGAGCGACTTCCACTCTTTGGTTCCGTCGCTCAGGGTGATTTCAACGGCAATCCAATCCCATTTCCCAACGAGTATTTTGGGTGCCTGGGGCAAGACCTCCTTCTGCTTATGGCAACCCACAGCTAGTAAGATGAGCCATAAATAATCTAATTTTTTCATGTCGATTCCATTTCGCGTTCTCTTACCAAGAGCGAGGTTAGACCAAAATGGTTGGAAAAAGCCCGACTTATTTTTTCAATCCCTCCGCAATCTTCCGATCATTCGATAGCCGGGGTACTTTGTTCTGTCCACCGAGTTTTCCCTGCGAGCGCATATAATCGATAAAGGCGTTTTTGGGCAAAGAAGTAATGACCAGAGGCTTCAAAATCGAACCCGAAATGAGGTCGTCGTAATAGACGTTCAGCTCCGTCAGGCGCTTATCCAAAACTTTGGCAAAAGCCGCCATATCGGCGGGCGGCGTGGCGAACTCGATCAGCCACTCGTGGTAGGGCAGTCCGCCCTCGGGCGGCGCGACCATCGGGGCCACGGTGCATTCGGTCACCTCCACTTCGGGGTGTCGCTGCATGGCGTAGTGCAGGGCTTTCTCGATTTCCTCACCGATGACGTGTTCGCCGAAGGCCGAAATAAAATGCTTGATGCGGCCCGTGACCAGAATCCGGTAAGGATTGACGGACACGAACTTGACCGTATCGCCCAGCGAGTAGCCCCACAGCCCGGCGTTGCTGTTGATGATAACTGCGTAGTTCTTGCCGACCTCCACTTCGGCGATGGAAAGCCGCTTGGGTTTTTCGTCAAAAAAGTTTTCGACGGGAATAAATTCGAAGAAAATGCCCGAATCCAGCAGCATCAGCAAACCTTCCTCGGTTTGAGTGTCTTGATAGGCAATAAAGCCCTCCGAGGCCGGGTAAGTCTCGACTGAATCGACGCCTTTGCCGATGGCTTCGTATAGCTTGGCCCGGTAGGGTTCGAAGTTCACACCACCGTACACAAACAGCGAAAAATCAGGAAAAACGTCCTTGATTTCCTTGCCCGTGCGGGCGCGGATACGGTCGAAGTACATCTGCACCCAGGGGGGAATGCCCGAAATGAGCGACATCGGCTGGTCGATAGTTTCGTCGATGATGCGTTCCAACTTGGTTTCCCAGTCGTCGATGCAGTTGGTTTCGTAACTCGGCAGTTGGTTGGTGCGCAGGTAGCCCGGCACGTGGTGATTAACGATGCCCGACAGACGCCCGATGTTGATACCCGCCTTCTTCTCCAACTCAGGACTACCCGAGAGGAAAATCAGGTTTTTGTCCAAAAACTCCGCCTTGCTCGTTTCGTGGATGTAGTTGAGCAGCGCGTCGCGGGCGGAGTTGATGTGGTTGGGCAGCGACTCGGCGGTAATAGGAATGTACTTCACGCCCGAGGTGGTGCCGGAAGTCTTGGCAAAATACGCGGGTTGGCCCGGCCAAAGTATGTCTCTTTCGCCATGCAGAATATGCTCCACGTAAGGTTTCAAATCCTCGTAGTCGCGGACGGGAACGGCATCTTTGAACTCGTCGTAGGTTTTTATTTCAGAAAAAAAATGATCCTTGCCGAAGCGCGTGTCGGTGGCTTTACTCACCAATTGCTCGCGCCAGGTGGCTTGCGCGGCGGGACCATTGGCCATCCAGCGACGTTGTTTTTTGACGATGTAATCGGCCAGCGGTCGGCTGAGCCAGGCTCTGATTCCCATAATTTAGACCGGTACGCCGGCGCGGTTGGATTTCGGACAATGGACGTTAGATTTTGGACAATGAACGTTAGATTTTTCAAATTCCAGCCTCCAACCGCGCTGGCGGATCGGTCCAGTGTCCAACGTCCAAAATCCAATATCCAACTTCCTTCAGTAAAGGTAATTGTTTTTGCAAAAAAGTAGAATAAGAGATACTCGTATTGAGTACCTAATCTCTGAAAGATAGGTACTTGGGTTATTTGGGGAAATACCTTTGTTTGTGGGTAATAATCGCTAATTTTGCGGACTTCTAACCAAAAGCTGATTTTTTACGGAGAAAACATGGGATTGTTTGACTTTTTGACGAGTGATATTGCGATAGATTTGGGTACGGCCAATACTTTAATAATCAGCAAAGACCAGGTGGTAGTGGATGAGCCTTCGATCATCGCGATCGACAAGGCGACGGGCAAGGTGCTGGCGATTGGTCACACGGCCATGCAGATGCACGAAAAGACAAACGATAATATCAAGACGATACGGCCGCTGAAAGACGGCGTGATTGCCGACTTCACGGCGGCGGAAATGATGATTCGGGGCATGATCAAAATGATCGATCCGGGCCGTAGCTTTTTTACGCCTTCGCATCGCATGGTAATTTGCATTCCTTCGGGCATAACCGAGGTGGAGAAACGCGCCGTAAAGGATTCCGCCGAACACGCCGGGGCCAAAGAAGTCTACATGGTACATGAGCCCATCGCCGCCGCCATCGGCATTGGCATCGACATTACCCAGCCCAACGGCGTGATGATCGTGGACATTGGCGGCGGGACCACCGAAATCGCCGTGATTGCCCTGTCGGGCATCGTGTGTGAGCAATCGGTGCGCATTGCCGGAGACGTTTTCACCCGCGATATCGTGGACTACATGCGCCGCGAACACAACCTGCTCATCGGCGAGCGTTCCGCCGAAATGATTAAGATTGCCATCGGCTCGGCGCTGCCCGAGCTGGACGCGCCGCCCGATGACTACCAAATCCGGGGCCGCGACCTGATGACGGGTATTCCCAAGGAAATCAAGGTGACGTACAGCGAAATTGCCTACGCCCTCGACAAGTCCATTTCCAAGATTGAAGAGGCCGTAATGAAGGCCTTGGAAATTTCGCCCCCCGAACTTTCGGCGGACATTTACCGTAATGGCATTCACCTGACCGGCGGCGGGGCCTTGCTGCACGGACTGGACAAACGCCTGGCCGCCAAGACCAAGCTGCCCATCCACGTGGCCGATGAGCCGCTGAAAGCGGTGGTTATCGGCACGGGCGACGTCCTGAAAAATCTTGAACTCTACAAGCCGGTTCTGATTACTTAGCCAACCATTTTTCGGCTGCCAAGCTTTTTCCCGGCTCATGCTGCAACTCGTCGAGTTCTTCTCCCGGAACCGCAACTTTATCTTTTTCGTCCTGCTGGAAGTGTTCAGTTTTTGGCTGCTCGTCCAGAGCAATTCCTATTGGGGAGCCACGTACTTCAACACGTCCAACTTTTACGTGGCAAAGCTATTGACGGTGTCCAATTCCATTCGGGAGTACACCCGCCTGCGCGACATCAACGAAAACCTGGCCCAGGAGAACGTCAAACTCAACGCACTCGTAGCACAGTTGCAGGAGCAAAGCCCGATGGATGCGCCCCCCGGCTACCATCCCGACTCGATGTTTGCTGATCGTTTCAAGTTCGTCGTCGGCAAAGCCATTATGGTCGAAACCAGCCGGGCCAACAACTACATTACCATTGATAAGGGCACGGAAGATGGTATCGAGTCCGGCATGGGCGTTATTTCGGCTACCGGCGTGGTAGGCAAGGTACGTTCCTGTTCCGAACACTACTCGGTCGTCACGTCCATTCTGCATTCGCAGTTCATGGTTTCGTCGCGGTTGGTGCGCAGCGACGAGATCGGCCCCGTTCGCTGGCAAAGCAAGGACCCGACGGTGGTTTCGATGATTGACGTGTCACGCTACAAGAAGGTTTTCAAGGGCGATTCGGCGGTTACCTCAAATTTGAATTCCGTTTTTCCACCGGGTATTATGGTGGGAACGGTCAGGAGCGTCAGGAACAGGCCCGACCAAACTTTCTATGACATCGACCTCAACGTGGCTACGGATTTCAGTAACCTTTCCTACGTGTACGTGGTTCTGAACCGCCTCAAGCCCGAGCAGGACGCCCTGGAAAAACCCCTAGACGAAGAACGCCGATGAGCCTGGGTGAAATCATACGCTATTCCCTGTGGTTTGCATTTTACGTGCTGCTACAAATCCTGATTACGCGCAACATCGTGCTGTTCAACTACGCCTTTTGCTTTGTCTATGTGGGGGCAATTCTGCTTTTACCTACGGAAGTAAACCGCACACTTTTACTCATTTTGGGGTTTCTAACGGGTTTGGTGGTAGATGTTTTCTACAATACGCTCGGTCTGCACGCTGCCGCTACACTATTGATTGCCTATCTCAAACCATTCTGGGTCGATTTCCAACTGGAAGCGAAAGGTGCAACTGATCGCGTAGAGATTTCTCTGAACGAGTTGGGCCTTGGGACTTTCCTTACGTACCTGCTGCCGCTGGTGTTGCTGCACCACGCCACGCTGTTTTTTATCGAGATGAGCCATTTCGGAATGCTGGGTTACACCCTGCTGCGCATTGTGGCGAGTACCGCTTTCACGACGTTGTTGATTGTCATCATTCAGCTATTTTCCAAGCGTTGAGTCACCGCGCCCGCTGACATTTTGACTGTCTTTTTTCGGGCTGGCGCGAATTTTGATATACTTTGTAAGTCCAGTCTGACCTTTATCAGAAAACCATTTCCCGGTTTCCGGGTTGGTAGCTTTAACCGCCCTCCCACCCCACACCCTGATGAGCCGCTGCTGATCGATTCCATCCACCGTTCGTCAAGCTTTGGCGGATGACGTTTGGCTCTATTTCTAAAATTCGTAAATTGTGCATCCCTATGCCAGTCATCATGTCAGAAGCACCTAAGAAAAAAGTTTACACGGACACGCAGAAGCACGATGTCTTCAATCGTGAATTCATGCCCCACATAGACTCGATGTACAACTTCGCCTATCGGCTCACCACCGATGAGGACGATGCCAACGATCTGGTGCAGGATACTTATTTAAAGGCCTTCCGGTTCATTACTTCCTTTGAGCAAGGTACCAACGCCAAGGCTTGGCTCTTCCGTATCCTGAAAAATAGCTTCATCAACGATTATAGGAAGAAAAGCAAGCAGCCCGCCAAAGTCGATTATCAGGAGGTAGAAACCACTTACAATTCCGAGGACGCTGACGCTTCGCATACCGTAGATTTGCGCACCGACTCGGTGCAGGACATGATCGGCGATGAAGTGGCCAACGCCCTCAACGCGCTGCCCGTGGATTTCCGTACCGTCATTATTCTTTGCGATATCGAAGGCTTTACCTATGAAGAAATGGCGAAGATTCTGGATATCCCCATTGGTACCGTGCGCTCGCGGTTGCACCGGGCCCGAAATCTTTTGAAAGAAAAATTGCGCGACTACGCCGATTCGATGGGCTACGATGCGTAACGGCTGAAACTTTTTTTGCGGGGCTTTCGGTTATAGGAGCAACTGTATCACTACTACTGGTTTTACGCTTACCCGATTCCGCGATGAATGTATCATCTAAAATAACCGAGGCTGAACTGGCGCAGCCTATGAAGCACGAGTGCGAGAACCATGCCGAGTGCATGAAAATGATCCAGATGATTTTGGACGGCGAGGCCAACGCCGACGACAAGGAGCATTTCCGCCAGAACATGGACAAGTGCATGCCTTGCATCAAGACCTACCACCTCGAAAAGTGCATCAAGGAATCCCTCCATAACAAAGTAGAGCGCCGCCCCTGCCCAGAAAAACTGGTGGCCGCTATCAAAGCACAACTCAATAATTAGCAGAAGGTGGAAGGAAAACTCCTCATTTTTTCCGCTCCCTCCGGCTCTGGCAAAACGACCATCGTCCGGCACCTTCTCGATACTTTCCCCCAAAGACTTGCTTTTTCCGTTTCTGCCTGTACCCGCCCCCGCCGCGATTACGAGGTGGATGGCCGCGACTACTATTTTCTGTCGGTTACGGAATTTCGCGAAAGAATCGCCGCCAAAGGCTTCGCCGAATGGGAGGAAGTTTATGCCGGCAACTACTATGGCACGCTCAGAGCCGAAATCGAACGCCTCTGGGCCGAAGGCAAACACGTGCTGTTCGACGTGGACGTGAAGGGCGGCCTGAAGCTCAAAGAAGCCTACGGCGACCGCGCGATGGCGGTGTTTGTGAAAGTGTCATCCGAAGAAGAGATCAAGCGCCGCCTCAACTACCGGGGTACCGAAACCGACGCCACGATGGCCGTGCGGATGGCCAAGGTGCGCTACGAGATGAGTTTTGAGAAAGAATTTGACGAAGTGCTGGTCAACGATGACCTGGAAGCCACGCTGCTCAAGGCCGAGAAATTGGTAGAAGATTTTACAAAATGAAAATCGGGCTGTTTTTCGGTTCCTTCAACCCCATTCACGTCGGCCACCTCATCATCGCCAACACGATGGCCACCGCCACGGATTTGGAGCAAGTCTGGTTTGTGGTGAGTCCGCAAAACCCCTTCAAGAAAAACAAAAGTCTGCTGCACGAATTCGACCGTCTCGATCTGGTCGAACGCGCCATTGCCGACAATGCCCGCCTGAAAGCTACCGATTTCGAGTTTCACCTCACTCGGCCCAGCTACACCATCGACACCCTCATCCGGTTGCTGGAAAAATACCCGCAGCATAAGTTCCGGCTCATCATGGGCGAGGATAACCTGGCGCAGTTTCCCAACTGGAAAAACCACGAGAAAATCCTGGAATACGTCGGGCTGTATGTCTATCCGCGCCCGAATGCGGCTTCGCATAATTTCGGCAATCATCCCCGCGTGACTTTCGTCGCCGCGCCGTTGCTGGATATTTCGGCTACCTACATTCGGGAGAGCTTGCGAACTGGTCGTTCCATTCGCTATTTGGTGCCGGAGGTGATTGAGGAAATGATCGGGCGGAAGAAGTTTTTTGTGTGAGGAGGATTTGGCTAACTGAGCGAAGAATCTCTTGCCTGGAGATACGCCTCGGGGGTCATGACGGGGATTTCACTTTTCCTGTAATCCTTCAAATTTCTGGTTAAAATGACGTTGATTTTGCCGTGGCTCGTGGCGGCGAAATGTTGTAGTGCATCTTCAAAATCCCTGAATTCGGAATTAAGTGCAGCCAAGATAATCGTTCGGCCCATCTCCAAGACTTCAACGATTGAAAGCAGTCGTTTCAACTTTTCAACCACTTCCTCACGATTGTTTTTCTGCCTCAGTATGTAGTACGTGTTTGCAACAATCACCGGGGTCAGATGACCTTCGATGACTTTAGTCTCACAAAGTGCAAATAGCCTTGTGGCGTATTCGTCAAAAGGTGCTCTTTCAGTTAGATAGTCGATAATAATGTCTGTGTCGATAAGTACCTTTTCCATTTACAGGTACTTCTTAGCTAACCGATCTAATTTGAATTTTTTATGATCAAATTCGTCCGGTGCTTCAAGGGAACCAGCCAATGATCTGGTTACTGGAGGAAGATCATCATAATTGAATTGCTTTCCTCCTATAGCCTTTGTCATTTCGTGGGCTTCAATCGGGTTTTCTTTGAACTCTTCTTTCTGGGAGTTCTTTCCTTTTGTCAGGTGTCCGTTCTCCTCAATGGAAATCAGCCCAATTTCAGCCAGATTCTGCAAAAGAACGGCTGCTTTGGGATGGATAATGTTTATTTGGTAGGTCATGATTCATAGGGTCTTAGTGTCTGAAAAACTGCGTTAGGCAATTTAACGAAATTTTCCGGCAAATGATTTTCATTCCCGGTAGCGGTTGCCAAGCCGGGCCAGCAGCGGCAGACCTATAAAGACCGCCAGGCCCGCAGGCCAGCCAGCCGCCGCGCCGACAACCAGTGCCAGCAGTCCCACGATGATCGGATAGGTGTACATCAGCAAACCAAATAGCACCGAATCGTAAAAAACGGTGCGCCTGGTTTTCTTAGCTACGAATTCAGTGTACAGCCGATAGAGCGGACGATGGATGGCTCGGCCTATTCTCCCTAAAAAACGAAAAATGGGATTGCTTTGGGCGGGCGAACAGGTCGCAAAATACGCGGCCAGTTGCCGGTCCTTTTCAAGGGCATCGACTTCTTTGTCTATTTCCAAAATCGTCCTACTCATGCGTTCCGTGAGCAGGGCGTTGAATTCCCGCAGCCATTTTTCGTACTCGGCGGGATCGATTTGAATTTCCTGGGGACGAATGGCGTCGCCAAATTGCAGCATCACCCGCTTGTCGGCACCCCGGAAATGCTCGTAGTTGATGCCCGTCGGCACGACGGCTAACTGGTGCAAAGTGCTATCCTCGCCGTGCCAGGCTTGGTGCGCCATGCGGGCTGTCCCTTTGCCGAGGGGCCGCAGGTTCCATTCATTGACACAAATGCCTTCCGAAAAGATAATAACCGCGCCATTGTCCTTCATCACCGATAAGCATTCATCCAACGTCGTATCTATTTTTTTTAGATTCTCACGCCCTTCCGAACCCCGGAACACCGGGATGAGCTTGATGGCCCGCAGCCAAAAGGCCGCTTTAGGGTTGCGGAAAACATCGCCGCGCGCGAGCGTGTAAATGGGCTGCCGAACGACCGAGCCTATCACGACGGCATCGAAGAAAGAACCCGAATGATTGGAGGCCAGCAGCACGGGGGTATTCTTGGGAACAGCAGAGACGTTATGGACGCAAAGCTTTCTTAGGTAAAGCGGCAAACCGAGCCGGACCAGAAAGCGGGAGAAGTAAAAAAACAAAACAGCGGAAGGTTAAAATCGAAACAAAGCAACCAAGCTACCGTTTTTTAACGTAAGTTTAATCAAAAACAAAGTCAGTTTTACTTGAAACCCATTTTCTTAACCCATAATTCCCCGCTATGAAAACCTACTATGATCCCGAGGATTTGAAAAAATTCGGTAAAATCGGCGAATTCCAGAAGCCGCTGGCCGATAAGTTTTTCGATTATTACGGAGAAGTTTTCGCCGAAGGCGCTCTGACTGCCCGCGAAAAATCCCTCATCGCCTTGGCCGTATCGCATACCGTGCAGTGTCCTTACTGCATCGATGCCTACACCGTGGACACGCTCGAGAAGGGTTGCACGGAGGCGGAAATGATGGAGGCCGTTCACGTGGCCGCCGCCATTCGCGGCGGGGCGTCACTGGTGCATGGCGTTCAGATGATGAATAAGGTCAAGGAACTATCCATGTAGATATGAGTTATGAGTGCGGACTCTGTACCACAACATTGAATCCAATAAATCCACTAAATGAAGAGCTTACACGCTTTACACCACCAGCTTTCGGACACGGGCACGCAGATAGAGATTCTCGAAGAGGGCGTCGGTCAGAAGTTGGGACTTCCCTTTTTTCAACAGAAGATGCAGGATGCGGGCCTTTTCCCGCTCAAACCCACCAAACTGGAAATACTTCAGCTCAATCTGGGTAAGATGTGCAATCAGGTTTGCAAGCACTGCCACGTAGACGCCGGCCCCGACCGCAAGGAAATTATGACCCGCGAAACGATGGAGCAAGTTCTGCGGGCTTTGGCCGAGTCGGACATCCCGACCGTGGATCTGACGGGCGGTGCGCCCGAAATGAACCCTAATTTCCGCTGGTTTGTGGAGCAGTGTCACGCCCTGGGGCGGCACGTGATGGTACGCTGTAACCTCACAATCATCGTGGCTAATCCTAAGTATCATAGCCTGCCCGAATTCTACCGCGACCACGGCGTGGAGGTGGTGAGTTCGTTGCCTTTCTACAACGCCGACAAAACCGACCGCCAGCGTGGCACGGGCGTTTTCAAGGATTCAGTCAGGGCTTTGAAGATGCTCAACGCCGTAGGCTACGGCATGGAAGGCACGGGTCTGACGCTTAATTTGGTCTATAATCCCGCCGGGGCGTTCATGCCCGGTAGCCAGGAAACGCTGAAACGGCAATTCAAGAAGGTTCTGCGCGAGGAGTTCGAAATCGAATTCAACGATTTGTTCGCCATCACCAACATTCCCATCAGTCGCTACCTCGACTACCTGATTTCATCAGGAAATTTTGAGGGCTACATGGAAAAACTCGTCAATTCCTTCAACCCTGTCGCCGCTGAAGGCGTCATGTGCCGCAATACCGTGTCGGTGGGTTGGGATGGCTACCTGTTCGACTGCGACTTCAACCAAATGCTGGAACTGCCCGTATCGACGCCCGCCCACCAGCACATCCGCGACTTCAACGCCAGAGCGCTGGCCCAACGCGAAATCGTCCTCAACCAGCACTGCTACGGCTGCACCGCCGGGGCGGGGTCGAGTTGCGGTGGGGCGACGGCTTAATGCTTGAGGGAGGAAAGGAAAAAAGTATGCTGGCGCCAGCTTTTTTCCCTTCCTCCCTTCTTTTTTAAAAATCTAAACCCATTCAATTGTCAGTTGCTGTAGTTTTGACTTTTCTCTTAAACCATGATTGTGTTCCTGAATGTGGCCGAGATTAAAATTGCAGACTAGCGCTTCCACCACTGTGTTACGGTTTTCGATATTGCCACCCGAATGGTAAAAATGGTCTTTGGTAACAATATTGAATTTGCTCCAGTACCGGGCAATCATCTCGTTTTCACGCCAGTTATTATGATGCCAGGTCGAAAGCACGAACTTCGCTTTCGTTTCGGATAGTAGATTGAAAAGTGATTCTTCGTCCTCTTCGGACCAACCGTTGTAATAGTCTACGTATCGGCCATAGTAGGGCGGGTCGCAGTAAATGAAATCGTCTTCACCTGCCAGCGGGATAATTTTGCCGAATGGTTCATTGTGGAAAATCCAGGCTGGTTCGGGTTGAATTATTTTAGCAGCCTTTGCCACCTGATTCGTTATCTTAGTGATATAGGCTTGGGCGAAGCGGTCTGGTTTTTTGCAGAAAGGAATGTTCCAATGCCCTTTTTTATTGAAACGCATCATGCCATTGAACCCCGCGCGAGACAGAAATATAAAATCATAGGGGGAGAATTCGCCGCTGTTGAAGCGCGAACGGACTTTCAGATAGTGGTCATAACCGTCGTTACCGGCCATGCTCAATAACTCGCCCTCCTCTTCAAGGTATTTTTTTATCAGAGGCGCCGTTATTTCTTGTTTTTGGATGCTTTTATAAAAATTAATGATATGCGGATTAGTGTCATTCAGAATTGCTTCTTCAAAACGGGCATTGAACGCCACCACACCCGTTCCCAAAAAGGGTTCGACCCACCTGCCTTTTACCTCCGGCATGAGGTCCAATATCCACGGCACAAGCTTGGTCTTGATTCCCTGGCTCTTTATGGGCGGCACAATAACTTTCCTATTCATCATCATTCAAGGGGTCAAGGCTCTGTAAATCATCTTCCTCACTCAGCTTTTCAATCTCTTCTTTGTGCTGTGCAAGCACGTCGATGCTTCTTTGTTTGTAATCCAGATATGTTTTCAAGTTAATGTAGGGCCTTTTGATTTCCAAAGCCTTCGCCATATCCTTCGTGAGATAGTACATCCAGTAGTCATCGTACACTTCCTCACCCAATGTGGAGAACACACCGTTTCCTTTCATCAATTGCTCAATATTATTGGTCGAGCCTGTATTTTTGGTATTGCCACTTCCGGGACTAGCAGAGACAATTTTGTATTTCGGCTGGACGAAAAACTGGAAATCCTTGATTACAGATTCTATTTGGTCTAACTCATCCAATGAGTAAACCGTCTTTTCGTCAGGGTTCTCAGCAATTTGCGAATAAATGACGCCCAAAACCAAGTGCGCCGAGTAAGAGCCATAGGGATACAGGGTATTCTTGGTGCTTTCCCGATTGCGAAAATAGCCTGTAAAAGCACCCAGCGTCATACTTTTAATTCGGTTACCCGTGTCCTTGAACGTACTTTTGATATCAACAGCGAAACGTTCACCTGTTTTTTTAGAAGTGAAAGTTAAATCGGGATAGTAATTCTGTTGGGGAGGTAGTTCAAGTTTGAGACCGTTATTTTGGGCAAACCGTTCAAAAGCAGGTATAAGCAATAATTCCACAACTTTTGAAACAACCTTCGTGTCCACCGAGATTGTGTACACATTTTTGTAAATATCAATGAATCCCTTGACAATCCAATCTCCTTCTTCAGTAGCAATGATACTGTTGTACGCCGAGACCTCCTTTTGTAAGGCTGTCAAAATTTCGTCTTTTGTCATATGCAAATAGCAAATATAGGCATCCTAACGCACATGATACATCCCTCGTGCATTTTACTTGTGGATGAGAATCCGAGTCTCAAACTGATAAAAACACTTACCTCCTCGGCTTGAACTGCCAGGCCGAAAATCCCACGTATAAGTAAGTCGCCCGCTGGGCATCGGCGTCTTTGCGGTTGAGGAAGCCGCCGATATTACTGAACCCCGCGTGGATAGGGCCGAACCGCGCCAACGCCCCCACCATAACTTTCTTGTTGCCTTCGATGAAAGTCAGCGGTAGCGAGAAATCCGAATCCTCATTCTCGAAGCGGGGCGTGATGATGAGCGCGTCGGGCTGCGTCATGTCCAGCGGGCTTTCGGGCGCTACGCCGTAGCGTTGGTTTTTAGCGACATTCAAGAAAAACGACTTGACCAACTGTACGTCCACGTCCCAGTGCAGGGCGGCGGGCAGGCGGGCTTCGCGCAGCAGCGTGGTTTCGTTTTGGACGGGCAGTACTTCGGCGAAGCCTTCCGCGCCCCGGTCGGCGATGGTTTCGAGTTCTTTTTGCCCAATCACCGTTCGGCCCTGATTACCGGAAACCACCCGGCCGTCGGGACTCTGGTAGCGGATGGCCCCCAGATCAGTGAGGGAGGCCGAGAAGCGCAGCAAGTAGCCGGGTCGGGCGTCATCATCCGTTTCCAGGTTATGCCAGTACGAACCCAGCTCGTAGGTGGCCCCCAGGTCGTAGGCCCAGCCGTTGCCGTATTTTTGGGTATTGGTCAGTTCGCCTAGCTTAAAGGCAGAGTTGGGGTAAGTGTAGCCACTTTCGTAGGTAAAATTATTCAGTACCAATTCTTTCTCGTCCGCTTCACCGCTTGGCATTGACCTGATTTCGTAGCGATCCGCCGAGGCTTTGAGATAGCTGGCTCTCGCTCCAAAAATGTACTTGGCCGTCGCCCCTACCTTCAACTTGTGCGAACGCCAGTTGACGAGTTGCAGTCCGTAGGAAAAGCCGGCTTCCGAAAAACTCTGCTGGCCGAGGTCGAAATCACCCCACGTACCGGCACCCGTGGGCGTGTCGGGCGTGTCGAGCCGCTTGAAGTACATCTGGCGGATTTCCTGCGGCAGATTGTGGCCGTACACGAAGCCACGCGACCGCAATTGCAGGGCAAAGCCGTGGTTTTTCCCCACCGAAAACATCACCGAAGGCAGCCGAATCTCGCTCGCCACGAACAGTGGATCGCCCTGCGAGATAGAACCCATCGTCCGCGAGCGGCCGTACAATTCTTTGGTCGAGTGCGGCACGAGTTGCGGGTAGAGAAAAGCGTTGGTTCCAAAATAATAGAAGTAGCGATTGTTGACCGTGCTGCCGACCGTGATCAGGTTGATCTGCCACTTGTAGCGCGAACCCGCCAGTACGGCCGGATTCTGCGTGGCGCGGTATAAGCCGCCGTAGTTGCTGACGGCCAGGCCGGGAATCTGCTGGGCCAAGGCAGAATCAAAGATTGAGATAAAAAAGAGGGAGAAAATTTTGAGAATATTCTTCACGAAAGTTGGGCGGCGTTTAGTGTCAGTTTTCCTTGTTGATCATATAAAATCAACTCCTGCTCGACGAGTTTTTGCACGACTTGTAGCAGTTTTTTTTCGGGTACTTTGCCAAAAGCCACGCTGAGCGGGCGCGGGGCCGTGGGACCGTGGTCATGGAGGTAAACGACCAATTGTTGCCGCAGCGCATCCGAGTCTTCGTAAACGGTTGCGGTTTTCTGGCGTTTAAGGCAACTGTCGCAGACGCCGCAAGGCTGGCCGTCGCGCTCGTTGAAGTAGTCCAGCAATAGCAGCGTGCGGCATTGCGTCGGGTGCTGGGCGTAATGCACCACTGCCCCGACCTTGCGCAGGTCGCGCTCTTTTCTTTTTTCTATTTCAAAAATATTGAGTGGTAAATGCTCCGCGTCGAAGCGGGGCGTCAGGAAGGTGAGTTGGGGCTGATCGCGGCGTTTTTCGTAGTCGATTATTTCGCGCTCCTGCAAAAACCTCAGTCGGTTGGCCACCTCCGGCAGTTGGGCGTAAAAGGCGCGGCCAATCTCGCCCTCCGAAATTCTGACGTATTCCGAAAACATCTCCCCGCCGTACATTCGTAACAGTGTTTTCAGGAACGAATCGTAGTCGGGATTCCGGATTTGGAAATCATACAACTGCTGCTTGTCTACAAGTAAATGAATTTTTGACGACTCGTTGAAAGCGTCGCTGAGTTGGACGAAGCCCTCCTCTTCCAGTAGTTTGAGGGCATAGTGCGTCTCCGACAGATTCAGTCCGAAGGTGTTGATGAACTCGTGCATTTCCAGGCTATAACTCGTGTACTCGCCCCCACCGACGGCCAGTTTGAAGTAGTTGGCCAGGGCTTGGTACGTCCGCCGTAAAATCTGCATCGGTGGGTACTGCCGCTCCACAGCCTGGGCGAGGTCATCGGTGTCTTTGTGGTTGTAGAGGGCCACGGCGTAAGCTTTCTTGCCGTCCCGCCCGGCGCGACCGGCCTCCTGATAGTAAGCTTCCAGACTGGCGGGCAGGTCGAGATGAACCACGGAGCGCACATCGGGCTTGTCGATACCCATACCAAAGGCGTTGGTCGCTACCACCACCCGTGTTTTGCCGCTTTGCCAGGCCATTTGCTTCGCGCTGCGGTCGGCGAAGGGCAAGCCCGCGTGGTAGTAGTCGGCACGGATTTTCTGGCGCGAGAGCCACCCGGCCACCTGCTCCGTCCGCTTCCGGGTGCGGACATAGACGATGGACGTGCCGGGGACGTTGGTCAGGATTTGCAGCAGCTTGCGTTCCTTGTTTTCTTCGTAAAAAGTAGAGTACGAAAGATTTTCGCGGGCGAACGATTGGCGGAACACCTGCGGCTGTTTCATTTCAAGCTTTCCCAGGATATCCGCCTGCACCTCCGCCGTGGCCGAGGCCGTGAGGGCAATGATGGGAACGCCCGGCAGCAAATCGCGAAACTCGGCGATGAGCAAATAAGCCGGGCGGAAGTCGTAGCCCCAGGCCGAAATGCAGTGCGCCTCGTCCACGGCCAGCAGCGACACCTTCATCAGCTTGGTGCGCTCGATCATGATCTCGGTCCGCAGCCGCTCCGGCGACACGTACAGAAACCGCAGCCCACCGTGGACGCAGTTGTCGAGCGTGACGTCGATCTCGCGACGGCTCATACCCGAGTGAATCGCCGCCGCCTGAATACCCCGCTTTTTCAACTGCTCGACCTGGTCTTTCATCAAAGCAATCAGCGGCGTCACCACGATGCAGACGCCCTCCTCCCGCGCCAAAGTCGGCACCTGAAAACACAGCGATTTTCCGCCGCCCGTGGGCAGCAGGACCATCGTATCGCGCCCGTCCAGCACCGACTGCATGGCCTCCTGTTGCACCGGGCGGAAGGCATCGTAGCCGTAGTAATGCTTCAAAACGGGAAGGAGGTCGGTCATAGCTTTCCTATTTTTTGCAAGATTTGCGGAGCGCCGCACGTTTCTTCATCTTTCACGCTTACTTCGTGTCTGGAAGGAGCAATTATAGCGCATGTTTTCAAGAACCGGATTAAATTCGCATATTTCAGTTCGTAGCACACCCGTACGTAACGTCAATTCTATTTTTTACTCCCACACTTTTTGAGAAATTTCCTGAAAAAAATCTGGCAAAAAGCCAACCGACACGGTCGCGGCCGTTTTTTCCGCTTGCTACTATTTTTTGGCAGTGCTTTGGCCACGCTTTTCGTTTCGCTGGGCATTGCGTTTTACCTCTTCGTTATCATGGGCTTCTTCGGCGATATGCCCTCGCGCCGCGAGTTGCAGGAAAAGCGCAACGACACCGCCTCCGAGGTATATTCCGCCGACAGCGTGCTGTTGGGCCGGTACTTCCTCTACGACCGCACCAACATTGCTTACCGCGACATCGACACCACGATCATCGAGGCCCTGGTCGCCACCGAGGACGCCCGTTTTTACCAACACCAAGGCGTCGATTCGCGCAGTTTGGCGCGGGTGGTTGTCAAGAGCATTTTATTACAAAAAGAAAGCTCGGGCGGCGGCAGCACCCTCACGCAACAGCTCATCAAGAACCTGTATCCGCGCCGGGATTACTGGATTCTGGATATGCCGATCAACAAAGCGCGGGAGATGATCCTGGCCCGGCGGCTGGAATCGGTCTATACCAAGCCGGAAATCCTGGAACTTTACCTGAATACCGTTTCCTTCGGCGGCACGATTTTCGGCGTGGAGCGGGCGGCGAAGTATTTTTTCAACACCACCGCCAAAAAGCTCAAACCCGAGCAAGCCGCTACGCTGGTCGGAATGCTGAAAGCCACGACTTCCTACAATCCTCGCAATCATCCCGAGCGGGCCACCAAGCGGCGCAACGTGGTGCTGGGCCAGATGGCGAAGTACGGATACCTCACGCCCGCGCGGGCAGAATCCTTAAAAAAGCTGGCTTTAGTCACTAAAAAGGAAAAGATCGATGCAAAGAAGGAAGAGCAAAATCTCGCCCCCTACTTCCGCGAGCAACTGCGCGTAGAACTGGCCGAATGGTGTACCAACCAGTACAAACGCAACGGCGACGCCTACAACCTATACACCGACGGCCTGAAAATTTACACCACGCTGGATTCCAAGCTTCAGCGCGAGGCGGAGCGGGCCGTGGCCCGGCGTATGGCGACGCTGCAAAAACAATTCGACGCCCACTGGCAGGGACGTGATCCCTGGGGCAGTGACAAAACCGTGCTGCAAAATGCCATGCGCCGCTCGCCGCGCTACCAGCGCATGAAGGCGGCGGGTGCCTCGGAGAAGGAAATTCAGGAGGCATTCCAAAAGCGCGTACCGATGACGCTCACTGGCTGGAACGGCACCTCCCGCCGCACAATGAGTCCCATGGATTCGCTGGCGTACTATGAGAAATTCTTGAACACGGGCATGGTATCGATAGAGCCCGAAACGGGCTACGTACGGGCATGGGTGGGCGGCATCAACCACAATTTGTTCAAGTACGATCACGTCACCTCCAAGCGGCAGGTCGGCTCTACCTTCAAGCCGATTCTGTACGCCGCCGCGCTGGAAAAGGGCGTGCAGCCCTGCAAATACATCGAAAACAAGCTGACGACCTACGAGCAGTTCGAGAACTGGTCGCCGCAGAACGCCGACAACCGATACGGCGGTCGCTACTCGCTCGAAGGAGCTTTGTCCAATTCGGTCAACACCGTCTCGGCGCAGTTGATCCTGAAAGTGGGCGTACCCTACACGATTCGGCTGGCCCGCGACCTGGGGATTCAAAGCGACCTGCCGCCCGTACCGTCACTGGCGCTGGGTACGGCGGATATTTCGCTGCTCGAAATGGTGGGGGCCTACACCGCCTTCGCCAACGAAGGCCGCATTAGCGAACCCGTTTACGTAACCAAAATCGTGGACCGCAACGGCAAAGTGCTGCGCGAAAGCGGGGAGCAGAGGCATCGCGCAGTGCTGTCGCCCGACAACGCGGCCATTATGTTGCACATGATGCAATCGGTGGTCAACGAGGGCAGCGGCGAGCGGCTGCGCTCCACCTTCGGCCTGTCGCTGGACATCGCGGGCAAGACGGGGACTACCCAAAACCAAACTGACGGCTGGTTCATCGGCATTACGCCCGGCCTGGTCACGGGCGTATGGGTTGGCGGCGAAAGCCCGTTGGTGCGCTTCCGCAGCCTCAGCCTGGGGCAAGGGGCACGCACGGCATTACCTATTTGGGGGGAGTTTACGTCGCGTTTGGTCAGGCTGGGGTATTATTCCAAGAAAGACCCCTTCGCGCCGCTATCCGAGCGGCTGGTGGACCGCCTGAACTGTGCGCCCTACCTGGAAGATGAGGCGACGTTTTTTGATAAAGTAAGAGACGTGCTGCCCTTCGATTTTCCGACGAAGGAAGAGCGACAGGAAAGAAAGGAGACCAGAAAGGAGCGCCGGGCGGAAAGGCGCGCGGAGCGGAAGCAGAATTAAGAGAAGTGAAAACTCCGGGTCAAAAATAATGCTTCCAACTCACACTCGGAATAATAGTGCCAAACACCGACAACTGGTAGCTGACCAGCCGTGAGCCGCTCTGCCGGAAGTAGATGGAGTAAGGGTTTCTTCGGGCGTAAACATTGTAGAGCGAAAAAGACCAGGTCGTGTATTTTTCCTGCTCGGGTTTCCGTCGGGTGTCTTTGGTGAAGGCCACATCCAGGCGGTGGTAGTCGGGGACGCGGTCGAGGTTGCGGCTGGAGAAATCCTGCACTACCACGTCGTTGAGGCGATAGGTGCCGTCGGGGTAGGTGATGGGTCGCCCGGTGGTGTACACGAAATTGGTGCCGAACGTCCAGCCCTTGCGCCACTTCCACTGCACCGAAGCCGTGGCGTTGTGCGGGCGGTCGACGGTTGCCGGAAACCAGTCGCCGCCGTTGATTTGGTCGCGGGGAAAGATCGCCCGCACCCGGGCGAAGGTGCGGCTGTAGGTGTACGACAACAGCCCGGTAAGGATACCTTTTGTTTTCTGGATGCTCGTTTCCACGCCGTAAGCGCGGCCCGTGGCGGGCAGCAAATCGGTTTCCAGTTGCGGATTTAGCAGTAGCGTGGCTCCGTTGCGGTACTCGACCAGGTTTTGCAGTTGCTTTTGGTAAATTTCTACCGACACCTCCACGGCGTTGTCGTTCAGGTTTTTAAAATAACCCACCGCCCATTGTGTGGCCACCTGCGGCGGCACGAAGCGGTCGGCCAGTTTCCAGTAATCGACGGGCGAGATAGCGGTAGTGTTGGAAATCAGGTGCAAATACTGCCGCGTGCGGGTGAGGCTTGCCTTGACCGAGCTGTTCGCCCCCGTCGTAACCCGCACCGACAGCCGGGGCTCGAAACCGCCGAAACGCGCCATCGTTCCGCCTTTCGCAAACCACAGCGTGTCCAGTACCGACTCCGGGCTGCGGGCCATCGCCGGGTCGTATTGCAGTACCCTTCCCGGCCCCAATTTCTGGAAAGCCACGTAGCGCAGCCCCGCCCGCACCGACAGCCAGGACGCGGGGTGCCATTCGTCGGAGATATAAAGAGCTATTTCCTTAGCTTGTTCCGGCGTGATCTGCACGTTGGCGATGCTCGAGGAGGCACTCGCCGGAGCCAGGTCACCGGGCCTGAGGTCGTACTGCGTCACGCTCGCGCCGCCTTCCAGCGTGTGGGCGGGTGTGGGCATCCACAGCAGCCGCGCCAGAGCGTCATGCTGCCGGATGCCCGACGTGAAGCGGTACTCGTTGGTAGGCGAAATCCCCCGCAAAGCGAATTTATAGTGGCTGAGGTTGCCGCCCAACTCGAATGAGAAATCTTTGTTCAGCCGCTTGTTCCAGCGCAGCGTGGCCGTGGTGGATCGCCAGCCGTAAAGCGTGTCTTCGGGAAATTTGAAGGAATCCTGACTTTGGTACACTGTGGCGGTAACGATGTTGTCGGCGGAGAGTTCGTAGGACAGTCGCCCGTTGAGGTCGTAGAAAAAAGCGCGGTTTTGGTTGGTGGGTTCGGGAAATCGCCGAATCAAAAAATTTGGATAGGCGATGCGCCCCCCGGCGGCGAAGGTCAGGCGTTTGTCGTGCGTGAGCGGCCCGTCGGTGGTGAAGCTGCCTGCCATTAAGCCCAGCCCCGTCGAATATCGCAGGCGTTCTTTGTTGCCACTCACCGTATTGATCGCCAGCAATGACGACAGCCGTCCGCCGTAGGCCGCCGGAATGTCGCCCTTATAAAGCGACACGTCGCGGGTAACTTCGGCGTTGACGCTGCCCAGAAAACCCAGCAGGTGCGAGGTGTTGAAAAGCGGCGCGCCGTCGAGCAGCACCAGGTTTTGGTCGGTGCGGCCGCCGCGCACGTTGAAGCCCGCCGAGCCTTCACCCACTGTACTCACGCCCGGCTGCAAGATGAGGGCCTTGATGAGATCGGTTTCGCCGAAGACGACGGGGATGTTTTTCAAAGTCTTAATGTCCAGTGTCGCCACACCCATATCGCTGGTTCGTACGTTGGCATCGGGGGCCCTGTCGCTAACGACCAATTCTTGCAACTGCCTGATTTCGGGCAGTAGTTGCACTTCCAGCTCCGCCAGCGTCGTGCGGTAGGTGACCGTTAGGCTTTTGGAAAAATAACCCACCGCCGAGAATTTCACGAACTGCTCCCCGGCCAGCAGCGGCAACACGAAACGCCCCGCGCTGTCGGTGATCGTGGCGGTTTTCGACGCCGACGCCACCAGCGACGCCCTCGCCACACCCTGCCCGGTGGAATCCGCCATGACCCGCCCCCGCAGCGTCCAGCCCTGACCAAACCCAATGCTGGGTACGAGAATGACGAGAAGCAGAAGAATTGACTTCATCTTGAATTTGCCTTTTTCATTTCGACGCAGCGGGCGAATTTGACGCAGCGGGCGAACACATGGGTTCGCAGGTGCGCCTGTCCGACCCTACCACCGTTGATCCTTAACCATTTTACCTTTCAACCCTTTTTTACCATCCTTCTGGCCTCGCCAACTGCCCCTGGCTATACACTCGCTGGCAGTTGCCATCCTTGACAAACTCGGTACCGTATTTTATTTCAATGCGCGGTACCCGTAGCGTATCTCCGGGAATAACCATACGCATTGTGCTTACTGCCGATGCCCCGAAGTAGCCCAAAGCCAGGCGATTGGGATCGTCTACGTCGTGCACATTTCCTTCGATGGAAGCAGGTAGCGGGTCGAATAGTGAGCCGGTCCGCTTGCGTTGCTCTTCGAAGCGCGTCCAGAACTGGTAGGCAGCGCGCGTGAGCGAATACTGCCTTACCTCGATAAAATGCTGACCGGGATAGTAAATGGGCGAAGCGTGGACGGAACGGCGGGTGATGGCCTTGCCGTTGACGAGGGCGTCGGATTGCACGTCGGAACCCGAACCGTAGATGGGATAAAAGCAGTACTGGCAGCACACGCCGGCAAAGCCTCGGGGTTCGCCCGTCGAGAAGCGCGGCACGTAGCCGTAGGCCGACCAGCGGTAGTAGTTGCCGGGTTCGGCGGGGTCTTTGGTGTCGAGCAGGATTTCGTAATAGTCGGGATTGGAAAAATCGTCGGCGGCGCGGGGGCGGTACTCGGCGTAAAGGCGGTCGATTGTAGGAACTCGGTTCAGAAGTTCGGGTTCCGACACGTAGCGGGTACCATCGGCCAAATCCACGGTGAGTTGGTAGCTTCTGCCCACCGTTCCCACAAAGGCCGGGTCGCGCTGCCAGTAGAAAAAGGGGGTAATCGGATCTTGCTGCAAGGGAACCGTGCGCCCCCCGACTTCGGTGATGCTAACGGCTGCTCCCTCGACCGAAATTTCGTTTTGGCCGTAGAGCAGCGAATTGTAGGCGCCCGTAAAGGTCAGCTTAATGGAATAGGGCGGGGCCTCGTTGGTAATCAACCCTTCCACCACCAACCGCGAAGCCACCGAGCGCGGCGGTAACTGCACCTCCTCCACGCAGGAAACCAGCGAAAGAAAAAGGACACAAAACGAAGCGATCAAACGAAAGAAATCAGCGCAAAATCTCATAATTCATAATTCATAATTCATATCTCCTATCTAAGGAGCGAATTCCCAAAAATCCGTACATCCCACCTGCTGCTTGGCCAAAGTACCCAGCACGGGACGGTTTTCGTAGCCCCAGCCCAAATAGGCTTTGTTTATATCCGATAGCGCGATGAGCAGCCGATGGCCCTGACCGGGGTATTCGGAATGGTACTTCCATTGGTTTTGTGTAGGATCGTATTCCCAAACATCGCGCAGTCCTTCCCCTTTTTCATTTAATCCCAAACCAAAATAGCCCTTGCCCCTGGTTGAGAAACCCGTGGCTTCGGTGCGGATTTCGCCCGGAAAATCCGCCTTGCGCTCCCATTGATCGCGCAGGATATCGTAGCTAAAAATATGCGGGGGCCGACCTGATATTTGGTTAATCACATAGCCCATGGGGCCAAGATTAAAAGTGGCCAGCCAACCCGTTTTTTCCGGGAAAGGTTTTACTTTTTTTTCATCCCACTTGAAATTCATGGAATACATCGTTCCCGTGTCATTCTCTTTGAGAAGAAAAATTTCTTCGGGAGTACCGAAAAATCTAACGGTAGATTTCATAGAGCCAAAGCCGTGAAATACCTGAAAGCTGCTCCGCCCCAGCGAAAAATAACCACCCACTGCCCAAAGATCGGGTAAATAACTCCTCTTGTCAGGTGATTTTTCATTATCGAGATAGCCAAAGCCCATAAATATCTGATCGGCAGTGCCGAAATAAGGCAATGAAAAAGCAATGGCTCCGTGCCGGGGCAGCGGGTCGGTAGATTCTGTGGTTTCCCATCTCCCCGAGTACCGCAGCACGTTCCAGGTAGTTTCGTTATAGTACTGATACACTGCGATTCGGGGCTGAGAAACGAGAGAAAGCACCGCCGCCCCCGTGTAGTCACCCCCGAAAATAGGCGCGTGGGGCAGCTTCTTCCACGGCCCGGGCGGGCGGGCCGAAAAATTTCGTTCTGCCTTGATTTCGTTGTTCTGCGCGTCGCGGTAGGTGAGCCGTACGGTATAGCTTTCGCCCGCTACCAGCGATTGGGCGACGTAAGGGCGCAGTTTGAAGTTGGCTACTGCCGTGTCGGCCCCCGCCGTGAGAGGGAGGTTCGAACCATTTTTGGCCAAAAGGTCAATTTGGAAATTCTCGGTACCCGCGTTGGGAGTCTTTATTTCGATGCTTACTTCGGTAGCACCTTTTGGCTGGGTAATGGAGACGATGGCGTAGGGAATCGTCACTGCTTCCGTGACCGCTAACGGGGGGTAGGTTTCCTGACAGGAAAGCAGAGTCCAAGTCAGGGCGATGAACAGCAGACCAAAAAGAAGCGGGAGTTTTATCACTAAAAAAGCTATTGGCGATCATAACCAGAACATTTTCAGTAAATTTGGTCATGAGTTCGCAATATACCGAATAGGATAAAGTAGAGGTTAGAATAATAGAATTTGATTCTTAATCATGATGAATTCGATAAAACCAATCAAAAACGAGCATCAATATCGTGATGCTCTAAAACAGATGGAAAAAGTTTTCCACGCGAAGCCCAATACACCGGAAGGTGATACCTTAGAACTGCTTGCTTTGGTTATTGGTGATTACGAGGACAAGCATTATAAAATAGAATCTCTGACACCGCTAGAAGCGCTGAAATGCGAAATGGAAGAGCAGGAACTGACCCAAGCAAACCTGGCAGAGCGTTTTGGAATGAGAAAAAGCACTATTTCCGAAATCTTGAATGGTAAGAAACAAATGATTCTCAGAGTGTTAAAGTTTTTACATAAGGATTTAGGTATCCCTGCTGACATCCTGCTTTCTTAAGATTCTGTAAGCGGAGCTACTAAGCATCTGAATCAGCAAGTAGCCAATTCCTCAATTCCAACCAATTTTCCCTAACTTAGCCTAAAAACTAAACCAACTAATACCAACATGGCCCAATACAACCTGAAAATCAACGGCCAAACCTACAAAGCCGATGTCGAGCCAGACACGCCGTTGCTGTGGGTTTTGCGCGACAGCCTCGGGCTGGTCGGCACCAAATACGGCTGCGGCATCGCGCAGTGCGGCGCCTGCACCGTCCACCTCAATGACGCCGCCACGCGCTCCTGCGTGCTGCCCGTGTCGGCCGTCGGCGATTCCAAAGTGACGACCATCGAAGGACTTTCCGAAAAAGGCGACCACCCCGTGCAACTGGCCTGGGACGAGGTCGATGTGCCGCAGTGCGGCTACTGCCAGGCGGGTCAGATCATGACCGCCGCCGCGCTTTTAAAGCGCAACGCCAAGCCCAGCGACAAGCAAATTGAAAACGCGATGAACGGCAATATCTGCCGCTGCGGCACCTACCACCGCATCCGCGAAGCCGTGAAAGTCGCATCAACCAAAACCAACTAAGCCATGTCCAACCTGACCAATACCAACCGACGCGATTTCATGAAGCTGGCGGCCACGGCGGGCGGTGGCGTGCTGCTGGGTTTCCACTGGCGCAACGCCGACGCCAAACCAGCCATCCTCGACGCAGCGGCGGAAGCCGCGGCCCCGAGCGTCGAATTCAACAGCTACCTGGCCGTTGCGCCCGACGGCAAAATCACCATCTTCTCGCCCAATCCCGAAGTCGGGCAGGGCATCAAAACCGCCTTCCCGATCGTCGTCGCCGAAGAACTCGACGTGGACTGGCAGCAGGTTCACGTGGCGCAAGCCCCGCTGGATACCGAAAAATTCCAGCGGCAGGTCGCGGGCGGCAGCGGCTCCATTCCGCACTCGTGGAAGCGGCTGCGCCAGGCCGGAGCCACCGCCCGGCAACTGTTTATCAACACCGCCGCCAAACGCTGGGGCGTATCGCCCGAGCAATGCACCACCGCCAGCGGCGCGGTGCTGCTCACGGGTTCCAAAAAGAAACTGACCTACGGCGAACTCGCCGAGGAAGCCGCCAAAATGCCCACGCCGACCGACGTGCCGCTGAAAGATCCCAAGGATTTCAAGCTGATCGGTACGTCGATCCGCAACGTGGACAACCAGGACATCATCACGGGCAAGCCGCTATTCGGACTGGATTTCACCCGCGAAGGCATGTTGTTTGCCGTGGTAGAGCGTCCCAGGGCCTTTGGTATGAAACTCAAATCGGTGGATTCCGCCGCCGCCAAGGCCATGCCCGGCATCGTGGACGTGGTAACCTTCGACAACAGCGTAGCCGTGGTGGGTAAGTCCACCTGGCAGGTGATGAAGGCCCGCAAGGCGCTGAAAATCGACTACGAGAAGGAGGCCGCGCTGGAAAGCAGCAGCGACCACGACCGGATTTTTGACGAGTTGCTCAACTCGGACAAAAACGAAGTCCGTCGCAAGGAAGGCGACGTGGATAAGGCGTTCAAAGGGGCAGCCAAGGTTATCAAGAGCGAATACCAGTGTCCGTTCCTGCCGCACAACCCGCTGGAACCGATGAATTTCTTCGCCCACGTCCGCCCCGACGGGGCCGAACTCATCGGTCCGACCCAAACACCGGAACGCGCCCAGGGCGAGGCCGCCAAGTTCCTGGGCATTCCCAAAGAAAAAGTGACGGTGGACATGACCCGCATGGGCGGTGGCTTTGGTCGTCGCTTGGCCGCCGACTTCGTGATGGAAGCCGTGAAGGTTTCGGCCCTGACCAAAGCGCCCATCAAATTGATCTGGAGTCGTGAGGACGATATGACGGGCGGCGATTACCGCCCGGCGGTGAAGTACCGCTTCGAGGCCGCCCTCGACGCCCAGGGCAACATGATTGGCTACAAGCTGCGCGGTGCGGGCATCAACGCGGGTAATCCCACGCGGGAGAACAACTTCCCGGCGGGCGCGGTGGACCACCTGCTCATCGACTCCTCCGAACACAAGTCGGCCATTACGACGGGTCCCTGGCGCGCGCCGATCACCAACTTCCTGGCTGCCGCCGAGCAGTCGTTCCTGGACGAAGTGGCGCAAGCCGCCGGGAAAGATCCCATCCAGTTCCGTCTGGAATTATTGGAAAAAGCCAAAACTGCCCCGGCGGGTGACGTGAAGTTTGACGTGGACCGCATGATCGCCGTGACCAAACTCGCCGCCGAGAAATCGAACTGGGGTAAGGATCCCGCCAAAAATCAGGGTTTCAGCCTGTACTACTCGCACCTCTCCTACGTAGCGCAGGTAGGAGAAGTGGAGATGAAGGCGGGCAAGCCGACCCTGACCAAAATCATTGCCGCCGTGGACTGCGGCATCGTCATCAACCAAAGCGGTGCCCGGCAGCAGGTCATGGGCGGCGTGGTGGACGGCTTCGGCCACGCCATGTACGGTAACCTCAGTTTCACCGAGGGCATCCCCGATCAGGCCAACTTCAATAAGTACCGCATCATCCGCATGCAGGAAATCCCCGAAGTGGAAGTGCATTTCGTGGACAACGGCATCGACCCCACCGGACTCGGTGAGCCCGCCCTGCCGCCGACGGGTGGCGCGGTGGCGAATGCCTTCTTTAAGGCGACGGGGAAAAGGTTGTATCGGCAGCCGTTTGTGGAGGGATTGAGTGGGAAGGTGGAGAGTTGATTTTTTGTTCGACTTTTCAAGTATATTTTGAATGATAGAAGCCCGGTATTCTGACCGGGCTTCTATATGTGTTACGCTGGGTTTGGATGACCGCCCGGAGGGCTACGGGATAGTCGTTACCGGGCGGCGTTCCGTTCGGCGGAGCCGAGCTACTGCGGGGTACAGTGGAAAGTGATATTAACAAGAATTTGCACTATACTAATTTAGTCTTATCAATTAAAAAGCGCATGAAATCACTCATTTCAATTCTCTGTACGATCATTTCCATCCTTTTTGTTTCAAGTTGTGTTTCTTCCTTGAAAGATGATAAAACTGAAATAAATATCTCTTGTCGGGAATGTACTGGAATTGAAGTATCTCTAACCAGATCTAGTGATTTACCTCTTGCTCCTAAGGAAATTTATAAGTCTCAGTTTGATTCCTTAGGGCATGCAAAAATTGAATTCAGTCAACATGATACGCTCAATGCAATGTTGAAAGTTGGCGAATGGAAATTCTTCACGACCCTGTACTTAGAGCCAGGATCAACTGTCGATCTTACGATTGAGGATGGACTCGCTACGTTTGAAGGGGATTTAAAAATTATTAACTCATACTATAATAAAATTGATTTGAATGCAAGAGAAGGGCAGGACTATGTAAACGCAAATCATAGAAGACATATATCGGAATCTTCGTTAGAGCAACAAGTATATCTGGATAGCTTGGCAACATTTGGCATAGATTTGAAAAAGCAAATAGAAAGAGATAATTCTATTTCAAATTATTACCGGAAAATGCTAATCGATTATTTATCCACTTTTGAAATCAGTCAACGCATGTATTTTGATACGCAAGTCTATAACAATGCTATAAATACCGAAGGTGGCAGTGTTATTTTAGACTCAACATTGTCTAATGCGTTTGAAGGTTTCTTCTTGCAATCTAAATACATTAAATATTCTAACTATAAATGGAACATAAATTACAGGTTGACACCAATATTTAATAATATCTTGAACTACCATTACGAGAATGGCGTAAAAGCGGGAGAGTACGACTATATTAAAGGGGCGATAGTAAGAAACCCCAAATTGAACGATTATCGGGAATTTCTAATGGCTATGTTTATAGCTCAAATGTCGTATAACAGCGAGATGGATTATACTATAAAATCAAAACTCATCCAATCGTTTCATAAAGATTATCCTCAATCAAAGTACGTGAAGGAGTTGAACACTAGGCTTGCCGATTTCTATGCATTGAGAAGTGGAATGCCTTTGAAGGACTTAAAAATGCATGATCTTAATGGAAACGTATTTAAACTTTCTAGTCTTAAAGGAAATCTTATCTACATAGATGTGTGGGCAACATGGTGTGGGCCATGCGTAGATGAATTAAAGTATTCCGAAAAGCTATCGAAGAAATATTCAAATTCTCCGGGTTTAAAATTTCTATATGTATCGATAGATGAGGACACCGATAAATGGAAGAATTTTTTGAGTAAAAATTTACAAATCAAAGGGGTACACGGTATACAAAACGCTGAGTTCTTAGGAGATTCGAGCATGATCACCCGCCAGTATGAAATTAGTGATGGAATTCCCAGATATATTTTGATTAATAAAGATGGAAATATAGTAACTACTAACGCTAAACGCCCGTCGGAATTATTATCTGATAATTATTTAGATTCTCTTTTAACTCTTTGATTAGGGTAACCTAGATTGCGCTAACTCTAAATTGCGCTAACAAAGAGTTGTGCGAAGTCTCCCCACGCTAACCCCGATTTGTTATCGGGCGTTGCATCACCTCGTGTTTGCAACGCGATCCGGGGAATACGCAACAAACAAGCCTGATACTACTCAGATCGGTCGTATTATTTGAAAAAAGACAAAATCATGGTCATAACACGTCAGAATAGAAGCATCATCATCGAGGCTAACGATTCCGTCAACATGGAGGCCGTGCAAAGGGTGATCGATTATATCAATATTCTCGAAATCCTCCCGCTGACCCCGATCTGCGATCGGGTGTTGCATCTCCTCGCGTTTGCAACGCGATCCGAAAATCAAGCTTCAACTATTAAGAAAAAGTACCAATACCATATCTGCATAAAATAAATAAAGACAAACGTCATGATAACGACATCAAGACTCAACCCCATCCAGGAAAGCCTGTTGCGGCTGTTTGATCGCAACATGTCGGACGAAGAAATTCTGACTTTGAAAAAGGTACTAGTCAAACACTATTCGGAATTGCTACGAACCGAAGTCGAGCGTGTTGTGGAAGAAAAGGGCTACACGCAAGAAGATTTTGACCGAATGCTCAATGAGGATAGCTGATGAGAGCCGTCATTGATACCAATTGTCTGTTGGCCTCGATTCCGCCCAAGGGTAAATACTACTGGCTGTATGAAGCTTTTGAAAGCGGAGATTTCAGTTGGGTAATCAGCAATGAAGTGCTGACAGAATACGATGAGAAGATATCGGAGCGATATTCAGAAAAAACGGCTCATTTGGTATTGACTCTCCTATTATTTGCACCAAATGTCGTGCTTGCAGAGCCTTATTTTCGTTGGCAACTGATTGGAAATGACCCTGACGATAACAAGTTCGTAGATTTGGCCGTAGCTGCCGAAGCGGATTTTTTAGTAACGAATGACCGTGACTTTGATATCGTCAAAGGCATCAAATTCCCGAAGGTCAACATTGTTAACTTGGATGAATTCAAAACTTTGCTGAACACATCGCAATCCTCGACGCAGTAAATTGTGCGTCACTTTCTAACGAAAGACTGCATATCTTCTCCCGTTAACCCCGATCTACGATCGGGCGTTGCATCACCTCGCGTTTGCAACGCGATCCGAAGAATAATCTTTGCCAAACCCACTAACACCCGCTAACCCTGATCTACGATCGGGCGTTGCATCACCTCGCGTTTGTAACGCGAACGCTATTCAAGGAAAGCGCAGGAAGCTGTCCGATAAGTGGTTATCAATAGAATTGATTTTCTGTATATTTGAACAAAAAACCAGAAGGCTATGACAACGCTAACGTTTGAAGTAGAGGTAGAGGACGAAGCCGCCGAGCGCATTCGCCAAAGTGAGCAGGAGCGTACTAGAATAAATTTGTTGCTGAAAAGTTTGGTGGAAACTCCTCCGGTTCCAGATCCCAAAAAAAAGATTTTTGAAACGATGGACAGGATGTCCAGAATAGCTCAATCGAATGGCTTGACCGAGGAGAAACTGGCGGAAATATTAGAGGAAATCGATCAAGAACGTGGTTAGGGTCGTTCTGGACACCAATACATTGGTAAGCGCCTCATTGAATGAAAAATCGGTAAGCCGTCAGGCCTTCAATCAAGCTGCTCAAAAGGGGAAGGTTCTGGCTTCTGGCAAAACACTTGAAGAATTAAAGGAGGTACTTTTCCGCGAAAAGTTTGAGAAGTTCATTCCGATTGAAGAGCGTCGCGTGTTTCATTCAGATTACCTTGAATTAGCGGTAGTTCTCGATGTAAAAATAGAACTTCACGATTGCCGCGATCCAAAAGACAACAAGTTTCTGGAACTGGCAACGCCGATGTTATCGTCACAGGCGATGAGGACTTGCTGGTTCTCCATCCCTACCGGGATATTCTCATTCTGAATTCAGCTAGTTTTTTGGAATGGCTGAGAGAGGGTAAGTAAATTTCTCCGCCCCCCCGACTGGCCTCGGCGAATCCGCCCTGCCGCCGACTAAGGTGCAGTGGCGAATGCCTTCTTTAAGGCTACGGGGAAAAGGTTGTATCGGCAGCCGTTTGTGGAGGGGTTGAGTGGAAAGATGGAGAGTTGACTTTTTTATTGATTTTCAGGTATATTAGAGTGACAAAAGAAGCCCGGTTGGTGTGACCGGGCTTCTTTTGGATTATGCTGGGTTTGTGTGGACCTCCCGGTGGTCTACGGGATAGTCGTCACTCGGCGGAGCCGTGCGATGGCTGAGTTAATTTTTTTAATTTCAAGAATTAATTGGTGTCGTCTCAAAAAGTTTTGATATTGTATTCACATTTACTATATTTGTGTTTACCAATTAACAAAACACGAAACATCATGAGGCAATTAGAATTTGCATCGCTACAAGTAACGGATATAGAAGCCTCAAAGGACTTCTACATTGAAAAACTAGGCTTTGAAGAATCTGGCGCAAAAAATCCCGAAGCCTGTATTTTCAAGTACAAGCAGGGTCATGCCAGCTTCGCCATACGCAAGCCAATGGGACGTTTGGAAGGCAAAGAATTAGGTGTGGGTGCCTCGCTTTGGTTTGCCATCGATGGGAAGATGGAGGATTTACAAGACCAATTGACCCAAAAGGAGGTCACGCTTCTCGGAAAGATCAACGAAACACCTTTCGGCAGAACATTAATGGCAAAAGACCCTGACGGGTATGTAATCACGTTTTTGCAGCCGGAATAAACCAAAGGAAATTATAAATAAATTGGGGATATCCATTTCGTTTTGGTTTCTTTGGGATCAATGAGTACGACTTCAACTTGATTTCGGCCCGAATGCTGCAAAACAGTTATGCGAAAGAATATTGAATTCAATTTCAATAGCTCGGACGATAGTCCGGGCTATTTGCTTGCCCAGCTTACCATGCTTTGGCAACGCAAGCAAAAAAGGGTGTTGGACCCGTTGAATCTGACGCATACCCAGTTTGTGTTGCTGGCGGCGCTGGGTTGGCTATCGAAAGAGAGCGATGCGGTAACGCAAATCGATATCGCCAACCAAAGCAATACCGACAAAATGATGGTTTCGAAGGTACTACGAACGCTGGAACAAAAGGGTTTTGTAACACGTCAGGAACACGAAACCGACACTAGGGCCAAAGCCATTAGTATGACTGCCGACGGAGAAATTGCCCTGCAAAAAGCGATCGAAATGGTGGAAAGCGCGGATCTGATTTTTTTTTCGGAGTTGGGGGAGAAACTTTCATCGTTCAATTCCAATATGCTGAAACTTATTGATGCAAATAAGGCGCTTTGACCGAATACTCAATCCCCTCTGCTAACCCGCTAGCCCCGTTCGTCGGAGCCTTCCGCTGCCTCTAGGTTGTAGGAAGTCTTTATGACGGTGTACCCCTAGTTATAAATGGAAAAACGTACTCCCTCCATAAGAATTACACTTCTTATCTTCCTCCTTTTGCTTACCGCAATCTACTCGAATGCTCAAGAACTAACTCAGCCGGTAAAAGCAGTCACTGCCGAAACGATTGAAGGCAAATCCTTTGATCCGGCAAACGTGCTGTGGTACACCAAGCCGGCCGCTGCTTGGGAAGACGCTTTGCCGGTGGGGAATGGTCGGTTGGGGGCGATGGTTTTCGGCGGGGTGAAGGAAGAAAAAATTCAACTCAATGAGGAAACGTATTGGACGGGTGGCCCTTACAGCACGGTCGTGAAGGGTGGATACAAAGCACTACCCGAAATCCAGAAACTTATTTTTGAAGGAAAACCCATCGAAGCGCATAAACTCTTTGGTAGAAAACTGATGGGGTATCCGGTGGAGCAACAAAAGTATCAGTCGCTTGCCAACCTGCATTTGTTTTACGAAAATGAAGAGGAGGCTAAGAATTACAAGCGATGGTTAGACCTGGGAAGCGGAGTTTCTGGTGTTCAATACGAAATTGACGGGATTCGGTTTACGCGGGAAGTGTTTGCGTCAGCGGTCGATCAAACCATCGCAATCCGGTTAACGGCGAGTGAGCAGGGGAAGATCAATTTTGAGACAGAATTGAGGGGCGTGCGGAACGATGCGCACTCCAACTATGCAACCGACTACTTCAGAATGGATGCGGCAGGGAGTGATGAATTGATTTTAAGAGGCAAGTCGGCTGACTACCTTGGAATTGAAGGCAAGCTACGATTTGAGGCAAGATTAAAGGTCAAAGCCGAAGGCGGCAGTACGACCATCAAGGGTACGAGAATAAAAGTAAAAGACGCCAACTCCGTAACCCTCTATTTTGTAGCCGCCACCAACTTTGTGAACTACAAAGATGTGAGCGGTGACGAAAAACAAAAAGTCAGAAATGACCTTGATCTTGTTAATAGCAGGGACTATGAGCGCATTAAAAAAGAGGCCGTAAATGACTACCGGCAGTTTTTCGATAGAGTAAAAATAAATTTGCCCATTACAGAAAATTCCTACCTGCCGACGGATGAACGGTTGAAGAAAATAGAAACGTCGTCCGATCCACAAATGGCAGCCCTGATCTATCAATTTGGCCGATATTTACTCATTTCTTCCAGTCGGGTGGGGACGCAACCCGCCAACTTACAGGGTATTTGGAATAAGGATATGAATCCTAGCTGGGATTCTAAGTACACGACCAATATCAACGCAGAAATGAATTATTGGGGGGTAGAATCCGCCAATCTTTCTGAATTGTCGGAGCCGCTTTTTACCATGATCAAGGAGCTAACAGACCAGGGAAGTCAGGTCGCCAAAGAGCATTATGGCGCATCCGGTTGGGTGCTTCATCAGAATACCGATTTGTGGCGGGTAGCGGCACCTATGGACGGGCCAACCTGGGGGACGTTTACGGTGGGCGGTGCGTGGTTGGTGACGCATATGTGGGAACATTATTTGTACACCAAAGACAAAGAATTTTTGAAAGAAATATATCCGGAACTCAAAGGATCGGTAGATTTTTTTATGGACTTTTTAGTCGAGCATCCCAACGGAAAATGGTTGGTGACCAACCCCTCAAATTCTCCCGAAAACCCACCCAAGGGCCCCGGATACGAGTATTTCTACGACGAAATTACGGGTTCGTATTACTTTACCACCATCACGGCTGGTGCCACTATGGATATGCAGATCCTTAAAGATTTGTTTAGCTATTATGCCACTGCGGCCGACCTACTCAACCTGGATAAGGACTACGCCGCAAAAGTAACTAGGACCAGAAGTAGACTGGTCCCTTCGCAAATAGGAAAAAACGGAAACCTCCAGGAATGGGCGGATGATTTGGAGCAAATGGAGGACAAGCACCGGCACTTTTCCCACATGTATGGTTTATATCCCGGAAATGTGTTATCGGCGAAATATACACCTGAATTGGTTGACGGAATTAAGGCAGTTTTGGAGCAAAGAGGGGACGGAGGAACGGGTTTCTCACGGGCCTGGAAGACAGCCTTGTGGGCACGGTTGGCTGATGGCGAGCGGGCGCATTCCATCTACAAAGGCTATTTGAAAGATCAGTGTTACATGTCGCTTTTTGCTAAATGTTACACACCGCTTCAGGTCGACGGTTCGCTTGGCATGATGGCTGCGATTACCGAAATGCTGGTCCAATCGCACGAAGAAGAAATTGTATTACTTCCGGCCCTACCAACGGAATGGAGAACGGGCTCGTTCAATGGCGTTTGCGTCAGAGGAGGTTTTGAACTAGACTATACCTGGGAAAAGGGAAAAGTAGCGACCGTCAGGGTGAAATCTAAGGCCGGTTCTTTATGTCGAATCAAAACTGGGTCACCGCTAAGACCCAGTCTCAACGGAAAGAAAGTCAAGTTCGTTGCTGCCGAAGACGGGGCCATTGAATTTCAAACGGTGAAAGGGGCTTCGTATACTTTGAAATAATAATGAACGGCACGGGTTGAACTTGCAGCGGCCTCACGCGGCGGTTAACTTGCTTCTTAGCGACAACTTATGAAAGAGACATTATTCGTACTCATGCTGTCTGCCTCCGTTTGCCAGGCCCAGGAGGCTTCGCCGACTTTCCGCGTTCATCTGGCGACTTCGTTGGGCCTGGGCATTTCCGGCAGAGCTAGTCAAATGACAGGAGGCGCCCTCATGGCATCGCTGGCCTTACCCCTGGAATTCAGAAATCAATGGTACATTATACCAGAGGTGTACGGGGGTGCCTTCCGCAGCCCAAAGTATCCCAACAAAGTAGGGTATTTTCTGGAAAGCTATCCGCGACTGAGACACGAAGCGTACGGCATTCGCCTGGGCAAGGGCATTAAAAGTAATTATCCAGAGGTTTCGATGAGAATTTCGGTCGGAGCCAATCTGCTGCTCGTACACGAACCCTGTTGTTTTAGTTCTGGAAAGTTTTATTCCTACTACGACGAAGTACTTTACAGAACGTATTCCGTTCCGGTGCAATTCGACGCCAGGTTTCGATTAAGCAAGAAAGAGAGGTCATTTCTTGTATTGACAGGCCGTTGGGACACCAATGGACACCGCCCCTTCGGCAGCCTGAATGCCGGTCTGGAAACGCGGCTCTTTGCATTAAGGAAACCCTCTCCAAAGTAGATTCTCCGCCAGAGAGCGTTTTTCTCTCAACTCATAACGAACCCTCGCCTCATGCGTTCCCTATGCTTCGGCTTACTCAGTCTCTGCCTGTTTGCATCCTGCCAGTCTACCACCAAAAAGACCGAAACTTCGGCCCCGGACATTGTCTTTGAACGTGTTTCCGGACAGCCCCTTATTCCCCGCATTCCCGGCAGTTTTTACAGTCGATTGGTCGCCAACCCGGCCGTTGCCGATTTTAAAGGTACCACCTATTTCGTTTTCCGGGGACAGGGCGAGGGCGGCCACGATCAGCTTGGGCTGTGGACTACGCCGACCGCGCAGGCCAACGGAATCGACTGGGCGAAGCATTATCCTGAACCCATCATTCCCGTTTCGGAAGGCCGGGACACGCCGGATAACCAGCACATCCTGGACCCGGCAGTGGTGGTGAAGGGAGACTCGCTCTTCGTGTACTACACCGGAAAATCTGCTTTCGTGACGCCCAGCCACTCCGTTTGTCTGGCGATTTCTACCGACGGCGTCACTTTCAGGAAATACCCCGCTAATCCCGTAGTCAAGGCAGGCATTGCCCCGGAGGTCGTGTTTCACGACGGACTGTTTTACTTGCTTTACCAAAGGGAAGACACGACAAAAAAAGCCTGGGACATTTTCCTGATGACTAGCGCGGACGGCATTCATTTCGACACGACCCAGGAGCGCAAAGTATTCGGTGCCTCCGGCCTGTCCGGCGCGTTTGACCAGCACAGCATCACTACTGTCCGAATTGTTAAAGAAGGCGACACCTTTTACATGACCTACGGTGGCTGTCCCGAGTTTCTCGACTATCCCACCGCCATCGGCTTAGCACGCAGCACCGACCTGATCCACTGGGAGCGCTACCCGCACAACCCCGTATTCAGTCGGGACGAAGCGGGTACCTGGGACGAAGGGGCATTATGGTTTCCGACGGTGCGTAAAATGAACGGAAAGTATTTTATGTGGTACGAAGGAACGGGTACCGGGCTGGGCGTGGCGACCGAAAAAGCCCGCGCCGCCTCGAAAATAGCCCGCGAACAAAACTACGGGGGCTACGGCGACACCTCATTTTCTCAAATCGGTGCGGCTACGTACGGCGGCGATTTGGGTTGGTAGGATGTCCAGTTACGCCCGAATCAAAACCTGTTCGGGCTGTTCTTCGAGGGAATCTTCTTTCGCCTTTGTCAACTTTTGCTTCTTGAGATACCTGGCGTAAAGCAGCGCCACGGCAATCGCCACGAATCCCTGCACCAATACCGTAGCCTGCACGCCGATGTAGTGCGACACGCCGCCCACCAGCAAACTACCGAGTGGCAGCGCCCCGGCAAACACCATCACGAAAATGCTCAACACCCGCCCCCGCAGCTCCTGCGTGACGCTCAGTTGGATCAGCGTGTTGCTGATCGTGACGACCGACATCATGCCGAACGCTCCGCAGGTCAGGATGATGAGCGCCAGCGGGTAGTTGGTCGTATAGGCAAACAGCGTGAGTCCGACGCCGAAAATCAGGGTGTTGATGGCCAGAATTTTGGTCAAATTGGTGCCGGGTTTCAGCGAAGCCAGGAACAGCGCGCCCACGAAAGCTCCGAGACCGATGACGCCATCGATGACGCCGAGCGTCGAGGCGGTACCCTGGAAAATATCTTTGGCGTACACCGGCGTCAGCGTCGAGTAGGGCAAAACCAGCAGGCTCATGATGCCCGCGAAAATAATGGTGCTGCTGATATTAGGCGTGTTCTTTATGAAGGCAAAGGCTTCGCGAAACTCCCGCTTGATATTTCGGTCGGCCTTTGGTTTGGGATGAAAAGCGGGTAGTTTCATCAGGAGTAAAGAAATAATAACCGGAATAAAGCTGACGGCGTTGAGGCCAAAGCAGACCTGATCGCCGAAGGTTTCCAGCGCGAACCCGGCCACCGCCGGACCGAGGAGTTTGGACAAATTGACCATCGAGGAGTTAAGTGCCAGGGCGTTGGGCAAATCTTGCTGATCGTCCACCATCGCCTGCACCAGCGACTGCCGGGCCGGCACATCGAAGCCGTTGATGATGCCCAGCACGACGCTCAGGCCGATGATCCACCAAACGACGGATTGCTGAAAATAAATGACGGCCAGCGTGAGCAAAATGGCCTGCACCAGCGATAATACCTGCGTGACCAGCAGTACTCGGTAGCGGTCGTAGCGGTCGGCGACAATGCCACCGAACAGGGAGAACATCGAAGCCGGAAACAGCGTGGCGAAGACCGAAACACCCAGCATGAACTTGGACTGCGTCAGCGAGTAGATGACCCAACTCACGGCCGTTTTCTGCATCCAGGTCCCGATCAGTGACACGGATTGCCCCGTAAAAAACAGGCGGAAATTGCGGCTTTTGAAGGAGTTGAAGGTTGTGATGGTCATCGAATGGGGTGAAAGCTATGGTCTTGGGTCAAGCGGGGTTTGTCTCAAAACCCGTACCAATGCCCGGATTGAGTAGACGCAATTAGAGGTTCGCCTCGGGATTTTGCTAACTTTGGCTAAAACAAAGGAATGCCTGTCTTAATTTCCTCTGCCCAAGAATCTGCCACGAACCTCAACTCGCCAAAAAACCACCTGCCATGAACCGAAGGGACTTTATGCAATTGACCGGAATGAGCGCGGGCGCTTTGATGCTGCCGACCATTCCGGTAATGGGACGCAATGTTACGCCCGAAGCGCTGCTTGAAAACGCGCTGGACGTCGCCACCAAAAAGCGCCTGGCCGACGCCGCCCTCAACGCCGCCACCACCAAAGGGGCCAGTTACGCCGACATCCGCATCGGGCGCTACCTCAACCAGTTTGTCATCACGCGTGAAAACAAGGTTCAGAATCTGGTCAATACCGAGTCGTACGGCGTGGGCGTGCGGGTGATCGCCGATGGTTGCTGGGGCTTTGCCGCCGTGGTAGATGCCAAGAGCGAAGCCCAAATGGCCAAGGCGGCCGAGGAAGCCGTGGCCATTGCGAAGGCCAACGCCAAATTGATGAAAGAACCCGTGCAACTGGCCCCGCAAAAAGGATTCGGCGAGGTAAGCTGGAAGGCCCCCATCAAGAAAAACGCCTTCGAGGTACCCATCAAGGAAAAGGTTGATTTGCTGCTGTCGGTCAACGACGCGGCCCTGAAAAACGGGGCCAACTACGTCAGTTCCGTAATTTTTCAGGTGAATGAACAGAAGTATTTCGCCAGTACCGATGGCTCGTACATCGACCAGGACATCCACCGGATGTGGCCCAACTTCAACGTGACGGCCATCGATCCCAAAAGCGGCAAGTTTGCGACGCGGGAGTCGCTGTCGGCGCCGATGGGCATGGGCTACGACTACCTGCAAGCTAACCCGACGGACAGCATCAAGGGGATCACAACGCGCTACAACAAGGGCTACGATATGCTGGAAGACGCTGTGTCGGCGGCCCGGCAAGCCAAGGAAAAACTCACCGCTAAGTCGGTCGAGGCCGGAAAATATGATTTGGTCCTCGATCCCTCGCACCTGTGGCTGACAATTCACGAATCCGTCGGTCACCCGCTGGAACTGGATCGGGTACTGGGCTACGAGGCCAACTTCGCCGGGACGTCGTTTGCGACTTTAGACAAGTGGAAAGCAGGCGATTTCAAGTACGGCAGCCCGGAAGTGACGCTTTTTGCCGACAAGACGCAGGTCGGGTCGCTGGGCACGGTCGGCTGGGACGATGAGGGTGTCGATACCCAGAAATGGGATTTAGTAAAAGACGGCGTGTTGGTCAACTACCAGGCCATCCGCGATCAGGCGCACATCATCGGCGAAGATCACTCGCAGGGCTGCTGCTACGCCGATAGCTGGAGTTCGGTGCAGTTCCAGCGCATGGCCAACGTGTCGCTCGCGCCGGGCAAGACGCCGCTGTCGGTCGAAGACATGATTAAAGACGTTGAGAAGGGCATTTACATCATCGGCGACGGCTCGTTTTCCATCGACCAGCAACGCTACAACTTCCAGTTTGGCGGCCAGCTATTCTACGAAATAAAAGACGGAAAAATCGCCGGAATGCTGAAAGATGTTTCCTACCAGTCGAACACGCAGGAGTTCTGGAATTCGTGCGTCAAGATTTGCGACGAGCGTGATTACCGCCTCGGGGGCTCGTTCTTCGACGGCAAAGGTCAGCCCAGCCAGTCGAGCGCCGTCTCGCACGGCAGTTCGACCACGCGATTTGATGGAGTGAACGTGATCAATACAGCCAGAAAAATATAAAAAAAGCCATGCCCATTATCTTATCCGAAGCAGAGGCCAAAGCGCTTTTGCAAAAAGTACTGAAACATTCCAAAGCCGATGCCTGTGAGGTGAACCTTTCGGGCGAACAGCGCGGCAACATCCGCTACGCCCGCAACGAAGTATCGACCAGCGGCGGCTTGATTAACCAAAACCTGACGGTGCAGTCGTCTTTCGGCAAGAAAGTCGGGACGGCTTCGGTTGTCGAATTTGACGACGCCTCGCTGGAAAAAGTAGTCCGCCGGGCGGAAGAACTGGCCCAGCTTGCTCCCGAAAATCCCGAGTTCATGGGCGTGCTGGAACCGCAGACTTATATGAAGTCCAAAGGTTTTTTCGAGTCCACCGCCAACGTGGACCCCGCCAAACGGGCGGATGCCGTGGCGATGAGTTTGCAGCAGACGCGCGACAAAAAATTAGTCGGGGCGGGTTTTCTGGACGACGTGCGCGGCTACTCGGCCATGATGAATTCCAAGGGACTTTTTGCCTACTACTCCAGCACAAACGTCAACTTTTCGCTGACCGTCCGCACCGAAGACGGTCAGGGTTCGGGCTACGTCATTCGCGGATTCAGCGATTTCGACAAGCTCGACACCAAGTCCGCCACCCAAATCGCCGTGCAGAAATGCCTTGGCTCGGTGGACGCGCGGGCGCTGGAACCCGGCAAATACACCGTGATTCTGGAACCCACGGCGGCTTCGGTTTTGCTGGAAAACATCTTTTTCAACCTCGATGCCCGTTCTACCGACGAAGGCCGCTCCTTCCTGAGCAAGCCCGGTGGCAAGTCCAAGCTGGGTGAGAAAATCGTGGACGAGCGCGTAACGATCTACTCCGATCCCGCCAATCCCGAACTCCCCGCTTCGCCCTGGTCGGGCGACGGACGGGCGCAGGAAAAAACCAACTGGATCGAAAAAGGCGTAGTGAAAAACCTGGCCTACTCGCGCTACTGGGCGCAGAACAAAGGGGTGAAGGCGACGCCTTTCCCCAACAACCTCATCATGGCGGGCGGAACCTCGTCGCTGGAAGACATGATCAAAAGCACCAAGCGCGGCATCCTGGTCACCAAACTGTGGTACATCCGCACCGTGGACCCGCAGACGCTGCTGCTCACGGGCCTCACCCGCGACGGAACATTTTTCATTGAAGACGGCCAGATCAAGTATCCCGTCAAAAACTTCCGCTTCAACGAAAGTCCGATCATCATGCTCAACAATCTGGAAGCCCTCGGCAAGCCCGAGCGCACCGTCAGCACCGAGTCGAACCGCAACTACCTGATTCCGCCCATGAAGATTCGGGAGTTCACGTTTACGAGCTTGTCGGACGCGGTGTAATTAATTGTGAATGAGTGAATGATAGAATAAGTGAATGGTCTTCTACTCAAATACTTCCAGAAAGGATTTCAGGGTTAATATTCTGGTTTTACCTTAGTTTCCAATTTCCAGCAAATCGGGATCGCCGGTAATCAGATATTTTGCCCTGGCATCCCGAGCCAATCCTAACATATAATAGTCGTTTCTGTCCCTACCGAACTTGACTTTCGATGTAACGACTATTTTGATAGAGTAGGCTCGGAAACCGTCGAGGAATTTTTCGATAGTCTGCGCTGTAATCTTCTTTTTCTGAAAATAGGGAATTTCAGACAACGCCGTTACTTCCTCGATGACGGTATCCGAATAGCAAATGTCGAACCGATCAAGCATATTTTTCAACAGCCAGTTATAGCGGTTAGAAGTAAGCCCGCCCAAGAGTGTACTTGCTAATACATTCGGATCGAGAATGAGCCTAATATTCACTTATAGCCTTTCGATTTCCGATAATCTTTGATAGCGTTCACCACGTCCCGTTCGCGATGGGGTATTTCCGGCAATTCGCTTAAAAATTTTCGAGACCTGGCGATCGCTTTCTTCTTGGTGTCCTGGTCGGGTTCGATAAACTTCACTTCGACGTAATCGAGCGTTTCAAGGTATCGGATAAGTTCTTCGGTTTTGGCCTGGTCGGTGGTTGTAATGGTGATTTGGCTCATAGCTTGGGAATTGTCATAAGTTGCAGTCAAAGATACGAAACCAAAGCCAGATAGGGTTTAGCTCAACAATCTGGAAGCCCTAGGCAAGCCCGAGCGCACTGTCAGCACGGAATCGGATCGCAACTACCTCATTCCGCCGATGAAGATTCGGGAGTTTACGTTTACAAGTTTGTCGGATGCGGTGTAAGGGAGAGAGAAGCCGATATTGTATGCCGAATCTTTAGGTGGCTCAGTCTTAGAAGATTTACAATACTAAACTCACAAAATCATAGACGGTCTTAGACGATCTAAAATAGAAACGCTAACCACTCAATACTGAGAAAATGGTTTCTGACTATTCTAAATATGGTAAAATCTTTTCCTGTAAATTATTTTGCAAATCAGTAAGTTTAGAAATAATATTATCCAAAGTAGGCAAGAGTCCTTTCTTATAAATGTAATTACTAATAGATTTTGCTTCAAACTCTTCATCAATTGAATAATTCTTTAATTCAATAAGCCAATCTAACTCATCTAATAAAAGTAAATTATGTTCCCCAAATGAGTATCGCTTACTTAAAATTGATTGCATTGTTTTTTTGTCCTTATTAGATAGATTAAAGTATTTTTCATAAAAATCTTTTGCTGGAATTTTAGTCAAAATTGGCCTATCAAAATATGAATTTTCGGAATCTTCAACTAATATTAATAGACTTTTAAATTTTTCAATTGATTCGTCAAGAATCTTAAAAATTTCTTCCTTACTTATTGCTAATTTCTTATATTCACTTTTCCATACATTTTTAGCAAATATCAGGAAATCCTGAAATGTATTTTCGTCCAAAGATTGATAGGAAAAACCATGACTGCTTTGTGATGGATAATTCTCAAAAGGAGAGATAGAAAATGTATTTTCAGCAACAATTTTATTGATGTTTTCTTCTCCTAACTGAATTATTTCATCATATGGTTTTTCTACTATTTTATCTTTAATGAGCCTTAATAATATCCCTGTTATTTGTATAATTTCATATTTGTTATTTATTCTCAAATTCTTAAAATCGCCAAAAACTTTGTTATAAATATCCTCAAAATCTTCATCTTCTAGTTCAGAATATGCCCAAAACTTTTTCCAATTTGGAATTTCTTTGTAATAAATACTTTCTAGTATTGACTCTTTGACTTCATCTACATCCATTCTCCCGCTTTCGAAAAATAATTGTAGTTGTTTTGAACTAACCGGTTGGGATGTATGATTTTTGAAAACGTCATACTTTCTTTTAATAGAATAAAGATCATTAGGTATTGGTGGATCTGTAGTTATTGGTGGGTCTGTAAGATTATCAGTTATTGGTGGACCTGTAAGGTTAGCTGAGCCAACAGTGGTTAAATAAATAATATTTTTACTCGTAATATTTCCTTTTCTCAATTCAAAAGAAATGGCAAAAAAGCATTTTATAATATGAATAATTAAATTTTCATTTTTATAATAAACGTCCGGAATAAACTTTAAAAATAAATTAAAATCAATTATCGAGTATCGCAAATGTCTTAAATTATTATAATTTGCTTGGTTATAAAGTTCTATTATTGTATAATAATTATTATTTATTATCTCTTTACTATCACTATCAACTAATTTAATAAAGCTTTGGAATGCTAATTTATAATTAGATTTCATTTTAAAGGTTTTTCCTATAACTTTCTCTTTAACATTCAAATATTTAGTTTGTTTTTCTACATCTGATTCGCTTTTTCTTATGATTTCTTTGGTTCTTTGACAATTTTTGTGGTTAAGTTCACATA
>JBBSUC010000044.1:0-55368 GCA_038235275.1 Cytophagales bacterium | reverse complement strand
ATACTTATTCCGTGGCGGAATCACGATGCTGCTAATTGGCGTATTGTGGGGCTGCTCGCAATATAGCACCAATCCTGGTAGCGTGGCTTTCAATAATCTTACGGCCAAATATAACGCGTATTACATTGCCCGTTCCGAAACTGAAATCGCCGAGCGGGCTATGCGAAAGGCATATGAGGAAAATTACAGCCAACAACTACCCATTCTGATGCCGCTGGATTCTACCCTGGCGATGAGTGTTAGGCCGCAGTTGGAGAACGCCATCGAGAAGGCTTCCATCGTCGCCGAACGTCATCAGAATAGTAAGTGGCTCGACGACAGCTACACTTTAATTGGTAAAGATAGATTGTACCTGGGTCAGTACGACGACGGCGTGGAAGCGTTGCGCTACGTGTTCACCAATGGCCGCGACGAGGACGACAAAAATAAAGCGCTTATTTGGCTGATGCGAGCCTACACCCAAAAGCAGGATTATTCCAACGCCCTCAACGTAGCCGAATATCTTAGCCAGCAACCTTTGAACAAGGAAGGCACCCGCGATTTTTATCTGGCCAAAGCCTACGTCCACCAGCGGCAGGGAGAGTACCTCACGGCGGTGGCAATTTTGGAACAAGCCTTTCCTTTAATCAAAAAGGGGAAAGAAAAAGCGCGGCTGCATTTCGCCGCCGGACAACTTTACGACCGAATCGACCAGTATGCCCTGGCGGCGGACCATTACCGCGCCGTGGGCAAGAATCGACCCGATTATGACCTGTCTTTTTACGCCGACATGAGTTCGCTGCAAAATCGGGTGCTGCTCAATCCCAATGTCGATCTGTCAGGCGTGGGTTTTGATAAAATGCTTCGCGACCGCAAGAACAACGACCTGAAAGATCGAATTTACTACACGATGGGCTTGCTGGCCGAGCGACGGGGCCGCTATCCCGACGCCATTGGTTTTTTACAAAAATCCGTAGCCTCTGCCAAGGGCAACACGGAGAGAATTCCCTACACCTATCTGGAACTTGCCCGCATCAACTACGATCGGCTGGAAAACTACGAAAACGCCCAAGCCTACTACGACAGTGCCCTGGTTTCGCTATCGCCCCAGGCGGAGCAATACAAGGTAGTTTCAGATCGCAAGAAAGCCCTCGACGAGTTCGTGATTCAAACGACCATTGTCCGCACTGAGGACAGCCTGCAAACCCTGGCCCAAATGAATCCGGCGGCGCTGGAACGCAAACTGGACGTTATCGTTCAGGCCGAGGAGGACGAAAAGAAACGCCTTTTGGCCGAGGCCCAAAAGGCGTTGGAAGCATCCAACCGTCCGTCGGCGGCCGATGTAGGCACGCCGTTCATCAATGGCAGTGATCGCCGCTGGGAGCTGTACGACCCGCTGCTGGTCAATCAGGGCAAGGTCGAGTTCCGTCGCGAGTGGGGCAGTCGCCCCCTGGAAGACAACTGGCGGCGCTCCACTAAGGACAATGCCTCTTTCAACACGGGAACGCAAATTGTGGGCAATCAGCCACCCGGTACCGAAGTGACCGCGACGACCACGCCGCCGGGTGTTCCGCCGGGACTGTCGCCTGAAACCAGCATGGTAAAAGGCTCGGAAGCCTGGGTGGCGCGGCGCGAAGAACTACGTAAGGGCGTACCCGTCAGCGGGGCAGATTTTGCCGCTTCGGAACGGCGCGAGGAGGACGCACTGTATAAATTAGGTAAAATCTACCGCTTCGACCTGAAAGAACCAACGAAGGCAGTCACGACTTTTACGCGGCTTCTGAAAGATTTCCCCAAGACCACCTACCGAGAGGAAATTTATTACCTTGTCTATCTTTCCCTGAAAGAAGGCGACAAGAACCGCCCGCTTTGGAAAGAAAAGCTGCTGGCTGAATTTCCGAACTCATCCTACGCCCGGCTTCTGAACCAGGAACAGCTGGCTAAAAAAGATGGCGGCGCGGTCGGCGGCTCGGCGAGCGAAACCTACGATAGGGTATTCGGACTCTACTCGACGGGAAACTACACGGAAGCCCTGGCTCAAGCGGAAAATGCCCTGGCCATCTACCGCGACAGCCCATTAATTGAAAAATTCGCCCTGCTGCGTATTTTCCTGGTCGGCAAAGTCCGGGGCCGCGACGACTACCTCCAAGCCATCAACGAGTTTATCCGCCTTTATCCCGATAGTCCCCTCCTCCCTCGGGTGCAGGAAATGCTTGAAATCACGGGCCGTGCCTCCATACGACGGTAATGGTTTTGGGGAAAACGGTATCTTTGTCCTACTTAATTTTGAATGATAAAATGATAGAATGATAGAATAAAAGCGGAACCGCCTATTCTATCACTCTATCATTCCATCATTCTATCATTGAAATCCAAGATGTTAGAATTGAAATCCGGTAAATACAAAAAGACCATTACCCGGCTGTGGCAATATGCGGCGGCAGGGGTGGGGTTGTTCATCTTGTATATTGTGGCGGTTAGCTTCAATTTCTTCTGGTTGTTCGGGCCGATGCCCGACTTGAAAACGTTGGAAAATCCCAGGAGCGAGGTGGCCTCCGAGTTGATTTCGGAGGATGGCAAATCAATTGGCAAATATTTTTTCGAAAACCGTGCCCCGGTGGAATTCGATCAGGTATCGCCTAATCTGATCAAGGCGTTACTGGCTACGGAGGATGCTCGTTTTGTGAAGCACTCGGGCATCGATATGCGCTCTTTGTTTCGGGTGGTGAAGGGACTGGCCACGGGCCACTCCGGTTCGGGAGGCGGTAGTACCCTCACGCAGCAAGTGGCCAAGAATCTTTTTGAAACCCGTTCGGAGAAATACTCGGGCGTACTGGGGAGTGTACCGCTGATTCGTACGGTCATTGTGAAAACCAAAGAGTGGATTCTTTCCGTGATATTGGAAAGAAAATACACAAAGCGGGAAATCATGATGATGTACCTCAATACCGTGTCGTTCGGTAATAACACTTACGGCTTGAAGGTAGCGGCAAAGACCTACTTCAATAAGGATACCTGGGATCTCGACGTACACGAGGCGGCTTTACTGGTCGGAATGCTGCAAAATCCTTCGCTCTATAATCCTCGTCGCTTTCCGGTCAATGTCCTCAACCGCCGCAACACGGTGCTGGACCAGATGCAGAAATACGAGTTTATCTCGGCGGAGAAGTACGCCGCTGCCCGCGAAAAACCCCTGAGCCTGAACTTTACCATCGAAAGCCATAACACGGGGATTGCGCCCTACTTCCGTGAGGGAATGCGCAGTTATTTGAAAGAGTGGGTGAACCAGTACAATGACGACAATGGTACCGACTACGATCTTTATACCAGTGGTTTACGGATTTATACCACCATCGACTCCCGCATGCAGAGATACATGGAGGCGGCAGTCTGGGAACACATGAAAACCCAGCAAAAGCTGTTCAACGAGCATTGGAAAGACCGCAACCCGTGGATCGACCAGAACGGCAAGGAGATTAAGGGATTTATTGAGCGCGCGGTGCGCGTGTCGCCCCGGTTCATTAATTTAAAGAATGAAGTAGGGGAGGAGGAAGCCTGGAAAATCATGCGGACGCCCTACAAGATGAAGGTGTTCAGCTACGACGGCGAAAAAACGATGCTGCTGAGTCCGGTCGACTCCATTCGATACTACAAACACTTCCTGCACACAGGAATGGTGTCCACCGACCCGCGCAACGGCCACGTGAAAGCCTGGGTAGGCGGCGTGGATTTCAAATACTTTAAGTACGATCATGGAAGGCAAAGTGCCCGTCAACCCGGCTCCACTTTCAAGCCGTTCGTGTACGTTTCGGCCCTCGACCGCAATTTCCTCACGCCCTGCGACCATGTCGTGGACCGTCCCGTAACCTTTACGCTGGCCGACGGCGTGCCGGGCGGCTGGACGCCCAAGAACGCCAATGGACGTTATTCCTACGCTTCGCTTTCACTGCGGCAGGCCATTGGAAGGTCGGTCAACTCGGTGAGTGCCTACCTCATGAAGCAAGTCAAGCCAAATACCGTGGTGGAATACGCGCATAAGATGGGTATTACCAGCAAGTTAGATGCTAAACCTTCGCTTTGTCTGGGTATCAGCGATGTGTCGGTGTACGAGATGGTGGGCGCGTACTGCACCTTCGCCAACAGCGGCCACCGCACCGAACCTATGACCATTCTGCGCATCGAGGACCGTTTCGGAAATCTCTTACAGGAATTTTTCCCCAAAGCCAATCAGGAACTGAGCGAAAATATGGCCTACACGATGCTCTACCTCATGCGCGGGGCCGTGGAAGATCCCGGCGGTACAGCTGGTCGGCTGCGCAGCTACGGTGTGACCGATGGCAACGAAATCGCCGCCAAGACGGGTACCACCTCCAACTACTCAGATGGCTGGTTCATGGGCATGACCTCCAACCTGGTAACGGGCATCTGGGTCGGCGGCGAAGACCGCAGCACCCACTTCCGCACCATTGCCTACGGCCAGGGTGGCCGCATTGCGTTACCCGCTTGGGGCCTATACATGCAAAAAATATACGCCGACCCCACCCTCGTACAGTACCGCAAGAGCAAATTCGAGAAACCCATCAACTTCCGCCTCGATTGCGGCGGCGTTTATACCGACAGTACCAATACCTACACCCCGCCGTCGCTATCGGATGACGAGGGGGTCCTTTTTTAATTTTGAATGATAGAATGAGTGAATGAGTGAATACTGGATTCCGAATTCACTTGGTCTCTTGTATTATCATTCGCCTATTCTATCATTCTATCATTCACTCATTCAAAATTCTCCTAGCTCCCGACAAATTCCGTGGCTCACTGGAAGCAGACGAGGTCTGCGTGGCGATGGCAGCGGGGGTTCGGCTGGCTTTTCCTGCGGCAGAGGTAGTTTCTATTCCCCTGGCGGATGGGGGCGAAGGTTTTGCCAAAGCACTTACGCTTAATTCGGGCGGAGAATTTGTCTCTGTTTTAGTGCAAGATCCGCTGGAGCATTCTGTTACAGCTACCTACGGTCTTTCTGCTGATTCCAAAACTGCCTTTATTGAAATGGCCGCCGCGTCGGGACTGGCTTTGCTTAGTGAAGGTGAACGTGACCCGATGCTGACTTCTTCCTACGGTACTGGGCAACTCATCGCCGATGCTTTGGCGCGGGACGTCGAGTCGATTATCCTGGGCATTGGGGGCAGCGCAACCAACGATGGCGGCGCGGGACTGGCGGCGGTGTTGGGGTTTTGTTTTTTGGATAAAAATAAAAAGCAAATTTTCCCCAGGGGTGGAAATTTGATTGATATTCAATTCATTGATTCTTCCCATGTTCATCCCAAACTAGCCACTACAAAAATCACCGTCGCCTGTGATGTAACGAATCCTTTGTTCGGAGAGGCGGGAGCCGCTTCCATTTACGGTCCGCAGAAAGGGGCTTCGCCGGAGCAGGTCAAGTTGCTGGATAAAGGGCTGCGTCATCTTGCCAAAATAGCCACCGAAACTTTCGGCCACGATGTGAGCCAAACGCCCGGCGCGGGAGCGGCAGGCGGAGTAGGGGCGGGAGCCTTGTGGTTTCTGAACGCCACGCTCGAATCTGGCGCGGCTATCGTTTTTGCCCAAACCCAACTGGAAAACCACATTCGCAACGCCGACCTGGTCATCACGGGCGAAGGCAAAATGGATCAGCAAACGCTAAGTGGCAAACTAGTACTGAGCGTGGCTGATATGTGCAAACGACACAGCGTTCCGGTGGCGGCAGTCTGTGGTACACTGGCTCTTTCACCCGAACAGCTTAAAGAAACCAGCATTACCTGCGCCGTCTCGGCTATCGACCGCCCGCTTTCTCTCGAAAAAGCTCAAAAAGATGCTTTCGCCTTAGTCCGTCAAACAACTTTTAACCTGGTACGGTTGTTTTTTAGCGGTAAATAGAAGACCGATAATGCGGATTGAAGTCCGAAATCCAGTACTGTCAACGCGCACCGGCGTACCGATCCACAGTCAACCGACCACTAAATAATTGGCTAAATTCGATTCCAAAACTGAACTGTCCCGCGTACCGCACGAGCCGGGGGTGTACCGCTACTTCGACGAGAAAGACGAGGTAATTTATGTGGGCAAAGCCAAGGACCTGCGCAACCGGGTGGGGAGTTATTTTGCGAAAACCAACCAGCACGACCGCAAGACCAAACGACTCGTGAGCCAGATCCGTCGCCTGGAATTCACCATCGTTCCCACCGAGTGGGACGCCCTGCTGCTGGAAAGCCAGCTCATCAAGCGGTTCCAGCCGAAGTACAATATTCTGCTGCGCGACGATAAAACCTACCCGTTCATCTGCATCACCCATGAGCCTTTTCCCCGCGTCATCACCGTTCGGCGGGTGGATCGGCGGCTGGGAACGTACTTTGGGCCGTTTGCCAATCCTAGAGCCATGTACACGTTGCTGGATATGTTCAAGGAACTCTACACCATCCGCTCCTGCCACCTGAACCTCACCCCCGAAAACATTGAAGCGGGGAAGTTCAAGGTGTGTCTGGAATTTCACCTCGGCAACTGCAAGGGTCCCTGCGAGGGACGCCAGCCGATGGCCGAATACGACGCTGAGATTGACCAGATCAACCACATTCTGAAAGGCAACCTGGCCGTGCCGCAGCAGTATTTTAAAGATGAGATGCTGGAAGCCGCCGAGAAGATGGCCTTCGAGCTGGCCCACGAATGGAAGACCAAAATCCAGTTGCTGAACAATTTTCAGACTAAGGCCACGGTCGTCAACCCGCGCATTGGTGACGTGGACGTGCTGACCGTCATTTCGGACGAGGAAGCGGCTTACCTCAATTACATGAAAGTCAAAAACGGCTATGTCGTCGCCACGCAAACTTTCGACATCAAGAAGCAACTCGAAGAAAAGGATGAGGACATTTTGGCGATGCTGATTCTGGAAATGCACGAAAAGTACGGCTCCGACGCCAAGGAACTCATTTCAAACGTTACGCCCGATCTCGACATGAAGATCAACATCGTGGTGCCGCAGATCGGCGATAAGAAAAAACTGCTGGATATGTCGATGAAGAACGTCATGTTCTTTCGGCGCGAAAAGGCGGAGCGCCGGGCCGTGGAAGCTTCCGCCACGACCTCCAAAAAGGACCGCGTTCTCATCAAGCTTAAAGCTGACCTGCAACTCAAATCCCTGCCCCGCCACATCGAATGTTTCGACAACTCCAACATTCAGGGCACCAATCCGGTGGCGGCGATGGTGTGTTTCATAGACGCCAAGCCTTCCAAGAAAGATTATCGCCACTATACCATCAAGACTGTGGTGGGGGCCAACGACTTCGCCTCCATGAACGAGGTAGTCGGCCGCCGCTACGCCCGGCTGCTCAACGAAGAATCGCCGCTACCCGACCTCATCGTGGTGGACGGCGGCAAGGGCCAGCTCAGCGCCGCCTGCGACGCCCTGAAAGAGTTGGGCATCTACGGTAAAGTCCCCATTATTGGCATTGCCAAGCGGCTGGAAGAAATTTACTTTCCCGGCGATTCGCTGCCGCTCTACATCGATAAAAAATCGGAGTCGCTTAAACTCATCCAGCAAATCCGCGACGAAGCCCACCGCTTCGCCATCACCTATCACCGCGACAAGCGCAGCCGGGGCAGCCTGGTGAGCGAACTGGAAAACGTGGAAGGCATCGGCAAGAAAACCGCCTCCGTGCTGTTAAAGCACTTCAAGGGAATTAAAGCCATCCGCGAAAGCACGCCGGAGCAACTGGCCGAAATCGTTGGGCCGGATAAGGCCAAGAAGGTGAAGGCGTATTTTGTGGCGATGATCGGGCAGTAGTTTTTTTCGGGGCGATTCCAACCTTTTTGGGGAAGGGCGGGTCTAGGGCTTAACGAAGAGTTGATTTTGGCGCTCATGATTCATCTTACACCATATTTTTCACATGAAAAAGTCATTACTTTTCTTCTTTCTTTTTCTTGCAGGAATTTCTTGTAAGAAAAAAGACCCCAATCTGAATTGCGGTTGTGATGGACCCGTGATAGAAGTAGTCACGGACTTTCAAGCTGTTCACAGTTCTGGTTTTTTTATTGGAAAGAGAGTTGCTTGGTTTGTAAACGCGCCTTGTAAGACCGATTTGGTCACGGGCAATGTAGCGGATGGAGATTCGGTGATTGTAAGCGGAAAGATTCACAAATCTTGCCCAGGATTCTATATTGAGGGTGAAACATTTATAGCTCGGCCAACCCCGCTTGAAGTGACTGCCATTCGCAAGAAATGATTGTTCCATTTTAGTAAGCAAATAGACAATTCTTCTTCAAACTCATTTTACCAATGAAGAAACGCCTGTTTTTTCTCTGGCTACCAGCCGTCACCCTATCAAGCTGTAAATCCAAAGACCCCCTTCCGGCCGAAATCTGGTCATTGGGCTGTGTCGAATTGGCTCCCTTCGAGGGAGCATTTCGCCTTACTGGTCTGTGCTGCGAGTACGTTTTGCTCCCTGCCATAAAAATTAATAAGGAGCGTTCTTTCAAAGTAAAAGGAAGCTATCATTCTTTCACCGGGGCGGGGTTTTCCAATATTCCCGTTGAAGTGAGCGGTGATTTATCTCCAAATAGCAAAGTGCTCATTCTAAGGTATTCCGTGAATGCGCAGAGTAGTTTGTTTGTTTTGAAGCCGGGTAAAGCAGAAAAGAAACGTCAATGTTTTTGTGATTAATTTTGGTAAAAAGCCATGCTATGAAAACAAGATTCACACTCTTTTTCCTCTTTTTCGCGTTGACTTGTTCCGCGCAGGAGTTGCAAATCGTTAAACCCGACGGCAAGATTTTTAGTACCCTTCAGCCAAACGATTACACCGTAGTGAGGGCATTGCGACTGGGAACGGTGTCGGGTCGGCTCATACAAATATCAGCCGATTCCCTGACCGTAGTTGATCCTGACGGAGTATATTTACTTGAGTTAGGTGAGATTATAGCTATGAAAAAAACGATGAGATCGGGTGCGTGGATGAGACGTTCGCGCGGAAATTCGGGTCTTGCAGCAGTTCTGATACTGCCTGGGCCAGATTTTAACTCTGAACGTTCCTTCGGAGATCGTATGCTCAACCGCGCAGCGATAATGATTCCCACCACGATGGCTATTTTTATGATAGCAAGTGGCCGTCCGCTGAAAAAAGTGGAAAAGGGATATTCTTTTGTTGTGAAAGAATGAATTGGCGGCCAGATAGATCAGGCTCGGTTTGCTTCTCTAATCGGTTCGCTACTATTTTTATTCCCCCACCTCCGCAAACAAATTATTCAGTGACTCCGCCAGCGTAGGATGCGCAAAAACGCCGTCGCGGAGTTGTTGGTACTTCAGCTTCCCCATCATCGCGATTTGCAGCATCGCCATGATTTCCCCGCCTTCCATTCCCAGGATGGCGGCCCCCAGGATTTGGTCGTTTTTGGCGTCGATGAGTACTTTCATCAAGCCTTTGGGGTGGCTGGTTTCGTTGGCGCGGGCGACCTTATCCATCGGCATTTGAGCAATTTTTACTTTGATTTTCTGCTTTTCAGCTTCCTTTTCACTCAACCCCACGCGCCCCAACTGCGGGTCGGTAAAGACGGTGTAGGGAACCAGGCGATCTTCAATGCTGCGCTTCTTATCTTCCAGGAAGCGTTCCAGCAAAATGCGGTAGTCGTCGTAGGAAATATGCGTGAACTCAGGGCCGCCCTTGACGTCGCCGACGGCGAACACGCCTTTCTGCGAAGTTTCGAGGTATTTATCGACTTCAATAGTATCTTTTTTATCCGTTTTGATGTCGGCCGCCGCCAGTTTAAGTGCCTTTACGTTGGGCGTAGTACCCACGGCCACGAGTAAATGCGAGCCGCTCAGTTTTTGGGTTTTGCCCTCTATTTTCACCGAAAGCATCACTCCGCTTTTTTCCTTAACAACCTTTTCAATCTCGGCGTCGAGGTGAAATTCGATTCCTTCTTCCGCCAGTATTTTATGTATTTTCTCGGCCACGTCCTTATCCTCTTTGCTCAGGATTTGCTTGCCCGATTCGATAATCGTCACCTTACTACCAAAGCGATGAAACATTTGGGCAAATTCCAGCCCAACGTAGCCACCGCCGACAATCAGCAGATGCTTCGGAAGTTCGTCCAGATCCAAGGCTGTTTTGGACGTTAAATATTCCACCTCTTCCAAACCCTCTATGTCCGGTATGCGGGGGCTAGTCCCGGTGTCGATCACGATGCGTTCGGCGGTGAGAAGGCGGGTACCTCCGCCGTCGAGGGCGACGCTGATTTGCTTTTTACCAATAAAAGAAGCCTCGCCCCTGATCAAATCAATTTTGTTAAATTCATCGAGACGGTCTTCGATGCCTTCCCGCGACGAAAGAACGGCTTTGTTTTTACGCTTCATCACCGCCGAAAAATCTACATCGACGTTTCCAATTTTAATTCCGTACTCGTCGGCGCGACGAGCTTGATAAGCCATTTGGGCCGAGGCCAGCAGCATTTTGGTGGGCGTACAACCCCAGTTGACGCAGCTTCCGCCGAGGTGTTCCCGCTCGACGATGGCGACTTGCCAACCCGCCTTAGCGAGGTAAATGGCCAGCGGCTTGCCCGCCTGTCCTACTCCAATGATGATGACGTCGTATTTTTCTTCTTTTTTAGAATTCATGAATTTTTGAATGAAGTGAAGGATCGCTCGGGTAAGGATGGTAAAAATATCCGGCCAATAACCCAAATGCCAAGATCATTGATTTGGCGCAAGTATGCATCAATTTCAGTCGCAGTAATCGCTTCCACTTCTGACTTGTCGTACAAAGCCAGTAGAAATACCGTTTTGCGCGTCACTTTCACAAAAGTGATCGCCCGCGCACCGCCCGACTTACCTTGCCGCTTGCTGGAAATGGACATTCGGACTTTATAACAGCCTTTGCCCAAAGCTGCACCCTGCTCGGGAGTGCGCTGCAGGGAATCAAACAATGATTTCAGATCAGCTTTTAGGGAGGGGTACTTTTTCGCCAGCTTTTTGGCATGTCGGTCGAAACTGGGAGAGCTCTCAACTTTATAACTCATTCAGTAGTTCGTGAGCGTCTCGAAACTTGGTTGTTTTTCCGGCTAACTCTTCGTTGAGATCTTTAACAGCTTCTCCCAATTCTGAAAGAAAGACCGCTTTCTGTTCCGACATCTCGGAGGACACGGGTGTTGCTTTTACAAATGACAGGCTGTGAAGCAACTCCATCATGAAAGCTACTTTTTGGTCGGGGATGTCCAGGACTATTTTCATAAGAGCAAGATAGTTATTTCTCGGAACGTAGCGGTTCGATATTCCAAATATAAATACTGTTCTTCAAAAATCAGTTCTCTAACCGCACATTACCGCCCTGCACGGCTAACTGCCCATTTTGTCGGATCTCAACGACTACCAAGTACATCTGTGAAACCCAACGAAGGCCGGATCGCCCGACCAGTAAATACTAATCATAGTATGTAGCTTAGACTAATTTCCAAAGTTAGTTTTGTGCATACTTTGAATAGCAATGGTCTCTAAGCATAAGATTCTCAATATTTTCGGAGATAGCGTTAGGAAACACCGCAAGCAATTGAATATTTCCCAAGAGGAACTTGCTGATAAAGCGGGTTTGCACCGAACATATATTGGCATGATTGAAAGGGCGGAGAAAAACATTACTCTCGTCAACATGGAAAGGATTGCTAATGCTCTAGATACAGACCTTGAAAATCTCATTAAGTAATTCTTAAAATGGAGTTAACGATTCAGTCATTTAACGAGCTACTGAACAACCGATACATTATCGTAGAGAATTTCAGAGAACATAACAAAGCCTCTGAGAAATACATTGATGTGACAATCGTTCAGCCGGATGGCTTTAGTTGGAAAGGCTCTATTCCCTACTACTATCGCCGGACGGGGCTATTCATCGAAACACCCGATGATTTGGTGGAATATTTAAATAGCATTTATCCTTTCTTTTCCAAAACGGCAGTTGAGGAGTTCGCGCTTATGGAATCTAGGCGATGGGAGGATGAGATGAAGGGGAAAGCCACCACCAAAGCTTTTTTCGACCAACTCATAAGCCTAAAATGGTGTAGCGTTCAGTCCGACTTTCCGCCCAACCGGAACTGGGCCAGAAGGGTTCAGGACATCAAGGAATTTGGCTATACGCTGGCGACGGATACCAGAAGAACAATCAAAGGAACCTATCAAGTAGACACGCATATTCTGCTTGTTCCGATTCCAAAAGGAGGTGTGACAGGATACGAAGTGATGTCTCCGGCCTTTAAAGCGAAAGCTATTGTAGCACTGGAGGCTGTCAATGCCTATGAATTCAGTTATGCAAATAGACATGGCTTATTACCCGACCATAAATTTCCGGAAATACGCTGGGACGAAGCCACACGACAGGAAAACTCCGGGCAGATGACGCCTGATGAGATAAGACAAAAATTCCAGCTTTTGGACAACCAAAGGAATCAACAGAAAAGGGAAGTGTGTCGGAAGTGTTTTCAAACCAATAAAAGAGGGAAACTCTATGGCTTGTCTTTTTTCTATAAAGGGAATGAGGAATGGCCACAGAACACTCCTAGAGTAGGGAAAGCTGCCGAATTTGGCTGCCTGGGCTGCGGCTGGTACGACATACAGAAATGGCGGGAAAATCTTAATATTCTGATTGAAAGTCAGCAAGATTCGTAGTAGTTCGACAGCCGAATTTTTATGGCCCTAGCAATGTGTTCCGCCATCAGGCATGGTACAGCGTTTCCGATTTGCCAGTACGCCCTTTTGAAAGTCCCTGTGAAAATGAAGTCATCGGGGAATGTCTGCAAACGTGCCATTTCACGAGCTGATAATACCCTATTAAGTTCGTAGTGTACATGGCAACCCCCATGATTTTCCTTGACCGTCATGCTGGGTACCCCTCTGTACTGCCGCTTGTAAGCGTCTCTGAATGTTTCATATAGTGAGCCGCCGTGAGGAATTTTTGAAATCCTCGCTTCCATTTCCTTAGAATGCCTGGTCCATTCGTGATTCGGAAAATCAGAACGAGGAATGTTCTTTAAATCGTCTATGCTACTCTCAATGGATCGGTAGCCACCCTTTGAGAATATTTCTTTTGGGTAGGGGTTCACCAGTCCGAGCTTGTTTGCAATGAAAATGGCCCTCGTCCTTAGCTGAGGTACACCAAAAGTGGCCGCTTCCAATATCCTTACGGTCATATCTGGATAGCCCGTCTCAGCAAATTGTCTTTTGATCTCTTTATAAACCTTCCCATTCTCCATCGTCAAGATGCCGGGAACATTCTCAATGACGACGAATTCGGGCTTCAGATGTTTCACTATTCGCAAATATTCCCGAAATAGTTGATTTCTTGGATCATCGGGCTTACGCAGACCCGCCACCGAGAATCCTTGGCAGGGAGGACCACCAAATATTATATTTACACGTTTTCCATTAAGTGCGGTTTCGATGGCTCCTTCGCTAACTTTCTCGATTGGCATTTCAAAGTGAACTGCTTCGGGAAAGTTTTTTCTTATCGTATTCGAAGCATCCTCATCAATTTCGACGCTTGCCAGCTTTTTCAATCCGGCATCCCTAGCACCGACAGAAATGCCTCCGGCACCGGAGAACAGATCAACGAAGGTGAAATTGGACTGCTGGCAGAGATCATTCAAAGTGTTCACTAAATCCCAATTCCCATTTTCAAATATATCGAGATCTAAATTTTGCTTTAATCCTGAATACCTGCTTGTTGAATTATGAGCGCCATTAGCCTTCTTGGCTTCTTTGACTTTGGGTTTTTTGATAAGATTTGGAACAAGGTCTGTAAACAATTCACTTTGCATATGTGCTAATTTTAGTATGCAATACTACGAAAATATTTAATCATTTGCAAAACAGAAAACCCATTTTTTAAATTCGCTGCAAAACCGCTGGATAGTTGGTGATATGGAATTAAAATATACTTCGCTTTATCAAATACCGATTTCAAAACTAGTAGACTTCATTGGCCTGTTGTAATACTAATCCCCCTGCACAAACCCCACGTTCCGCTTTAGCCCCGCCAACTTCGTCCGCTTCACGGGTGAGCGGCGGAAAACTTCTTTAAATACCTCCTCCGTTATCTCTTCCCAATCCGACTTCGTGAAAGCCTTTAACTCCGGCGGGAGGTCGAACTCCGGCGTGGTGTGCGGTCGCGAGAAGCGATTCCACGGGCAGACATCCTGGCAGATGTCGCAGCCGAAAATCCAGTTCTCGAACTTGCTCTTGACTTCGTTGGGGATGGCTTCTTTTAATTCGATGGTGAAGTAGCTGATACACTTGCTACCGTCCACCACGTAAGGTTCGGTGATGGCGTCGGTGGGGCAGGCGTCCACGCATCGGGTGCAGGTGCCGCAGTAGTCGGCCACGGGACCGTCGGGGGCGAGGTCGAGGTCGAGGATGAGTTCGCCGATGAAGAAAAAGCTGCCCATATCGCGGTTGAGCAGGTTGGAGTGCTTTCCCACCCAGCCCAGGCCACTGCGGGCGGCCCACGCTTTGTCCAGCACGGGGGCCGAGTCCACGAAGGCGCGGCCCGCCACTTCGCCGATGTCGGTGCGGATGAAGGCGAGCAGGTCTTTGAGTTTGTCCTTCAGCACGAAATGGTAGTCGGTGCCGTAGGCGTATTTGGAAAGTTTGTAGTCGTCGGGTCCTTCGGGCAGACGTTCCTCGGGGTAGTAGTTGAGCAACACCGACACGACCGACCTGGCCCCGTCCATCAGTTTGCGCGGGTCAAGGCGCTTGTCGAAGTGATTGGCCATGTAGGCCATTTGGCCGTGGCGATTTCGGTTCAGCCAGTCTTCCAGGCGCGGAGCTTCCTCCTCCAGAAACTCCGCCCGCGACACGCCGCAAAAGTCAAAGCCGAGTTCGGCGGCTTTGGCTTTGATAAGTTTCGAGCGCTCTTGCTGGATGAGATCGGCGGAGGTCATTTATTTGGTTTAGAGTTGCGTATAATCTGTCTGGTGACTGCTTTACAGAGAAACGGCACACAAAACTATGCAATCTTACGTAGCGTTGCGGTTTTTCCTGGACGGGATGCTGTACATGATGGCCCTCTTTTCGCTATTGAGCTACTTTCAGCAGCGGAAGGCTATTTACTGGCAGTACTCCTTGTACATCGTGTGCATCACCCTTACCTTTTATCTCGACGATACCGACGCCAGCGCCGAGTACCTGCCGGGTACCAATTACTGGATCACTAGCCTGGAATCACTGGCCTTCGTCATGTACATTAGCTTCGCGATAAAGCTCATCGGTATTCGGGAAAACGATCCCCGAAGTTACCGCATTTTGCGGGGGATGGTCTTTTTGCTGGCTGTGGAGACGGCAATTGACGGTTTGCTTTTCCTCAGCGGGGTCGGCAACGAAGTCAAGAGCATGAACTACTCGATCTTTCGCTTTGCCCTGGCGGCAGCGGCGTTGGTGGTCGTACCACGCCTGTTACGGCTGCGGCAACCCGTCGTTTCTTACTTCATTACGGGTTCCTTCCTGTTCGTTGCTGGCTGTTTGGTGGCATTAGGTGCCAACTATTTCCCGAATTTTTTCGATCGGAATCTCGCCAATCCTTTCACTTTTTCGGTGACGTTCATGCAACTGGGCGTGGTGGGAGAGGTGCTGTGCTTCACGCTGGGGATGTCGCTCCGAAACCGGGAAAACGAATTGGAAAAGATTCTGGTGCAGCAGCAACTAATCGCCCAACTTCGCGAGAACGATTTGAAAAACCAGAAACTTCTGAAAATCCGCGACGACATCGCCCGCGATCTGCACGACGAGTTAGGGGCCGACCTGGCCAGCATCAGCATGGTGAGTCACGCGGCGTCCCACCAAATGACCAGCGACCCGGCGCTGGCGCGGCAGTCGCTCAAACAAATCGGCGAGACGGCCCGTAAGGTCATCAAAGTCATGCGCGAGATCGTGTGGAGTCTGCATTCGGCCCACGATTCGGGGCAGCAGTTCGCGGACAGACTGCGCGAAATGGGACTTAGCCTTTACGAGCATCATCCGGCCAAGCTCCATTTTGACTTCAGGACCAACGAACAGCCCGTTCCCGCGCACCTGCGCCGTGATCTGTATCTGATTTACAAAGAACTTATACATAACGCGCTTCGGCACTCCCAGGCCGAAAATGTTTACGTTCAATTCCAATCCTCCGCCGAAGAAATATCCCTTTGTATAAAAGACGACGGCAAAGGCTTCGACCTGTCCTCCGCGCATCCCGGCAACGGCCTGTTCAATCTAAAAAAACGCGCCGAATCTCTCAACGCCGAACTCCGCATCGAGAGTAACAATGACCTGGGTACCAGCACTTCCCTAAGCTGCCCTCTGGAGGCGTAAGCTTACTCTATCATTCTATCACCGCGCGGGCGGTCGCCTCGGGGCGCCCCGCCGTCACTCATTCAAAATTAAAAGGTAGATGCCAATCTGTCAGCCTGCCGCCCTTGGCAGGTTTATTTTAACTTGTTGGGCTGCACCGAAATTAATTTTGACAAAAAATATATAGTTCATTGGATATTAAATTTTTGTGGCAAATATTTTAAAAAAAATGCTCGCAAATTTTTTATCTAAATCTAAAACCACACGATTGACAATGGCAGAGAACAACGAACACCTGGAAGATATGTCGCAGGAGCCGATGGGCTTCTCTGACAATGTAGAAAGAGAAATAAGCGACAGCATTGAAGCCGACAAACTGACCTCCGAAGCGGAAATTACGGAGAAGGATGTGATCGACGCGGAAGCTTTTGAAATGACGCCTGAGGAAAAGGCCAAACTGGAATTGGCCGAAATGAAGGACAAATATCTGCGTCTCTACGCCGATTTCGAGAACTTCCGACGCCGCACCGCCAGGGAGCGACTGGAACTCATTGGCACCGCTAACGCCGATACCATGAAAAACATTCTGCCCGTGGTGGACGACTTCGAGCGGGCCATCAAATCTTTTGATGCCACCACCGAAGTGAAACCTTTAAAGGAAGGCGTGGATTTGATTTATCAAAAACTCTACAAAACGTTGGAATCGAAAGGCTTGAAACCGATGAAAACGGTGGGCCTACCCTTCGACGCCGAACTGCACGAGTCCATCGCGCAGTTTCCGGCCCCCAACCCTGAATTGAAGGGTATGGTAGTGGATGAAGTCGAAAAAGGCTATTTTCTCAACGACAAAGTAATCCGCTACGCTAAGGTAGTAGTAGGAGTTTAGTTGACGGTTGAAAGTTGACGGTGGACAGTGATTTTGCTAAGACCGTTGCGTTTTCCGTTCTTAATAATTGAAGCACAATCTGCTGAATTACAAGAAACTGAAATGGGCAAAGGCGACACAGTTGGACAATTTGATTGCGATATAATATGCATTGTCCACTGTCAACCGTCCATTGTCCACTAAATAAATATGGCAAGTAAGAGAGATTATTACGAAATACTGGGCGTGGACCGCAAGGCCGAAGTCGAGGTTATTAAGAAAGCTTACCGAAAGTTGGCGATCAAATTTCACCCCGATAAAAACCCCGACGACCCCACCGCCGAGGACAAATTCAAAGAAGCTGCCGAGGCATACAGCGTCCTGAGCGACGAAACCAAGCGCGGACAGTATGACCGTTTCGGACATCGCGGCGTGGGCAGTTCGGCCGGAGGAGCGGGCGGATTTGCCGGTGGTTTCACGATGGAGGACATTTTCTCGCAGTTCGGCGATATTTTTGGCAGCGGCGCGAGAGGTGGCGGTGGTAGCCCGTTCGGCGACATGTTCGGTGGCGGCGGTCGTCAACGGCGTGGCTCCGACCTGCGCATCAAGCTGAAACTCGACCTAAACGAAGTCGCCAACGGCGCGGAGAAAAAAATAAAAGTAAAGCGCCACGTGGCCTGCGATACCTGCGGCGGCAACGGAGCCAAGAATGGCACCGCGCTCGAAACCTGTACTACCTGCCAAGGCAATGGTCAGGTGCGTAAAGTGGTCAATACCATGCTGGGCCAAATGGTGTCGAGCAGCACCTGCCCCACCTGCCAGGGCGAGGGTAAAATCGTGACCGAACGTTGCGAAGTTTGCGCTGGTGAAGGGCGTTTGATGCAGGACGACCTTATCACGCTTAATATTCCGGGTGGCGTGGGCGACGGGATGCAGCTCTCCATGTCGGGCAAGGGCAATGTGCCGCAGCGCGGCGGCGCGGCGGGCGACCTGCTGATTGTGATTGAAGAGGAAGAAAACGAACAGCTCAAGCGCGACGGCAACAACGTAGTCTTCGATATGCACATGAGTTTTGTGGATGCCGCCCTCGGCACCTCCACCGAAATCCCGACGATCGACGGCAAGGCCCGCATCACCATCGAACCCGGCACGCAGGCGGGGAAAATCCTGCGCCTGAAAGGCAAAGGCATTAAAGACCTTAACGGTTACGGACGCGGCGACCAACTCGTCCATATCAACGTCTGGACCCCGCAGCAGCTATCGAGCGACGAGCGAAACACCCTCGAAGGACTTCGCGATTCGCCCAATTTCCAACCAAAACCCGGCAAGAATGAGAAGGGTTTCTTTGATAAGATGAAGGACTTTTTTCATTAAGATTGTATAATTATTGAACTGTTGAACGGGATCGCCTGCCCGGCGTGTATTTGATGTCGAATTGTTTGGCTGTGCTATGCCAATTGACAGTATCATACAATCAAACATTTCAACAAAAACAGCAATTACACGATTCAACGGTTCAACAAAAAAATGGGGGAATTCACGATAAATAAGGAGAAAGTATTACAAGCCCTCAGTACGGTCGAGGAGCCGGATTTGAAGAAAGATTTGGTGACGCTCGGTATGGTGCGCGACATTGAGGTGGGCGTCAACCAAGTGACTTTTACCGTGGTACTGACGACTCCGGCTTGCCCTTTGAAGGAATTAATCAAATCCCGCTGCGTAGAGGCAATTCATTCGCATTTTTCGTCTGACATTGACGTAACGGTGAATTTGACTTCCGACGTGACTTCCACGCGAAGCGGTGCCGTCGTGATTCCGGGCGTCAAAAATGTCATAGCTGTTGCTTCGGGCAAGGGTGGCGTGGGCAAGTCCACTGTTACGGCCAACCTGGCGATGGCCCTGCACCGTTCGGGCGCGAAAGTCGGCATTATCGACGCCGATATCTATGGCCCGTCGATTCCCGTCATGTTTGGGGCCGAAGAAATGCAGCCGACCATTACACCCAAAGGTGGCAAAAACTACATCAACCCGATTCGACAGTACGGTATCAAGCTGATTTCCATTGGTTTCCTCACGCCGCCCGACAGCGCGGTGGTGTGGCGTGGCCCAATGGCTAGCCAGGCGCTGAAGCAGTTTTTCGGCGATACGGATTGGGGCGAACTCGATTATTTGCTGATCGACCTGCCGCCCGGGACCAGCGACATTCACCTCACGCTGGTACAGACGGTCCCCGTCACGGGCGCGGTCATCGTGACTACCCCGCAGAAAGTCGCCATCGCCGACGCCAATAAGGGGTTGGCGATGTTCCGACAGCCGCAGATCAACGTTCCTATATTAGGCGTAATTGAAAACATGGCGTATTTTTCTCCGGCGGAATTGCCTGATAACAAGTACTATATTTTTGGACAAGGCGGCGGTAAAAAGTTGGCGGAGAAATACGAAGTACCGTTTTTGGGTCAAATTCCTTTGGTGCAAAGTATCCGCGAGGCGGGCGACGAGGGGCGTCCGGCGGTGATGACTACCGAAACGGTAGCGGCGAATGCCTTCCGTGAAGCCGCCGAAGCTTTGGCGCAGCAGGTCGCTATTCGCAACGCCAAGGTGGAGAAAACCAAAGTCGTCGAAATGCGGTTATAGGGGTCGGGAATTTGATTTTCCGATAAAAGAGTGCATTTTAGCGCATATTTTGACAGCATGATCGCAGAAGAAAAGACAAGAATCGAAGTTTTGATCGAGCAGGCGCTCGATTCGGTGCGCCCCTACCTGGAAGCCGACGGCGGCAACGTCGTGCTGTCCGAAGTGACCGACGACCTGATCGTGCGACTGGAATTGATCGGCTCCTGCCAAACCTGTCCCATGAACGCCATGACTTTCCGCGCCGGACTGGAAGAGTCCATCCGCAAAGCCGTTCCCCACGTGCAGCGCGTCGAGGCAATTAATATTCCGGCGTTGGCTTCCTAATTTAGGTCACAGCGCTTCACGGTGTTTCTTTAGCGTTTCACGGATTTTGTAATCGATTCTCCGTTTTCTTTCCGACCCTTTCTATTTAATTTAAGACACGACCCTTATCTTGCGGTTGTGTTTTTTTGTATAGTGGTTTTTCCAGTAAATTTCGATTTATAAAAAATGGCGGCTTTGCCGAAAAATACGGCACAAAACCCTGTCAACCGTTCACCCGCACCGGCGTACCGGTCCATCGTCCATTAAATGAGAATAGGTATTTTTTTCGGCGGGCCTTCTCGCGAGCGTGAAATTTCTTTTGCCGGAGGCAAAACAGCCTACGAGCATCTCGACAAGCAGCTTTTTGAAGCTATCCCTATTTTTGTGGATAGCTTCGGTCGTTTTATCAGGGTTCAGCCGGAGGTTTTGTACAAAAAAGAAATCCGGGATTTTTATCCCGCGCAAAATCAAGACGCTGGTGGCTATCGTCTTTACGCTGAATCTTTTCCTGAGCTGGCCACGCAAGAGGTTACCAACGAAATTGGCGAATTGATTCAACCCAAAGATTTCTCCCAACACTTCGACTTTGCCTTTCTGGCCATGCACGGCCCTGATTGTGAGGACGGAACGATTCAGGGATTACTCGAATGGTACCGCATTCCGTACAGCGGACCGGGTCTGATGGGATCGGCGGTGGGCATCGACAAAATCCTGCAAAATGAAATGATCGCCCTGGTCAACGGGCAGAAGAAAGCGACGACTGTACTGCTGCACGAAGATTGGCAGACAAAAGACCGACAAGCGATTTTTGAAAAAATAAAGCAGGAACTTGGTCTGCCGATTGTGGTAAAGGCACCGCATCAGGGTTCATCCATCGGCGTAGCCATTGTGCAGCAGGATGACTTTGCGGTTTTTGTGAAAGCGGTCGATCAATGCTTTTTCCAAATAGAATTAAATGGGGACGACTGGACAAGTCTTTCCACTGCCGAAAAGCAGAATTGGGCGCAGCGCGTCGCCAACCTTGACGAGGGAATCGGATTTCCGGTCATTACTGATGGTCAAACATTTTATCATCCTGATGGGCTGATCGCTTTTCTCGATCAGGCTTTCGTCGAAAACCAGCAGACAATAACCCTTTCCAGCAATAACGCCGAAGATCAGGTGCTGCTGGAAACTTTTGTGCGTGGACAGGAATTTTCCTGCGGCTGCATTCAGTTGGCCGATGGTACGCCCTTCGCCCTGCCGCCGACGGAAGTTATCAAGGTCGTGGGGGGGGTATTTGATTTTAATTCAAAATATAAACCCGGTGCCACCCGCAAGCGGATTCCGGTGGATACGACCTTTGAGAAAAACCAGGAAATCCGGGAAGTTATTGCGCTGGTTTTTGGACGTTTAGGCATCAACGTATGCGCCCGCATCGACGGATTTCTGACGCCCGAAGGCGACATCCTGCTGCACGACCCCAACACCATTCCCGGTATGTCGCCGACCTCGCTCATTTTTAAACAAATGGCCGAAATCGGTCTGAACGTGACGCAGTCGCTGACCTATTTTATTCGACAGTCCATCCGGGAACGCATTCGGACGGGTAAGGAAGTTTGGCAACTGCGGGCTTTACTAGCGGAACTGGATACGAAAATAAAAGCGAGTGTCGAGGCTGATTTGCCGAAAAAAGGCTTATTATTCGGTTTCGACGACGCGCAATACGCCGCCGCGCAACGCGAATTCGGCCTGATTAATGCGGCGGGAAAGAACCGCGCCGTTCCGGTTTTGAAGGTGAGTGAAAGGGAATATTATCAGTTACCCGTGCCACTGATGTTTAAGGAGTACGCAGAGGATATTTTGCGGGAATGCCGCCGGGAACGTGACCCCGTGTTGGTGGAAGCGGCGCAGGAAGGAAAGTCGGTGGCTAAATTCTACGCGGCTGAGGTCGATTTGCAGATTCGCAAGACGAGTTCGCTCGATGAGATTGGCGAAATAGAAGATTGGATAATTCTTGGTAAGTGACCTGACTCGGTAATTTCATCGTAGATAGTAGAACCCATCTTTTTCAAATTGGCTTTACTTGCAAAAATTTTGAGTATCGGATAAAGTCTATTTTATAAAAATTAACCGGTTGACAATTAATAAAGAAATTGCCCCGCTTGCCGATTAAATCATATAAACACCAATGGCTAATAGCGCAGAAAAAGTAAGGCTTACTCTCCAAAGTGAAAACAGGGGCTGGAAGAAATGGGGACCCTACCTGACCGAGCGGCAATGGGGAACGGTACGGGAAGATTATAGTCGAAACGGCGATGCCTGGAACTATATCACCCACGAAATGGCTCGCTCCAAAGCCTATCGCTGGGGCGAGGAAGGCATCGGCGGGTTTTCGGATAACAAGCAACATATCTGTTTGTCCTTTGCCTTTTGGAATCATAAGGATAAGTTACTAAAAGAACGGATTTTTGGCCTCACCAATACCGAGGCCAACCACGGCGAAGACGTCAAGGACCTATATTACTACCTCGACAGTACGCCCACGCACTCGTACATGAAGATGCTGTATAAGTATCCTCAAAATCTTTTCCCCTACGAGAAAATCCGGCAGGAGAACGCCCGGCGTGGCAAAACCGAACTGGAATACGAAATAACCGACACTGGAATCTTCGACAACGACGAATACTTCGACATATACATCGAGTACGCAAAAGCCGACGAGGAGGACGTCATGATGCGCGTGACGGTGCATAATCGTGGACCGAAAGATGCGCCGATCACGATTCTGCCGACCATCGCTTTCCGTAACACCTGGTCGTGGGGCTACCCCGATTTCGACTATAAACCCATGATGAACGGCCTGGCCAACCGCATCATCGAGGTCAACCACCGCAAGCACGGTAAGTTCAATTACTATTTGGACAACACCGATGAGATACTGTTTTGTGAAAACGAAACGAATTTCAAAAAGCTGTACGGCACACCCAATGCCTCGCCTTATCCCAAGGATGGCATCAACGATTTTATCGTCAGTGGCCGCAAGTCCAAAACGGTGAACCCCAACCAAATAGGCACTAAGGCTTCGGGCAAATTCTCCCGCATCGTGAAGGCCGGTGGGAGTATTTCGGTGCGGATGCGGTTCGTAAACCACACCATTTCGGAGCCTTTCGGGGGCTTCGACGATATGTTCGACAAGCGCATTCGGGAAGCCGACGAGTTTTACGGTGAAATCCAGCGCGACGTGAAAGACAAGGAATTGCTTTCCATTCAGCGGCAGGCCTACGCGGGTATGATGTGGAACAAGCAGTTTTACTACTACAATGTGTATGAGTGGCTGAAAGGCGATCCGGCGCATCCCAGCCCCGCGCCCGCCCGCAAGTGGGGGCGGAACTCGGGTTGGAAACACCTCTATTCCGCCAACCTTATTTCGATGCCCGATAAGTGGGAGTACCCCTGGTTTGCGGCTTGGGATTCGGCCTTCCATTGCATTCCGCTGGCTCGCATCGACGCCGATTTTGCCAAGCGACAGTTGGAAATCCTGCTCCGCGAATACTATATGCATCCGAATGGGCAGATTCCCGCCTACGAGTGGAACTTCTCGGACGTCAACCCGCCCGTCCACGCCTGGGCCACCTGGAAGGTCTATGAGATCGACCGCGAACAGAACGACGGGGTAGGGGACGTGGCGTTTTTGGAAAAAATATTCCACAAACTGTTGCTGAACTTCACGTGGTGGGTCAACCAAAAAGACGACACAGGCAACAACATTTTCAGCGGCGGCTTCCTGGGCCTGGACAACATTGGCGTCTTCGACCGCTCCACGCCCATGCCCTTCGGCGGTAAGCTGGAACAGGCCGATGCCACGGGCTGGATGGCGATGTACACGCTGAATATGCTGAGGATCTCGGTGGAAATCTCACTGAAACAGCCCGTTTACCAGGATATGGCCTCCAAGTTTTTCGAGCATTTCCTGTACATAGCCGGAGCAATGGAAGCAATGGGCGACCGGAATACCAACATTAAATTGTGGGATGAAGAGGATCAGTTTTACTACGATGTCATCCACATTCCCAACGGGCAGAGTATCCTCTTGAAAGTGCGTTCCATCGTGGGTTTGATTCCTCTGTTTGCCGTCGAAATTCTTGACCCGCAGATGCTGGAAAAAATGCCGATTTTCAAACGGCGCGTGGAGTGGGTGCTGGCCAACCGCCCCGATTTGGCGCGGCTGATTTCGCGCTGGTTCGAGTCGGGCAAGGGCGAAAACCGCCTGTTGGCCATCCTGCGCGGTCACCGCATGAAGATGATCCTGAAACGAATGCTCGACGCCCAGGAGTTTCTGTCGGACTACGGCATAAGGGCTATGTCAAAATTCCACGAGGAGAACCCATACAAGTTCTACATCAACGGCGAGGTACTGCAAGTGGGCTACACGCCCGCCGAGGCCCTGACCGACATCATGGGCGGCAACTCCAACTGGCGCGGGCCAATCTGGTTTCCATTAAACTTCCTGATTTTCGACTCGTTGATGAAATTCCACGCTTACTACGGCGACGATTACGAGGTAGAGTACCCGACCAACTCGGGCAACCTAGTGAAAATCGACGAGGTAGCTGTGGCCTTGGGCGAGCGCCTGATCGACATTTTCAAAAAAGACGAGAACGATCGTCGGCCAGTGTATGGTGATAACGAAAAATTGCAAACCGACCCCCATTTCCGCGACAACATTTTGTTCTACGAATACTTCCACGGCGACAATGGCCGAGGCTGCGGGGCTGAACACCAAACAGGCTGGACGGGCCTGGTGGCCGAGCTTATCCTGAAAACCTCCCAAATCAAAGCTAGGGCCGCCGCCACCTCCCAGAAAGAAAATGAGCAGGAATTAATGAATTTAGTAGTGGATAAAGGATGAGAATTCACAAAATATAGACTTTAAGAAAAAGGTGTCAGCCCAAAAAATAAAAGGCTGGCACTTTTTTGATAACAGGTTTAGAGAAAATTAGAAGCTGATTTCAAAAATTCATCATTCATCATTCATCACTCATAATTCATCATTGAAAAGATGGCATTGCAACTCGAAGCAAACGTAGAGAAAAAAGTAAACTCCTGGCTGGAAGGAAATTACGACGAAGATACCAAGGCCGCGATCCAAAAATTGATGGACGACGGCAGCACCACCGAACTAACCGATGCCTTTTATAAGGATTTGGAATTCGGCACGGGTGGTTTGCGCGGCTTGATCGGCATCGGCTCCAACCGAATGAACCGTTACACGGTGGGCAAGGCCACGCAGGGACTGGCGAATTATTTGAATAAAAACTTTCCTGACGACGAAATCAAGGTCGCTATTGCCTACGACTGCCGCATCAAATCCGACGAATTTTCGCAAATCATCGCCGACATTTTCTCGGCCAACGGCATCACGGTTTACCTGTTCGATTCGCTGCGCCCAACGCCCGAGTTGTCCTTTGCCATTCGCGAACTCGGTTGCCAGAGCGGCGTAGTCGTGACGGCCTCGCACAACCCCAAGGAGTACAACGGCTATAAAGCCTATTGGGTGGACGGTTCGCAGGTGGTAGCCCCGCACGATCGCAACATTATCGATGAGGTGAATGCCATAAGTGCGGTGGAAGAAATCAAGTTTGAAGGCAATCCTGAGTTGATTCACAGCATCGGTGAGGAAATTGACAAAAAATACATCGACCACATCCTGTCGCTGTCGATCTCAAAACAGGCCATTCAGAATCAGAAGGATATCAAAATCGTCTATACGCCCATCCACGGCACGGGCGTAATGCTGGTGCCGCGCGCCCTGGAAGCGATGGGCTTCACCAACGTAACAGTAATTGAAAAGCAGGCCGAACCCAACGGCAACGGGCAGTTTCCGACGGTTGTTTATCCCAACCCTGAGGAAAGCGAGGCGATGAGCCTGGCTTTGGAAAAGGCGAAGGAAATCGACGCCGACCTTATTATGGGCACCGACCCCGACGCGGACCGCGTGGGCATCGGAGCCAAGAATCACCACGGCGAACTGCAACTGCTGAATGGCAATCAAACGGCTAGTTTGCTGATTTACTACCTGCTTTCAGCCTGGAAAGAAGCAGGCAAACTGACGGGTAACCAGTTCATTTGTAAGACGATCGTAACCACCGATCTGATCGACAACATGGCCGATGGCTTTGGGGTGAAGTGCTACAACACGCTGACGGGCTTCAAGTACATCGCCCAGGTCATCCGCGAAACCGAAGGGTTGGAAGAATTCATCGGTGGCGGCGAGGAAAGCTACGGTTACCTCATCGGCGACGCCGTGCGCGATAAAGACGCTATTGCCTCCTGCGCCATCATGGCCGAGGTGACCGCTTATGCCAAAGACAAAGGACTCAGCCTGTTCGACATGCTGATGGAAATTTACAAGCAGTACGGTTTCTACTACGAAGGCTTGATTTCGATCACCAAAAAAGGCAAAAGCGGAGCCGACGAAATCCAGCAGATGATGGCCGACTTCCGCGCCAATCCGCCCAAAACTTTGGCAGGTGCCCCCGTCATCCGCATGGACGACTACCAATCGCTGAAAAACGTGGACACCCGCAGCGGGGCGATTTTTAATATTCCTGCCGGACAAATGGGCATCGAGCAATCCAATGTCCTGCAATTTTTCACCAACGACGGCACCAAGTTCACCTGCCGCCCCTCCGGCACCGAACCCAAGATCAAATTTTACGTCGGCGTCCGGGCCAACCTGGAAAATAACGAGGATTTCGACGCGGTGTATGCTTCTTTGAAGGAGAAAGTGCAGAAGATAGGGAAAGAGTTGGGTTTAGTGTAAGTCGATGGGATCGGTTAAAAAGTTAAGCGGGACGCCCGTGGCGGTTAAAAGGTTAAATGGCATCCTACGTAAGTATTCTGTTAATTGCTCGTAGCCTCGTAGCCTCGTAGCCTTAACCCTTTGACCGTTTAACCTTTAACCCAACCCTTCATTTACGCTCAAAAGCCAAGCGAATTTCCGTGATACGGGGATAATCAAACGCGGCGGTTTCGGTGGTCATTTCAAAGTAGTCTTCGTGAACGTTGCCGGGTTGTATCGTCCAGCCGGAGCGGGCATCGGTGGCAGTATCGGCTGCCGTGACGAGGATGACTTTGTTGGCCGGGTCAATTTCCCAATGCAATACATTGGGCTTTTCCTCGGCTTCGTATCTTCCCACAAAAGCACCATCTTCCCGAAATTGCACGCTTTTCATGTAGCGTTTGAACACCGGGCCACCAAAATTAGGTACTTGCTTCCCGTCTTTGTAGCTCAGTGCTTCATTGATATAGACGGCCTCGATTCTCCAATCCGGCGCGGCCAGGAGGTAATTCCTTGCCGTTTCCGGGTTGTCAGCCGCCGGATTGCAGGCGGCGACCACGCCAAGTAAAAAGAGCCATTTCCCGTTTTTCAATGCTTTCATTCTACGCCGGGACGATTGATCGAGATTTCAATGATTTTGGTATTCAGCGGAATGGTTTCCGGGTCTAGCTGGTAGGACTTATTTTGGGCGTTGAGCCGGAAGGATAGCTGGTCCTTTGATGCCCTGATTTGTCCATCGGTTTCAGAGCCGTGTATTTGCAGGTTCCGGTAGCGGTCTTGGAGGTCGCCCAAAGTCATGCCCACTCTGATGCCTTCGGTCGTTGCGGGAATCGAGGAGGTAATGATTACCTCGCCCACCCGTCGTTCGTCGCTGGAGTCGGGCCGCAGGTAGCCGAGGTGGTGATCTGTTTCATCCGTAAGGTTGTACACCGTGAAAGCACTGCCACCTCTGACCAACTCTCCCTTTGCCAGTTCGGCCTCGTGGGTCGCAATCTCGTCGCCCGGCGAAATACCCCGGAAGGAGTTAGGAGAAATGACTGCTAAAGAACTGGCGTCGGCCACCGAAGCGGCAGCGGGCCGGGCGGCGAATGCCGAATCCGCCGTTTCGGTAGATTTATTCTCTGATTTACAGGAAAAAAATAAAGCGGCCAAAAGCAGGCCTTGGATGACGAATGTAGTTGACTTCATGGGGCGGTGACTTCGTTTGAAAACGCAAAATAGCAGGCGGAGTAAATCTGACTGGTGCAAAGATTGGAAAAAACACAGGTTTCCAACACCATCGGGGTCGCTTTATCACTAAAAAAATTTTTGAATCACAGCCCGTGGGTGAATTAGGATTGTACTTTTGCACAAAAAACTTTTAAGCACTTCAACCAATGAAAAAATTCCTAATTCTCTGTGTAATCTTATCTGTCCTGAACCTCCCCGCCATCGCCTGGGGCGTGACGGGTCACCGCGTGGTGGGCCTGGTAGCGCAGAACCACCTTGACCGGAAGGCCAAGTGGAAAATCGCCAAGATTCTGAGCTGCAACTCGCTGGCCGAGGTCTCCAACTACATGGACGATGTGAAGTCCGACACGGCCTACAACCACACCCACGACTGGCACTGGGTGACGATTCTGCCGGGGCAAACCTATGACCAAAGTACGAAGAACCCCAAGGGAGATATCGTCATGAAGATAGAAGAAATCACCGCCGCTCTAAAAACGCACACCCTCTCGCCCGAAGCCGAAGCTGAGCATCTAAAATTTCTCGTTCACCTCGTCGGTGACCTGCATCAGCCGCTGCACGTCGGCGACCGCGACGACCAGGGCGGCAACCGCGAGCGGGTGACGTGGTTCGGTCAAAACTCCAACCTCCACCGCGTGTGGGACAGCGACATGATCGAGGGCAAGCAACTCAGCTACTCCGACCTGGCGGGTTTTCTGGACGAGCCGTCGAAGTACCAAATCAAGCAATGGCAGGGCATGAGTACGCTGGAATGGGCCGCCGTATCACAAGGGTTGCTGCCTCAGGTTTATAACTTACCCGATGATAAAAAGCTGAGCTACCGCTATTCCTACCAAAACTTCGACACCGTGCAGCGGGTGTTGATGCAGGCGGGGATTCATTTGGCGGGGATTTTGAACGAGATTTATGGGTAGTTTAAGGGCTATGTGAGAAGCCACATGCAATTCTGTTTTCAGAAACACGATAAACAAGAAGGGGGCAGCATTCAAAATGCTGCCCCCTTCTTGTTTACTGCTACTTTGACGCGTCCGTCGTCCTTCTTCGGGATGCGTCTCCATTATGGTTAAAATTTGACGGAAAATGCTACAAACTTGACGGATTTGGCACCGTCGATTGCCCCAATTTTGTGATAGTTCCCAAGCGGAAAGGAGGAAGCTGAAAATCCGTTAAATAGTAAGCGATCTAAAAATCACAGGAATGAGAAACTTCTCGAAATTGCTCAGCCTGTTTTTTGTATTCATGGCTGCCCTGCTGGCTTCGGTCGAGCTTAACGCCCAAACCAGCCAAAATCAACTGCACGCTCAGTCCAATCTGGATTTATTGAAAAACTTGGGCAGCAAATCGACCTTATCGGGAGCAGAACTGCAACAGGTAAGGGCGGCCATGCTGGCTATAAACAACGAAGCCCGATCGAATCCCAATTACAGAAAAGCGCAGGGAAGCCAAACCGCTTTACAACTCCCCTCAAATCTGGAACCGCTCAAACTAAAAGAGGAACTGAATAAGATGGCCCAGGAACAGGCCGATTATCAGGCATCAATTGGAGTGGTTACGCACGATAATAAAAATTACCGTAGTTCAGATGATCGAACGAACAGATACCTGAAAGACCATGTGAAGCTAGAAGTATGCGGTGGCTCAACAAAATTAGAGGATGGCCCCATTGGCTGGATGAAATCGGAAACGCATTATCGACCTACCTGGAATTTAGATCCTGGTGCACCGGTAAATGCAGTCGGGTATGGCATTGCTAAAAATGGTGTGTATTGGTACACCACCGCAATATGGAGTTTTGTTGAAGACCCGGAAGCGATCAAAAAAGCCAACAAGGATAACCTTGCCTTTGGCAAACCTGCCCGGCAATCTTCTGACCTTGATGCCAGCTACGCCGGAGCGGGAAAAGCCGTGGATGGCAGTACCGATGCCAACCTAAAAATGGACAATGTGAAAAGCTCCGTTTCCCACACCAAGGTCTATGCGGAAACCCTTCTGCATATTCACCAGGGCTGAATCTATCAAACCCATCTCTTGGTAAATCTTGCCTCGAAGTCGGTAGTATTCACCGATGGTTTCGTGTTTCTCGTGACCTGTGGCAATAGCCCGGTTGGTCGCCACAAGGGAGGAATCATTGTAAGCGAGGGCCAGAGGAAATTTTTTATGTTGGGTATAAATCTTGGCAATCGCCTCGAACATATAGCTTTGTCCCGTATAATCGCCCAAATGTCGATAAAGGCTGACGGCCGCCAGACAATGCCGCATTCGCTCATTCAGAGCCGATTGCGGCAGCAGCAAATTCAGCAGCAGGTGGTTGATGGCTTCTTCGAAGACCGTATTTTGGCGCGGTGCGCAGCGCCTCTCGGGCAAAAAACAGGGCCTCCTTTCGATCCCCATACAGCCGCTCCCAGGAAGAACGGCGGATGGCGAAATAGGGGTAGAGCGCGTCCAGATTATGGAACTCGATTTCGGCGTGGGCCAAGTCCAGTCGTTCCCGGCTGCTTTCCTTACGGCCTACCTTCTCGTTCAGCAGGGCCAGGGCTAGATTCGCTCTCACATGTACCGTCCAGAGTCCTTTCTCCTGGCTCTTTCGGGCTACGCGCAACAATTTTTCCATGGCCAGTTTGCTCCGCAGATCCTGTTCGATAGCCAGCACTTCGTCCAGTTGGGCATGGATGCCAAAGGGCGTATCGACCTGACCCTCTGCTTTCAACTCCTTCAACAAATTGTCAGCAACGATTAAGGCACTATCATTCTTAAAAGAAACCAGGTAGACTTCCGCGCGGGCGAGTTCCCGTTCCATAACTGGGTTGGGCGGTGGCGGACCTTGGGCTTTCAGGTCGGACAGATTCCCGAAAAAGAATAGCCCGATCGCGGCAAAAGTAGGAATGAGTGTGCGGATAATGAGTGTCATACCAAGTTCTGAGGGTACCGGTGTGTGGCTACAGGACACGTTTTAGGGCCAATCGTTTAATCAGAAGTCAAATGGAGGACGATTGCGGTGTCAAGGTTGAAGAACAGAACCAATCAAGTCTAATGAATTGTCCAAAGCTACGGAATCTGTATTTAAATAGATTGCGGCCTGTTCAAAGGTACCCTTGTTTTCCTTTTAAAAACTTGGGAATCGTAAATAACTTTCCCTACTTTTCGGACTAACCCAACACGCTCTCCCTAACCCGCAACGCGCCATGAAAGCCCTGATCGTCTGTACCAACCACGACACCTTTCCCAATAAAGCCAATAAAACTGGCTTATGGCTGAGCGAGTTGACGCATTTTTGTCAGGTTTTAGAAAAGCAAAGGATTGACTACGACTTGGTTAGTCCGCTCGGCGGCATCATTCCCATCGACGAGCGCAGTCTGGATTTGAAGGACGAGGTCAACCGGAACTACTACGAAGACGACGTCTTCCGGCTGCGGCTGGAAAACTCGCTGAAACCCGCCGACATCGACCCCAAAAACTACCGCCTGATCTACTTTACGGGCGGTCACGGCACCATGTACGACTTCCCGGACAACACCGAGTTGCAGAAAATAACCGCCGCCATCTACGAGAATCGCGGTACCGTAGCCGCCGTAGCCCACGGCGTGAGCGCCCTGTTGAACGTTAAGCTCAACGACGGTACGTCTCTCATCCACGACAAGTACCTGACGGCTTTCTCCAATATGGAGGAAAAGCTATCGAGCATGGTGAGCGAAGTCCCCTTCTCGCTCGAAGACCGCCTCCGTGAAAACGGCGCGCATTTCACCAAAACCATGCTTCCCTTCACACAGAACATCGAAATGGACGAGCGCCTCGTCACGGGCCAGAATCCCGCCTCGGCCAAAAAGATCGCCAAGAAACTAGTCGAGGAACTGATCGAAAAGTAAGCTCGGCTTCGATTGGCGCGTCTTCGCCCGCCATTCTTTCAAAGAATATTTCCTTTTCGTGCAACTTTCCGGGCATCCTCGGCATCCATTAGGGCAGAAGGTAGCACGAGCGGGCCGAACTTTTCCGCTTATCCAATTCATCGGCCACTTATGTATAAAAAGGTTCTATGCAATGCACAGTACCTACCTTTGACTCATCGAAAACGCCACGAAACCACGATGCGTATGTGTCATTTCGGGAAGGCACTTTAACTACTATTAGCCATGAAATTTTTTACCAAACTGGTAGCCCTGCTACTGGTATCAGCCCCACTATGGGCGCAAAACACCCAAAAAGGTGCGGTCTCCGGCTTGGTGCTGGACGAAAAGCAAGCCGCCTTTCCTTTCGTCAACGTCCTCTTATTCAAAGCAAGTGACTCCACCCTTGCCAAGGGTATGACTTCCGATACCGACGGTAAGTTCGCCTTTGAAAATATAGAAGCAGGGCGTTACCTGACGCTCGTATCGATGGTGGGTTACGAAAAAGTGTACAGCCCCGTCTTCACGGTAGCTAACGCCGAAGTCAAACTTTCACCCGTCAAACTGAGCACTAGCGTCGAGCTCCTGAACGAGGTGAAAGTAGTAGCCCAAAAGCCCTTCATCGAGCAACAAATCGACCGCACGGTCGTGAACGTCGAAAATAGCATCGTCTCCGCCGGAGCCACAGCCTTGGAAGTGTTGGAACGAGCACCCGGCGTGGTAGTCGATCAGCAGAACGACGTCCTGAAACTGCGCGGTAAAGACGGCGTGCTGGTGCAAATTGATGGCAAGCGCAGCTACCTTTCCCAAACCGAACTGATGAACCTGTTGCGCAACACGCCCAGCGACAACATTGAGAAAATCGAGCTGATTACTAACCCTTCGGCCAAGTACGACGCGGCGGGTAATTCGGGCATTATCAATATCGTCTTCAAGAAAAATAAAAACTACGGCACCAACGGCAACTTCACCATCGGTGGCGGCTATATGCCCGACTTTTCGGTAGGTCGCGGCAACGGGTCGCTGGCCCTCAACCATCGGCAGGGCAAAATCAATATCTTTGGGACCGGTAGTGTCTATACGGGCGGTAACGTCAATACCAACGATATTTACCGCACCATCCCTTTTGAGGGCAAGGTCACGATTTTCGACCAACATGGCGAACGCCACTCCACCTATAAAAATTACAGCCTCCGCGCCGGGATGGACTACAGCCTGACGGACAAGACCACCCTGGGCGTGCTGGCTTCGGCCTTCCTCAACGACTGGTCGCAGCCCGATGGCACCAACAATACCCAGATTCTGGACGGAAATTCTACTCTGGAACGCTCTTTTTTGACCAAAAGCAGTAGCGGCCAAAAGAACAATAACGTGACGGCTAACGTCAACGTAAAGCACAAGTTCGATGAGAAGGGCAAAGAACTGACCTTCGATGCCGACTACGTTCGCTACGGCGGCCAAAGTTTCAACAACCTAGACACCCGCTATTTCAAGCCAAACGGAATGCCCGACGGCCAGCCGGATCTTGTCCGGAACGATATGCCCTCGATCATCAATATTGGGGTAATCAAACTCGACTACGCGCAGACGCTGGGGAAGGGTAAGCTCGAAACTGGTCTGAAAAGCAGCTACGTCAACTCAGACAACGACCTAACTTTTGAAGTAAAGCAGGATGTCTGGGTAATCGATCCGACGCGCACCAACCGCTTTAAGTATACCGAAAACATTAATGCCGCTTACGTGAATTACGGCGGGAAACTAGGCGAGAAGACATCCTACCAACTGGGTTTCCGGGCCGAACAGACGCACTCGGTCGGCAACTCGATCACGCTGAACGATGTCCGCGACCGCAACTACCTCAACCTTTTCCCGAGCGTGTTCCTGTCGCAGCAACTGGACAGCAGCAACGTGCTGAACTTCTCGTACAGCCGCCGCATCGACCGTCCCGACTACCAATCGCTGAATCCCTTCGAGTTCTACCTGGACCCCTATACCTTCGAGCGAGGCAATCCAAATTTGCGCCCGCAGTATACCCATGCCGTGCAGTTGACGCACGTGTACAAAAGCTTCCTGAACACCAGTATTTCGTACAGCCGCATCAACGACCTGATTGCCCGGGAAGTGCCGCGCCAGATCGCTTCCGAAAACAAAACGTACGTCACGACCGAAAACCTCGACAACCAGGATAACGTCAACCTAACGGTTTCGCTGCCCATTCCGGTGGCCAAGTGGTGGACGCTGCAAGCTAACCTGACGGGTTCGTACAACCGCTATAAAACATTTTACGGCGATGCGCTGTACGATGTCAGCCAGTTCAACTATAACGTGTACGCCAGTAACCAATTCAAGATGGCGAACAACTGGTCTGCCGAACTATCCGGCTGGTACAACAGCCCCAGCGTGTATGGTTTCTTCGTATCCAATCCGCAGGGCATGATTAACCTGGGCTTGCAAAAAAGTGTGTGGGAGAAAAAAGGCACCTTCCGCCTGAACGTAAGCGACCTTTTCTGGATGAACAAATTTCGTGGCCGCGCCCAGTTCCAGGACATCGACCTGCGGGTGCGCTCCAGCTGGCCCAGCCGCCAGCTACGGCTGACGTTCACCTACAATTTTGGCAACCAGAACGTAAAGGGCGCTCGCCAGCGCAACACCGGTTCCGACGACCTGCAACAGCGGGTCAAATCAAATTAAAATATCGCGCCTACCAGCGCAAAAGGCTCTAATCCTCATACGATTAGTTTAGGTTAAGAATACGGAAATCCGCCCCTTTTTAAGGGACGGATTTTTTGTTTATAAACTTCAAAAAGTGTAATTCAATCCTATAAATCCCGCGTAACTCTTGTAGCGAAAACGGTCGTTGGCTTCGGGTACGGTCTGCACCTTCGTGGCGGTGGTAAGTTCGCTGAACAGATGCTGCAAGCCAACTTTTGCCCCAAAATGAGGACTGAAACGATACAGCACGTGGTACTGCGCACTAATGGAGCCCCGATTCCGGTCGTCGAGCAGCAGCACATTGGGCGAGGTAGGGCTGGCGCTCGTAGCCTGTGGCTGGCCGTTGTGGATAAAGGTCGGAGAGCCCGTGGGGCCGAAAGAAATGCCCACCGCATCGATGTCGAAGCCGACTTGAATTTTTTCGCTGAACCGCCAACCCAGGTTAATGATCAGGTTGAGGGAGTACAGGTAGGGCGTCGGTGTGTAAAGTGTGTCCAGGTTTTTTTTGTCGCTGGTCAGGTTGGCGGGTGCAGTGATGAAATTGAGTTTTTTGCCGGAAAAACCTGTAAAACGTACTCCCGTACCCAACACGAAGTGCTTTTTTTTACCAATATGCCAGTCGCGGCGTAAGGCGCCCACGCCACTGAAATTCGAGGCACCGACTGCTCCACTTATTTCGAGATAAGTGCTGGACTTGGGGATGTCCTGCGCCTGTGCCATACAAAGGTTGATTAGCAAGATTGAAAGGACGATGCTGAGTTTCTTCATGGGGCATTGAAGCGGCACGGAACAAATCCGTGAAGACTACTTTTTAAGGTTGACCTTCAAATCCAACTTCACGTCGTCGGACATGCCCAGCGTATTGCCGCCAAATTTCCAGTCGGTGCGGTCCAGCTTGGCCGAGCCTTCCAGGACTGCCGTGGAGCCACTTTCCTGAAAAGTGAAGGGAATTTTGAGACTTTTAGTCACGTTTTTCAGCGTCAGGTCGAACGTGCCGACGTAGCCCGAGCCGGACTTTTCGATCTTGGTGGATTTCAGGGTAATTTTCGGGTATTTCTCGACCTGAAAGAAATCCTCTTTCTCCCGCAGGTGTCCGTCGCGCAGGGAGTTATCGGTATCGATGGTGGCCGCGTCCACGGTACCCGAGATGCTGGATTGAGCGAGGTTGTTGGAATCGAAATTGATGTTACCCCGAAACCCTTTGAAATTACCCACGACTCTCACGCCGAACATTTTGGCGGTAAAGGTGGTGCGGGCCGCCGTGGGCGTCCAGGATTGGCCGTAGCTGAAGGACGGCAAGGCCAAAGCCGCCAATAGAAATAAGATACGCATGAATTGGTTTTGTGTTTTGGTTTACGCTCTCTGTTACGCAGCAAACGGCCCTTCGGGTTGCGCGGGCTGAAATAGTAAGGGGTTTTCCAAAGCCGAAAAAAACAATTATCCGCGCTGGCGGGTAGTATTCTTGGTCAAAACGACTAGTTCATTCCCAATCTAACCGTATAAAGCATGATTTCACGCGTCGCTTTAACCGTCAAAGAACTTTTCCGTTCCGTTGAATTTTACGAAAAGGTGCTGAATTTCAAAACAATCGGCAGCTACACGATTGAAAGCCCGATTGCCTATCGGCTGTTTGGCATGTTGGACGAAAACGGAAAAGGCGACGTGCAGATTGCCGTGCTTGCTCTGGGCGAGGAAATCATCGAGTTGATGGAATTTCAGAATTCCGCGCCCGCTACCGAAATTCCTGCCGACTCCGTCAGCAACGATCTTTGGTTTCAGCATTTGGCCATCGTGGTGGCCAATATGAATACGGCATTCGATCATTTGGAAATGTTCGACATCGAACCCATTTCACCCGCCCCGCAGACGTTGCCCGGTTATCTGGAAGCCGCCGGGATTTCGGCTTTCTATTTCAAAGACCCCGACGGCCACGTTTTGGAATTGATCCATTTTCCAGAAGAAAAAGGCGATTCAAAGTGGCACAAAAAGAAATCGGGTTTGTTTTTGGGCATCGACCACACAGCGATCGTCGTGAAAGACACCGCTGCGAGTTTGCCGTTTTATCAAAAACTGGGCTTTACAAAAGACGCACAAACCAAGAACTACGGACCGCAACAGGAAAAACTCAATCAGGTGCAGGACGCCAACTTGGTCGTGACAAGTTTGACGTCGGAAGCGGAAATGGGCGTCGAGTTTCTGGATTTCAAAACGCCCGAAGGCGGCAGGCCCTTTCCCAAAAATGCTGAGCCGAACGATTTGATTCACTGGCATACGGTCATTGAGGCCGAAAACCTGTCCGCCACCTTCGACCGGATGAAACAGGAGGGCTATCGAATTCTATCAGAAAATATCACCCGAATAGCCGACTGGAAGCGAGACGGGTATCATGGGTTTCTGGTAAGGGACAAGGACGGACACGCGGTTTTGGTAATTGAAAAATGACCATCCGTCGTTATTAGAGCATGGAATATTTTGTGAATAAAGGTTCGATTGTCCGGGAAATTTGGGGTAAAGGCGACACCATCCTCTTCATTTTTGCGGGGGCCGCTGCCGAGTTCGCCCTTAACAAAGCCGTTGACTGGTTGTACTTTACCGGGCGACTACCCGCCGACCCGCTCGGTCGGCTTTTCTCGACGGTCGCCTACGCCCGGCGCATCGTATTTTCCGAAAAAGATGAAGCGCTCCGGGCCATCGACGCGATGGCTGCAATCCACGCCGGGGTAGAAGCCCGGCGCGGCATGAGCATCCCGGACTGGGCGTATCGTGATGTGCTGTTCATGCTCATCGACTATTCCATCCGCTCCTATGAACTGCTGGAAAGAAAAATGCTCGAATCGGAGAAAGGGGAGGTGTTCACCGTATTTAATGGAGTGGGTACCCGCATGGGGCTGCGGGATCTGCCCCAAAACCACGCGCAATGGCTGGTGATGCGGGAGCAACACCTGCACGATGATTTAGCCGTGAGTACTTACACGGCGGATTTGTTTCGCCAATACCGCAACCATCTCGGTCCCGTCCGGTACGCGCTACTGGTGCAGGCACAAAATCTGGTGGTTCCCCAAAGGGTGAGGGAACTGCTGGACCGGGGAGGCATCCGGCTTTTAACACCTATTCTGGCGGCTTACAAACTGGCCCGAAAACTGGGCGACGGCTGGTGGCTGAAATCCCTGTTTCTGCCACCCCTTTACAAAGAAGAAATCAAAGGGTTGGACCAAGTACCTGCCACTGGGTAATACATTCACAATTCATCACTCATTATTCATCACTCTTTTGGATAACCCCCATTACGACATAATCATCATCGGTACCGGCGCAGGAGGCGGCACAGTACTGGATACTTTAAGGAAATCGGGTAAGCGAATTCTGGTGCTGGAACGCGGTACTTTTTTGCCCAAAGAAAAGGCCAACTGGAACGCCGAAGAGGTGTTCCAGAAAGGGCGCTACCATAACGCCGAAAACTTTCAGGATGAAGAAGGCGAAGCTTTTCAGCCCGAAACCTCCTACTGGGTGGGCGGGAGCACCAAGTTCTACGGGGCGGCCATGTTCCGGCTGCGGGAAACCGACTTCCAGCGGGTGCAGCACGCGGGCGGCGTGTCGCCCGAGTGGCCGCTGAACTACGCGGACTTTGAGTCCTACTACACTCGGGCCGAAAAACTATATTGCGTCCACGGTCAGAGCCGCCTGGACCCGACGGAACCCTACCGCAGCGGCGAATACCCGCACGAGGCAATCAGCCACGAGCCAGTCATTCAGGAACTGCACGACAAACTATCCGGTAAGGGTTATCGTCCTTTTTACCTGCCCCTGGGTATTAAATTAAACGAGGAAGATCCCCTGCACAGCGACTGCATCCGCTGTGACACCTGCGACGGTTTCCCTTGCCTGATCGACGCCAAGTCCGACGCGGACGTGCTGACGGTACGCCCGGCCCTGAACGATTCGCAGGTCACGCTCCTCACCAACGCCCAGGCCACCCGACTGCTGACCAATGCCTCGGGTAGTGAAATAAAAGCCGTGGAAGTGGAAGCGGCGGGAGTCGTGCGACAATTCTCGGCAGATATTTTCATCACTTCCTGCGGGGCCATCAATAGTGCCCTGCTCTTCATGCAGTCGGCCAACGACCGGCATCCCGACGGCCTGGCCAACCAATCGGGCCAGGTGGGGCGCAACCTGATGAAACACCAAAATGCCTCCATGATGGCGCTGAGTCGTCACGCCAATCCCACGGTTTTCCAAAAAACGCTGGGCGTGAACGATTTTTACTACGGCGACAAGGACTACAAATTCCCCATGGGCCACGTGCAGTTAATGGGCAAGTCCAAGAAGGACATGCTGGCCGCCGACGCGCCCGCCCTGGCCCCCGGCTTTCTATTGGAAGAAATCGCCCACCGCACCACCGACTGGTGGCTCATGGCCGAAGACCTGCCCGATCCTAATAACCGCATCGAACTGAGAAAAGGAAATAAAATTCTGCATTACAAACCTAACAACGAAGAAGGCTTTGACCGACTGCGCGAAAAATGGAAATCGGTCTTACAGGAATGCAAGGCCTGCGACGCCACGCTGGATCACAAGCTGTATTTTGGTAAAACTATCTCCTTGGCCGGCGTTTCTCACCAAAATGGCACGATGCGCTTCGGCCCCGACCCAAAAACTTCGGTGCTTGACCTGAACTGCAAGACCCACGAAATCGACAACCTCTACGTCGTCGATAGCAGTTTCTTCGTGTCCTGCGGGGCGGTGAATCCGTCACTGACGGTTATTGCCAACGCTATTCGTGTGGGCGAACACATCATGGATCGAATGCGATAAGGCTTGTGTAGTAAAGTCCTTGGGTAATAAATGCTTCTTTCTTGCTTCTAATGCCAGATAAATCGCTGGCATATATGAACCTTCTTTCCCGAAATCCCACCGACAAGCAACTTTGGCAGCAACTCAAAGGCGGCAGTGAGCTGGCTTTGGGCAAGCTGCTGGCTAAATATTTCAACCCCTTACATAACTACGGCTACAAGTTCGTACGGGACGAAAACTTCGTCAAAGACTGCGTGCAGGAGGTTTTTATCGAAATCTGGAATCGCCGGGAGCGAATCAGTACGCCCGACAGCATTCGGGCGTATCTGCTGAGCTGCGTGCGGCGGCGGGTGCTGCGGGAAAGTCATCGCCAGCATATTTTGAAAGAAGAATGGCCGACCGACCTGGAAAATGATTTGAGTTTCGTGGCTTTTTCGCCGGAGTGGCTGCTGATCGAGGAAGAGACCCTGGCGGATACCACACTTCGCATTGCCGACGCGCTCAATCTGCTGCCCAAAAGGCAGCGCGAAGTCATCTATCTGCGCTTTTACCAGAACCTGGAAAGAGAAGAAATTGCGGCTATTATGGGCGTCAACGCTCAATCGGTGTCGAATTTGTGGCAGTCGGCTTTTAAGAGTTTTCGGGAAAATTGGGTGGGACTGATTTCTTTGACGCTACTCTTCGGGCATTTTGTATTTTAATTTCTTTGCCCAAAAGAAGTATCCGCCCGAGGCGCCAGCCATCTATTACCAGCCGACCATCCCTTCGCAATATGCAACCCGATTATCACAAATACGAAGTCGAAGACTTCGCCCGAGACGAGGGCTTCCGTCGCTGGGTGATCCGGCGCGACCCGGAAAGCGAAGTCTTTTGGACTACTTACTTAGCCAGGCACCCGGAACTTGCGGGCAAAGTACAGTTGGCACGGGCCTTCCTTTTCGCTTTGGAAGAGAAAAATACGAATTTGCCCGAAACCGAACTGACCGCCATTTCGGACGAAATTCTGCAACTGGAAGTAGCGTATTCCTGGTGGGCGAAGTCCTTTTTGAAAGTAGCAGCGTCTCTGCTTTTCATTTTAGGACTAGGCTATTTTTATTGGATCAATCGGGTAGATTCTGCCGAGTTGGCCGCTTTGTCGGAGATTAGCCCCGTGCTGATCGCTGATTTTGTAGAGATAGAAAACAAAGAAAGTAAGGCCAAAAAAATTACGCTACACGATGGGAGCGTTGTCACGCTCTACAAGAATAGCATACTACGCTACCCCAAGCAGTTCCCGTCCGACCAACGAGTAGTGTACCTGACCGGACGCGCTTTTTTTGACATCACTAAAAACCCCAGGCAGCCTTTTTGGGTGCATACCGCCCGCATCTCGACGCAGGTCTTCGGCACTTCTTTTCTGGTGACGACCGAGGGGAAAAACGCCAAAGTGGAAGTGCGTTCCGGACGGGTGTCGGTCTATACTCGCAAGGACATCAGCGCGGCGCAACGCTTGCAGCAGCGGGAGTCGATGGGCGTGGTACTCACCGCCAATCAGCAGGTTTCCTTTGTTCAAAAAGAGGAACGTTTGGTGAAGTCCGTGGTGCCGCAACCCGTTATTTTGCAAAAAATCGAAAATCACGCCTACGAATTTGATGAAGCTCCGATCAGCAAAGTCTTCGACCAGCTTGAACGAACCTACGGCCTCACGGTAATTTACGACGCCGCGACTGTCAAAAACTGCTATATTACGGCTAATCTGACCGACGAAACACTTTTTGATAAACTCAATCTCATTGCCAAAATTTCCCATTTTAGCTACGAAATCGTCGACGGGCAGATTATTATCCACAGCAAGGGATGTGACAATTAGTCGGTATGTTGGGTTAAGGTTTACTGGATGCTTTAAGTTTTTATAAAAATATTTATAGGAAAGGCAGTATTCGGCCGCCCTGCTTGCCATCCATGAGTAAACAGACCTTCTACTCCATGGACAAACGATTTACCAAGTCTCCAATTTTCGCCCGTCTCATGAAACTATCGGCCATTCAAATTCTGATTGCTGGTTTTTTTATGACGACTTCCTGGGCGCATTCTGCCAAAGGGCAAGAAATTCTCGACCAGAAAATTGTGGTCAAAGCGGGCAGTACCAATCTCAAAAGCGCCCTGAATTATTTGGAAAGAAACAGCAGCGTTCGTTTCATCTATAATCCCCGCGAGATTGGGGCCGATCGAAGGGTATCACTGCTGGCGCATTCGGCCACTCTCAAAGATATCCTTGGCGAATTGCTCCTTCCCCTGCAAATCCGCTACGAAGTGTCGGGCAAACAAATCGCTCTTTTCAAGAATCCGGCTACGGGAAACTATGCGACTGAGGAAGCACGAAACGGTTCACAATCTCTGCTTAGCCAAGGCCAAATCCAAAAAGTGGTCGATCGAACGATTACCGGCCGAATTACCGATGGGGTAGGAGGGGCGAGTTTACCCGGTGTGAACGTATTGCTGAAAGGCAGCACGATTGGTACCTCCACCGACGCCGATGGAAAATTCTCGCTTTCGATTCCCACGCAGTACGATAACGCCGGCACTACGCTGGTTTTCTCCTTCGTGGGCTACGCGCCGCAGGAAATCGTGGTCGGAAATCGCAGTAACATCGAAGTGGCGATGAGTGAGGACAATAAGCAGTTGAGTGAGGTCGTGGTCGTGGGCTACGGTACGCAATCGCGTAAGAATCTGACGAGTGCCATCACCACCATCAAACCCGAAGAACTTAACCGAGGGGCCATCAGCGATGTGGGGCAACTCTTGCAGGGCAAAGTACCGGGGCTGAATATCTCAGCCAGCGGCGACCCCAACCGTTCGGCGGCAGTCGTGCTGCGCGGGGCGTCTACGATCAATAGCTCGCAGGGGCCCTTCTACGTCATCGACGGGGTGCCGGGCGCGGATATTTCGATTATCGCTCCCGATGACATTGCCTCGATCGACGTTTTAAAGGACGCCGCCGCCACGGCCATCTACGGCAACCGGGCCGCCAATGGCGTCATTATGGTCACGACGAAGCGGGGTAAAAAAGGTCAGATGCAGGTTTCCTACAGCGGCTATGTAGGTTTTGAGAAAGTATCTAATAAACTGGATGTTATGAATGCCGCCCAACTGCGGGCTTTTTTGACCAAAAATGGCCAGTCGTTCCTGCCCACCGACGATCAGGGAAAAGATACCGACTGGCAGGCGGCAGTGCAGCGAAGCACGGCTTACTCCCACAACCACAACATCTCGATAGGTGGAGGCACGGAACACAGCAACTACAGCGCCAGCATCAACTACCTCGACAAGCAGGGGATTCTGCAAGGCAGTACCCTCAACCGCGTCATTGCCCGGCTTTCGGTCGAGCAGTACGCGCTCAATGACAAGCTGCGGTTTAGCCTGAACGTCTCGAACTCCAACAACAACGCCGACAATACACCGCTGCGTAACAACGTGCTGCTGCAGATGATCAATCACCTGCCTGTTTCGCCCATCAAAAATGAGGATGGTACCTATTTTGAAAACTTCCAGAATACGGGCTACTTCAATCCGGTGGCGATGATCGAACGGGCCAAAGATAACACCAAGTACAATAATCTGGTTGGGTCGTTCAACACGCAGGTGAAACTTCCCTTCAATTTGACGTACGACCTCAATCTCTCGTACCAGAATTACTCCTCGCTGCACGGCGAAGCCTACGACAGCTATTTTTCGCTTTATAATAGTGCCAATTTCTACAACAACCCCGATCCGCCCGCGACCCACGGTCTGCTGAATTTCGGCACGAACGGTTCGGCTCTGCGGAATACCTACCAAACCAGCCGCAAAGTGCTGGAAACCTTCCTGACCTGGGACCGGCAGTTCGGCGATCACTCGCTCAATGCGGTAGTGGGCTATTCGTGGCAGGAAACTACGGCGGGCGATGGATTTCAGGTGTCCAGCACCAATTTTCCCGTCGATAATATCGGCTACAACAATTTTGCTCTGAGCAATCCCTACGCGGTGGCTTCCTACCGCATCAACTTGGGGCCGGACGGCGCTTATCAGGAGACGCGGCTGATTTCTGATTTTGCGCGCTTGAATTATAATTTCAAAGATAAATACCTGGTTCAGGGCTCTATTCGTCGCGATGGTAGTTCGGTGTTCGGAGCCAATAACCAATGGGGCTACTTCCCGGCGGTGGGTCTGGCCTGGCGCGTGGCGCAGGAGGGTTTTATGCAAAACCAGACGGTTTTCGACGATCTGAAGCTGCGGGCCAGTTACGGCGTAACGGGTAACTCGTCGGGCTTTGGAGCGTACACGGCACAATTTATCTCGGGTAGTCGCGGTACCTATTACTACAACGGTGTACAAACGGCCGCCCTCGGCCCCACGCAAGCGGCTAACCCCGACTTGCGCTGGGAAAAAACGTCTACCGCCAATATTGGCCTTGATTTTACGATCCTGAAAGGCAAACTGAATGGTACGCTGGAAGTGTATGACAAAGAAACCACGGGCATGATTTACTCCTACCGGGTCAATCCCGTGCTGGTACCCGTCGGTAGCATCGTGGCCAACGGTGGTGACATGAGCAACAAGGGCATCGAACTGAGTCTGAGCGCCACACCCGTGCAAACGGCTAAGTTTAGCTGGACGACGGGAATCAACTTTGCGCATAACACCAATGTGATCAAGAGTCTGACCAATCCGCTCTTCGTTGGCGGTGATTCGGTACGCACCACGCAGCCCGAAGGCAGCGGCCAAACGGGCAGTACGCTCCAAATCCTGAAATCGGGCAAGCCGCTGGGACAGTTTTTCTCGCTGGACTACGCGGGTAAGAATGAAAACGGCATTTCGCAGTACGCTAGTCAGGACGGCAGTCCGACGGTCACTCCACGAATCGGTACCGATTATCGGTACCTGGGCAGTCCGCAACCCAAGTTGCTGGTGGGCTGGACGAACACGCTGCGGTACGGCAATTTCGACCTCAACGTATTTTTCCGGGGCGTGTTTGGCAACAAAATTTTCAATGCTACCCGCGCTGATTTGTTCCGGCCCAGCACCGCGCAGTTCGACAATATTCTGGTGGAGGTAGCGGACGAAACCTCCGCCGACGTGAACTCCTACAAATATTCCAGCCGTTTCATCGAAAGCGGCAGCTACGTACGGCTCGACAACGCCACACTGGGCTACAACTTCAAGAACCTGGGCCAGTACCTGCGCAATGTCCGACTTTATACGTCGGTCAACAACGCCTTTGTCATCACCAAGTATAAAGGCATCGACCCCGAAGTGAACCAGGGCGGCATTGCACCGGGCGTCGATTCCAACAACTTCTACCCCAAAACCCGGACAATTCTGGTGGGGTTAAACGTGACATTTTAAATAAATTACCATGAAAAGATTTCTCACTCTTGGCACCTGTTCGGTACTACTCATGTATCTGATCACGGCCTGCCACGATCTGAACGTCCCGATCAGCACGGAGCTGACGCCCGATGTTTTTCCCCAAAATTCTGACCAATTCGTTCAGGCCTCGGGTCCTCCTTATGCCGCATTGCGGGGCAACTATGCCCTGGAATGGTGGTTTATGCAGTCGGGTAGTACCGACGAATCTATTCTGCCCGCGCGGGGCGGCAACTGGTACGATAACCAGAACTACCGGATGCTGCACTATCACGATTGGACCAAAGACCACGGCTGGACCAACTCGACCTGGAGCTGGCTGTCCACCGTTATCGGTACGACCAATCAGGCACTGTCTATTTTGGACAAAACTATTCCGGCCACCGACAAATCGAAGCCCGCCAACCTGGCCGAGTTGAAGATGCTGCGGGCTTTGTCCTACTTTATGATGATGGATTTGTTCGGCAACGTGCCGATCGACACGCTATACGGCGACTTTACGCCCCACACCAACGTACCCCGCGCCCAGGTTTTTTCATTTATCGAGAAAGAAGTGAAAGCCGCTCTACCGAATCTGAGTTCTGCCACAGGACAGGCTATTTACGGCCGGGCGAACAAGTACACAGCCTACGCTTTGCTGGCCAAGATGTACCTGAACGCTGAGTATTATACGGGCACGCAACGCTATAACGATGCGGTCGCCGCCTGCGATAACGTCATTAGTTCGGGGGCCTACGCCCTGGAACCCCGAGCGACGTATCTGCAAATGTTTTATCCCAATAACGGCCCACAGACAAAGGAATTTATCTTCGCCATTCCGTACGACCCGGCGGCTGGAGCCTTGCCGGGAACAAACAGCAACATGTACTTTGCCCGTTACGATGTGGCGCGTTCGCTAAGGGCCAAATTCAATCTGCCTTTTACGCCCAGTGCTCCCCGCTCTACGTTGCCCGAATTTTACGCTTATTTCAACGATGCCAACGATATTCGGAACAAGCAGTGGCTCACGGGGCTGCAATTTATGAACGATGGCACAACGCCTGTGACCGTAACGACGACCAAGAAAGGCTATGATCAATTCTACACGGGAGCCGATGGTGGGGCCGCTTTCACCTATCAGGTGGATTTAACGCCCAAGATTATCCTGCGCCAGAGTGAGGCTACTTTCGACCTGGGTAACGACGAAATCGCCTGGAACATGGGTTATCGGAACATCAAGTTTTATCCCGACGCTACTTCTACTTCGCGGAATCAGAACAATGACATCCCCGTCTTTCGTTATTCCGACATCATCCTGATGAAAGCCGAAGCCATCCTGCGCGGCGGTGCTGCCACGCAGGGGCAAACGGCTCTCTCGCTCGTCAATCAGCTCCGGGCGGTTCGCACGACCTCACCCGCCCTGACCAGCGTGACTTTGGAAGATATGTACGCCGAACGCAATCGCGAGTTTGCCTGGGAATCCTGGCACCGCAACGACATGATTCGCTTTGGCAAGTACGAAGAGAGCTGGGGTTTCAAAACCAATAAAGACACCTACCGCCGGATTTTTCCAATTCCTACCTCCGCCATGACCGTCAATCCGGCTTTGGTGCAGAATCCGGGGTACTAATTAATTTTGAATTAGTGACGGCGGGGCGCCCCGAGGCGGCCACCCGCGCGGTGAGCGAATTAGTGAATGAAGAAAGGCAGCAACTCTTACCGAGAATGCTGCCTTTCTTTATTTAAGAAAATCGAACCAAGAACGAAGAACGTTACTCCAGCGCCGCCACGCCCGGCAACGTTTTCCCTTCCATGTATTCCAGCAATGCGCCGCCGCCGGTGGAGACATAGCTCACGCGGTCGCCGTAGCCCGCGTTATTGACGGCCGAGGCGGAGTCACCGCCGCCGATGAGCGAGAAGGCGTCGTTTTCTTCGGTGGCTTTCACTACGGCTTTGGCGATGGCGTTGGTGCCTTTGGCGAAGTTAGGAAACTCGAACACGCCCATCGGGCCGTTCCACAGGATGGTTTTGGACTTACTAATGATATCGGCGAAAAGCTCGATGGTTTCGGGTCCGATGTCCAGGCCCTGCCAGTCGTCGGGGATTGTTCCGGCCTTCACGGTTTTGCGCTCGGCTTCGTTGCTAAAATCGTCGGCGATGACCGAATCGACGGGCAGTACCAGATTCACGCCTTTAGACTTGGCTTTTTCGATCAATTCCAGCGTTAGATCCTGCTTGTCGGCTTCCAGCAGCGATTTGCCAATGCTGCCGCCTTTAGCCTTGGAAAATGTGTATGACATCCCGCCGCCAATGATCAGGTTATCGACTCTGTCGATCAACTTCTCGATAATCAGGATTTTATCCGAAATTTTGGCTCCGCCCATGATGGCGGTGAAGGGCCGCTCCGAATTTTCCAGCAGGCGCTGGGCGTTGTCGAGTTCGGCTTGCATGACGTAGCCACAGACCTTATCTTTGAAAAACTTGCCAATGACCGCCGTGGAGGCATGGGCACGGTGGGCGGTACCAAAGGCGTCCATCACCCACACATCACCAAGTTTGGAGAGCTTTTCGGCGAAGGCTTCGTCGCCCTCTTCTTCTTCCTTATGAAAACGCAGATTTTCCAGCAACAGAATTTCGCCAGGCTTCAAATCTGCCGCCATTTGGGTGGCTTGCTCACCTACTGCATCGTCGGCAAATTTCACTGTCCGGCCAAAAACCAACGATAAAGGATTGACGAGGTGCTTCAGCGAGTATTTTTCGGTCGGCCCATCCTTCGGTCGACCCAGGTGCGACATCAGAATGCAGGCACCGCCTTCTCCAAGAATCTTCTCGATGGTGGGAACCGTCGCTTTGATGCGGGTATCGTCGGTAATCTCAAACTTATCATTGAGCGGCACGTTAAAATCAACGCGCACCAGGGCTTTTTTGCCCGAAAAATCGTAGCTGTCCAGGGTTTTCATAAGGGAGTTTGGGGTTAATTTTAGAGGATGACAAATGTAGAGGTATTCTTAATAAAATGCTACGATCACGCTAATAATCAACTACTTATAGTTGGTATAGTGCAATTTTAAAGTTTTATTTTTCTATTGGCGTGATTGTTTTTAATTAAAGGCGCAAAGCGATGCGGCGTTCCGACACGAAGCGGGGTACCCCGTGGCGGACAAAGTTGCTGAGGGCTGAATAACTAGACAATTAAACAGCACCGGGGCGGCGTACCGCTTCAAAGATTACACGATTCAACAAAATTGGAAACGCTGCCCGATCTTCCCCCCAAATACTACCTCGACAACTACCGCTACGTGTTGGATTTTGTCAGGAAGCTTTACGATGCCATTCTGATTGACTCGGAGCGGCAGTTTTTGGACGCCTTCGACCTCCTGTCGGAGGACGCACAGTGCCTGTTCGTGCGTTTCACTAACCGCCGGGGTTCGTTTTTTAAGGTCAATGCGCTTTCCTATCCCGAGTTGAGCGATATTCCAGCGGCTCTAACCGAATTGATCGAAACGGGTTTCATCGAGGGCCTTGGCGAGCAGAACGCCGCTCGCGCCGACGAGGTGGTGGACTTGTTTACCAAACCCGAATTGCTCATGCTCACACAGGTTCTGGCTCCGGTGGTGATGCCTGCCAAAAGTATCCGAAAGCCTGATCTGGTTCGCTGGCTCTTGCACGAGTACGAGACCAAGGATTTAATTGAAGGGCTCGATGTGCTGGAACCTGTCGTCAAGGTATGCTACGAGGTAGAGGCCATGATGATGCGCTTCCTCTTTTTTGGCAATCGCCACAACGACATGACCGAATTCGTGATCCGCGACCTGGGCCACGTGCAGTATCAGTCCTTCCAGGAGGAGAATTTTTCCGTCCGCTTCGAAACGCGGAAGGATGTGGAGGACAAGCTGATGCTTTCGCTCACCAGCGAGACTTTCCACGAACAAAAAGACGCGCTACCGCCCGAGGAAATCTACGACTGGTTCATGAACTGGCAGGGCGGGCTTGTGGGTGAACTGAGTCCGGTGGCCGCGCCTTCGTACCGCCGCCTAATTCTTAGAGTGGGAGCTTGGCTCGAACGCAAAAAGCTGCCCGAGCAAGCCCTGTCAGTTTATCAACTCACCGACCACGCACCTTCCCGCGAGCGCCGCGCCCGACTATTGCAGCGCGTGGGCGAGGTGGACGAAGCCCTCGCCCTCTGCGAAGATATGATCGCCCACCCGCAGAACGCCGACGAGCGTTTTTTTGGCCTGGATTATCGGGAAAAAATAAAGAACAAGAAAAAGCGCGTAGTGCGCCGCACCACCAAAGCTATGAAAGAAGCCGAAGCCGTTCCGGTGCCGATTTCTTTCCGTTACCGCGTGGAGCTGGGGGTGATGGAATACTTCCGGGAGCGGGGCTACGCGGCGGCATTCAGCGAGAATGAGCCGTGGCGGGCTCTGTTTGGGCTAGTGTTTTGGGACATTATTTACGATACCAACGTCCGGGCCATCCACCATCCGTTGCAGCGCGTACCGTCGGACTTTTTCCTGCCCGATTTTTATTTTAAAAGAGAGGCCCTGCTCTTAACACGATTGGAAGAACTGGATAGTCAGGAAGTCTACCTTGATCTGGTTAAGAAAACCTACGAAGAGAAATTTGGTACGGCCAACGTGCTGGTAGCCTGGTTTGATGGACAACTCGAACTCGTGCTGCTCATTGTGCGCTATCTCGAACCCGCCCAACTTCGCGCCGTTTTGCTGGAAATGGCCAAGCACCTGCGCGAGAACACGCGTGGCTTCCCCGATCTGCTAGTGTGGAAGGATGATGAATACGACTTTGTGGAGGTGAAATCGCCGACCGACCACCTGTCGTCGCAGCAATTGCACTGGCAACACTTTTTCGAAAATATTGGCGTTAATAGCCGGGTACTGCGCGTGGAATGGACAATGGACAAGCCGGAGCAGGAAAAAAAATCCGATAATATTTTGTAGATTCGGCCACTTTCCTACTTTTGCTTTTACGGACAGTACCGTTACTATACAATTAACCACTTGAATCAAGAAATATGAAGAAGAAAATCGGAATGCTCTGGGCGGCGGCTTTCGCCCTCGTAGCGAGTATCGACACCGCCAATGCTCAGGTAAAAGTGCCGGAGAACATTACCGCCCTGATGAATAAGCACACTTGTAGCGCCTGCCACCGCGTGGACGCCCGCCTGGTCGGTCCGGCTTATACGGATGTGGCCAAGAAAAAGTACACCGATGCTAAAATTATCGAACTGATTTATAAACCTGTTCCCGAGAACTGGCCCGGCTACCCGCCGATGGCACCCATGACGCAAGTGCCGAAGGAAGACGCAATGACGTTGGCGAAGTACATCAACTCCCTGGATGCGAAGGCGAAGAAGTAAGGAATCGTAATTCTTACACAGCGGGCTGTTCTTTGGAACTGCTCGCTTTTTTTGTGAACTTTAAGAAAATAAAACGGATTGATAGTTGCTTCAGTTTTTGCCCTAAAACAACGTTAGGATGAGATACTAGGGCGTCATGCTCGTCCCAAATGCCTTTTCCGCAGGCACCAGCTCGTACATCGCCACCAGGTTTTTGTTGTGGAAGACTGTAATTCCCCCGTTTTCAAACACAATTTTCTGCCCTTTGAAGTTTTCGTTGAAAAAGTACATCGTATCCCGGCTGCGAATAATTGTGTAAAGAATGCTTTTCCTGCCTCTTCGACTAAGGCCGTAAATCGTCATGGTTTTGTTGGCACCGGACAGGACTACCTGGTAGTTCGATTGCAGATCGATTTGGTTGTTTTTTTGCACAAAATCATATTCCCTCCGGCCAATATCCAGGGTGAAATGGCCCTCGCCCAAACTAATAATTTCTTTCTTGACCTTCCGCCGATTGCGGCAAGCCAGCGACGAGTCCCGCCGGACGATTACGTAATCCAGCGCATTGCCATTCATGTACGAGACACTATCGGATGGGCCGATGCGGTGGTACTTGTAACGAATACGGTTTCTCTCCGAAAATGAGGTCGTGAGGGAATCGTTTTTAAAAGTGTAAGTAGTGAAGCCCCGGTTAGGGGCAGGATCTTCCATTCTTTTTAGCACAAACCTCTCATCATCAGCAAAGCCCAGCAGTTGGTTAATCCGAAGTGAGAAATTTTCATTCAGGTCATAAAAAAGCCCGTTGCCCAAATTGAACCCCACTGGGTCGTTGGGAACATCTGTTGTTTCCAGTCTCTTATAAATGTAAGAATAGGTCGTCTGCACCTGCCGGAAGACGTCGAGCCGCAGATCGGTTGGCTCGACGCTCGGGACCAGTTCGAGCGGGGCGAAGGCCACGCGGTTCAGGCTCTGGATTTCCTTGGTACTTAAAGTGGAGCAGGCCGATAGGGTGATGGCGGCTGAAATAGTCAGCAGCAGGGATTTGATTTTCGAGACCATAAAAGCGAGGTTTAGCTTTTGGGAATTTCCAGGCAATATAATTCATTCTGATGGAATTCAGACAGCACCAATTTGTTCCTTAATCATAGAAAAGGCCGCCCGCGAATCATCGCAGGCGGCCTTTTCTATTCACTAAATCAAAATTCACTCATTCACAATTGGCTTAATACCCCGGATTCTGCGTTTTCAAATTCGGGTTGTTCAGAATCTCCTGCCGGGGTATGGGTAGTAGCAGGTGCTTCTCCTGCAACGGCTGGTTGGAGCTGGGATTGACGTGACCCACGAAGTTGTCGAAGCCGTTGGTCTTTCCGTTGTAGACCTTCCGCAAACGCACCATGTCGAACCAGGTAATCTGCTCGTAGCAGAGTTCGTGCCAGCGTTCGCGCCAGACGGCCTCGCGGAAGGAGGCTTTGTCGAAGCTACCCAGCGCCGGGGTAGTGAGCGTGGCGCGGTCCCGAATACGCTTCATGGCGTCGTAGGCACCCTGCGTTGGCCCGGTCACTTCGTTCTGCGCTTCGGCATAAATCAGAAGCGTTTCGGCGTAGCGGATCACTGGTACGTTCAGGTTGTTCTGCCGGGTGCCGGCCGAGCCAATCGTACCCGCCGAGGTACGGTTGAAGTGCTTGAACACGTAGGGCGCGCCCAAGTCGAACGCCGCCCCGTTGCCATTGGTATAATAGCTGGTGTAGAAGTAGCCCTCCTGATCTTTGGCCCGCAAATCTCCCTTTTCATACGAATTATAAAATGTAGGCGTGGGCACCGAACTACCCGTTCCGCCCGGTCCGTTGAAGGTAACGGGCTTAAAGTTGGGGTAGAAGTTCTCCATTGGATTACCCGCCACTACCGTGTTGTACTGAATCATAAACAGGTGTTCGAGCCGGTTTTCGGTAGTTTCACTGTGCACTTCGTTGTAGGTCTTAAACAAGTTAATCGTACTTGGGTTAGCGTTGGAATAAGTAATAACCTCAAGCGCTTTGTCGGCAGCCAACTTATAGTGCGATGCACCCTTGCTCAGTGGAAAACCCGCCATGGTCAGATACACTTTGGCTAATTGCGTTTTGACGGCGGCCAAATTGGCCCGGCCCGATACGTCCATCCAGGGCAGACCAGCCGCTTCGGCAGCGATCAGGTCTTCCACAATGACTTTATAGACGTCTTCTTTTGGCGCGCGGGTGGGCGAAAACTGATCGGTCGTGGCGGTCTGGGGGGTGGTAATGAGTGGAATGTCACCCCAAAGCTGAACGGCCGTGAAATAAGCCGAAGCCCGCAAGAACCGGGCTTCGCCCAGAATTTTGGTCTTCTGGGCCTCATTCATGGGCGTAATGGCCGGAACCTTATCAAGCACCTGATTGGCGTTAGCAATCACCCGGTAGAGTCCGTTCCAGTAGTTGACTACGTGTATTGTATTGCCGTCTTGAACCAGACTATACAGGTTATTGAGGTCGGAGTTCTGCGCCGTTTCGGTAGTCGAGGTACCCGTCAGGGCTTCGAGCAACTGCCAGTTGGACGAGAAAATGCCGGCTCCACCGCCTATAAACCGCAAATCGGCATAGACCGCAGCGAGAGCGGCCTCGGCGTGGTCGGGAATGGTGTAGAAGCTTTCGGGCGTGAGGTTGGAGGGGTCTTTCTCGGCAAGAAAGTCCGAGCAGCCCATTGGACCGGCCAGCACGATGCCGCATAGCAGCACCCGCGATATGTTTTTTACGAAAGATTGTCGCATGATTGTTATCAATGTGTTAAGTACGTTGTGATTAAAGACCAATTTGCAGGCCAAACATGTAGGTAGTGGGCTTGGGGTAGTTGTGCCAGATCATGCCCTGCGAGAAGGCGCTGTTGCCGCCACCCTGGTTGGTCGGCGTAACCTCCGGGTCGCCTATGATGGGATCTTCCACTTTCAGGAAGAAGTTTTGCGCCGAGACGTACATCCGCAGCCGGTTCAGTTTCAATCGGTTGGTTACTACCGAAGGGAACGTGTAGCCAATGAGTGCATTACGACCGCGTAGGAAGGAGCCATTTTTGATCCAGTGCGAATCGACGTTGGTTACGTAGCCAGCGCGGGTATCGCGGATTTCAGCAATTTGTGAGTCCTGGTTGGTAGGGGTCCAGGCGTCCAGTACGGACGTATAGCTGTTGGCCAAAGTCTGCCGGTCTTCGCTGGGGTGCAGGTTCATCAGCATTACTTTGTTACCGTACATGAATTGTAGTTCGAGCGTAGCGTCGAAGTTGCCGAACTTGAAGTTGTTGTTAAATGCGCCCCAGCCCTTCGGACTACCGTTGCCAATGATGCTGCGGTCAGCGTCGGTGATGGCGTGGTCGCCGTTCACGTCCAAATACTTAATATCGCCGGGCAAGATGGTCAGGCCGTTGCGGTAGCTGGTAAACTTAGCCGCTTCCTCGCGCTCAGCTTCGCTCCAGACACCCACGCGGGTTAGCCCCCAGAAGGAACCCACCGGCTCACCCACGCGAATGATGTTCGTAGGGTTGGTGAAGTTAGGACCACCGACGTTGAAAATATCGGACGGCGTAGCCAGCGACAGCACTTTGTTTCGGTTCAGCGACAGGTTGAGGTTAGATGTCCAACTGAAGCTGCCCTTCTCGATATTGACGGTGTTCAGGCCAAACTCGAAGCCTTTGTTTTCCATCGACCCCACGTTACGCCGGATGGTACCGTAGCCGCTCGATTGGGGTACGGGAGCATCTAAGAGCATGTCGGTAGTCAGGCGGTAGTAATAATCGGCTTCGATCGTTACGCGGCCCTTGAACAGGCCAAGCTCGATACCGGCGTCGGTCTGAGCGGTTTTTTCCCAGCGCAGGTCAGGATTGGCCAGACGGTTGATCCCCGTGCCGCTCACGCGGTTGTCGTTATAAATAGTGGCGTAGTTGGAACTCAGCAACGACAGCGACGCATAGGAGGGAATCTCGGAGTTACCCGTCAGACCGTAGCTGGTGCGGATTTTCAGGTTCGAGATAATGGGGTTGTTTTTCAGGAAAGGCTCTTCCGAGACGCGCCAGGCTAATGCTGCCGAGGGGAAGATGGCAAATTTGTTGTTCTCACCAAATTTACTCGATCCATCGGCGCGGGCCGTCACCGTGGCCAGGTAGCGGTTTTTGTAGCCATAGTTAACGCGACCAAAGTACGAGTTGAACGCAAACCGGTAGGCACCTGAACCCACACCGGGGTTGGTGGCGCCGGCTCCGAGGTTATTAAAACCGAAGTAGTCGGTAGCGAAGTTATTGACCGACGCGCCAATGGAGAACACGTTGGTTTCCTGCCACGAAATACCCAGCAGCCCGTCAATCATGTGATCCTGTCCAAACTGCTTGTTATAGGTCAACAGGTTCTCCAGCGACCAGAACGTTTCTTTCCGGTTGTTTACCGATGCGTTGCCGTTGCCGCCGATATTCAGTGTCCGGGTTTGCGACTGGTTAATTTCCTGCGTCTGAACGTTCACGCCCAGAATACTCTTGAACTGCAGGCCGGGGGCCAGCGTCAGCGTGGCGGCCAGGCTGCCTAGCGTAGTCTGCGTGTTCTGAATGTATTTGCGACCCATCAGGCGGTGTACCGAACTGAATGAACCTTCGGCCAGCGGATAATCGCGGTTGTTGGCAAAGGTGCCGTCGGCGTATTTCACGGGCAGGAAAGGGAAGTCTTCCACGATTTGCCGCGCCACGGCGTCGTTGACGTCCACAAGATTTTCCGACTGGTTGTTATAGCTCAGCGTACCGCTTAGTTTAAGCCACGATTTTACCTGATCGTCAATCGTAAACCGACCCGAATACCGCTTCATGTACGAGGTTTTGATCAAACCCTCATCGTCCCGATAGCCCAAAGAAAGTGAATACTGAGTCCGCTCGCTGCCACCGCTGAAACCCAGTTGATGGTTCTGCGAGAGTTTGCTCTGGCTCGACTCCTTAAACCAATCGGTGTCGTACAGCGGGTTCAGGTTGGCGTCGAATATGCCCGGATACTTCGCGCTGAACGCTGTCCGGCGCACCACCGGGTTCAGATTGGCATATTTGCCCGACGCCCAGCCGGCTGGGT
>JBBSUC010000043.1:0-56220 GCA_038235275.1 Cytophagales bacterium | reverse complement strand
CTGGTGTGACAGTGTAGCGTGATGCGCTTAGCCGAGGACTCAACGCGGTCTACGACCAAATCGGGCAGCGACAGCAACCGCTCGTAAAAATCTGTTTCTTGCATATGTGAACTTAACCACAAAAATTGTCAAAGAACCAAACTTTTTACATATTCGAATGAAAATGCTAAGTCCGGCATGATCCCAATCACAGGAATAGAAGATTGGCAAGTTAAGTTTCTCGGGAGAAATGCGCTCAATAGCCTTTATATTGTTTCCGCCGACGTACCAAAGTTCGATTTTAGCTTCCAAAGCCTGATCAGGGATGCGCAGAAAATCCATGTTCTCACATAAAACGATAACCTCGGCATCCGGGCAATCCACGCACAATCTCCACAGGTGGTCACGTGGACTGGTTCCTTTAAATCTATCTAAGCCAAGTATTTTTAAAACGGCTTTCTGAACTGACGCATGATCTTTTAGGTATTTCGATCCATCAAAAAAATCGCTCGAAAATTTTTCAAGCGATACGGAGTCGATGCCGTTCAAAATATTCTCTTTTTGAGAAGCAATCAGTAGCAATAAATCCAAGTCTTTGGTGGAGTAGTTGCGGCGACCATCAGAGGGTAAATCGTATGTCTGCAGAAGTCCTCGATAATCTGCTATCTCACCTGCACAGTTTTTCACATACCATTGTCGAAATTGACTTTGGTATCGAAATGGAATTTTCCAGCCGTAGTTCTGGTTTCCAGTACTTTGTATCCAAACGTTCTGTCTGATTAATCTGTGCAAAATATATTTATTGGAATCAATCCTCATTTGAGTCTGACCTTTTGAATATAATTCAGAGAGGCCCAACAACTGGGGCCATGTAAATTGGTAGCTTGGGCTCATTGCAATGGACCCTCAATTGGCGGACTCAGTATGCTCATAGGACTATGATTGTATGGGCCAGGTCGACTTATATCGCTACATAGTATGTGAATATGCTGTTGCCCCTCTACAAATGAATCCAGGGGATGCAAAGAAAGAGATATAATCTGGTAATCAAACTGCCGGGCAATACGCATAAGTAGATCGTAGTTAGTTCCCAATCCATCAGCTTCATCAACCGCCATATACCTGAGTCCTTTTCGATTTTTATTGGTCAGGGTGGATAGCTGAGCAATGCATAACATGGCGATAGCTGCAAAGGCTTGGCCCGTACTGCCATCAATTACTTCACCGACAGGAGATTTCATTTCGTACCGTAGATCCACGTAATTATTAGGGTTAAGCAGATCGCGTACAGTTGCTTTCAAAGCAGTAGATCCGCCACAGAAGTGAAATGCATCTAGCATGCTTTCCTCGATGGTAAGCTTCGACGCAAAGTGCTTGTCGAAACTCGTCGAATTTGCTAGTTCAGTATGGAATGTATCAATCCACCTAAAAGGATAGATCTCAGACTCCTTCCAAATTAATTTCATTTGGTGTCCCCCTGTGATCAGGTTGTCTTCTCTATTGAGAAGAGACTGAATTTGACTGACCTGATGTCGCATAGTAGTCAATTCGGATTGCACTTCTTTCAACAGGCGGCCAATATCCTCTAACTTGCGGCGGTTGAGCTTATACAAAGCATTGTTAATATCTTGCAGCATTTTGGCTAAGTCTTCAATCACTGTGTCTTCAGCCAGTAATTGCCGGGACGATAGATCGGGAAACATATGCTTATACAACTGCATGAAATCATCAACACCTTTGAATAATTCAACGTCATCAGGAAAGTATCTTTTTATCGCTCCTTCGTATTGAGTTTTATATTCAGCTTCAGCACTTATCACTGCGTCCGATGACGGTTTGTCATAAAGTTGCGTGTCCTGTTGAAAAGGTACTTCTTCATAGTGTTTTAGATATGCGATTTCGGCATTTTGGGCATTTTCTAACGCAAGTTTCCACTTTTCCTTAAATTGAACCCATCGGTCAGCATCTGCTAAATAAGTCCGCTGTGCCTCAATCGACCTGTGTAGTTCTTCGACTAAATTCGCTCTCAAATACTCATTAGCTTCAAATAGTTCAGCAAAAAGGGTGATATCTGAAAAACTATCATTTGTGAAGGCCCAATCATCGGGAGGATCGACAGCATAATCCCTCCATTTGACAATATCGATTATCATCCCATCGAGTTTCGAGAGCAGTACCGCGTTGTTCGTTAACGCTTCTTGGCATTTCTCGTCATTTATTTTGGCCGACTTATACGCCTCTTCGATTACTCTTCTTTCATCAAGTAAAGCGAGGTATCTTTCAAATTCATCAGGCTGAACAGAAGAAAAATCTAAATATTCCACAAAGTTCTCCACCTCTTTCCTTCTCACGTAACTAGTCAATAGTTCAGCAGGGTTACTGTATTCGAGAATAATTTCTGCTATCTTTTTTAAGTTTTTTATCTCATCATCAACTCGGACTATTTCTGACTTTAAACTTTTTGTGACGTTATCAAGCAAATTCCTTCGTTGTGCAGGATCTGGGTTTGAAAGTAATTCGTTTGTTTCGAAAGCAAAATATTCCCGCATTTCTCCGAACGACAGCCAGAAACCATTTTCTTCTCGCTCTGTGATGTATGACTGCAAATTACTAAACAACGCGCTTGGGTCTGGCAAGTAACGTAAGTTTGAGTTTAAGTGCTTGGCCTTCGTCAATGAGAGAGCTTTCAAGCCCATCAAAACACTTACCTGATCAATATCGAAAGATTTAGGATAATGCATTGCCCAATATCCGATCGACTCAGTATTAGAGGGATCGAAAAAATTTGCAGCAGTTTTCAGTACCAATAACTCGTTCTGCAAGTCGTGTACCTTAGACTGGTGCCATTGATTCCCTTGAATAGTACCATGCGGCCAATCGGACTGCTCAACGATATCAGCCAGTCGATTACTTTCTAGCTGATTCTTGAAGTACGTCCAATGTCTTTTTGCTATGCGATTAGCTCGATCTTCCTCGTAGTGATTTTTTAATTCAAGAATACCGCACTTAAAATCTTGTTGCCATTTCAGCACTCTTTCAAGACGATTGTAAAGGCCTTCGCTTTCGTATTTTTCCTTATTTGTTTTATCTCTTTCCTCAGTAAGTTCAGCCGTTCTTTCACTGGCTTCAATAATCCAGATTGAAGTTTTTTGATCAGCCCATTTAAAATTAGTCCTAGCATTACTATTATTTGCGGAAAAACTTCGGTTCTCGTGGTTAATGCTTTGCAACTGTTGTTTGTAGTATTGCCAATTTAGGGTCAAATATTTCCGCCTTTCTTCATCTCTATGTAACTTGCGACGATATACTTCTTTGAGCAAATCTTCGCGCTCTTTAATTTTCTCGATATCTTCTAGTCGATTTCCGTAGCTAACTTTGTCCCGTTCCCACTCATCGAGCGTTCGGTCATAGCTATTGTGAATCTTCCTCGCCTTATCAGGACCAAAAAGAAAGTTACCTAGCTTTCCCGAGCCGTTCATTCCCAGATTTCTTCCGCGAGCAAACGCCTGTAACACGCCAGCAAATGTTTTATGGGTATGCTCATCACCTGCCAGATCAACTGGAAGGAGTCCATTAGTATATAGCAGCGTATGATATGGCTTTGTTCTAGACCAGGATTCTATTCCCCGCTGTTTAGTTTCAAAATGTTCGGAAAGTTCCGTAATCGGCAGAAGTAAGTTCTCTCGCTGGAAATCTGATATTAAGGTGGGCGCTTCGAAGGGTTCGAATACGTCACTGTTGCTGAATCCGTACCCCCCCTGAATGATGAACATTTTGGTGCTATGAAGGGTATTCTCCTGATATACACCGATAGTGATAAACTTTTCATACTCCATCTCCACATTTAGAAAGGCATAGGCAAAAGGCTGACCAGGAATGGGCAGGGTATTCAAAGGCCTACTTTTTTCCATTCCTTCTGTCGCCGCCCGGTAATGGTATGGGCCGACAAATATGAGTTGCAGCAGGTCTGCAATCATGCTTTTACCATGTCCACTATCGCCAGAAAAATCGGTGCGCAATGCATGAATATCATACAAAGCTTTCTCGTGATGCCTTACATTGATAGTCCCCAAGGTGTGGATGCGAGGGTATTTTTTCATTGGCTTGGTGCGTCGGGGGATGAATCCTTCTTTTCGAAAGCATCATTTATTTCTTTACCAAAAACGACAGCCAATCTGTTGAAAGCAGGCAAAGGGGTGATGTAATCGCCGTCCCTGCTAAACCAGGCCATTCTTATAAATTCGTTTAGTGCCGTGCCGATGATAGTCTTTAATCGCATTCGACCACTATCACCCGGTTGCTTACGATCTCTTACTTGGCCTATTTTGCTGTAGAGCATCGGGTGTAAATCAGGGTAATCTTCATCGATGACCTTCATTAGCATATCGAGCGAGTCAATATCTACTCGCCCGTCACTTAACATGATTTTATAGAGAAGGAAACCAACCACTACGTGTTCATCTTCCATAAAATGGCGGTTTTCCTCTCCTATTCCGCCTCGCGAGGGTGGGTTGGGGAAATCGATGAAATAATATTTGTCAAAACCGCTCGTCTGAAAGGTAAGTAGCAACTGATGGGCGATTTCGTAGTAAACAGTCAACGTATCAATGTTCTCCTCAAGGTACGTGTATAGATTCCGCTGGAAGGGTATATTTTGTATATGAACACTTGAACGCAAGTCATCGTCTAGCTTACTAAATAGCCTCGACGTATCAGGATGAAGCATAAAACCAGACCGACGTTCTAGTTCTTGTAAATCGTCATTTGGCATATCGTGATTTGGGGATTTGTAGGGTTAGCTATTGGAACTTGGTCAATCTGTACACTATAATTTGGAAGTTTTGAAAAATGGAGGAGTACCTTATATGCCAGCCACACGGCGATTTTGAAACCATATTCTTTAGCATTCAATACGCGGAAGAAAAAAGGCGCAAAGTGAGTGACTCGCTGCTGGTCTGCCAATTGCTTAAAATCCATAAATAACTCGGAAACAACCTTCTGGTCGTATATACGGGCAAGTAACGGAGCAAACGCCGCTTCCCGGAGCTTGGGGTCCTCCACCGCAATCGGCATAGGGGCCGGCTTCTGAGGAAAGGGGTTCCTTTTCTCCACTATTGTGAAATTTGCTATTTCTTCATGCAATACGAAAGATGGCATTTCTTCGGGAAGCGATAATTTTCTTTTACCAGTATTATCACGCTTGAGATGGCTATTTTGGAGTAAGTGCTGAAGAAAAAATTCAATCTTACTGGCGATCAAAGGTTTGGTGAATAAGAAAAACAGTTGTTTGACGCGTGGTTGAACTCGGTCAATTCGACTGTCTACGACGCTTAGATCACGGTATAAATCATTGATAGTTCGTATCACCTCTAGGATTTTCAATGCAAGAGCGGAGTCATCCGTCTTATTGAGGAATTCATTCAGCAGAGTCCGCATTATGTTCAATTCAGAAAAGGCCTTTGACAACTCCCGACTCTGGCGTTTCAAATCTTCCAGTTGATCGATCACTCTCTCGAGTACCTGTTGCATAGCTGTCTCTCGCGCAGAAATTTGTAAGCGTAGCTCTGAAACGACCTGTAGTATCTGTCTCTCTAGAAAATCTAATTGTCCAGTAAGATCTCCTTTATATGCTGGGAAATCTGTATCGAGCCAGTAATTTAAGTCGTCATCTTTCTGGCAACCTTCCAGTTTCTCACGTAGGTTATGGCAGAGCTTTTCTATGTCGGTTAGCTCCCAATTCCTTTTAATGATGTCATAAGCGCGTTCACAAAATTCCAGAGCATATCCTTTGAAGGTGTAAAGCCTACTTTTGTTATCGTAGCGCAGAAAATACTCAGAGAGTCGGCTTATTGAGTCAGTCCGGAATTCTTTTGGATACCTCTCGCTTGGAAACAGCCGTTTAAAGGCATCATGTATGTCCTTTTCTCGAAATGACCTATCAGGAAAATGCCCGTCTTCCATCTTCTGGTACAGCCAAGCGATAACTAGCCCGGATGAGCGGTCTGGAAATAGCAGTTCGTAGGTACCTGACTGGCTGAGAGCCTCATAAAAGCCTATTTGCATGAGCGAAAGTACCTTTTCCAGATAAAAAAACCCAACCGAGAAAAATCGACTGGGCAATAAAAATACTGTCTACATCTTGGGGTAGGTTCGCTGTAGCGGCCCCGCGTCAACTACTTCCGCACCCCCATCTTAAAAACCGTGGAAGTATTATACGTCTCCCCAGGCCGCAGCACCACTGACGGGAATTGCGGCTGGTTGGGCGAATCGGGGTAATGCTCGGTTTCCAGGCAGAAGCCCATGCGCTTGCTGTAAGTGGCGCCTTTGCCGCTCAGCTTCCCATCCAGGAAGTTCCCAGTGTAAAACTGCACGCCCGGCTCGGTGGTGGATACTTCCAGTACGCGGCCGCTCGTGGGTTCGTACACGGTGGCAGCCAGCGCCATGTTTTTGCCAACGCGGTCGATGACCCAGCAGTGGTCGTAGCCGCCGCCCATCTTGATTTGCTCGTCGCTCTCATCGTCGATGCGGGCACCAATAGGCGTCGGTTCTCTGAAATCGAAGGCTGTTCCGGTTACCGATATCAGTTTGCCGGTAGGAATCAGCGTGGCGTCCACCGCCACCAGACTATCGGAGTTGATCTTCACGACGTGTTCCAGCACGTCGCGCTTCATGCCCGTGAGGTTGAAGTAGCAGTGGTTGGTCAGGTTGATGATGGTCGGCTTATCGGTCGTGGCCCGGTAGTCGATCTTCAACTCGCCGTCGTTAGTCAGCGTGTAGGTGACGGTCACATCGAGCTTGCCGGGGTAGCCTTCCTCCATATCGGCGCTGGTCGTGGTGAGTTTCAGACCCACGTTGCCGCCTTCCTTGATCTCCTCGGCTTGCCAGACTTTCTTGTCAAAACCTTTAAGTCCGCCGTGCAGGTGGTTGGGGCCGTTGTTGATAGCAAGCGATGCGTAAGTTTCGCCGTCGAGCGTAAACTTTCCTTTGGCGATGCGGTTGCCATAGCGGCCCACCAGCGCTCCGAAGAACGGGTGTCCGGCCACATAATTACTCAACGAATCGAAGCCCAGCACCACATCGGCCATTTTCCCGTCCTTATCGGGGACCATCCACTTATTGATGATGCCACCGTAATTGGTGATTTTTACCACCATGCCGTTGGCGTTGGTCAGGGTGTAAAGGTCGGCGGCCTCACCGTCGCCCGAGGTACCGAATGCTTCTTTGGTGATCGTGGATTCCATGCCTTTTTCGTCTTCTTTTTTGGTTTCGCAATTCATTAAAAAGCTTCCCAGTAACGCGAAGGCTATGATAGGAAGCATTTTTCTCAGTGGTTTAGATTTATCAAAATTTGTGCTCATCGGTAGTAGGGTAGTTTGGGTTTGAAGATTCCTGGGGGTTTAGGCAAGAAAAAGAGGGCTTTGCCATCTAACTACTCTTTCCGACGTCAAAGCTCAATCTCGGCGGTGCCATCGGTGATGTTCACCCGGTAGCAGGGCAACTCGATGTTGAATTCGTTTTGGTAGGCTTCTTTCATTTTTTTCTCGAATCGATCGGCTCCCTCACGCCACACCAGGTTGATGGTGCAGCCGCCGAAGCCACCGCCCATCATGCGCGCCCCTGCCACATCGCCGTTGTTGCGGGTTTTGTCCACCAGAAAATCCAGTTCGGGGCAACTTACCTCGTACAGATGCTGCAAGCCGTCGTGGGTGTCGTACATTTTTTCGCCAAAGCTTTCCAAATCGCCTTCCAGCAGCAACGCGCAGGCTTCTTGCACCCGCAGAATTTCTTCGGTCATAAACTTGCAGCGTTTGTACACGATTGGCCCCATTTCTTCCTCGTGTTCGGCCACCATGTCGGGCGTTGCGTCGCGCAGACTGCGTACTTCGGGATCGTATTTATGTAAGATTTCCACGCCCCGCTCGCACTCTTGCCGCCGCAGGTTGTACTCCGAATCGGCCAGCGAGTGCTTCACCTTCGTATCGCAGAGAATAAGCAGGTACTCGTCCATTGGGAAGGGAAAATACTCGTATTCCAGCGAGCGGCAGTCAAGTTGGATGACGGACTGCTCCTTGCCGAAAACCGAAGCGAACTGATCCATGATGCCGCACTTCATACCCACGTACTCGTTCTCGGACCGCTGCGCCATCTTGACGATTCCCAATCGATCTAGCCCCAACCCGAACAATTCATTCAGTGCAAATAGCAGGCAGCACTCCAAAGCCGCCGAAGAGGACATTCCTGCGCCCACGGGCAAGTCGCCACCGAAAGACGCCTTGAAACCTTTAATTTTTATACCCTTTTTTTGCAATTGGTCCAAAACAGCAAGCTGATAAATGGGCCATTGCTGCTCGGGTTTTGACAAATCATCAAGTTGAAACTCATAGGATTCATTTAGATCGACGGCCTCCAATTGCACCAGGTTATCTTCGCGGGGTGCTATGGCGAAATATACGGCCTTATCCACGCTGGCGGGCAGCACAAAGCCATTGTTGTAGTCGGTGTGTTCGCCGATGAGGTTGATGCGTCCCGGTGAGCGAAAAAGGCGGGGCATTTGCTGGAATTTTCCGACAAAAGCATCTCGAATGCGGTCGGCGGTGGGGTTATTGTTGTCAGGCATATATCGAAAAAATGGTTGTAGAGACGTGGCATGCCACGACTAGCGCGCGTCAGCAATCACGAGAAAAGATACGACCCATAACGTCATTTCATAATTTGCAGACGATTCAATTCCGCCTGATACAACCGCGCATTCGCCAAATGATCGGCGTAATTTTCCGAAAAAGCGTGATAGCCCGACAGGTCGGCTTTGGCACACATATAGGTATAATCATGCTTTTCGTAGTTCAGCACCGCATCGAGCGACACCTGGTCAGCCAGGCGGATAGGGCCGGGAGGCAAACCAGTGTTGAGGTAGGTGTTGTAGGGCGAGGGCGTCAGCAGTTGAGCGGTCAGGATGCGCTTGATGGCAAAATCGCCCAGCGCGAACTTCACCGTCGGATCGGCTTGCAGCGGCATCCCGGCGTGGAGGCGATTGATGTACATCCCGGCCACGCGGGGGCGCTCGTCGGGCTTGCGGGCTTGCTCCTCTTCCACGATAGAGGCCAAAATAGACACCTGCTCAGGCGTCAGATTGATTGCATCCGCCTTCGCTTTCCGCTCGTCGTTCCAGAACTTTTGGTACTCGCTGTGCATCCGGTCGAGGAAGCGCTCGGGGCTGACGTTCCAGAAAATATCGTAGGTATTGGGAAGGAACATACTCATGATGGTCGTCGTGTCCAGGCCATATTTTTGCGCCAGGGCGGGATCGCTGAGGGCCTGGCGGAACTTCTTTTCTCCAAACTCAAAACGCGGCCCGATGCGCTCTATGAGTTCATTTTTTAGCCGGATATTGTTAAAAGTCAGCCGCACGGCGTCCTGATTTCCTTCGCGGAGTTTCTGAACCACGGTGTAGTTGGTAGCATCGGGCTTAATCAAATACCGCCCGGCTTTCACCCGCTCGGGGTATTTCAGCAATTTGGCAACAAACCGGAACGAAATCTCGTCGTTGATGACCTCGTTTTTCTTCAGGGTATCAATCACCGATTCGTAACTCGCGCCCTCGGGAATCAGCAGCGCGAAACTACGGTCCGCCTCCAATTGCAAGTTGGGCGTTTTGAATATTTGCCAAAAATAAAAGGTGAAAGAAGTCGTAAGCACCGCCATCGTGATGAACAGACCTACTTTGATATTACGGGACATTATTTAATGGATAATGGATAATGGATAATGGATAATGGATAATGGATAATGGATAATGGATAATGGATAATGGATAATGATGAAAAAATATGGTCTTATAGCTGATATACTGTTGTTTACCCTAAATTATTTGGGAGTTTACAACCAAATAGTACCTACGCTGCTCTTGGAAGATGAACGCACATTCCGACATTCACTAATTCACTAATTCAAAATTAACACCAAACCGCTTCCCCAACTCTACCAGAGACTCCACCACGGGCGACAGCAGGGGGATGCCCTCGCGGCGGCGGTGGGCTTCGGATTCGCGTTCGGGGTCGCCGGGGATGATTACGTGGTGGCCTTCGATGGCGCGGGCGCTTCGGAAGGCCCCGATCCAGCGATCCATATTGTCTTTGAATTCGGCGGCGGGCCGAAATCCATCAACGCGCATGGCCCCCAAAAAGTGTCCGGTCCCCAGGCCGACGCCCGCCTGCGTGGCCATGAAGCCCGCCGTGGCGAAGGGCGGCACCCAGGGGCCGTAGTTGGCCCCCGACAGGACGCCGGAAAAAATGTCCACGACAGCACCCAGGCCGTAGCCTTTGTGGCTGCCGTGTTCGCGGTCAGAGCCGAGGGGCAGCAGACCGCCACCGTTTTTGACGGCATTGGAATCGTCGGTGGGGTTGCCCTCGGCGTCCTGCGCCCAGCCCAGCGGGGCGGGTAAGCCCTGGCGTTGCAGGATCTCGAACTTGCCGTAAGCCACGGCGGTGGAGGCAAAATCGGCCACGAAAGGGGGTTCGTTTCGGGTGGGCACGGCTACGGCCAGCGGATTGGTACCCAGCAGCTTGTCCAGCGAAAAGGTAGGCGTCACCAGCGGAGCAGCGTTGGTCATTGTCCAGCCGATCATGTCGCGGTCGAGGGCCAGCATGGCGTGGTAGCCCGCGATGCCGAAGTGGTTGGAGTTGCGCACCGATACCCAGCCCGAGCCGACTTTTTCGGCTTTGTCCATCGCGATGTGCATGGCCTGGGGCGCGACGACCAGGCCAAGTCCCCGGTCGCCATCCACGGTGGCGGTGCTGGGCGTTTCGTGAACGATCTTGACTTGCGGTGTGGGATTCAGACGGTCGTTGTCGTACAGCCGCACGTAGCCCGCCAGTCGGGCGATGCCGTGCGAGTCGATGCCGCGCAGGTCGGCGCTGATGAGGACTTCGGAGGCCAAAAGGGCTTGCTTCGGCGGGCAGCCGATTTTTTCAAATATAGTTTGTACGAAGTTTTGTAAATAGTCGGCCTGATACATAAAGTGCTTTTACTTTTTAAACGTTAGAAACGGTTTCTCCTCTGAAAACAAACCTGCCATTATCTTCATCCCTCGTTACACAATCCGATTTATCAATCAATCTTGCCATGAAAAAACCAATCTTTGCCATTGCCTTCGTCTTTTTTGCACTGACGGCTTTTTCCCAAAGTACCGACCCGCAAACTACCTCCCCTACCCTGACCCACGCCACGGTTTTTCTCAACCGCGCTGAACTTACCGCTACCGCCAAAGCTACCATTCCTTCGGGTGAGCAGCGACTGATTATCGACAACATCCCGCTCAGCATCGACCGCAACAGCATTCAGGTCAAAGGCTCGGGCGACGCCGTGATAACGGGCGTGCGTTTCGTGCAAAATTACCTGCAAAATGCGCCCCGTCCCAAAAATATTCTGCAATTGGATGATAGTTTGCGCACCGTGCAGGACGACATCGCCGCCGCGCAGCTCGCGCAAACCGTTTTGGAAGAAGAAAAACTCCTCATCCTGGCTAATAAGCAAGTCAGCGGCACGGCCACGGGCGTGAAAGTAGCCGACTTAAAGGAAATGGCCAACTTCTACCGCGAGCGGCTGACTGACATCGGCGCGAAACTCATCAAGGTTAAAGAACAGCTGAAAGAACTGCAACAGCGGCAGAGCAATCTCAATAACCAACTTTCTAATTGGCAAAACAGCCGCAACCGCCCCACGGGCGGCATCGAGGTGAACCTGCAAGCCACGACCCGCACGGCCCTGAGTTTGGAACTTTCCTACGTCGTCAACGGCGCGGGCTGGCGGCCCGTTTATGATCTGCGGGTGAAAGAAACCAACGCGCCGGTGACGCTGTCCTACAAGGCGGAGGTTTTTCAGAACACCGGACAAAATTGGGATAACGTCAAACTGACGCTTTCTACTTCCAATCCTGCCCTCGGCGGAATGATGCCGATACTGGGCATTCAATATGTTGACTTCCCTCAGCCGCCATCGATAAGGATACGGGGTACCGCTAACAACGAAATGTTTAAGCGTTCGGCAATAGAGGCTTCGCCTATGGTCACCAAGTCCATGGAGGTACCAATAGAAGACGTCCAGACCACCGCCGACTTCACCCAAATCGCCGTCAACGACCTATCGGTTTCCTTCGACATTGCGCTTCCCTACAACATTCCGTCGGGTGGACAGCCGCAGTTGGTGGACATCGCCCGACACGAGGTGCCCGCCAACTATCGCCACTTCGCCATTCCAAAACTCGACACGGACGCTTTCCTGGTGGCGCAGTTGGTAGACTGGGAAAAATACAATTTACTGAACGGCAAGGCTAACGTTTATTTTCAGGGAACCTACGTAGGTGAAACGCAGTTGATTACGCAGAACACCAACGACACCCTGAACGTATCGCTGGGCCGTGACAAGAAGGTGGTCGTGAAGCGTGAGCGCCTGAATGAATTCAGCAGTAAACGCTTTATCGGCAGCAACATCCGCGAGACGGTCACTTACCGCATCACAGTGCGCAACACCAAGCCCGACGTCGTCAAGCTGACGCTGGAAGATCAGGTACCCCTTTCGCAAAACAGCGACATCGAGGTAAGCGTAGAAGAAACTACCGGGGCAAAGTACAATTCCGAAACCGGAAAATTAACCTGGGAAGTGAACCTGAAACCCAACGAAAACCGTACTTTTGACATCCGCTTCGAGGTGAAGTACCCCAAGGGGAAGGCGGTCGTTTTTTAATTTTGAATGAGAGAATGAGAGATTTAGTGAATAGAAAGTTAGTCGGCGAAAGCATAGCGCACGGGCGTCCCCGTCTCTCATTCACTCATTCTCTCAATCATAATTAATTTCCTATGAACAGCACCTTCCTGAATCGCATTTTTGGCTACTTTGTGCGGGGGTTGGTGTTGGTGGCGCCTTTGTATTTTACCATTCTCATTATCTGGACGGGCGTGGAGGCGCTGGACGGAATTCTGCCGGTTTCCATTCCTATTTCGCCCCAAAAATCAATCTATTTGCCTGGTTTGGGAATGCTTGTCATTTTGTTAGGCATCCTTTTACTGGGCTTTTTCTTTTCGACGGTCGTTCCGCAGTCTTTTTTTAGATTTACCGAACGTATCCTGCGGAGAATCCCTTTGGTCAACCTGATTTTTTATTCGATCAAGGACTTAATTTCGGCCTTTGTAGGGGATAAGAAGAAATTCAACCAGCCCGTGCTGGTGACGATCAACCGCGAGTCGGACGTGAAGAAACTGGGTTTCATTACCCAAACCGACCTCAGCCATTTGTTCATAAAGGATTATATTGCGGTTTATATGCCGCACTCCTACGCCTTCTCGGGGGAGCTGTTTATTGTCCCGGTCGGCAACGTCACGATGCTCGATGCCAACAGCGCCGACATTATGAAGATGATCATTTCCGGCGGCGTTTCCGCAAAAGACCACACACCGGAATACGAAAAAGAGGAGAGTTAAAAGCTTATTTTGCCGATGAAAGCCATTTTTTGGACGTTCTTTTTTTATGCGGTCTGTGCGACACCAAGCCAGGCACAGGATCATTACGACCCCGCCAAAGCACTTTCGAGCGAGGAGTTATTTTTGAAGCAGTCCGGCAACAATCGTGCTTTCACCAAAGCCGGAGAGCGGTTCTTAGCGGTTGATTTTGCCCCAACCATTGGTACTTTCCGCCGATTCCGCTACTTTCCCGGCGACGACATTCGCTACAAAGTGAAAGGCAGCCCGCAGCGTTTCAGGAAGGAAGTTTATACGATTACCGACAGCAGCTTTACGTTCAGCTACGTCAACGAGCGGGAGAAAAGGATGGAAACCAAAGAAATTTTGCTCGGCGACATCCGAAAAATTAAGGCCTTCCGGCGCATCCCCTGGGTGACCGAGGGCTCGGTTCTTCTTCCATTAGCCGGGCTCGTTTTCATCGGAGCCGACTTTTTCAACAAAGGCATCGACGGCGTTCGCTTTACCACCGACGCGCAAGCGCTTGCCATCGGCGGTGCCCTGGCCGTTACGGGATTCATTTGCTACAAATTCAGTTTTTCCTCCGTGAAAATCAACGGCCACAACCGCATCAAGGTCCTGAAGACGTATTAAAAATGTGGTACGGGCGAGCCGACGCATCGGCGGCTCGCCCGTTACAGGAATCAAATACCTCCCCTAAGAACTTTTCAACCTTCCATAAAATCAAGTGTCAGAAGTACGCATTCACCCTCCCAAGTCCCCTATCCGCGCCGAAATAAAACTCACCGCCTCCAAGAGTGAGTGTAATCGTGCATTAATCATTGACGCACTAACCAATTTTAAGTGCAGTTTATCCAACATCTCCGAGGCCCGCGACTGCCAGACCATGCAACGCTTACTAGCTTCGGATGACCCAATAGCTGACGTCATCGACGCGGGTACCACTATGCGTTTCCTGACCGCCTATTTCGCCATTACGGGCCAAAATAAAACCATGACCGGAACGCCCCGCATGTGCGAGCGTCCCATTGGCTTGCTGGTGGCTGCATTGCGGCATTTGGGGGCAAAAATTGCGTACGAAAAGCAGGAAGACTACCCGCCCATGCGGTTGGAAGGGTTTGATTATTCAGGAAAAAACCACCTCGGCATTCGCGGCGACGTGAGCAGCCAGTACATTTCGGCCCTGCTGATGATCGCGCCACTACTGCCCGACGGGCTTGTATTGACTCTGGAAGGCGAAGTAGGCTCGCGGCCTTACATCGAGATGACGCTGCAACAAATGGCCTACTTCGGCATTGATTACCAAGCCGACTGGACCGCCCAAGTCCTCGCCGTCCCCGCCCAAAGCTACCAGCCCAAACCCTACGCCATCGAGTCCGACTGGTCGGGGGCGAGCTATTGGTACAGCATCGTGGCCTTAGCCGCAGATGCTGAAGTGGAACTGCTGGGTTTGAAAGGAAAATCCTTGCAGGGCGACAGCGCCATCGTGGACATTATGTCGAATTTGGGCGTGAAAAGTACCTTCACCGAGCGGGGTATTCTTTTGCAAAAAATCAAAGCCGATTCTTCTTTGGCTTGGGATTTTACCGATTGCCCCGATCTGGCCCAAACCGTAGCCGTTTGCTGCGCAATGAAAAATATCAAACTGACTCTCACGGGCGTCGAAAGTCTGAAAATCAAGGAGACCGACCGGATTTACGCCTTGCAGCAGGAATTGAAAAAGCTGGGCACAGAATTGATCGAGGTAGAGACTGATCACCGTTACGAGGTGAAGCGTACGAAAGAAATTCCTGCGGACATTACGCCCTCCATCCGCACCTACGACGACCATCGCATGGCCCTGGCTTTCGCTCCGGTAGGGATGGTTCGTCCCGTAATTATTGAAGAACCAGGCGTAGTCGTCAAGTCCTACCCAAATTTCTGGGAGCATTTGGAATCGGTGGCTTCGTAGGGGCGAACTCATGGGTTCGCAGGTGCGCCTGCTTAGCCCCACGCAACAGCCGCCAAGGTTCGACCGTACCACAAAACAAACGTTTGACCCTATGCTCGACCTGCTGACCTCCTTCCCCTGGTGGGCCTTTCTACTGACAACTCTGGGCATCATCGCCTTGTGGGACATCCTCCAGCGCCGCCATACCATTCTACACAATTACCCGCTGGTGGGTCATCTGCGCTATCTTATCGAGATGATCGGACCGGAAATGCGGCAGTATGTCGTAGCCGACGACCGCGAAGAACTGCCCTTTAACCGTCGGATGCGCTCTTGGATTTTTGCCTCATCCAAAAAAGAAAACAACTACAAAGGTTTCGGTACGGACCAGGACATCCACGAACCGGGCTACATTTTCATCAAACCTGCTTTGCTGGCTAGGCAGTTTCCCGTTTCGCATCCGCACAGCGTCGGCAATAGTGAGCATCCCCAACACCACACGCTGCCCTCAGCTAAGGCCATTGGGCTGTACCACGGCCGACAGCGGCCCTACCGTCCGCGCTCTGTGATCAACATTAGCGCCATGAGCTACGGGTCGTTGTCGGCCGTGGCGGTGGAGGCGCTCAACCGGGGTTCGCTGAAATTCGGCAACTACCACAACACGGGCGAGGGCGGCCTATCGCCCTATCATAAGAACGGGGCCGACGTGGTGTTCCAAATCGGCACCGCCTACTTCGGCGTACGGGACGACGACGGGAATTTTTCTTTGGATAAACTCGTGAAATTGGTGCAGGAAAATCCGTTCGTGCGCATGATTGAGGTGAAACTCTCGCAGGGGGCTAAACCAGGCAAGGGCGGCGTGTTGCCTGCCAAGAAAATTACCGACGAAATCGCCGAAATCAGAAACATTGAGAAAGGCCAGGACGTCGTGTCACCGCCCTACCACAGCGAATTTTCGGACGTGCCGGGCCTGGTAAATTTTGTCGAAAAAATCGCCGAGGCCACCGGACTCCCTGTGGGGATCAAAGCCGCCGTGGGCAAACTCGAAATGTGGCAGGAACTGGCCGACCTCATGCTGAAAACGGATCGAGGGCCCGATTTCATCACCATCGACGGCGGCGAGGGGGGTACCGGAGCCGCACCGCCTTCTTTCTCCGACCATGTGGCCCTGCCGTGGGTGTACGGGTTCAGCCGGGTCTATATGATTTTTCAAAAAGCCAATTTGACGGGGCGCATTACCTTCATCGGCTCGGGGCGGCTGGGCTTCCCGGCGCACAGTATCATGGCCTTCGCAATGGGGGCCGACCTCATCAACGTGGCCCGCGAGTCGATGATGTCCATCGGCTGCATTCAGGCGATGATTTGCCACACCAACCGCTGCCCCACGGGCGTGGCCACCAACAGCAAGTGGTTGCAAGCCGGACTCGATCCCACGCTCAAAAGCGAGCGCTTCGCCAACTACCTCGACATTCTCACTAAGGAAATCATCGAAATTTCCCATGCCGCTTCCTACGAGCATCCCTGCCAGTTTACGATGGAGGATGTGGACGTGGCGATGGGCGACAATAACCACACGATGTCGCTGGCTGGAACCTATGACTACAAAAAGGACGCCGTAGATTTCGAGGGAATGGATCACCTGCTGCAATGTCCCCACCTGGGAGGAAAGAACAGAATACCCACCCCGGAAGCCGCCACCGCATGATACGGTTTTTCGTCTTTTTCGTTTTCGCGCTATCCCTCGTCGCCTGCGAACGAGCCGATTCTCCCCCGGTCGACTCCGGTTACGATTATTTTCCGCTGGAAACGGGTTCTTTCTGGGAATACGAAGTGACCGAAACCCGCTACGCCCTGGCCCAGCCCGCCCAAACCCGAACCTACCAGATTCGTGAAGTCACTGGTCCGAAATATACCGACGCCAGCGGGCAGGATGTCTACCCTCTTGAGCGTTCAGTTCGGGAGGGGAATACCTGGCGAGCGGATTCCGTTTCATTAATCTGGCGAACCGCTGAACGTGCCTTTCGCTCAGAAAATGGCCTTACCTTTGTCAAGATCCGGTTTCCGGTTAAGGAGGATTTGCGCTGGGACGGGAATTTGTACAACACACTCCGCGAACGGCTTTTTGAAATAAAAAATTCGGACAAACCACTGACACTCGGCGCGTACACTTTCGACCAAACCCTCACCGTGGTGCAGCAAAACGACTCGACGCTGCTTTCTTTGCGCAAAAATCAGGAAACTTACGCCCGGAATGTGGGTTTGATTAGGCAAGAGCAAACCAGTGTGCAGTACTGCGGCACACCGAATTGCGTTGGCAAAGGGCTTATCGATTACGGTTTTACCAAAAGCATGGTTTTGAAAAATTACGGACAATGAAAAAACACTTTTTACTCCCCTGCTTTTTACTATTCGCTTTTCTTACACCTAGAGCGGAAGCGCAAGTTTTGCCGCGCTATCTGATTTATTTCAAAGACAAAGCCAACAGCACCTTTTCCATCCAAAAACCCGAAGGATTCCTGTCTCCACGAGCCATCGCGCGGCGGCAGCGGCAGGGTATCCCCATCACCGCCGCTGACTTTCCGGTGAATGCGGCCTACATTCAGGCCGTGCAACAAACGGGGGCCAAAGTGTTTTTCACCTCCCGCTGGTTCAACGCCGCCCTACTGGAAGCCACTGACGCGCAGTGGACGGCGATTAAGGCTTTACCATTTTATAAAAGTACCGAACGCAACCTACCCATAGCCCCAGCCAGTACACCCGGCCTGGCTCGTCTGGGCGCGGTTTATGACAAATTTGGAACCCAAGAAACCATCGACTACGGATACTCGCAGGGACAACTCGCCATGCTGGGCATTCCTGAAACGCACGAAAAAGGCTTCCATGGCGAAGGAATGCTCATCGCGGTGCTGGACGGTGGGTTTCCAAAAGCCAACGAGGTCGGGTATCTCAAACCCCTCTTCGACAGCAAGCGGATGCTAGATGCCTACGATTTTGTCTCCCGTAGAACCAATGTGTTCGACGACCATCCGCACGGCCTCAACTGCCTGTCGATCATCGGGGCCGAGCAGCCGGGTATAATAGTGGGCGCGGCCTACAAGGCCAGTTTTGCACTGTACCGAACTGAAAACGGCATCAGCGAAACACCTTACGAAGAAGCCATCTGGCTCATGGCCGCCGAGCGTGCCGACAGCCTGGGTGTGGATATCATTTCCAGTTCGCTAGGCTATGATCTTTTTGATGATCCGATATATGACTACGCTGTTAAAGACCTCGACGGCCGGACGGCCCTAATCTCGAGAGCCGCCCTCCATGCCGCCCGTAGAGGCATTTTGGTCGTTAGCGCCGCTGGCAATTCTGGCAGTAATTCCAGGAAAAATATTTCGGCACCCGCCGACGCGGATTCCGTGCTGGCCATTGGCGCAGTACGATCCGATCGCAGCTACGCCACATTCAGCTCGATCGGGCCAACGGCCGATGGCCGCATCAAGCCCGACGTGGTAGCACAAGGCGTGAGTACCATCATCGGCAATATCGCAGGTACAGTTTCGTTCGGTAGCGGCACCTCCTACTCTGCACCGCTCATCGCGGGCATGGCGGCGGTGCTGTGGCAGGAATTCCCTTTTCTCACCGCTCAGCAAATTATCAAGGTGTTGCAAAAAGCCGGAGACCAGGCGGCCAATCCCGATAATCTACTGGGTTATGGAATCCCGACAATTCAGCGGGCGCAAGAAATCGTACGACGGGATTACTCGCCTCTGGCTGTGGAGCCCGGCGCGTTGGTGAGCGTGGAACTTTATCCTAACCCCACGCGGGAGGAAGTGTATTTGCGCTTTGGCGAAAATCGGGTGCCTGTTGCCACCGAAGCCCAAATCCTGAGCGCAGCGGGCGTTGGCCTTACGCCGATTACGCCCGTCATCGAAGCTAATTTTCGTCTTCGAGTCGCGACGCTGGCGACGGGTTTATACTTTGTAAAAATCACGACGCCGCAGGGAGTGCGGGTCCTGAAGTTTCTCAAATACTGAGTAGGGTGACGGTTTTTTTGCAAAAAAACTCATCGCAAAATGGGTGCTAAATCCACCTCATTCTCCTTTAACCATTCTGCAATCTCCTCCACGATCTGATGGATGCCAATCTCCGGCTTCCAGCCCGTTAGTTGCGTTACTTTGGTGTTATCCGTCACGTAGAGCCGGATGTCGGCGGTGCGGGTTTCGGCGACGGCTTTGATGGGGATGGTGTGGCCCGTCACTTCTTGACAAATTTTGGTAAGTTCCTGTAAGGACGCGCTACTTTTCAGTCCGCCTCCGGCGTTGAGGATCTGGCCGTCGACTTTTTCCAGATTGTGCAATTGCCAGTCGATGAGACGGTAGAGGTCGGCGACGTGGAGCATATCGCGGATTTGCTTGCCCGTGCCGCCGTAGCCGAAGTAGCCAAGTTGCTGCTGGAAATAGTGCTTCGCCACCCACAGCACCATCACGCCCTGATCCACCTTGCCCATTTGCCAAGGCCCGGTAATCACGCCGCAACGGTTGATGACGGTTTTGAGATTATAAAACTCGTTGTATTCCTGAATAAGCAACTCGGAGGCCAATTTGGTGGTGCCATAGAGTGAGCGCGGCCCATCGAGAGAGAAGTTTTCGGCGATGCCTTTGGCCGAGGCACCCGGTACGGGCTGCTCGTCGGCGAGGGCGAAGCGGGTTTCTTCCTCCACAAAATTCAAGGATTCCAGTGTCTTGATGGGATACACCCGGCTGGTGGACAGGAAAATGAAGGCCGCTTTGTGTTCCAGGGCATAATTAAGGCAGTTGACGGTGCCGAAGAGGTTGGTGTTGATGAGGTAGTCGGGCGTACCGTCAAGACCGGCTAGGACCGAAGGCTCGGCGGAAGCCTCGATCACCGCGTCCACAGCGGGAAGCGCGTCAAAATCTTCTTTGTTCCGAATATCGCCGTGCACGAACTCGACGCCCGCTTTTTTCAGGCGGCTAAGGTTCAGCTCTGAGCCGCGCCTTTTTAGATTATCTAAGGCAAAAAGCTGGTAATCGGGATAGTTGGTTTTTAGGGCAATGGCCAACGAAGAGCCGACGAATCCGGCTCCGCCGGTAATGAGAATTTTCATGGGAAAACGAGATAATGTTTTTTTACAAATTCAAAGTTAAGGCTTCTTTGGGATGCTTTACGTCCTTTTGACGTTGAAAAGCTGCCGGAACGATATTTTTAAGGCATACATTTTACCAAAAACTAAAACCAACCCTGCATGAAACCCCTGAAAATAGGAGAAGACGATAAAATTCCGACCATTGGGCTGGGCACCTGGAAATCCAAGGAAGGCGAATTGTACAAAGCCATCACAGAAGCCATTGAGATCGGTTACCGCCATTTCGATTGCGCCGCGATTTACGGTAACGAGGCCGAAGTAGGCCGCGCCCTGCGCCACGCCATGGACGAAGGACGGGTAAAACGCGATCAGCTCTGGATCACGTCCAAGCTTTGGAATACGATGCACAAACCCGAGGACGTGCGCCCCGCCCTGCAAAAGACGCTGGCTGACCTGCAACTGGACTACCTCGACCTCTACCTCATTCACTGGCCCATTGCCATGAAGCCGAGCCTGGGCATTAACTTTCCGAGTGGCAGCGAGGATTTCCTGAGCCTAGCCGAAGTGCCGCTTGCGTCTACCTGGGCCGCGATGGAAGTCTGCGTGGATTCCGGGCTGACGAAGCATATCGGCGTATCTAATTTCAGCATCAAAAAGATCGACGACCTGTTGCGCACCGCCCGCATCAAGCCCGCTATGAATCAGGTGGAAATGCACCCGTTTTTGCAACAGGGCACTTTGGTGGACCACTGCCATAAGCACGGCATCCAGCTCACGGCCTACTCGCCTCTGGGTTCCAGTGACCGTCCTGATCGGCTGAAAAAAGACGACGATCCGAACTTGCAGGATAATCCCACGATTCAGATTCTAATAAAGAAACATAAAGACAAATACACCTGGGCGCAAATTGCGCTGGCGTGGGCGGTTCAGCGCGATACGGCGGTCATTCCGAAGTCGGTGAATAAGGACCGCTTAAAGCAGAATTTTGAAGCTGCCGACATCAAGCTGGACGACGACGACATGGCCAAAATTTCCATGCTGGATCGACATTTCCGCTATATCAACGGGGAAACCTGGGCGCAGGAGGGGAATTCCTACACGCTGGCGAATATCTGGGACGAGTAATGTGGTATGGGCTTCCAGCCCGTCTTTCGCATTAGAAAAACGGGCTGGAAGCAGCAACGGCTGTCCGACCGTACCACAGTTAATACACCCTTTTAAGTTTTACTTTTTCGGCGGGGCGGATAATTAGGGGGACTTTCTCGATCTTGACCGAACTGCTGTCGAGGCCAAACCACTTGTCTTCCGAAGTAGTAAAATCTTTGATAAAAAAGTACGCCTTCATCACGACCTGCTCCAAAAAGGGCAGGTCGTTTTCGAACGACAGGAAGCGCTCAAGCACCACGAAACGGAAATCGCCCGTCATACTTTGGCGGTTCAGTGATTCGTAGCGACTGGTAATGTCCACTTCCTTGTTTTTGACCATGTCTTCGATCACCCGACGGAAATAGACGTTGATGCGCTGCTCCACGCGGAAGCCTAAGCGAAAATTGACTTTGATGACATCGTCCTCCTCCAGCACGTCCACCTTGTACTCCATTGTGTAAGGATCGTCGAGCGTGTCCACGTGGACGAACCAGTAGATGTCGGCGCGTTTGGGGCGTTTCTGAAAAATGGAATAAATCACCTTCGTCTCGATCTCGCTGGCGCGGGAGGCATTGCTCATATACACCAAGTGCGTAGCATACTTGGGGATGCTGATGTCGCGGCTGAGGTCACGCAGGGCGGGCAGATAGGTTTCCAGTTTGGTAAATTCCGTAAGCCGCAGTTTGATGTAAAAAGCCCGCAGCCACACGAACATCACGCCACCCATAATGCCCGCGATGAGAACCGTCACCCAGCCGCCGTGGGTGAATTTGAGCATATTGGCCACCAGAAAACCGCTCTCGATGACCATATAAAATCCTACGAATGCTGTCACCCACCACATATTCACCTTTTTCATGTAAAGGTAATAGCCGAACAAAATGGTGTTCATCATCATCGTCATGGTGATGGCCAGACCGTAAGCCGCTTCCATCTTGGACGATTCTTTGAAATACAAAACCACCCCCACGCAGCCCGCAAAGAGCAGGAAGTTGATGCTCGGGACGTAGAGTTGTCCTTTCTGGTTGGAGGGATACACCAGACGTACTTTGGGCCAAAAATTGAGCCGGATGGCTTCACTGATGAGCGTAAAAGCCCCGCTCAGCATGGCCTGGCTGGCGATAACCGTAGCCAGGGTAGCAATACCGATACCAAAGGGCAAAAACCACACTGGCATAATCTCGTAAAACGGATTGCGCTCGGCCAACATCTGCCCGCTGAATTTGAGCAGGTAAGCCCCCTGTCCGAAATAGTTGAGCAGCAGGCAGCTTTTGACAAAAATCCAGCTCATCCGAATATTGGCCCGACCGCAATGGCCCAAATCAGAGTACAGCGCTTCGGCCCCCGTGGTACAGAGAAACACCGCACCCAGCAGCCAGAAGCCACCCGGATGCAGCACCAGCAACTGGTAGGCATAATGTGGGCTGACGGCACGCAGTACGCCGGGGTCACCGAGCAAGGCGACCCCGCCCACCGTTCCCAGCATTACGAACCAGGTAAACATCACCGGCCCAAAAGCCGCGCCTACTTTGTTGGTACCAAATACCTGGATGGTGAACAGAATCGTCAGAATAATCAGGACGATGGGTATCGTCTCGATGGTGGGATAAATGGCCCGGATACCCTCTACAGCGGAGGAAACCGAGATGGGCGGTGTAATGATGCTGTCCGACAACAGCGTGGCCCCGCCGATGATGGCCGGGACGGTGAGCCATTTGGCATGGCGGCGCACTAAGGCGAAAAGCGCAAAAATCCCCCCCTCGCCGTTGTTGTCGGCCCGCAGAATCAGGATGACGTACTTGACGGTGGTTTGCAGAGTGAGCGTCCAGAAAATGCAGGAGAGGGCACCTAGGATGAGTTCCTCGGTAATCGTCTCGGTGCCGGCAATGGCTTTCAAAACGTACAGCGGCGAAGTACCAATGTCGCCGAAGATGATACCCATCGCCACCAGTAATCCGGCGGCAGAGACCCGGTCTAAATTCTTATGATTATCCATTGGCTTCGGTTGACGACTAGAAAAGGGGAAATGCCGTCAAGTGTTTCTTGCAAAAAAGTCGCCAAAAGTAAGGGAAAGAAGTTGAAACTAAAACATCTGCTTCCACGTCCCTTTTATCCGGTTATACTTCAAGGTACTGGGTAGTGCCTTCCACCAGTATTTGTTCATTTCCACGGCGAAGGACGGCTGCATGTAGCAGTTGATGGCGCAGCCTTCGCAGGCGGGGAGGCGACCTTCGAGGGCCACGAGCTTCTGTACTTCTTCGGATTGGTAGAGAGATTTGAGGTTTCCCTCGATCGGAAATTCTTTTAATCCCAAATGGTAGCAGGGCAGCACCAGCTTATTTTCGGGCGAAACAACCAGGGTAGTGCTGGCGGCCTTACAAATGGGATCCTCGACGTGGTTTCCGCCGTCGAGCCGCAACTGTACGAAAGCATCGTTGAGATAAACGTTTTTCTGCTTGCCCCAGCGGGTGAGTTCGGCCAAAGCCTGGCGAGAAAGTTTACCGCCCACCTCATTATACGCAAAAACCGGATTCAGAATCAGTACCAGATCATTGGGTATGCAAATGTCTTCCCACACTTGCTGAATCTGATGAATGTTTTCTTCAAAAACCGTAAAAAGAATGTCGGGCCGTTCGCCCAGTTGCCGGGCGATGGCGATGGACTCCATCACTTTGTCGAAACACTTTACACCGCGCGACTGATCGTGTTCCTCGCGCACGGGTGAATCCAGCGAAAAGTGCAGCATGTCGATCAGGCCATGCAGTTTCTCGGCGTGTTTGGGGTAAAGCAAGCCGTTGGTCGTCACGGTCGTAATCATCCCCTGGCTTTTGGCCTCGCGCAGGAGTTGGTCCAGCTCACGGTGCAGCAAAGGTTCTCCGCCCGTGAAATCGATCACCTTCACACCAAGGGCTTTCAAATCACGTATATTCTGCCGGAAATTTTCCAGCGTGACGTAGGGCGAAGGCCGTTCCCAGATATCACAAAACCCGCAGGTCGCGTTGCAGCGATAGGTCAGGTAGTAATTGCACAGAACGGGATGGGAAACCAGGCGCATTATTGAATCATTTTCAACAGGCTGGTAAGTTTGTCTTTCAGATCTTTGCGGTCGACGATGAAGTCGAGGAAGCCGTGTTCGAGGACGAATTCGGCGCTCTGGAAACCTTTGGGCAGGTCTTTACCGATGGTTTCGCGAATGACGCGCGGCCCGGCAAAGCCAATGAGGGCTTCGGGTTCGGAGATGTTGAAGTCTCCCAGCATGGCGTAAGAGGCCGTGACGCCACCCGTGGTGGGATCGGTAAGGAGTGAAATATAGGGGATGCCCGCCTCCGAGAGCAAGGCTAGTTTAGCCGATGTTTTAGCCATTTGCATCAAAGAAAATCCCGCTTCCATCATCCTGGCCCCGCCCGAGCGGGAAATCATCAGAAAAGGCTGCTTGTTTTTCAGGGCATAGTCGATGGCCCGTGCGATTTTTTCCCCCACGACCGACCCCATCGAGCCGCCAATGAAGTTAAAATCCATGCAGGCGATCACGATGTTCAGGTCGTTCATTTTGCCGTAACCCGTCCGCACGGCGTCTTTCAGGCCCGTCTTCTCCATTGTGGTGCGGATGCGGTCGGGATAGGTCTTGGTGTCCTTAAAATTCAGCGGGTCGGCGGAGGTTAGATTGGCGTCCAACTCGGTGAATTCGTTGTGGTCGAAAAGTATCTCGAAGTACGCTTCGGAACCCACCTTTTCGTGGTAGTTGCAGTGTTCGCAGGTGTAAGCATTCAATTTATGCTCCTTGGTCTGCATGATTTTCTTGCAGTTCGGACACTGGTACCAAAGCCCGTCGGGGGCCTCGCGCTTCATCTCCGTGGGCGTGTTGATTCCTTTTTCCTTGCGTATAAACCAGGACATAGTTGGATTTTAAATACTGGATCGTCTCAAATACCCGATTGTACCGTAATCGGGGTGCCAAAGATAGCAACGAAAAACTTAACGGCTGAATTCAGACAACAACCTATTTACTCATTCTATCATTGAAAATTACAAGGTAAGATAGTACTACGACCTTCGGGAAGGGGGCAGTTTTTCAGTGGCGTAGCGAAGAGAAGTGCGCGGCAGGGTGTCGATGTGCTCATGCAGAAACTCCTCCATCGCATCGAGGTCACGCTTACCGACTTCGCGCAACATCCAGCCCATCGCCTTATGAATGAGGTGGTGTGGGTGCGACAAAAGCGCTTCCGCTAACGTCAGCGTGTCGGCAAACTGGTTTTTCCTGATAAAATAAAAAGTGGCCATTATCGCCACCCGCTGCGACCACAGATGCGGTCGCCGGGCCAAATCGTAGAGCACCCGGCGGTCTTTATCGAATAAATAATGCCCCACGATTTGCGGGGCCGATAAATCTACCAAATCCCAATTATTGATATAGTCGAGATGCGCCAAATAGCTGTCAAAAATTGCTTGCTGATCGACGGCAGCGGCTCTGGGATACTGTTTTACCCAAATCAACAAAGCCGCAAAGCGACATTCGTGGACGGGGTCGCGGAGCAATCCTTCCGTTTTCGGCAAACTCAGATGCGACCATCGCCTGGCTACTTCTCGCACCTGGGGATTGGGAATGCCCCAAAAGATATCACCCTCGGCGTATTGTCCCGGCCCATTCTGAAAAAATCGGGCTACCTAGCGGGCGCGTTCCGGGTCGGCCAGGGCGACAAGTTCGGAGCGAATGGTGTTCATGGAAGTTTTCGGAGGGTGGAGTCGAAGGTAGGGTTAAATTTTCTTTAGAAGAAATAGATATACTTGAAACCTTTTCCCCTTATTAAAGAATAGTGAGCAATCGCATTTCGGGAGTCATATTGTTTTCTTTTGCAAAAAATCTCCCCCAATCGTTCTGCAAAGTCATCTTCAAACTTCATTATTCTCGTGAAAAAACTATTTCTTCTATTTGCAATCTCCTACTGGTCAGCAGGATTTGCCTACTCGCAAACCAACGCCAGCCCCCCGCCCCTGCAAGTCAAAATAGCCAACGGAACGCTGGAAGGCGTGGATGAATCGGGCATTCGGGCCTTCAAGGGCGTTGCCTTCGCCGCGCCGCCAGTGGGTAACCTGCGCTGGCGCGAGCCGCAACCCGTCAAAAACTGGACGGGCGTGCGTAAGGCCGATAAATTTGGTCCCCGCGCCATGCAATTGCCCCTTTTTGGCGATATGAATTTCCGCTCCGACGGCGTCAGCGAGGATTGTCTGTACCTGAACGTATGGACGCCTGCCAAAACCGCCACCGACGCCCTGCCGGTGCTGGTGTATTTCTATGGCGGTGGCCTCGTGGCGGGCGACGGTTCGGAGCCGCGCTACGACGGCGAGAGCCTGGCCCGGCGGGGCATCGTGACCGTCACGGTCAACTACCGCCTGACGATTTTCGGGTTTTTCTCCCATCCTGAGCTATCCAAAGAATCGCCCCACGAAGCCTCGGGCAACTATGGTTTTCTGGATCAGGCGGCAGCTATGCAATGGGTGCAAAAAAACATTGCCGCTTTCGGGGGCGATCCCAAGCGAGTAACAATCGCCGGCGAATCGGCGGGGTCTTTCTCCGTCAGCGCTCAAATGGCCTCGCCGCTGGCTAAGAATTTGATGGCGGGTGCCATCGGCGAGAGCGGTTCGTTGCTGGGTTCTCGCCCTATCTCCTCCCTGGCCGAAGCAGAGAAGACGGGCATTGAATTTGGGAAAGCCGTAGAAGCGACTTCCTTGGCCGCCCTCCGCGCTATGCCCGCGCAGGCCCTGCTGGAAACCACGACCAAGCCGGGCGTTCCCCGATTTTCGGCGGTGGTGGACGGCTATTTCTTCCCCAAGTCGCCTGCTGAGGTGTTTGCGGCTGGTCAGCAGTCGCAAGTCCCGTTGCTGGTAGGCTGGAATTCGCAGGAAAGCGGTTACCAGGGAATTATAGGCAAAGAGCCACTTACCCGAGACAGTTACGCCAGTGCGGTGAAAAAGATGTACGGCGAACAAGCCGATCCCATGTTGAAAGTCTATAGCGCCACCACCGATGCCGACGTGGAGCAGGTCGCGACCGACATGGCGGGCGATCGGTTCATTGGCTTTGGCACCTGGAAATGGTCCGATGCTCACGCCAAAACGGGTGGCAAGCCCGTGTACCGCTACTTCTACACCCGGCCCCGGCCCGAAATGCGGGCAGAGATGGGCAATGCCACGGCCAACCTGGCGGGCGGCATTACCCGAAATGACGACGCAGCGGCGAAAAGACCGCCCGCCCCAAAGGGTGCCTCGCACTCGGCGGAAATCGAGTATGCCCTGGGAAATCTACCAAGTAATCGAGTGTACGACTGGCAACCAGAGGATTACAAGGTGTCGGAAATTATGCAGACGTTTTTCGCCAATTTTATCAAAACGGGCAATCCTAACGGTCTGGGCGTACCGCAATGGCCTGCCGTGAAGAGCGGACAGCCCGCATCGGTGATGTATATCAATACCAATACCAAGGCTGAAGTCGAGAAGCACCGCGATCGGTATTTGTTGCTGGATGAAATGGCGAAGGAAACGGTAAAGTAGCTTTGCAAGCTGCGCCGAAACGGGTGGCATTCGTATTGTATAGATGAAATTGAGATTGATTTTATCTATACAATTCGCCCCACATGACCGCCGCCCCCGCTACCTTAACCGAAGTAGAGGAATTGGTTTCCCAATTTGATAATTTTTCTTCTACTCCGGTCGATACCGACTTTCCACATCATACTTTTTCGCTTATCCGCCGGGAAGGCTTACTGGCCCTGCCCACCCTACCCGAGTACGACCCACTGCAAGCGCCGGATTTTGCCACGGCCCGCGCGGTCTTTCACCGACAACTTCTTTTGCTTAAAGCCGTGGGGCGCGGTAGTCTGCCCGCCGGACGCATCTACGAAGGCCATGTCAACGCGCTGCATCTGATCCAGTTGTATGGCAATTCCCAACAAAAAAAATACTGGATCGACTGCGCCACCGAGCAACGGCAATTATTCGGAATATGGAATACGGAATTCCGGGACGGAATCAAAATCCATCAACTTTCCGACGACGAATACGAAATCGAAGGGAGCAAAACCTTCTGCTCGGGCGCGGGGGAAGTGGATCAGATGATTATCACGGGACGTTTGCTATCCGGCACCCAAAACCTGGGCTGGCAAATGGTAGTCGTACCGCTGGAAAAACTGGACGAGCGACGCATCGACGCCAGCTTTTGGAATCCGATGGGCATGACTGCCTCGGCCAGTTACAAGGTAGATTATACGGGTATTCGCCTGCGCAAGTCTGACCTGCTGGGCCAGCCCGACGACTACCACCAGCAGCCCGCCTTCAGCGGCGGAGCGGTGCGCTTCGCGGCGGTACATTTGGGCGGCGCGGAGGCGCTCTTTGAGCATACCCGCCGTCAGTTGCAGCAACGCGACCGCGTGGATCATGCCTACCAACTGCACCGGTTAGGGCAACTGGCTATCGCTGTCGAAGGCGGCAATCAGTGGCTCAGCGGAGCCGCCGGGAACGCGCTTTACGCCTACAATTCCACGGAACAAGTGATGGAATACGCCAACATGGTCCGCACGGCCATTACCGGACTGTGCCAGGAAGTCATTCAACTCACGCTTTCTTCCGTGGGCGTACAAGGCTGCATGAAACCTAATCCCGTTGAGCGCATCATCCGCGATTTGCAAACCTACCTCTGTCAGCCCAATCCCGATGGCGCACTCGCATCGGTGGGCAATTACGTGGGTCACGCGCTGTCGCCTTTGTCCCAGCTTTGGCATAACCGTTCGGACAATGAATAGGTATTTTCTGCAAAAAACCGCGAATCTGACAATCAAGGACATCGCTGGCCCGGTGCTGGTGCTGGCTCCTCACGCCGATGACGAGAGCCTGGGCTGCGGCGGCCTCATCGCTGCGCTCTGCGAGGCGGAAGTACCCGTCTTCGTTTGGCTGATTAGCGACGGGACGATGTCGCATCCCAATTCGGTGGCCTTCCCCAGCGACCACCGACGCGCAATCCGGGAAGCTGAGTTCGGTCGAGCCTGCGTTATATTGGGCGTCCCGGTGGAGCGGCTGCAATTTTTTCGCTTCCCCGATACGCGGGTTCCCACGCCAGATGCGGAAAACTTCGGACAGGCAACCGAGCAGTTTGTCACTCAACTTCGGACGCTGAATCCTGAAACTATCTTTACACCCTGGCGCCGCGACCCGCACTGCGACCATGAGGCCACTACGTCCCTGATTAGAGCGGCTATTTCACATCTACAATGGCTGGGTACTTTGTACGAATACCCTATCTGGTTATACGAATTAGCCGCCAAAGGCGACGCCCCGCATCCCGACGAGGTTCAGGTTTTTACTTTTGAAATAGAAGAAAATCTTTTACAAAAAAAGAAAAAAGCCATCGAAACCCATGCTTCCCAACTGGGACAAATTATCCACGACGACCCCGACGCCTTTTCCCTACAACCGCAGGTTTTGGCGCATTTTCTCACACCAATTGAATATTACTACCGCAGCCATGAAAAATGAATCACTGCAACCCGACTATTTTGAAAACATTTACGCCAAAGCCGACGACCCCTGGGGCTTCGCCAGCCGCGAATACGAGCTGCACAAGTACCTTGACACGCTAATGCACCTGCCGCGCCCGTGTTATCGCGCGGCCTTCGAGCCGGGATGTTCCATCGGGGTACTGTCAGGAATGCTGGCCGCCCGCGTGGATAGCCTGCTATCGGTGGATGTGAGCGGGAAGGCACTGGAAAAAGCCCGCAAGCGCAACGCGGGTAAGGAGAATATCATTTTTCAGTATATGCAGTTTCCCCGCGAAAAGCCTGACCGGACGTTCGACCTGGTACTGCTGTCGGAGGTTGCCTATTACTGGGGTGACGAGGAATTCGACCAGGCGCGTAATGAAGTAATGCAAATGCTAGAACCGGGCGGCGACCTGATGCTGGTCCATTGGACGCCATTCGTGGACGATTATCCCCTCACGGGCGATGAAGTACACGAGCGATTCATCCGTTTTTCGCAGGAAAACAACGCCCTGCAACATCTCGAAGGCAAATATGAAACGAGTTACCGCCTCGATGTATTCCGTAAAAGGTAGAAGTACCAGGAGCGACGTTCAGGCGCGCCGGGCCACGTCATTTTCAATCCCAGTGAGCAATTCGCCGAACCCGGCCAGGCTGTCGCTGACCGCCACGGCGGGGAAAACACATTGCCGGGCCTCCACGAGTTTGGGGTGTTCCCACACACAGCACCAGTATTGCCCGAAGTAGGATGAAATTTCTATTTTTGCCAAAAAACGGGCTGGATTGGAAATTTGGTATGCTTGCAGATAATGGCATACAACGGCTCGCCTTTCCTGCGTCCGATCCAACCAAAAAGCGTAGAGGGCCATTTGTAGTTGGAAATAATTCCACTGGGACTGGGCAGAAGAAACAAACAACGGCTCTCCGCTTTCCGCCACCTGCTGCCACTGCCGGAACTGCGCGGCCATGCCCCACTCAGTGCGGCCCGCCAAACGGCCGGAGGTGTGAACCAGCAGGCGGTCGTTCATGCTGATGCGAGCGTCGCGTTGCAGAAGTTTGTAGTAAAAGTGCTTGTCCTCGTTGTAGGGAAAGGGAGTCAGCCCGCCCACGGCCTCATACGCGCCTTGCCGCACCGCGAAGCCCGCCCCCGAAAAATGGCTGTGCATCAGGTCAAAGGTAGCGTCTTTCTGCGCCGCCTGGCGCAGTTGCCTTTCCAGCGTGAAGTAGTTACGCAGTGAAGCGAACAGGCCGTCCGAGATAACCTCTTCGACCCGCAGGCTAGCCCCAACCGCACTTACTTCCGGATTGTTAAAACTTCGACGCAGTTCGTAAATAAAATCGGGAGCCACCTGGCTATCGGCGTCGGTAGAAACGATGATGCTCCCCGGTTGACGACCCTGCTTTAGGCGCTCACTACCCCACTCCATCGCTAGCCGCCTGGCCCAGCCGATGTGCGCGTACGACGCGGGCAATTGCACCGATACGACATGAATACCAGGGTGCCGCCTCATCGCCATAGCCCTCTGGACGGTGTCGTCGGTCGTGTTGTTGACCAGGATCAGTGCTTCGTACTCCGACCATGGAATACGCTTGCCCTTAGCATTGTGCTGATTTTCGAGTGCCTGAATACAAGCCGAGATCGATTCTTCTTCGTCTTTGGCCGGAACGGCGAATACAATCTGCGCCGCCGGATTGGGGCGCTCGGGCTTGGGACTGTGCCAAATGGTCCGAACGTCGTCAAGTGTAATGGATGTGGACATGAAAACTTTTTCTTTAGCGTTCGCGAGGTGGTCATCAACCACACGCGCAAACGTTAAAAAATAGTGCCTTCACCACCCAATCCCGTAATCCTCCCCATGGTTGCTCGACCCGCCCCACAGGCTGCCATGTTTCCAGTCGAAGTAAATGGCGTTGATGGGTCCGCTGGTGCGGTCGTCGAAACTGAGAGAGTAGCCCAGCTTTTTGAGTTCCTCGCGGACTTTTTCAGGCATATCATCATTCAGCAGTAGTTGTCCGGGCTTGGGCTGGCGATCTTCGGTTTTGGTGCCGCCCAGCGATAGCCAAAGCTGATTAGAGTTAAAATTAGCCGCTTCGGTGGCCTGCTGCACCGTCATGCCAAACTCCACCATATTGAGGAAAAATTGCAACAAATTCTGATCTTGGGTGTCGCCACCCTGCACGGCGAAGGAAACGAACGGCTTGCCGTCCTTCAAAGCCAGCGACGGCGTCAGCGTCACGCGGGGACGCTTGCCAGGTGCCACCACGTTGTAGGGATTTAAGGATTCGTCCAGCACGAAGCTCTGCATCCGCTGGCTCATGCCGACGCCCGTGTTGCCCGCGATGCAGGCCGGAATCCAGCCGCCGCTGGGCGTGATCGACACCACCCAGCCCTCGGCGTCGGCGGCTTCCACTGTGGTCGTGCCGCGCCAGAGGCGATCCTGGTAGTCCACCATCGACGAGCCGTTGCGCAGGTCGTGCGTCGGGGCGAAGTTGCGCTGGCTGCTGTCCATTTCGTAGCCCCGCGATTTCAGCAGGTCGAAGTAAGGGTTCTTTTTGCCTTCAAAAGGATACGGATCACCCGGCCCAATGTTGGGGTCGTTTTTGTCGTACTGAATGACCGACGCGCGTTGCTTGGCGTACTTTTTACTCAGCAACCCCTCCATCGGCTCGGCGGGCGGGGCGTAGGAATCACCGTAGTAAAAATCCCGGTCGGCAAAAGCCAGGTTCATGGCCTGATACACCGTATGGATGTACTTCGCGCTGTTGTAGCCCATCGTTTTCAGGTCGAAGTTTTCCAAAATATTCAAGGTTTGCAGCAGCACCGGCCCCTGCGTCCATTGCTGCATTTTATAGACCTCGATGCCCTTGTAATCGACCGATAGCGGCACCTCTTCCAGCGGTTTCCATTTGGCCAAATCTTCCATCGTGAACAGTCCGCCTTGCTCCTGACTACCTCGCACAATTTCTTTGGCAATATCCCCTGTGTAAAAACGCTCGTAAGCCGCCATGATCGCGTCTTTGCGGTTTTTACCTTGTTTCAGGGCAGTTTTCTCGGCTTCCACAAGTTTTGTGAGGGTTTGCAGCAGGTCTTTTTGGACAAAAATTTCTCCTGCTTCCGGCGCTTCGCGCTTTTCGCCCGGATGCGTCAGGAACACCTTCTTACTGTACGGCCATTCCTTGATTTGCTCCTTGCCGCGCTCGATGCTGTTGGCCGTTTGGGCGTCGATGGGGTAGCCCGCCGCCATTTCCAGTGCGGGGGCCAGTACTTGCTCTAAACTCAGCGTGCCATAATTCGCCAGCATGTGCATTAAGCCGCCGGGCGTGCCGGGCGTGGTGGCCGCCAGCGGGCCGTACTCGGGCGGGAAATTGTAGCCTTTGCCTTTGAAAAATTCCGGCGTCGCGCCCGTCGGGGCCACGCCCATCGCGTTGATGGCGATCACCTTTTTGGTTTTGGGGTTATAAATCAAAGCCTGGGTTTCGCCGCCCCAGCTCAACACGTCCCACATGGTGCAGGTGGCGGCCAGCATGGCGCAGGCGGCGTCCACGGCGTTGCCGCCTTTTTGGAAAGTAGCGGCTCCGGCGGTGGCAGCCAGGGGTTTGCCCGTAATGGCCATCCAGTGTTTTCCGTGGAGTGGAGGTTTCTGGGTTTGCTGGGCGTTCAAAGAGGCACAAAGGCACAAAGTTCCAAAGGCACAAAGTGAGATGGACCGGAGTAGGAAAGAAAGGTGTTTCATGGGTTTTAGCTTTCTGGTAAAATTAGGGGCTTTTTCTGGGACTTAGCTTTCTTGGTAAATTTTGGGAATGATTCTTCTACTTTTTCTTCTTCTCCATTCGGCTTTTTAATGATTTTGATTTGGGGAGAAGCGGGAAAGCCGATGGGGACCAGGGCTTCGGGGAGGTGGAGGCAGGTTTTGGCGCGGGTGATGGCGACGTAGAGCAGGTTGATTTCTTCGTTGAGTTTGGCGGGGTTTTGATCCTTCATTTGCCCGTTGGCTTTTAATTCTTCCAGCCGCTCTTCGGTGATAAAGTCGTTGACCAACTGCACGGCGTCATACTCCATGCCCTTGCAGCGGTGGACAGTCGAGAAAATCAATTCGGCGTCGGCTTTTTGGTCGTTGCCGATGTGCTTTTCCTTGATTTGTTGGAGGATGCCGGGGATTTCGTTTTTGTACTTTTTCACGATTTCCACCATCATACCAAGTTGCATATCCTCGGTTTTCTCCACGTACTCCGTCAAGTCTTCCAGACTGCTCATCGCGCCGATCAGCTTGTCGCGGATGAGGTGACGCTTGCCGTTGTAGAGGTGCAGCACGTCGTAGAGCGACGCACCCTCGTCGGCGTAGGTGTAGGAATTGATGTTTCCCTCGAAGTAAATCCGCTCCACCTTTTTCTTCTCGGTCACGTACTGAATGGCTTTCAGCAGCAAACCGAGGTTGGTGCGGGCCAGCACGGCTTTGGTTTCGATCGCTTCGCTTTTTCCCCGGCCTTTGATGGGAATGGGCTGGTAGTCGCCGACGAGTTTTTTGAGTTCCAGCGTTCGCATGGCCAGGTCGGCGATGTCTTGCCCGAAGCGGAAACTGGTCGAGAGGTGGAAGGTAGCGAAGTCGGCTTTTTCTAGCGAGTTGACCGCGTGCCGCCAGCCGTAAATCTGCTGGTGAGTGTCGCCGACGATAACCTTGGTGGCCCGCTGCCGCAGGAAGATGTCGAGCATAGCGGGCGAGGCGTCCTGGCCTTCGTCGAAGAGGATGTAGTCGTAAGACAGCGCCGGGTTGGTCAATTGGAATTTTTTCAGATAAAAATCGTGGGTGATGTCAATCTCACTGCGCTCCATGCGGTCGAGCAGATGCTGGGTTTGGGTCTCGATGTAGTCGTAGAAAGTCGTAACGAACGTTCGCGCCTTCTGGTCCGAGACGGTGTCGAGGTAGTTGAGGTCCTGCACTTTGCGGGCGTCGCTGTTGCAAAAGTAGACCACGAAGCGGTTGATGTGCGTGGCGAGAACGTACTCGGCGTGTTTCTCGCCATTGCCCTGCAAGCCCAGCAGTTCGGCGATTTCGTGCGTCTGGTAGCCTTGCGCATTTACCCGGTAATTGCTGAGGCGCACCACGTGGCGGTAGGCCAGCGAGTGCGCCGTCTCGACCCGCACGTTGCGCAGCCCCCGCTCCCGGAACCGCCGCGCTGCTTCCAGCTTGACCGATTTGTTGAAGGCCAGGTACAAAATCTCGCTGCTTTCGGGCCGCGCTCTGGCGTACTCGATCACGGTCGTGGTCTTGCCCGACCCGGCCACGGCGTTGATCTTGATGTTGCCCGTCGAGCGGACGATATGCTGCTGTTCTTCGGTAAGCTTCAAGGGATGAATAATGCAAGATGAGAAATGAATAATGCAGGATATGCCACCGTGAATCGAATGCGCGGCTTCCTTATTAACCCGCCACAAGGTATCTAAAAATTCCGGGGCCACGCTTTGTAACAAAGGCTTGTTCAAGATTTTAACCGTAAATTTGACCAAAACAAACTTCTTCGTCATGGCCGTCATCACTAGCTTATCCCAACTCGACCCCGAGGGCACCTATTCCTACGCCGATTACCTCAAATGGCAGTTTCAGGAGCGGGTAGAGCTTTTTCGGGGCAAGGTCGTGAAAATGAGTCCGGCACCGAGTATCCGCCATCAAGCTGTTTCTACGGTCCTCAATGGTCATTTTTTCAATTATTTTCGTCACGATAAATGCCAGCTGTTCGCAGCTCCCTTCGACGTGCGACTTTACAACCGCAAGAAATCGCTCAAAGCTGATGAGGACGTATTCTCGGTCGTGCAGCCCGATCTTTGCGTGGTCTGCGATCCGATTAAGCTACAGGATGGCCGAAGCTGTAATGGTGCACCCGATTTGGTAATCGAAATCCTCTCGCCCGGAAACCCCAAGCGCGAGATGAAGGACAAGTTCGAGCTTTACGAAGAGGCGGCCGTCCGGGAATATTGGCTGGTTCATCCGCTGGACGAATCGGTGCAAATTTACGTCCTTAACGAAGCCGAACGGTACATTGGTCTACAGCCCGCTACGGAAGTGGCGCGGTCGGCGATTTTTCCAGAGTTGAGCGTGGATTTGGCGGAGGTGTTTCGGTGAACAGCTTCGCCGCGCTACCGTTCTTGCCACAAAAATACCAATCCCGGCGTACCCGGATATTCAGGCAGTTCAATTATTTTTGGCCCCGCCTTTCCAACCATTTCTCCCGGCAGAGCATCTATCCAGGCATGAGGAAATCTTCTACGCTTCTTTTTATTCTATTGGCTGCGGCTACTTCGGCAAGTTTTGGGCAAAACCTGACCGCCGCCGTTGGTGACGCCTCGCCGAGCGACGCTGCACCCGGCGTCCAAAAAGCCCTCCTCCTCTACGACTCGGCCACCGTCGAGTCGCAGCACCTTTACAACGGCAAGCAGTACTTCGTGTACGACAGCCGCGAGGTCGAGCACCAGTTTTTCCTGACCGACGAATGGACGATGGGTTCGGTGTTTTACGACGGGCAACAGTTCGAGCAAGTGCCTTTGCTGTACGACATTGTCAAAGACCAACTCGTGGCCCGTTACCGCCACGGCTTCGGCGACTTGACTTTGCAAAACCCTAAAGTGCGCTCGTTTACATTGGCGGGACATGACTTCATGCGCGTGGAAGCCGACACGGGCCGTATGGAAGGGCTACGGACAGGTTTTTACGACCAGCTTTACACCGGAAAAACCAAAGTACTGGCCCGCCGCCGCAAAGAGCGGCTACCGCAGTTATCCGAAACCAAGATTACCATTGAGTTTCCGATCAAAGACCAACTGTACCTTTACAAAGATGGCGAGTATCAGCCCGTGCGCTCCAAAGATTCAGTATTGGCGCTTCTGCCAGAACACAAACGGCTTTTGAAGAGAGAATTACGAAAGCAAAACATTGGCTTCCGCCAAAACCGTGAAGAATCCGTGGTGGCGATGGCCGCCCGCTACGACGAACTGAATAAACGATGAAGAGAATTTACCAGGTCTTGTTATTTTGCCTAAACGGGTTGCTTTTCAGCGTACCGCCCATTTACGCCCAAACGCCCGCCGGAAAGCTCATCAGCGGCGATTTCAAAAACATCGACTTCAAGGAATTTGTCAAAACCATCGAGGGGCAGAGCGATTATTACTTTTACTACGACGCCGCGCAACTCGATCCGCTGCAAATTTCGATGCAAATGAAAAATCAGCCACTGGCCGAGGTGCTGCGGCAGGTCTTCAACAACACCGAATACACCTACGCCATCGACGCGCAGAACCGGGTGTTCGTCACCAAGGGCAAGGCCATCATCACCGCGCTGCCCACGGCGGGCAACGCCGCTCCCACCGAATTCGACTACGCGCCGCCTGGCGACGAGCAGGAGCTGCTGCTTTCCAACGCCGAAAACAAACTTTACGAAATCGGGCCGAAGAAAATCCGAATCGCACCGGGCAACTCCACTATATCGGGCTACGTGCGCTCGGCCAGCAACGGCGAGCCGATCATCGGCGCGGCGGTTTATCTCGACGCCCCGATGATCGGCGTGACAACCGATGTCTCCGGCTACTACTCGCTCGCCATCCCGAGGGGAAGGCAGCGGCTACGCATCAGAAGTGTAGGAATGCGCGAAACCTACCGCCAGATCATGCTCTACTCCGACGGCAAGCTGGACATCGACATGCTCGAAAGCGTGACCGCCCTGAAAGAAGTCAAAATCAAGGCCGGGCAAGACGCCAACGTGGCCAGTTCGTCGATGGGCCAAGTGAAGCTTTCCATCAAAACCCTGAAACAGGTACCCACCGTGATGGGCGAAACCGACCTGCTGCGTACCGTGATGACGCTGCCGGGCGTGACGTCAGTGGGCGAAAGCAGCGTGGGTCTCAACGTGCGCGGTGGTTCGGCGGATCAGAACCTGATCCTGTTCAACGACGCCACGGTGTATAATCCTTCGCATTTGTTCGGCTTTTTCTCGGCCTTCAACCCCGACATGCTGCGCGACGTGGAACTCTACAAAAGCACCGTCCCGGCGCGGTTCGGCGGGCGGCTGTCGTCGGTGCTGGATATTACCAGCCGCGACGGTAACAAGAAGAAGTTCGTCGGTTCGGGCGGCATCGGCCTTATTACAGGTCGCCTCACGCTGGAAGGACCGTTGGTCAAGGACAAATCATCGTTCCTGATCGGGGCTCGCTCCACCTACTCCGACTGGATTCTCAATCGCCTGAAGAGCGATGCGTATAACCAGGGCAAGGCGTCGTTCTACGATCTGAACGCCCACCTTAGCCACGAAATCAACGAGAAAAACACGGTGTACGCTACGGGCTACATGAGCAACGACTTTTTCCGGCTCTTCGGCGATACGACCTACACCTACCAGAACAAATTTGCGTCAGTGAAGTGGAATCACACCTTCAACGCCAAGCTGTACGGCACCTTCACCGCTGCCCTGACCGACTACCGCTACGCCGTAGCCAGCACTCGCGTACCGCTCAACGCCTTTGACCTGGATTTCGGTATCCAGCAAACCAGCGGCAAGGCAGAATTTACCTATTTGCTCAATAATAAACATACGCTGGAATTCGGCCTGAGCAGCATCCGCTACAACCTCACGCCTGGTACCTTCCAGCCGCGCAGTAGCGAATCATTAATTTTACCCGAAAAGCTGGAAAAGGAGCAAGGCCAGGAAAGTGCGATATATCTGGAAGATAATTTTGAGGTCAGCCCCAAGCTTTTGCTGACTGCTGGCGTCCGTTTCTCTGTCTTTAATTATCTTGGGCCAAAAACCGTGAATCAGTACCTTCCCGGTCAGCCCCTCGACAAGCTCTACGAAAACGGCACGACTACCTACGATAAAGGCAAATTCATCCAGACCTACGGCGGGCCGGAGTTCCGGCTGTCGGCGCGGCGACTGCTCACGGGCGACTTGTCGCTGAAAGTGAGCTACAACACGCTGCGGCAGTACATCCACTTGTTGTCGAACACGATGGTAGCCTCGCCGACCGACATTTGGAAACTCAGCGACCAATATATCAAACCGCAACTGGGCGATCAGTTTGCCGTGGGCTTGTACCGCAACCTGCGCGGCAATCAGATCGAGCTTTCCATTGAGGGTTATTACAAAAACATCCACAACTTCCTCGATTTCAAGGGCGGCGACTCCCTAATCATGAATCCCCGCATCGAAGCAGCCACCATCGCCACGCGCGGCAAAGCGTACGGTATCGAATTGATGGTCAAGAAAATGTCGGGTAAGCTGAATGGTTGGATCGGCTATACTTACTCCCGCTCGCTGCTGCGGGCGCTGGACCGCACCTCGGCGGATGCGCCAAACGGTGGCAACTATTATCCCAGCAACTACGACAAGCCCCACGATTTCACGGCCATCACCAACTACCGCCTGAGCCATCGTTTCAGCGTGTCGTTCAACTTCACGTACAGCACGGGCCGGCCCTACACGCCGCCCATCGGCAAATACACCATTGACGGGGCGCAGCGGATTTACTACGCCTCGCGCAACAGCTACCGTATTCCCGACTACTACCGCGTGGATATGTCGATGAATATCGAAGGCAATCATAAGATCAGAAAATTGGCCCACAGTTCGTGGACGGTCGCCGTGTACAACCTGCTGGGCCGCAAGAATCCGTCCTCGGTATTTTTCCAAACCCAGGGTGGCAACGTGAACGGCTACAAACTGTCCATTTTCGGTCAACCGATTCCGACGGTGACTTATAATTTTAGATTTTAGAATGAAAAAGCTTCTTTCCCTAGCAACGGTACTCCTCCTCCTCTACGCCTGCGTCGAGCCTTTTGCGCCGCCGGAGATTACTACGGCCAGTCGGTTTTTGGTCGTGGACGGGTCACTGAACACGACGCCGGGAGGCATGAGCCAAATCAAGCTGAGCCGCACGCAGAATGTTTATGACAAGGGTGGTCCGCAAGCCGAAATTCGCGCTAAACTCACCGTGGAGGGCGACCAGGGCAGTCGGTTTGCGTTCGCCGAGGGGGAGCAGGGCATCTACCAATTAGGCACCGCGAATTTCAAGGCGACGGAGAAGTACCGGCTGCGCATCAAGACCGCCGGCAACCGCGAGTATTTGTCTGCCTACGTACCGGTGGTGAAGACGCCTCCGATCGACAGCCTCACTTACCAAATCCGGGGCGAACGGGCGGGGGTGGAAATCCACATCAACGCGCACGACGACCTCGACAAAACGAGGTTTTACCGATGGAGCTACACCGAAACCTGGGATTACTTCATGCCGCAGTACTCGGGTTTCGAAGTGGTCAAGGGTGATATTGTTGGCCGAGAGGAGAATATCAACCATTGCTGGTCCAATGCTAACCCTACCAACATCGTCTTGGGTACCACCATCAAGCTGAGCAAGGACATCATCCGAGATCAACCCATTGTTTATGTTCCGGCCAGTTCGGAGAAACTACGCGCCACGTATAGCATTCTGGTGCGGCAGTACGCTCTTACTCAGGAGGAGTACGAGTACTGGAATACACTGGCCAAGACCACCGAGCGCACGGGCAGCATTTTCGACCCGCAGCCCGCGCAGGTGACGGGCAATATTCAGGCGGTGGACGATGCCAGCGAGCAGGTATTCGGCTATTTCAGCGCGGCCAACCAGCAGGAGCAGCGTCTTTTTGTCAAAGTAAACATTGAACCTAGTCGGTACTGCCCTGCCGGCGATACGCTTACCAGGGCTGAGGTGCTCAAAGATCTAGCGGGCCTGATTTTCTATGAATACTATCCCCCGGGTTCTTTTACGCCCCAGTACGTCACCGGTCCCGCCGAATGTGCCGACTGTCGCCTGCGGGGCGGCACGACACGGCGGCCACCGTTCTGGAGGTAAAGGGAGGGGCATTGCTCGGCTCCGTTCAGAATGACAAAAAGCACAAAGAAAATTATTTGCTGCGGGTCAGAGCGGGTTTTCCCGCTAGCCTGCGGATGAGGAAGGAAAAGACTGGTAGAGAATCGAATAGAAGCGAATGAAGCATAGAAATATAGGATTAATTTTGGCGGTGGCCTGGGTAATGCCATATTTGGTTTTAGCCCAAAACACCACGCTGGTCGGGGTGCAGCAGCGGCTTTCGGCTTACACTAACCAGAATTTTCAGGAGAAAATTTACGTCCATGTGGATCGGCCGCTTTATGTGGTGGGCGAGACGATATGGTTCAAGGTGTATTGTGTGTCGGCTGATACGCACCGCCCGCCGGATGTGAGCAAAGTTGCTTACCTCGAACTGCTGGACAAGGAATCGAATCCCGTGGCGCAGATGAAACTTTCGCTGACCGACGGGCAGAGCGACGGTAACCTCGTTGTCCCGGCGGGGCTGGCTAATGGCACGTATTCGGTGCGCTGCTACACCAATTGGATGAAGAATTTTAGTCCAGAATTGTATTTTGAAACGCCCGTCAGGATTCTCAATCCCTTTGTCGTACCAGAAAATCAGTCTGTTGCCGAGGCGGCCAAGTCGCCAACTTATGACCTGCAGTTTTTTCCCGAGGGGGGTAATTTGTTGAGCCAGGTAGAAAACCGGGTGGCCTTTCGCGCCTTGGGCCGCGATGGGAAAGGCATTGGATTCAAGGGTGTTTTGATCAACGCGCAAAACGATACCCTCCTTCGTTTCGAGCCGCAACGTTTCGGTTTGGGTAGCTTCAAACTCACACCTGCCAACGGCGAAAAGTACCGCGCTATTTTACAAGATGCGCAGGGTAATTCCTTTACTTATGTACTTCCCTCTGTTCAAAACCAGGGTTTTGCGATGCAGGTCAGTGATTCTACCGATCAATTGGTGAAAGTGGTGGTAAGGGCGCAACCCGAAAGCGCGGCGACGGGCGTCTCGCTGCTGGCGCACGGACGAAACGGAACGCCACTGGCCCTGCGCCCGACTACCCAAAATGGAGCCGCCATTTTTTTAATCAATAAAAACCAACTAGGCGAGGGCATTACGCAACTCACGGTCTTTGACCAAAACCCCAAGCCCGTCGCCGAACGCCTGTATTTCAAGAGGGCAGCCAACCGACTGGCGATTACAGCTAAAACGGAGCGCAATGAATATGGCTCCCGCGAGAAAGTCCACCTCGACTTGACAGCCAGCGCTGCCGCCAACGAAGCCACTACCCTTTCCGTGTCGGTCTACCTGCTGGATTCGCTGGCGAGTCCCGACCCGACTGACATCGATACTTACTTCGGCCTTACTTCCGACTTGCAGGGAACCGTGGAGTCGCCCGCGGCCTACTTTCGGGAAGCAGGTGCGGCGGCGGAGGCGGCCCTCGACCATGTGATGCTCACCCACGGCTGGCGGCGCTTCCGCTGGGACGAAGTGCTGAGCGACAAGAAACCGGAATACGGGTTTCTGCCGGAATACGGCGGGCATTTTATTAAGGGAAAAATAACCAACACGGCCACCGGAAAACCGGAAAAAGATATCGCCGCTTTCCTGGCTGCGCCCGACCTGCGCCCCAAGCTCTTCATCGCCCAAAGCGATTCGCTGGGTAACCTGCGCTTTGAAATAAATAAACTGCACGATACCCAGGAAATCATTGTGCAGACCGACACCCGCCAGGACAGCACCTACCGCATTGAAATCAGCAGTCCGTACTCCGGCCAGGTATCGTCGCGCCACTGGCCGCAGTTTGGGTTTGGCCCCGAGCAGTCAGCTCAACTCCTGATCCGCAGCGTCAACATGCAGACGCTGAATGCCTTCATGGCTCGCCCCGCCGCCCCATCTACTTTTTTGGGTGTTGATAGTCTGGCGTTTTACGGCAAGCCGGACGAAAGGTATCTGCTCGATGCCTTTACGCGCTTTCCGACGATGGAAGAGGTCATGCGCGAGTACGTGCCGGGTGTGTTCGTCAGAAGGCGGCAGAAGAAATTTCATTTTTATGTGCTGGACAACATCACGCCGCAGGGCGTCTTCAAGGATGAGCCGCTCATCTTGCTCGACGGCATCCCCGTGTTCGACACCGACAAAATCATGGCCTTCGATCCTCTGAAAATCAAGAAGCTGGAGGTGATCGACGCTTTGTATTACTTGGGACCGCGCTCTTTTCCCGGCCTCGTCAGCTACACGACTTACAAAGGCGACCTGGCCGGCCTCGAGCTCGACCCGCGCGCGCTGGTACAATCCTACGACTTCGCCCAGTCGCGCCGCGAGTTCTACGCCCCGCGCTACGACGCCGCCGACAGCCGCACCAGCCGCCTGCCCGACTTCCGCAATCTGCTGCACTGGTCGCCTACGCTAACTACCAACGCCCAGGGCAAGCAGGGTTTGGACTTCTACACCTCCGACCAAACGGGCACCTACCGCGTAGTGGTGCAGGGACTGACACCCGGCGGCGCGGCGGGGAGTGGAGAATATATTTTTGAGGTGAAGCCGGGGGTTGGGCAATGAGGTATTCATTGACATATGTTTAAAAAATCCAAGCGGTTTTCGTTACCTTGTCAGAAAAAACCAAGTCGCCATGATACTGGAAAACGGATTCCTGATAAAAACGGTGGAGGGCATCACGGACGAAATGTTCTTTGACCTCTGCCAGACCAACTCGGAGTTGCGCATGGAACGCGACCAGCACGGAAACATCATCATCATGTCGCCCACGGGAAGTAGTACAGGAAATTACAACGCCGAAATCGTATTCGAAATCACACTTTGGAACCGCGATACGGCCATGGGCTACGCCTTCGATTCTTCGACGGGCTACACACTGCCCAACGGCGCGGTGCGTTCGCCGGATGTGTCCTGGATCGTCAAAGAACGGTGGGAAAGTCTATCGGAAAGCCAACAGGACGTTTTCGCGCCCATTTGCCCCGACTTTGTGGTTGAGATTCGCTCCAAGACCGACCGACTTGCTACCCTGAAAGATAAAATGGAAGAGTATCGTACCAACGGCTGCCGCCTGGGTTGGCTTATCGACCGAAAGGGAAAGGCCGTATATATCTATCGCGCCGATGGCAGTATTGAAATGGTGACGGGCGAGCCGGCAACTTTATCGGGCGAAGAGGTGCTGCCGGGCCTGACAGTCGAAACAGGATTCTAAAAAAGTATTTCCGAGGGGCATTTTCTTCGAAATCATTTCCCCAAAACCTCCCCAATCAACATCCGGCTTCCGTGGTGTTCGTGCGAGTTGGCTTTTCCCAGCCGCGCATCCAAATCCTTTAAAGCTTTCTTCGCCTCCTCGGTACCGATGGCCGCCACGCGCTGGATGGTGTAGTCCAGGATTTTAGGCAAAATGGCCCGCTCGGCCATTTTGAGGGAGCGGTCTGCGTCCAGCGTAGCCAAGGGTTCGGCGGCGTACCAGGCCATCAGCGGCAGATTGTGGTCGGTTGCATCCTCGGTTTTTTGTAGCAAAGCATCCACCACATCCCAGCGTTGCGAGGGATCGAGGCGGAGCATCGCCGACGCCAGGTACAACCGTACCGAAGCGGAGTTGTCCAGTTTGGCCATTTCCACGAAGCGTTGCAGGGTTTCGGGCGACACTTTTTTGTCCTCGACCAGCAGTTGCACGGCCCAGCCACGCACGTACTCGTTTTTGTGGGTGAGCAAAGCCATCAACTCCTTTTCGCTCAAACCCTTCGTCACGTGCAATGCCCACAATACCCGCAATTGGCGGATGACGTCGGTTTTTTTGGCCAAAATCGCTTTCAACTCTTTATGGACTTTGGGGTCGGGACCGCGTTCCTGCAAAATTTGCCGGGCCTGGCGCACATACCATTCGTTGGGGTGAAGCTGGTACTCCACCAGTTGGTGGCTGGTGGCTTTGGTCAAGTCGACTTTTTTCCACTTGTCGTCTTTATAAGTAATCTTGAAAATCCGGCCCATCGTTTTATCGTGGACGTCGGGATTGGGGCTGTGGCACTGGTTCTTGTCGTACCAGTCGATGGCCCAAACCGAGCCGCTGGCGTCGTACTTGAAGTTGAGCCACTGCGACCAGGCGTCGTTCATGACCAGAAAATCGGGTTGGTGCGTGGCCACGTAACCCGACCCTACCCGCGTGAGGTGGTCTACGTTGAGACGCGCCCCGTTGATGTTGTTCATAAAAATATTCTGGCGAAATTCCTGCGGCCAGCTATCGGCCAGGTAAATCATCGCCCCGGCGTGGGCATGGCCGCCGCCTTTTTCCGCCGAGCGGAAGTTGCCCGCGTGGGGACCACGATTACCCACGTAATGCACGTGGTCGCCGATGGTCTTGATGTCGTCGTAGGTGTAGGGGTTGAAATGCTGGCCCGCCTGCCGCTGGAAACGTCCGCCCTGAATGGCGTGGTACATGTGCGGAATCACGCAGACTGTGATAAAGGCGTGGCCGTAGTCGTTGAAGTCGATGCCCCAGGGATTGCTGGTACCCTCGGAGAACAGTTCAAATTCCTTTTTGGTGGGATGGTACCGCCACACGCCGCCGTTTAGCTTCGTCCGCTGGGCGTCGGGTGTCCCCGGCTTACCTACATTGGAATTCGTGAACACGCCGTGCGTACCGTAGAGCCAGCCGTCGGGACCCCAGCGCAGGTTGTTGAGTATCTCGTGGGTATCTTCCGTGCCCCAGCCGTCGAGCAGCACTTGAGGTGGTCCGGCGGGTTTATCGGTCTTGGCGTCCACGGGAATGTACAACAAATAGGGCGCGGCCCCCAGCCACACGCCGCCCATCCCGACTTCGATGCCGCTGACCAGGTTGAGTCCCTCGGTAAAAACTTTGCGACTGTCCAGCGTTCCGTCGCCGTTGGTGTCTTCCAAAATCAGAATACGGTCGCGGCCCTGTCCTTCCGGCGCGGGGACGGGGTAGGTGTGCGCCTCGACCACCCATAGCCGGCCTTTGGCGTCGATGGTGAAGCTGACGGGCCGTACCACGTCGGGTTCGGCGGCGGCGAGCGTGATCTTGAAGCCCTCCGGCAGGATCATGGCTTTAGCAGCTTCGGGGCCGGAAAGGCCAGCATTCAGCACGGGGTCGAGCGGTGGGAGCACGATGATGTCCTCGGGCCGAAGTTCGTTGGCGAAGTCAGGGCGGCTGGGATAGAACTTAAAATCGTCGAAGTTGAGGTGCGCCCACAAGTCGGGCTTGATGTAGGGAATGGACGACAAACCGTCTTCATTATCCACTAATCGAATGAAGATTTCTTTGCCCTGATAAGGTTGTAAATCCACCACCACGGGCAGCAGCGTGGGTTTGCCGTTGCCTGAAATATGAAAAATGACCTCGTCGTTGTCCGTCCTGACCAGTTCCACCCGCGTGTCGAGCAAGGCCCCGCCCGAAACCTTGAAGGCCGCGTAGGGCTGAGTGATTTTAAAGGGAACGGAAGTCAAAGTACCTTTCAGGGCGGCGTTTTTCGTACCGCCACTGCTGATAAAGTATTTGCCAGTAAAGCCCAGCTTCATGTCCGGCTCGTGCAGCGGTGACGGGTCGGCTGAAACGAGCGCGTTGGCGAAGGCATCGCCCGTGGCAGTCCAGTCCTGCAGGGTACCCGTTTCAAAATCCAGGTTCAGCGGACGTCCGTTTTTCGTGGGTAACGCTCCGGCAATGGTTTGGTTGGAAAGTGCGCCTTCCACGACCTCGAAACTACCCACCATGCCAGCGGCGCGATGGCCGGGGATCGAGCAGAAGTAGGTGTCGCTCTGCTGCGCCACAAAAGTGACGCTGGCCTGGTCGCCCTTGGCCGAAACGACGTCACTTTTGACACCCCCTTTTTCCATCGTGACGTCGTGGGTCATCAACTCGCCGTTGGTGATGGTAATGCGCACCCGGTCGCCCTTGTTGGCACGGAGGGTGGGATTGCGCGCTCCGTCGGGCCCAAAGTATCCGACCATGAAGGCGGTTAGGGTATAATTGCGATCGTAATGAGCCGTATCGCCTGGAATAACAGCCGGGCCGTTTGGCGGGGTTTTGGCTTTGGTTTGTAAAACTAAAAAGAAAACAAAGCAGGGAAGGAATAGCAAACGAGCAAAACGCATCTTTTTGGCTGTTTGGTGATTTTTGGCTTAAATTTAGAAAAAAACCGGAACTAATAACCACCACAGAGGAAGCTCTACCGGTGATTTTCTCCAAACTCACTATTGATTTTGAGGACATAATACACAATACTTACGAATGAAACTCTTTCCCTCACCTTTGCCAACTTACGTTTTGCTGCTGTGTGCCTTTGGCCCTTTGTGCCTTTGTGCCTTTCAAGCTAACGCTCAATCCCAAACCTTCGACCTCCAGGGCCACCGCGGCTGCCGGGGCCTGATGCCCGAAAACTCCTGGCCCGCCTTTGAAAAGGCGTTGGAACTAGGTGTTACAACCCTGGAAATGGATGTCGTCATTTCGAAAGACCGTCAGGTAGTAGTGTCGCACGAACCCTATTTCCTGAACAGCTACGCCCTCGATCCGAGCGGCAACTCAATTGAAAAAGGCAAAAACGATAACCTCTATACGCTGACCTACGCCGAGATCAAAAAGTACGATGTCGGCTCGAAGGGCAACGCTGATTTTCCCGAACAGCAAAAAATCAAAACCCATAAACCGTTGCTGAGCGAAGTCCTGAAAAAAGCCGAAGCCTACTGCCGGACGCATAACCGCCCGCCCGTGGCCTACAACATCGAAATCAAAAGTGAGGAATCGGAGTACGATAAATCGCAGCCCCAGCCCGCCGCCTTTTCGGAATTGGTGTATAAAGTGATCAAAGAGAACGTTCCATTGGAACGGGTGACGCTGCAAAGTTTCGATTTCGAGGTCTTGAAATATTGGCAAAAGCAGATGCAGGCCGAGAAATACGGGAAGATAAAACTGGCCGCACTGGTCTCCAACCTAAAAGGAATCGAGCGTAACTTGGATGACCTTGGTTTCACGCCCGCCATTTATAGCCCTTACTACAAATTACTTTCCAAGGAAAAGGTAGCCCAACTGCACGGAAAAGGCATAGAAGTCATTCCGTGGACGGTCAATGACCCGGCCGCCATTCGTGAGGTGAAGGCAATGGGGGTGGACGGGTTGATTACGGATTATCCGGATCGGTATTTGAAGTTGGAGTGAAAAACTGGAAAAATAGAAGTGAGATCAAGAAGGGCTTACTTTTGCGCTGCATTCAATGTTCGCTTCTCCTACGAAAACTCCCCCACATCCAAAACTCAACAAAATGGAAGTAGTCAACGACATGATTGTCTGGTTTATGAAGCGACGTTTGCCGCGCATCCAGGAATTCATGGCGCATCCCGTCGAGACGCAGGAGCGGATATTCCAGGAACTGATCGCCACCGCCCGCTATACCGAATGGGGGATGAAGTACAATTACAGTCAAATCAAAACGGTGCAGGAGTTTAAGGAGCAGGTTCCCGTTTCGACCTACGAAACGCTGTTTTCCTACATTGAGCGCGTTTTGAAGGGCGAGCCGAACGTGCTGTGGCCTTCGCCGGTAGAGCATTTTTCCAAGTCGTCGGGTACTACCAACGCCCGCAGCAAGTACATTCCCGTCACGCCCGAGTCGCTGGAAGAGTGCCACTACATGGGCGGCAAAGACATGATGACGCTGCTCGTGGCCAACAAGCCCGACACCAAGGTGTTCGATGGCAAGGGCCTGTCTATTGGCGGTACCATTGGCCCCAATCCGTACAACCCCCGCACCCAGGCGGGCGACGTGTCGGGTGTAATCATGCAGAACCTGCCCGCCTGGGGGCAACTCATCCGCACACCGCCGCTGGAAGTGGCTTTGCTGGACAACTGGGAGGAGAAATTGGCAAAAATGGCTGAAATCTGTTCGCAGGAAAACGTCACGAGCATTTTGGGCGTCCCGACCTGGACCATCGTGCTGCTGGATCGCATCATGGAGGAGCAGGGAGCCAAGTCGATGCTGGACGTGTGGCCCGATTTTGAGGTATTTGTCCACGGCGCGGTGGCGTTTCATCCTTACCGTGACCTCTTTACTAAAAAATATTTTCCATCCCCTACGCCTTACTACCTCGAAACCTACAATGCCTCCGAGGGCTTCATCAGCTTGCAGGACGATCTGACCAAGCCCGGTGAGATGCTGCTGATGCTGGATTACGGCATTTTTTACGAATTCATGCCACTGGAAGAGATTGGTAACGAATATCCTTACACGTTAGGACTCGATGAGGTGGAATTGGGTAAAAGCTACGCCCTCATCATGTCCACCAACAGCGGGCTGTGGCGCTACCAGATTGGCGATACCGTCAAGTTTACGTCGAAGTACCCGTTCCATATAAAAATCAGCGGCCGCACCAAGCACTTTATCAACGCCTTCGGCGAAGAACTGGTCGTGGAAAACGCCGAAGCTGCTATCACCGAGGCCAGCCAACAGACCGGCTCGGTAGTTAGCGACTTCACCGCCGGACCCGTGTACATGGGCGATGGCTCCAAAGGGCGGCACGAGTGGATCATCGAGTTTTCCAAAGAACCCGGCGACCGCGATAAATTTTGTGAGGTTTTGGACAAAACCCTGCGCCGCCTTAATTCCGACTACGACGCCAAGCGATTTCAGGATATGGCCTTGCTCAAACCTTTGGTACACATTGTGCCGCCGGGTACTTTTTACGCCTGGATGGGTCGCCGTCACAAGCTCGGCGGACAGAACAAAGTACCCCGGCTGAGTAATGACCGCATCTATTTGGACGAGATTTTAGAGATCATTGGTCAGGAAAAGTAAGCACTTTGCCAGGCAATCGGGTCATCCCCGCACCAAACCCTTTTCCCGTAAAAAATGGTGCGTCATCACTTTCTTGTCAGGATGAAGTACGGCTTGTTTTAACACTTCACAAATCACTAGTTCGTGGTCGCCGCCGTCGGCGTAGCTGGTCACTTTACACTGTGCGTAACCCACTGCTTCGGTGAGGTAGGGGCAGCCGCGTTCGTCCGAATCACAGGCCAGGTTTTTGAATTTGTCGGTGTCCCGGCCACTTTTGCGGCCTAGTTTGGCGATGAGTTTGGTTTGCTCCTCGGCCAACAGGTTCACGTTGAGGATGCCGCTTTCCTTCACTAATTCCAGCGTATAATCGGTTTTGTCCAGCGCCACGCAGAGCATTTTGCCGCCCATCGCCGTTTGGGTAAGCCACATGGCTATGTTGGCATTTTGGCGGCCATCCGGTGTGGCCGTGGTGATGGAGTGGATGTCGTAATTCTTGTATTTCAGCAGTCGGCGGGGCATGGGGTTTTGTTTTTAATGTCTAATTTTGCGCGATAATCGAGCCGCTAATATATCACTTGCATGACCCATTCCGAATTTCTGGACGCTCTCGTCTGCCCTACGACCCATTCTGCCCTCACCCTCGCCGACGACGGCAAAAGCCTGACCAGCCAGGATGGCGTTACCTACGAAGTAGGCGACACCGGAATCGTCAATATGCTGTATCCCAAAGAATTATTACCGGGCGATGCGCACGAACAGTACCTCTACGACCAGGCCTACCTGCGTTACGACCGGGGCGTTTCCTGGGTGTTCGAGACGCTGAACCATTCCGACGAAGCCGCTACACGACAATTCATGATCGGTCTCATGGACCTCAAACCCGGCATGACCGCCCTGGAAGTGGGTGCCGGCACGGGCAAGGACTCAGCCCTGATTCTTGAAAAGGTCAAACCCGGCGGCACGGCGGTTCTCTCTGATCTGTCGCCCAATATGCTCAAACTGGCGCAGGACAAACTGGACACCGCCGAGGTAAACGTGCATTACTTCCTGGGCAACGGCTCGTACCTGCCCTTCAAGGACGACACCTTCGATGCCGTCTTTCACTTTGGCGGAATCAACACCTTCTCCGAGCGCAAAAAAGCCTTCGATGAACTCACCCGCGTGGTGCGTCCCGGCGGCAAAGTGGTCATCGGTGACGAAAGTATCGCGCCCTGGATGCGTAATGAACCCACTTACCAGGTACTCTGGAAAGCCAACCCGCTCTTCCGCGCCGAAGTACCGATGGAAGATATCCCCGCCAACATCGAGAACTTCAAGCTGCACTACATTTTCGGCAACGCCTTCTACGTCATGGAATACACCGTCACCGCCAAAGCCCCCGAAATTGACATCGACCTCCCCATTCCCGGTAAGGATTTTGCGGATAACTGGCGACTAAGGGCGGAGAAGTCCAATGATAGAATGAGTGAATGATAGAGTGATAGAATAAAAATCCAAACCCTATTCTATCATTCTATCATTCAAAATTCAAAATTGACCATGTGGACAAAAAAAGGAGTAGTATATAAACCCGACGGCACGATGCCGCACAGCGTTTCGCACGCGCAGGTACCGTTCGCTTACAAGCACGAGGATTTTCTCAGGATTTATTTTTCCTCGCGCGACGCGCAGGGACAGTCGCGGCCCACGTTCATCGACGTGGATTACGACGATCCGTCTAAGATTCTGTACATTCACGACAAACCCGTGCTGGAACTGGGCGGGCCGGGCGAATACGACGAAACGGGGGCAATGCCTGCCTGGTTTGTCAATCGCCCCAACGGCGACATCTGGCTGTACTACACGGGCTGGAACCGCACCTGGAATTCGTATCGCTTGTCGATGGGCTTGTCCGTGAGCCACGATGGTGGCCTGACTTTCAAGAAAATGTTTGTCGGGCCGATTATGGATCGCAGCATTCAGAACCCGATTTGGGCGGCGCAGCCTTCGGTGCTGCTCGATGAGGACGGCACCTGGCGCATGTGGTACATTTCGGGACACAAGTGCGAATACATCAACGGCTATCCCGAACCATACTATCGCGGCCAATCGGCCACGTCCAGGGACGGCATTCACTGGGACATCAGCGACGTGCCGACGCTGGAATTTGACGATTTCCTCCACGCTGTGGGCCGTCCGAGCGTATTCAAAGAAGACGGCCTGTACAAAATGTACTATTCCTACCGCCACACCCGCGACTACCGCACCGACCGCAACCAAAGCTACCGCCTGGGCTACGCGGAGTCAAAAGACGGAACGCACTGGAAAAGGAAAGATGAATTAGTGGGAATTGGCAAATCGGACAACCCCGAAGATTTTGACTACCAAATGATCAACTACGCCCACCGCTACGAACACAACGGAAAGAAATATCTGCTCTACAACGGCAACGGTTTCGGCGCGGCAGGCTTCGCCTACGCTGTTTGGGAAGGTTAAACGCCCATCGTTCACTAAATTTCAAAAACTCTCCACTCTCAATTCTCCCCTAAAAGAATGTCACATCTTTTCGACGTTTACCCCATTTACGATATTGAACCCGTCAAGGCGCGGGGCAGCTATTTGTGGGATCAAAACGGCATTAAATACACCGACCTGTACGGCGGACACGCCGTGATTTCTGTGGGGCACTCTCATCCTTATTACGTGGAAATGCTCACGAAGCAGCTGAACGCCATCAGCTTTTATTCCAATTCGGTCAAGATCAGCTTGCAGGAAGAATTGGCGGAAAAGCTGGGTGAAATATCCGGCTATCCCGATTACAAACTTTTCCTCTGCAACTCGGGCGCGGAAGCGAACGAGAACGCGTTGAAACTGGCGTCATTTCACACGGGTCGCACGAAAGTTATTGCCTTCAAAAAAGGTTTTCACGGGCGCACCGCCGGAGCGGTGGCAGCGACGGATAATCCGTCCATCGTAGCGCCGATCAACTACAACAAGCATGTGACGTTCCTGCCCTACAACGATGTGGAAGCCGTCGAAAGCGGCATCGACGACGAAGTCTGCGCCGTGATCGTGGAAGGTATTCAGGGCGTGGGCGGCATCCACGTCGCCACTGACAAATTTCTGCAAACACTGCGCCGCAAGTGCGACGAAACCGGGGCGGTACTCATCCTCGACAGCGTGCAGTGCGGCTACGGGCGCACGGGCAAGTTTTTCTCGCATCAGTTCAGCGGCATCCACCCCGATCTGATGACGATGGCCAAGGGCATGGGCAACGGCTTCCCAATCGGTGGCGTGTTGATTTCACCCAAATTCAAGGCGAGCTATGGACTCTTGGGAACGACCTTTGGCGGCAACCACCTGGCCTGCGCGGCGGGTGTGGCGGTACTGGACATTATGAAAGACGAAAACCTGATCGACAATGCCGCCCGCATGGGCGAGTACTTCATGGAAGGCATCCGGCGCATCGGCGGCTACAAGGAGTTGCGCGGTCGCGGCCTGATGATCGGCATCGAGTACGATTTCCCGGTCAAGGATTTGCGAAACAAACTCCTCTTCGACCACAAACTATTCACGGGCGTCGCCGGAACCAATACGCTACGACTGCTGCCCTCGCTGGCCCTGGGCCAAGAAGAAGCCGACGCCTTTTTGGAGGCATTGGAAGAAGAAATCGCCAACTATAAAGAAGCCGTTACCGTGGCGACGGACCGCCCTTAACGGCATGGGTCGCCCCGCCTTAACCTTTTCACCCTTAATCCGAAAAGCTCCTCAAAAGCCTGAATGGACCATTTCATCTCTCCCGCCGACGTCATTGATCTCAACCAACTCGTTACCAGCGGCATCGTCGCCAAGAGCAATCCCTTTGCCGACCAGGAATTAGGCAAGAATAAGACCATTGGTCTCCTTTTCTTTAATTCCAGCCTGCGGACGCGGTTGAGCACCCAGAAAGCCGCCCAGAATCTGGGCATGAATGTCATCATTCTGAATGTCGGTCAGGATAGCTGGGGACTTGAAATGGAGGAGGGTACGCCGGAAAATCCGATTGTGATGAACGGGGCCAACGCCGAACATGTGAAAGAAGCGGCGGCGGTAATCGGTCAATACTGCGACATCATCGGCGTGCGGTCGTTTGCTAAGTTGCAGGATCGCGATAAGGATTATTCTGAACTGGTTTTCGAGCAATTCCGCAAGTACGCGGGCGTCCCGATTGTCAACCTCGAATCGGCCACGCGGCACCCGCTTCAATCGCTGGCCGACTGCATTACCATCGAGGAATTCAAGGTAAAAGCCCGTCCCAAAGTAGTGCTGACCTGGCTGCCGCACTTCAAGGCACTGCCTCAGGCCGTAGCCAACTCCTTCTGCGAGTGGATGAACGGCATGGACGTCGAACTTGTCGTGACCCACCCGGTGGGCTATGACCTGGCCCCCGAATTTCTGGGCAACGCCGAGGTGATTTACGATCAGGAGAAAGCGCTGGAAGGGGCAGATTTTGTGTACGGCAAAAACTGGTCTTCCTACACCAACTACGGACAGGTGCTTTTCAACGACCCATCCTGGATGATGACGGAGGAGAAAATGGCCCGCACCGACAACGGCAAATTCATGCACTGCCTGCCCGTGCGCCGCAATGTGAAGGTGACCGACGCCGTGCTGGACGGCCCACGCTCGCTGGTGATCGAGCAGGCCGGGAATCGTGAGTGGGCCGCGCAGGCGGTGTTGAAGGAAATTTTGCTGGGGATGTGAGAGAGACGCTTGATTGCAAATGCCGCGCGTTAGCGATTTGACCAGTAAAGACGATTGCTGTTTTTGTCAAACATCAGTCAGGGTCTGGCCGTTAATGAGGCAAAACTAAAAGCAATGCATCTCCTGCTTTCCACCATTATCCTGACAATTACTATGGCCACATCCCTGATCTTCGCTTTCAACGAAAACTCCAACATCCAAAACTGGCGAATTGTCGATGATGTCGTGATGGGAGGCCGCTCGTCCGGCAGCTTTAAGCTGAGTCCCGAGGGACAAGGATTATTCGAGGGCCGGGTGTCTTTGGAGAATAACGGAGGGTTCTCGTCGGTGCGCTACGGCTTTGAAAAAATAGAAGTAGGCGCGAACAGCAAGATCGTCGTCAAACTCAAAGGCGACGGGAAGCCTTACCAACTGCGGGTAAAGGAAGATTCGAGTACCCGCCACTCTTACGTCGCTTCCTTCTCAACTTCCGGCGAGTGGCAGGAAGTCATCATTCCGCTGGCCGATATGTACCCCGCTTTCCGGGGCAGGAATTTAGATCTACCCAATTTTCCGCATCCTCAGATTGAGGAAATCGTTTTTCTGATTGGTAATGGGAAGGACGAAACGTTCAGATTGCTGATCGACAAGATTGAGTTAGATTGACTAATAATAAGCGCCCTTTCTTCCATAGACATCTCGCCAAATAAGATACTGATTTATTAGGTAAGCGGCAGACAGGCGGCGGTAGGATATTTATGCCCCACCTCAGAAAATGGATCGTGTGAGGTGAAGGCAGTCATGACAGGCAGCTAATTCTCTTTGATATGGAGTGTTCTGTCGAACGCTGTCGCACAACAGCGACCGTACCTATCACCAATTACGACAATAATCAACACGCCAAAAGCTAGAATGTCTGGCTGAAAATTTGTTTTACGGCATGGAAATGATAGCAACAGGAAGTACAGATAAACTAGGTCTTTCTGTACTTTCTATGTTAAGAATTATTTTCATATTCATCGCTCCTAATTTTTATGTTTGTTTATCTTTATCATTAATTATCAAAAAGCAAAAATAGTCTCATGCACACTATACATAACACTAATGAAGCTGAATTTAGAATAGCATTATATACTGAGCTATCAGATTTGGTTGCAAATAACAAATTTATTTACAAATACATAGATTTTGAAACTGGTATTAAGATACTCACAAATTAAACAATAGCATTCAGTTCTCCTTTGGAGGTAAATGATCCATACGATTGTTATCTTCCACTTATTGATTATAAAAATATACCTATCGAATATATACAGTACCTAATGGAAAAATATCCTACCCATTTTGATAGAGAAACTCGTGAAAAGTTGCTAACACAAACTAGTGTGGAGATATACAATACAATGAAAGATATTCTCGATCAAGGATGGCGTAATGATTTAAGCAAACGGAGATTATCTTGTTTTAGTGAAACATTTTCAAGTTTATTGATGTGGTCCCATTATGGAAAATCACATTCTGGAATCTGTATCGGATTTGATCTAGGAATATTATATGAAAGTATATGTAGTTCGTCTGGTTCGGAAAGACTTTTAATTAAAGTGGTTCTTTGACAATTTTTGTGGTCAGATGGCTTGGGCCAGAACACGTAGCCTAAGATGCTCGAATTTGGGCAGTCCGTAGCTGATGCGCTTGACGTAGCGGATGACGTTGTTCAGCCCCTCGGTGGCCGCGTTAGTCAG
>JBBSUC010000042.1:0-56305 GCA_038235275.1 Cytophagales bacterium | reverse complement strand
TTGGCATTAACCTAATCCGCGAAATCAGTCGAGAGCATAGCACGGCGAGGTCTGATCTTGTTTTAAAAATTAAGAGCCTATTTCGGTGGATAAATAGGCAACTGTCTCATTATCAGACCTTGAAAATAGTAGGGTAGAGTAAGTAAAATCTTGAAATCAGAATGTGTATAAAAAGCCAATGGATAACGACTGAGCCAACTGGATTTGATTGCTTTGGTCATCGTCGTAGACCATGATCGCCCCCAGGTTTACATTCCAGTATTTGTTAATTTTAGCCGTCAGCATGGCGTCGAGGCGGTTGTCGATGGATCTCAGTTTCTGATAATTGGCGAACATCAGGTACCGGAATTTCAGGTTCACGTTTTTGGCAATATCTTTATTGAAATTAGCTACCAGTTGCAGCAAAGCCAGTTCGTTGCGCACCCGCTTGCCGACGGGAACGCCGTAATTTTTGGGGAAAGTCTTGTACAAGTTCAAGTCTGTCACGATTGTCTGCCGGACGGCACCGGGCGAAAATGTGAGGAAGAAGTACTCCACCGGTCTGTATTCGATACCAAGTGCCTCCGTCACGTAGGCCGGAGAAAACAGGCCCGAAACCCGATTGCGGGCTAACTCGCCGGAAGGTAATTTGTCGTACTCGTATCCCGCCGTAAATTGCGTCAGCAAGTTGCCATTGATGATAAAACTCCAGTGCGGGCTAAGCTGCCTCCCGTACTTGGTATCAAAGAACAGGCGGTCTACACTCTTGCGGCTTTCCTGTCCCTTGTTACGCACGATGCCGTACTGCGCCTGAAAGTCGTTGCGCCAGCTATTTTTGTCTTTTTCGTAGGTAATCAGGGCATTGGTAAAAATGCCGAACGCCACCGAACTCACCGCACCGCCCGTCCAGTTGCTGCTAAAACTGCCCTGATTCAGGTTGGCCCCGAGCTCGATTTTTTTCTTCCAGGAGGTATCCACTTCCACTACGTTCTCCTCCCGCAGCGAATCGACTACGGCGCCTTCCCGGCTGCGCAACGAGTCGCTGGGTACTTCATTCTGGGCAAAGATCAGGGAAGAACTGAAAAGGGTGATAAAAAAGAGGCAAACTAGGGAAATCGGTCTTTTCATGGGAGCTAGGCGTTTTGATTTGGGGGAATTTCATTAAAGATTTCCACTTTGCGCGATTGGAAAAGCTGTAGGGGAATGACAGTAATCGAGTTTTCGCTTTGAATCGTAACCGAGACGTTGTCGATGCGGGTAATCGTGCCGCGCACGTCGTCCAGTCTCACGATTTGGCCTTCCTTGTACTTATTGCGGCTATAAATTGAAGAAATCATGTTGGCCAGCACATCTCTAGACGCTATGCCGTAGCCCAGGGCAAAAGCCGCCACGATGCCCCCAAGAATGAGGTTGAAACTGGATTCTAGCAAGGCCGTTTCCAGGCCAATTTGACCCAACGCACTAATGAAAGTAATGATCAAGAAAAAGATAAAGACCATGTTCCCAATCAACTTGGCCGAAGCAATATTGAACGACTTGCAGAGCGCCGTCACGGCATTCTTGATGACGTCAGCCAGCATAATACCGACTTGCAGCATAATAGCCGCTGCCACCAAATGCGGGATAAACTCCACAATAGAGGCCACCATGTTGGTGATGGCATCGATGCCCAGGGTTTCAGTGGCCGCTGTCAGGAATACCAACAAGATAAAGTAATACAGCACCGTGGCGACGATTTCGCTGAGCTTAATTTCGGTTTTGAGTTGCTTCACGATGCTGATCTCGTTCAGCTTCTCACCGATACGATCAAAGCCCACCCGGCCCAGCACTTTCTTTACCAGCACTGACACCCCCCGCGCCACCAGATAGCCCACCAGCAGAATGATAGCGCAGCCAATCAGGCGAGGTACGAACTCCACAAACTGCTGAATGAGCGTGTTGAAGGTATTGATCAGGATTTCGGTAATGTTCGGAAGACGTTGCATAAAGGACTAGGGTTGCGAGGGTTCTTCGATATCAGAGACGCACAACAGAGCAGTGCTAAACAGGCTGTCGGTAAACAGTTCCACGATCTGTATGGTGTCGCGAATGAGGCCGATCTCCGACACCAGCGCGTTTTTTAAGTACGCGGGTACTTCGGCGTCAGGTTCCAGTTCTTCGAATACATTATTGTTCATACCATCAATCCTTTTACTTCAAAATCTTGAACAACTCCAGCAGCTTGGCTCCCAGCAGTCCCAGGAAAAGGGCCGTCTCCAGGTACTTCGTCCGTAGCTTCTCACGTGAGCGTAACAGACGCATTTTTGTCGCACTTTCTGTGATCTTGAATACATCGGCGATTTCCCGAATACTGAGGTCATCCTGGTACTTCATCATCAGGATACTTTTCTCCTCCGTATTCAGCCCCTCCATAGCCCGTTTCAGTCGCTTAGCCTCTACGTCCGGCTCGTCAAACATGGTGTTCAAATCCGTGTCATCGGGTACTTCCAGATTGTCATCTGCATAGACTTCTGCCCTCTTTTTGTTGATTCGCAACTGGTCCATGCAGTAGTTATACGTAATAGAGTACAACCAAGTGGAAAAACGGGCGTTTTCGTTGTAAGAACCCAGTTTAAAGATCAGCTTCAGGAAAATATCATGGGTAAAGTCTTCTGCCTTGGCCTGGTCTTTGACAAATGCCAGACATTTACGATATACTTTGCCCGAATATCGATCGTACAGTTCTTCAAAATAAGGGTTGCGCTGCGTAATGATAAAAAGCCGCACAAGTTCCTCGTCGGTCTGCAATGCAATTGGTTTTTGTGCCGGGCTTAGGACTTCCATTTCGTGGAAAGGTAACTATCGGGAGGGGGCGGGTTTAAAAAATATCCGGCAAGAATTGGCCCGAAATAACGAAAAAAGCCCTGCATTTGCGAGAATGCAGGGCTCTTTTCAACTATTAATGAGCAAGCGACTATTAAACGCCACCGATGGCTACCCGCTTAAAGTCTTTTACTTCAAGTCCCTTGGCCGTTTTTTCCAGCAACTGACGGATGGTCATCGACCCGTCTTTCACAAATTCCTGGTTCAGCAGGGTGTTGTCGCGGTAGAACTTGTTCAGACGTCCCATTGCAATTTTCTCCAGCATTGCCTCGGGCTTACCTTCGGCGCGGGCCTGGTCACGGCCGACTTCGATTTCCCGCTCGATGGTCGCCGAGTCCACGCCGTCCTTATCCAGTGCCACGGGCTTCATGGCCGCGATTTGCATCGCCACGTCCTTGCCAAGTTCGGCTACGTCGGTGCCGTTCACGCCGCCAAAGCCGACAAGTACGCCCAGTTTGCCGTTGGAGTGAATGTAGGACACCACTTCTTCAGCGCTCATGTTTTCGTAGGCCATCATGTCGAGTTTCTCGCCGAGTTTGCCCGTCAGATCAATGATATGCTCCGACACGGGGCGACCGTCGGCCATCGTCGCGGCCAGCAGCGTTTCCTTATCAGTAGCATTGATTTCCACGGCCTTGTCCAGGATGGACTGCGCCAGATTTTTGAAATCCTCCACGTTGGAGACGGGTTCAGTTTCGCAGGCGAGGGCCACGATGATGCCCGTTTTAGCGTCGTCGCTGATATGTACCAGCACCGCGCCCTCGGAGGTCGCGTTGTCGGCCCGCTTGGCGGCCACTTTCTGTCCCTGCTTGCGCAGAATATCTACTGCTTTATCAAAATCTCCGTCCGCTTCGGTGAGGGCTTTCTTACAGTCCATCATTCCGGCGCCGGTCATCTGGCGGAGTTTGTTTACGTCTTGTGCCGTTATTGCCATAATTGGTTTATTCTATATTAGTTATTGTTTTCTTTGAAAAATTTCGGGCAAAGGTACTTTGTCACACGTTACCCCTATTTTAACGAAGTAGCCCATAGCGGGAAGGCTACGGGCTACTCATCTATATCCAGATAATTAGGTCTGAACCTTATTCTTTGTTTATATATCGTCAGGGAAGATTACTCTATATCGCCTTCCTCAGCGGCAGCCACGGGAGCATCTTCGGTAGTCGGCGCTTTGGCAGCGGGTGCTTCCGCAGCAGGAGCCTCGGTTGCAGCGTCTGCCTTAGCCTGCTTCGCCTCCTCACGGGCTTGCTTTTTGGCAGCTTCGGCCTCATTGCGCAGATCACTCTGACGCTTCGCTTCCTCCTCCTCGGCCAGGCGCTGATCCTCTTTATCCTGCTTGCGCTCCATTAAACCTTCCTCGATGGCCTTGCCTATGGCTAGGGTCAGCAGGGAAATGGATTTATAGGCGTCGTCATTGCCGGGAACCGGGAAATCGACCAGATCGGGGTTGGAGTTGGTATCACAAATGCCGAACACCGGAATGTTCAGGCGACGGGCTTCGGAAATCGCGATATGCTCGCGCTTCACATCTACGACGAACAAGGCTGAGGGCAGACGGGTCAGGTCGGCGATACCGCCCAGAACACGGGTGAGTTTCTCTTGCTCACGGGTAAGCATCAGCCGCTCGCGCTTGGCAATATTTTTGACCATCTCTTCGTCAGCCAGCGTTTTTTCCAGCGTCTGCATTTTCTTGATCGACTTGCGGATGGTACCGAAGTTGGTCAACATGCCACCCAGCCAGCGGTCCGTCACGTAGGGCATTTTCAGGCGCTTGGCCTCTTCCGTTACGATTTCCTGCGCCTGCTTCTTGGTGGCCACGAACATGATCTTCTTGCCGGAGCGAACGATCTGTTTCAAAGCTGCCTCGGCTTGCTCGAGGCTGTTCAGGGTTTTGTTGAGATCCACGATATGAATCCCGTTTTTCTCCATAAAAATGTACGGAGCCATGCGGGGATCCCACTTGCGAGTCAGGTGACCAAAATGCACCCCTGCGTTTAATAAGTCTTTATATTCTATCTGTGCCATTTGATTTTTAATAAAAATATGAATTGAAAAAACAACTACGCAGCGCAGCACACCGGACACGATAAGTGCTGCCTGGACTTAGATCAATTTTGAATTATTGAATTGTGAATGAGTGAATAAATGCTTTTTATTCAACTCGATTATCCAATCCAATATCCAGAATATTAACGCTTCGAGAACTGGAACTTGCGGCGGGCTTTGCGGCGACCGTATTTCTTGCGCTCCACCATGCGGGGGTCGCGGGTCAGGAAGCCTTCCTTCTTCAAAGGCGGGCGGTTTTCGGCGTTGGCTTCGACGAGGGCGCGAGCAATGGCCATGCGCGTCGCTTCGGCTTGTCCCGTGATACCACCACCACGTACGTTCACCTTCAGGTCGTAGGTGCCGTTGGCATTCAGCGTCGTGAACGGCTGCTGAAGCACGATTTGGTGGACTTCAAAAGGAAAGTATTCCTTATAATCACGGCCGTTTACCTTAATTTCACCCTTGCCGGGTTTCATATAGATACGCGCCACGGCGGTCTTTCTACGACCAATTGTGTTGATAACTTCCATGCGGGATTGTCTTACAAGTTGAATTTAACTTCTTTAGGCTGGGCACCAGCGTGCGGATGCTCGGCGGCGGCATAGACGTACAGGTTGGTGAACAACCGACGACCCAAACGGCCTTTTGGCAGCATGCCCCGTACGGCCTTTTCGACCAGACGCTCGGGATACTTGGCCAGGATTTCACGCGGCGTTTGGAAACGCTGTCCGCCGGGGTAGCCCGTGTGGCGCATGTAAATCTTGTCGGTCATTTTCTTCCCGGTCATTTTGACTTTATCGGCGTTGATAACGATAACGTTATCACCACAATCAACATGCGGCGTGAAGCTCGGCTTGTGCTTGCCCCGGATGATTTTGGCGATTTCGCTGGCCAATCGGCCTAGCACCACATCCTTGGCATCCACCACGATCCACTCCTTAGTGACAGTGTTTTTGTTCGCCGAGATGGTTTTGTAGCTTAACGTATCCACGATTAACAAAAGGATTTATTATTGATTCTCAGGATTTTAAACACTAAAATACCTGTCCCACCTCAAAATGGGAGTGCAAATATAGACCTTAACCTTTTGAATAGCAAGGTAGGGGAGAAATTAATGGGAGAAATAAACCCCTGTCGGCTCACAACCGTCCCAGCACCCGCTCCGAAACCGTCTGCCCGATGGACAGCGACGACGTCGCCGCCGGAGAAGGCGCGTTAACAACGTTGATGGCCGATGTACTTTCCAGAATCGCGAAGTCGTCGAGCAGGCCGCCGTCGTAGTCGCAGGCCTGGGCGCGAACGCCCGCGCCGCCGGGTTCGAGGTCGGCGGACTGTATTTCGGGGATGAGTTCCTGCAAGGCTTTGGTGAAGGCGGCTTTGGAGAATGAGCGGTACATCTCACCTAAGCCCGTGCGCCAATACTTAGCCGCTACTTTACGGAAGCCCGGCCAGGCCAGCGTATCCGAAAATTCTTTGAAGTTGAAATTCGTTTTGCCGTAGCCCTCACGGCTGAAAGCCAGTACGGCGTTCGGTCCCGCCTCTACCCCACCTTCGATCATGCGCGTGAAGTGAACCCCCAGGAAGGGGAAATTGGGATCAGGAACGGGATAAATGAGGTTTTTGACGAAATGCTCTTTTTCGGGTTTTAACTTGAAGTACTCGCCCCGGAAGGGGACGATGCGCACTTTGATGGATTCCTCCTGCGTAAGTTGCGCCACGATGTCGGAGTACAGCCCGGCGCAGTTGACGACGAGTTTGGTTCTGTATTCACCGCCTTTCTCGGTGCAGATTTGCGAACGTCCGTGGGCCTGTTCAATTTTAACGACCTTTTCCCCAAATCGTAACTCCCCGCCCAACTCCTTGATACGCTTAGCGCATTTTTCCGATACCATTTTGTAGTCGATGATCCCGGTGTAGGGTACCCAAATCCCTTCCAGTCCCTGTACGTGCGGCTCGATCTCACGCATTTCCTCGAAGGTGATTTTCCGATTATCCGTCAGGCCATTCTGCAAGCCCCGCTCGTGCAGGCCGTGCAAAATGGAAATTTGCTCGGGTTGGGTAGCGACGACAATTTTGCCGCAGAGGTCGTAGGGGATATCCTCTTTATCACAAAAATCCAGTAACATCCGGTAACCCCGAATGCAGTTAGTGGCTTTCAAGCTACCAGGTTTGTAGTACAGCCCCGAGTGAATGACACCGCTATTATGGCCCGTCTGGTGCTGGGCCACGTTCTTCTCCTTCTCTAAAAGCAGCAGCCGCAATCCTGGCCGCTGCTCTTTCAGCCGCAAGGCAGTAGCCAATCCGACGATGCCGCCGCCAATGATCGTTACATCGTACATTAGGTTGTTTAATTATTAAGTTATAATGTACTCATTTACAGAAGTATAAACAAAGCTTTGGCCCTTTGCCCCTCAACTAGGAAACGACACCTTTCCCATCCTTACGCTAGGAACGCCTTCGCGGGTACCGAAAGTGGGGGTTCCTCCCACAACGGTTTCGTTGGATAGTATTGCAAAAAGCACCGCTTCTTTCGCATCTCCTGCCACGCCGAGATTTTCCATGCTTTTTATTGCAAGATTGGGTAGTTGTTCACGGATGTGTTGCATCAATACCGGGTTATGCGCGCCGCCACCGCTGGCGTAAAGAGTGTACTTTTCGTTCTTGTCAATTGTTTTGTGAATGGCGTCCGCGATGGTTTCGGCGCTGAAACGGGTGAGCGTGGCGAGGAGGTCTTGGGGCTTAATTGCTTCCGCGCCGCTTTGCCTCTGCGCATTCTGCACATAAGTTGCGTTGAATACCTCCGGGCCAGTGGTTTTAGGAAAGCTGGCGTTGAAAAAGGCGTGGTTTTTCAACGCCGCTAACAGACTATATTCAATTTTCCCTGCCCCCGCCAACGCACCATTATCGTCATACGGTTTATCAAAATATTCTCTGGTAAAAGCGTCAATCAAGGTATTGCCGGGGCCGGTATCGGTGGTGAATACCTCGTCGGCGCGTTGGCTACCAGGCAGGTAGGTAAAGTTGGCGATGCCGCCCATGTTTAGCAAAATGCGGTTTTCGCCTTTTTTTGAAAATAACAAATAATCACCATATACAGCCAAAGGTGCGCCCTCGCCGCCCGCCGCGACGTGCTTCTGCCGGAAGTCGCTGATTGTGATGATGCCCGTCGTAATGGCGATGTGGTCGCCATCGCCAATTTGCAGCGTTGCGTTGGGGTAGTCGGCCAGGCCGTGCTGCTTTTTGGGCGCGTGATACACCGTCTGCCCGTGGCTGGCGATTAGGTCGATTTCTTTGGGATGTATTTTCCAGCTTTCCAGGCAATCCAGCACCATGCGCCCGTGTTGGGTGCCGATGTGGGCATTTAGCAAGCATAGATGCTGGAAATCGACTTCCCTTTTGGCAAAGACCGCCTGGATTTCGTCCCGGAATTTTTCAGTGTAGGGAACAGTAGTGAATTGCTCCACTACCAGCTCAGTTTCCAGTCCACGGCCACTGACTTTGCACAAAGCCACATCCAAGCCGTCCAGCGAAGTGCCGGACATCAGGCCGATGATGCGTCGGGTATGTTTTTGGGAGATGTCGTAGAGTTTTTGAATTTGGTCCATCGCGGCACAGGGCTTCACCCTGCGTTATTATATTACGCCCCTCCGGGACTTTTAAAAAAAGGCTGTCCATTTGGGACAGCCTTCGGAATTACCTTGTCTATGTTGTTGCAGTCCAATGCAACTCCCTCACTCCTTCGCGCCCCCACCCTTCGGCTTGCGCGGCTTACTCCGGTTTTTCTTCTTCTTTTTCTTCTTCGTAGTGGCTTCGCTGTATTTACGGTCCAGGCTTTCGAGGTCGGTGCTGAGAGAGCCGGCTTCCTTGGTTTCTTCGGCCAGGGCAACGTCGGGCATCACCATGATTTCCAGCGTCTCGGGAATTTCGCCTTTTTTGTTCAAGATCAAAATTTCCTTCACTTTCTCAGCTTCGATAGGGTACCAGTTGTTGTCCTTCTCGAAGCTGAAATACATGATCCGCTTGAAGATGTCCGTCTTTTGCAGGAAGGCGTTGCCCTTCTTGGTTTTTAGCGGCGCATGCACCTTCGGGATGTGGCTCAGGGCGTCGATATAAGTTTCCAACTCGTAGTTAAGGCAGCATTTGAGACGCCCGCACTGACCGGAGAGTTTGGCCGGATTGAGCGACAGGTTCTGGTAGCGGGCTGCCGAGGTGGAAATGGTCTTGAAATCAGTGATCCAGGTCGAGCAGCAAAGCTCACGGCCGCAGGCCCCTATACCACCCAGACGCCCGGCCTCCTGCCGCAGACTAATCTGCCGCATTTCAACCCTTACTCTAAACTCAGTGGCCAGCAGCTTAATTAGCTCCCGGAAATCCACCCGCTCCTCGGAGGAGTAGTAGAACGTCGCCTTGGTGTTGTCGGTTTGGAATTCCACGTCAGACAGCTTCATGTTCAGGTTCAAACTCCTGATAATCTCGCGGCTGCGGTACATCGTCGGCAGGTCGCGAGCCACGGTCTGCGTGTACCTTTCGAGGTCTTGCTCGCTGGCCACGCGGTGAATCACTTTTAAGTCGTCGTTGACGACGACCTTCTTGCGCTTCATCTGCAACCGCACGAGTTCGCCCTGTAACGACACCATGCCGATATGAAAGCCCGAGGACATTTCGCAGACTACAAAATCGCCCGTGGTGAGGTCGAGTTGGTGAACATTTCGAAAAAACTCCTTTCGCCCCCCCTTGAACTTCACTTCCAGCACGTCGAAACGCTGCGCCACGGGAATTTCCATGTGGCTCAGCCAATCGAACGAATTCATTTTATTACAACCGCCCGTTCCGCAGTTGCCATTGCTTTTACATCCGGGGGCCGCGCCGCTCTCGCTGGAGCCGCAGCCGCCGGATGAACATGATATGCATCCCATAGTCTATTTCCTCAATCATTGTATCGTAAGAGATCGAGGCCGATATCATGGCGGTAGTATTTTCCTTCAAACTGGATGGTTTGGGCCGCTCGCTGTGACTTGTGAACGGCATTTTCCAAAGAGTTGGCGATGCCTGTGAGCACCAATACTCTTCCGCCGTTGGTAACGACCTCCGTATTGCCGTTGAATGCGGTTCCGGCGTGAAACACCACCACATCCTCGGCTTTGTCCGTATCGGCAATTACCTTGCCCATTTCGTAGTCGCCGGGATATCCTCCCGACACCACCACCGTCGTGACGGCCACCTGCGGCGAAATTGTCATGAGAACGTCTTGTAAATTCCCCTTCGCCGTGGCCGTCAGCAGCGTCACTAAATCCGACTGGATGCGCGGAAGCACCACTTCGGTCTCGGGATCGCCCATGCGCACATTGTACTCGATCACGTAAGGTTCGCTCTTGACATGCATCAAGCCTATAAAGATGAACCCCACGTACTTTATTCCTTCTTTTTGTAGCCCGTCCAAGGTGGGCTTCACGACTTTTTCTTCTACTTTTTTCAAAAACGCTTCGTCAGCAAACACCACGGGAGAAACGGCCCCCATACCGCCCGTATTGAGTCCGGTATCGTTCTCGCCGATGCGTTTGTAATCCTTGGCTTCGGGCAGAATTTTATAGTGCGTACCATCGGTCAGTACAAAAACGGAGAGTTCGACGCCTTTCAGGAATTGTTCGACGACCACTTTGTGGCCCGCCATGCCAAACTTTCCGTCCACCAGCATTTCCCGCAAACTTTCCTGAGCGTGTGCTAAGGTCTCGGCAATGATCACGCCTTTGCCCGCTGCCAAGCCGTCAGCCTTAAGAACGATGGGTAGCGCGTGTGATTGCAAATAGGCCATTCCCTCGTCGAGGGTATCTGCCGTGAAAGTGCGGTATTTGGCCGTGGGGATGCCGTATTTTTCCATGAAATTTTTGGAAAAATCTTTACTCCCTTCCAATTGCGCCCCGGCTTGGTCGGGGCCAATAATTCGCACGTGATTTAACTCGGGACGGGCTTGCAAGAAATCGACGATGCCCCGCACCAGCGGTTCCTCCGGGCCAATAATGACCAAGTCGATTCGCTTCTCAGTAATTAAAGCCGCAACTGCCTCGAAATCATTGTAGCCAACCTCAACGTTGGTTGCTACCGAAGCCGTTCCGGCGTTACCGGGTGCTACGTACAGTTCATCGCAAAGCGGACTTTGCGCCATCTTCCACGCAAAAGCGTGTTCTCGCCCGCCCGAACCCAGTATCAGTATATTCATATAGTCGCAAGTCGCTCCCTTCCTTTTCTAGAGAAAACCATTCATGTATTTGGGCGTGTATTCAGTGGCTAGTTGGCAAATTCCGACAGAAATTTGATCCGCACCAGCCGGAGTTCTTCTTCGGTGATGTCCTCGTCGGCGAATTCTACCAGCGCGGCGGCGATATTATCGGTTTCGGCGGTCATGAAGTACTCCTTGATATCCTGCTGCCGGTCGGCGTCGATGACTTGGCTGATGTAGTAGTTGAGGTTGAGCTTGGTACCCGAGTAGCAAATATGCTCGATTTCTTCAATCAACTCCTCCATCGCCAACCCTTTGGCCTCGGCGATTTCGTCCAGATCGACCTTGCGGTCTACCTGCTGAATGATGTAAATCTTGATTTTGGACTTATTGACCATCGACTTCACCACTACGTCTTTGGCAGTTTCTATTTCGTTCTCCTCCACGTACTTCGTAATGGCGTCGATGAACTGATTGCCAAACTTCTGCACTTTACCCATGCCCACGCCATTGACCTGCGACATTTCCTGCGCGGTCGTCGGGTACACCGTTGCCATTTCTTCCAGCGAAGGGTCCTGAAAAATTACGTAGGGTGGAAGATTTTTCTCTTTCGCCACCTTCTTGCGTAAGGCTTTCAGCAGCGAAAGCAGCGCTTCGTCGTAAGCATGGCCGCCGTTAGAGGAAGGGCCACCGTTGTCGTCGTCGTCTTTGCTCACTTCTACTTCATAATTATGATCCGAGTGGATCGTGACCGGATAAGGACCATTCAGGTATTCGGTACCGCGCTCAGAAAGCCTCAGTACACCATAATTTTCAATATCTTTTTCGAGAAAATCAAAAATAACGATCTGGCGGATCATCGAAACCCAAAATTCGTGCGACGGGTTGAGCTCTTTCCCTTTTCCGTACACGTCCAGTTTGTCGTGTTCGTAACTGCGGACGTACTGGTTTTCCTTGGCCATCAGCAGGTCGGCAATGTGTTCGCCGTCGAAACGCTCGCCAGTAAGTTTCACCGCATTCAGTGCCAGCACCACCTCCTCCTGTACGGTGGAGGTTTCGGTCGGCTTCATACAGTTGTCGCAGAAGCCGCAATCCTCGCCATAATATTCCCCAAAATAGCTGAGTAACTGACGGCGGCGGCACACGCCCAGATTGGCGTAGGCGACCATCTCGCCCAGCAGGTGGCGGGCATTGTCGCGCTCGGTGACCGACTTGTCCTTGTTGAATTTTTCCAGCTTCAGGATGTCGGCGTAGCTGTAAAACATTAGGCAGTTGCCTTCCAACCCGTCGCGCCCGGCGCGGCCCGTTTCCTGATAGTAGCCTTCCAGCGACTTGGGGACGTCGTAGTGAATCACGAAGCGCACGTCGGGCTTGTCGATGCCCATGCCGAAGGCAATGGTCGCCACAATGACTTCCACATCCTCGTTCAGGAAAGCATCCTGGTTGGTCATGCGGGTGTGAGAATCCAGCCCGGCGTGATAGGGCAGCGCCCGCACATCGTTGACGTTCAGCAGGGCGGCGATTTCCTCCACCTTCTTGCGGCTCAGACAATAAATAATGCCCGATTTGCCCTTATTATGATGAACGTAACGGATGAGTTGCTTCTTAACGTCGTGCTTGGCCCGAATCTCGTAATAAAGATTTTCCCGGTTAAAGGACGACTTAAAAGTCTGGGCTTCTTCCATTTGCAGGTTCTTGCGAATATCCTGCTGCACCTTGGGCGTGGCCGTGGCCGTGAGGGCGATGATGGGCAAGTCGCCGATGTCGTCGATAATGCCGTGGATGCGGCGGTACTCGGGCCGGAAGTCGTGGCCCCATTCCGAAATACAGTGCGCTTCGTCGATGGCGACGAATGAGAGATTGGTCCTTTGTAAAAAATCCAGATTCTCCTCTTTCGTCAGCGATTCGGGCGCTATGTAGAGCATCTTCAAGCTACCATCCAAAGCGTCGCGCTTTACGCGGTTGATTTCAGCCTTCGTGAGCGTCGAGTTCAGAAACTGTGCGTTGATGCCGAAGGCGTTGAGCTGATCGACCTGATTTTTCATCAGGGCAATAAGCGGCGAAATCACGATCGCCATGCCGTCCTTGACCAGGGCCGGCAACTGGTAGCATAGTGACTTGCCCGCCCCGGTGGGCATGATAACGAAAGTGTTTTTTCCGGATAAAATATTATTGATAATGACTTCCTGATCGCCTCGGAACTGGCTAAATCCGAAAATCTCTTTCAAACTTGCTTTCAGGCTGTCTGCGGCGACTTCCTCGGTCTGTTGTATCATTGTTTCTCTGCGAGAGGGTTATTCAAAGTTCTCTACCTTTGTTTGGAAGGTGTTTATTTAAACGACAAAGTCATCGACCAGACAGTCCTGTCAAACAACTTCTTATGTCAGTTTTTTTTCTAAAATAGCAAATCCGGGAGTTGGATTCAAAATTGAAATTAGTAAAAAATATTCAGTCCATCGCAAAAGAAGTGTTGGCGCGGGAAGCCGAGGCGATCCAAAACCTGGTAGCGCTCATCGACGAAGGCTTTGAAAACTGCGTGGAAGCCATTCTGCAAGCGGGCGGCAGAGTCGTGATAACAGGCATCGGCAAAAGTGCCCTGGTAGGCCAAAAGATCGTCGCCACGCTCAACTCCACCGGAACTCCCGCCCTGTTTATGCACGCCGCCGACGCCATTCACGGTGATTTGGGCATGATTCAGGCCGGAGATGTGGTCATCGCCATTTCCAAAAGCGGCAACACGCCTGAGGTAAAGGTACTCCTTCCTTTATTGAAAAGGGCTGGAATCACGCTAATTGCCATGGTCAGCGATAAAGATTCCTACCTGGCCCGTAACGCCGATTTCATCATCCACGCCCACGCCCCCCACGAAGCCGACCCGCTCAACCTTGCCCCCACCACCAGTACCACGGTGTGCATGGCGCTGGGCGACGCGCTGGCTATCTGCTTATTAGAAACGCGTGGCTTCACCCGGCAGGATTTCGCCCGCTTCCATCCGGGTGGATCTTTGGGCAAAAAGCTTTACCTGCGCGTCAGCGACATTTATCCCCACAACGACTGCCCCGCCGTGTCGGAAACCGCCAATTTGAAAGAAGTCATTCTGGAAATTACGTCGAAAAGACTAGGGGCCACGGCGGTGCTCCAGGAAAAAGACGGTACCCTTGCAGGCATCGTCACCGATGGCGACCTGCGACGAATGCTCAATCAGCACCGCGAAACCGACCTGCTGCGCCTAACCGCCCGCGACATCATGACCCCCGCCCCCATTGCCATCGCCCCCGACGAATACGCCGTGAATGCCCTACAACTCATGCAGGCCCGGAGTATCACGCAGCTTGTAGTCGTGGAGACAGGAAAGTTGAAGGGTTTCGTGCATTTGCACGATTTGTTGAAGGAAGGGTTGATTTAGCTCAGCCGTTTCTACACTTCCGACCTGTGCTGATTTTCCAACGAGATTTGTTTGCTCAATCAACCAAGTGCCTTTGATTTTGGTATCGGCGGGCGGCGCTCCAGAAAATATTATTGGACTTTTTCTGTCCCCTTTCCTTGCCTACGCTATCAGTGTCGTACAGTGTCGTACTTTTCTATGTACATACATATAACTTTTTCTGCATATAGCAAAAATATCACATTGTTTTATTGTTAATTATTTGTATAATTACTTCTATTCGATTACTATTGTCCTGTTAGTCAATGTTGCACAAAAATTTAAAATCTGATGAAAAAGCTACTGCTGACAGTAAAGAGGCTGTCCTTTTCTATGATTTTTCTGTCTCTCCTCCTCTTTGAGTGCGACAGGCACGACGTAACCGATGTAGCTCCGCCCCAATCGGAGTCACCGACGTATGCGGTTTCGCCGCAACAGGCGATCGAAGCAGCCCAGTATCATTTCCAGGCTGCGCAGAAGCAGGACACGCTTTCCGGTGCCAGAGTGGGGGCAATTTTGGAGGTCACTGAGGAAGTACCTGTGCTTGACAGCGTCACTCGCGAACCGCTTCTTTACATTATAAACGGGACGAAGGGGTTTGTCATCGTCTCGGCGGATATGCGCACGATGCCCGTGTTGGCCTACTCGGAAACAAACAATTTCAAACTCGACGAGATGCCCTGGGGAGTTAAAGACTGGTTGGAAACGGCCAAGCAGAAGGTGAAGGATGTGAAACGCCCCGACAAGAGTGCGCACGAGATCGTCATTAAAGAGTGGCAGAAGTACTTAGATGGAAAATTAAACTTACCCAAAGATAAAGGGGGTAAAATTGCAAGCTGTTACGAATGGTACCAGTACGGCCAATTTATGTGCCAGAACAGCACTAGCGTTCATGGCCCCCTTACCAATACAAATTGGGGGCAGGGAAATCTCGCTACGGTTTATCTTCCTTCCTTTGGTAATTGCTCCTGTGGCAAGAGCCTCGCGGGCTGTGGCCCGGTAGCTATGGCACAGTTGATAGAATACTATCACCCGAATCTGGAAAGGCCAAGAACTACTAACCCACGATCGAACAGCTGCAATGCTCTTACACCTGGAGAGGTCAGCCTGAGCCAGTTGATGTACTACTGTGCAATAAACTCAAATGCTGACTATAACTTTTGGTTCACCTGCAATACATTTACTTGGCCCTCCTCAGTTCAGAACGGACTGATTTCCATGGGTTTATCCAATAGCGGCAACTCGGCCAGTTACATATACGCTTCAATCAAAAATGAGATAGCGAGTGGCCATCCCGTCATCCTTTGGGGATCGACCTGTTTGACCTGCTTAGGCAATTATCATATTTGGATCGCCGACGGAATCGAAGAACATAACTACAGCAGTTTCAATTGCTCGACGCTTCAGTGTGATGAGTGGAACTACACTTATGTCAGCATGAACTGGGGCTGGGAAGGAGGGTCCAACGGCTGGTACAGCGTTAACTCGTTCAATCCAGGCGGCACTGAATACATGAACAGCGATTTGCATATGATCACCGGCATCCGCCCATAATCATACAGCCATGAAAAGTTTTGTTTTCTCAATCTTTGTAGCTGTCCTTTTAGCTTCGTGTATTGGGCCACAGGAGGGATTCGACGCAGGAGGTCCCATATCTCGATACTTATTGGGACGCTGGCAGTTGGAAAAGGTGGTCGCGCCTTCGGGTACCAAAATGGGTACACAGATTGGCTATACTGAAATCATCGAAACTGGTAATGATCGCAGTCGCGATTACGATAAAGTTTTCAGGAATGATTCGTTGATCGCTACTTACGAATGGCTTCGTACCCCCTATTCCGCCAGCACATCCAAAATGACCGTTACTTTATCTTATACAGGCTGGGTAACGCGCCATATTAAGATTAGGCGAGGGCCAGATAGAACTACGCTGGAAACGTCTGGCTATGTTTCCGAGATCGGAAGCGCGGAGGATTCTGTAAGGTACCACTACGTTAGAGTAGAATGAAAAGCTTAGGGCTTGCGATATTTGGCTCGCAAGCCCTTTTTTCTTCAAAAAATAGTATGAAAGCCATTCAACGGTACTTATTAGCTGCCCTATTCTTGCTGTCTTTTCACCATGCTCTGGCCCAAACAGACAGCATACAAAACAGCAACGAACCATCAAAAACCCGCCGGGCCAAAGCTATCTATGTAGAAGCTTTAGGAAGCAGCGCCTTAGGTCTTTCGCTCAACTACGATATGCGCTTCAAGCCCGGCCACGAGGGTTGGGGCTTTCGGGTGGGGATGGCTCAACCCTACCAAGCATATGACGCCACTACCTTTTACTTTCCGCTAATAATCAATAAAGTACATTCCAGCAAACGTGCCGCCTTTGAACACGGTTTCGGCCCGGTCATTGTTTACAAACGCTGGGAGTACGAAGATCTAAATTTCGACATTCACCAGCGGCAGGGCTTCCACTTCATAGCCTCCGCTAACGTGGGCGTCCGTTTTCAGCCCTTGAAGACAGGAGTAGTCTGGCGTTTGTATTGGAACCCGAACTGGCAGGTAGGAACAAGTGGGCAAAAGCCAATGCTGCTTTGGTTCGGCACGTCGTTAGGGATTGGGTTCAATTGAAAATGTGAAATTAGTTTCTTGCCCTACTGTGTTCACACTTCCAGCGCCAGCATCTCGTTTACGCTAATCTCGAAATCAGGCAGCACAGGCGCGGCGGAGCAGAGGTCGTCTTCGATACAGGCTTTGACCTCGCGACGGGAGGTGTAAACGTTCACCACCCGCTCTTCGGGTATCACTACCCAAACGACTTTTACACCAGCTTCAAAATATTCCGTTAATTTTTTTTCTACCCGGTTTAGTTTGTCGTGGGTGGATATCACTTCGACTAAAAAATCTGGTATCGACCTTCCACCCTGGGCACTGTGCCTGACTTGTTCGCGAGTAAAATAGGCGATGTCGGGGCGGCGTAGCTGTATGCCGCTTACATGAACGTTGTGTTCCGCGATCAAGGTACCCGTCTTCGCGTATCCCAACTCAATCAGCAGATCGAGAAGATTGACGTAAATGTTGATTTGGTTTTCCTGCATACCCGCAAACTGAATGATTTCTCCGTCGTTCCACTCGTACTTGAAGCCGTCGTTCGGCTCCCAGGCGAGGAATTCATCCAAACTGCGGGGCAGCGTGTCGGTGGTGGCTTGGGTAGTTTGTATCATGGTTTAGATCGGCTATTTTTCCAAAGATACGATTTTTCAGAAAACCACTTACCGCATCCGGTTCGACTCCTTCACCGTTTTTTCATCGCGGCGGATAAAGCGGTTGGCCGCTACGTTAGCCAGCATCGCCACCACCAGCGCGTAGAAGCCAACGAGATAATCGCCCGTTTCCCCTTCATCGAAAAGCTTAGCGGTTTTGTAGAAAGTCTGATAAACGACGGTCGCGAGAATGACCGTCATCAAAATAGAATTGACCGCGCACAAGGCCGATTGCATCAAGCGATTGCGAAATTTAAAAATGGCAAAAACTGCCACCAAAATCACCAGAATTGCCATTCCCGCTACGTAGTATACGGGCTGAATCCCCGTCTGCACGGGCGTGGCCTTAAAAGTCAGGCGGAAGGCCGTCATGGAAGCTTCGTGGATGCCATCGGACCCCATTTTGTGCCAGAGGGGGAAAGCTAAAAATACGCCCATCGCAATGGCGACGATGGCGAGAAAGAGGGTTTGAAGTCGTTGTAACATTTATTCAGTGGACGGTCGACAGTTGATAGTATCAGCTTGTGCTATCCGATTTAGACGTAGTAGTTTTTGAAAGAGTTGCGCGAAGTTAAGGACAACGACAATGCGAGCAAACACATTGGGAATTTTGGCAAACCAGCCGGAAAGAAGAAATTTTCAACTGTCAACTGTCAACTGTCCACCGTCAACTAATGAACCGTACAAATCAAACTCCTCCGCCGCCGTGATCTTCACTTCCGCGAAATCACCCAACCGCACGTACTGCTCGGCCGACACCAGCACTTCATTATCCACTTCCGGCGAGTCGAACTCCGTGCGGCCAATGAAATAGCCCCCTTCCTTGCGGTCGAAGAGGACCTTGTAGGTTTTGCCGATTTTTTCCTGGTTCAGTTCCCAGGAAATGCCCTGCTGCAATTCCATGAGGGCGTCGGCGCGTTCCTGCTTTATTTCGGCAGACACATCGTCGGGCATAGTATGCGAATGGGTGTTGTCCTCGTGCGAGTACTGGAATGCACCAAGGCGGTCGAAACGCATTTTTTCCACAAACTCGTAGGTGTCGTCGAACAGCGCCTCGGTTTCGCCGGGATGGCCGACGATGAGCGTGGTGCGCAGGGCGATGCGCGGTACTTTTTCTCGAATCGTTTCGATCAGAGCCTCCGTTCTCTCGCGGGTGATACCGCGCCGCATGGCTTTCAGAATCTGCGTCGAACCCGATTGCAGCGGCATATCCAGGTACTTACAAATATTACTCCGCTCGTTCATCACGTCCAGAACATCCACCGGGAAGCCCGCCGGATAAGCGTATTGTAGCCTGATCCAGTCGATGCCCTCCAGGTCGGAAAGCCGCGCCAGCAAGTCAGACAGGTTTCTCTTTTTGTAAATGTCCAGCCCGTAATAGGTCAGATCCTGAGCGATGAGGATCAACTCCTTCGTGCCGCGCCTGGCCAGCGATTTGGCCTCGTTTACCAGTTCCTCGATGGGTCGCGACACGTGGCCGCCGCGCATGAGCGGAATGGCGCAAAAGCTGCAGGGGCGGTCGCAGCCCTCGGCGATTTTGAGATAGGCGTAGTGCGTCGGCGTGGTCAGCAGCCGCTCGCCGATGAGTTCGTGCTTGTAGTCGGCTTTCAAAGTTTTGAGCAGGCGCGGTAGTTCGTTGGTGCCGAACCAGGCGTCCACCGTCGGAATTTCCAGGGCCAGTTCGTCTTTATAGCGGTGCGACAGGCAACCCGTCACATACACCTTGTCCACGACTCCCGCCGCCTTGGCCTCGGCGTAGCGCAGGATGGTGTCGATGGACTCCTCCTTGGCCCCGTCGATGAAGCCGCAGGTGTTGATAACCACGATTTGCGCGTCGTCTTTCTTCGACTCGTGCGCCACGTTATAGCCATTGCCTTTCAGTTGGGTGAAAAGTACTTCCGAGTCCACCAGGTTTTTGGAACAACCCAGCGTGACGATGTTGACTTTATTGGTACGTATTCCTTTGGTTTTCATTTTTGAAGCTATAGGCATTTGGCCGTAAGCTATAGGCTTTTTTGTTAAATCGCTTGGTTATGAAGCGAAATTGGGGGCAAAGGTCGGGAATTTTTGTGGGAATAGCGATAGGTTGAGTACTTTAGGAATTCTCCCGGCTTATCGTCGGAATCCAACGTTTATACCTGTACTCAGGAATGTTAGTGAAAAAATCGAAAATGGCGTATGCTCCTTTGGTTTTGTCGGTGATAATCAGTTCTCGGCCGTCGCGTAATTTAAAGCGATAGTATTCACGCAGGTTTCTGTAATTTTGATTGGAGAAAATATCTACCTTTTTAACGTCTCCGTCCCCAATTATGTACTCGTCTTCATCGGTCTGCACAGTAAGTGTGCGTGTCTCCGGGTCGAAAGCCATCACACGGTCTTTGGTGTATTTCCAGTAGTTGAAATCAAAAATGAGAATATAGATCGAAGCCCCAAAACACATCAGTGTTATTAGTCCGAGCAAAGCGTAAACAGCCCAATCAGGGTAGCCGGATTGATTTGAGATCGGTTTTGATAAAAATTGCAAAAAGAACAAACCCATAACAACAAGAAAAACTGCTAGTCCAGATTCCATTGTCAAGAAAAAGTCCCTGGCCGAGGTGCGATACGTGCGTGGCTGGTAACTCGGTTCGTAGGTTTCGTCGCTGAATTTCAGGCCAAAGCGCACGAATAAAATTAGTGGCCCCACGAAGAACAGCAGAATTAGGATTATGAGAAATGCGGTTTCGCCCGTCGTCATTATATGTTCAAGTTGCCCCAGGTTCGCGCTTCCGGCAACATCAGCAAATCACTCGCGCCGATCTCGAACTTCGGCAAAACGGGCGCGGCGGAGCAAATGTCGTCTTCCAGGCATGCCCTGCTTTCCCGGCGAGAGTTTTTTTCAAAGATAAGGGTTTTCGTGCCGCGCTAAAACAATTTTCCGCCCCAGGTAAAATCCTTGAGTCCAATTGACAGAGTGGTCGATGCTCAAATCGAGGGGCCTCCAAAATAAAGGGTTTTCATGAAGCAATTTTTATTAAATGGTTCTTTTTTCCCTTCGACACCAGCACGAAGCGATCTTGCAGCAGATCAAATTCGGCAAGCGTCTGCTCAGCATTCGTCACTTTTACTTTGTTAATACTAACGGCATTCTGCTGAATGGCACGGCGGGTTTCACCCTTGGAGGTGTAGATTTCGCCGTTTGTGGCGGTCGAAAGCAAATCCGTGATCGTGGGACAGGCCTCCCAGTCGGTACGGCTGAGGGTGGACTGCGGTACGCCGTCGAAGATCGTCTCGAACTCGTCGGCTTCAATAGTTTTCAAGGTGTCGAGCGTGGCTTTGCCAAAAAGTACCTCGGAAGCTTTCACGGCCAGTCGATAGTCTCGGGCAGAATGAACGCGCGTGGTGACCTCTTGGGCCAGGGCGTGCTGCATAGTGCGCAGGTGCGGAGCCTGGGCGTGTTCGGCTTCAAAAGCCTCGATTTCCTCTTTTGTGTATAAGGTAAAGACGCGCAGTTGTCGGGAGACATCTTCGTCCGACTGATTGATCCAAAACTGGTAGAATTGGTAGGTGCTGGTCATGGCGGGGTCGAGCCAGACATTGCCGCCTTCACTTTTACCAAACTTAGTGCCATCGGATTTAGTAACGAGCGGCGTTGTGAGCGCGAAAGCCTTGAAATAGCCCTCGGCGTCTCCCTCCTTGCGGCGGATGAGTTCGGTGCCCGTCGTAATGTTACCCCACTGGTCGGAACCACCCATTTGCAGGCGGACGCCCTTGTTTTTGTAGAGCCAGTAGAAATCGTAGCCTTGCAGCAATTGGTAAGAAAATTCGGTAAAGGAAATTCCGGTTTCCAGGCGTGTTTTGACCGAGTCCTTGCTTGTCATGTAGTTGACTGACAAAAATTTGCCCACTTCCCGCAGGAATTGCAGGAAGCCCATCTCCTTGAACCAGTCGTAATTGTTGACCATCTCGGCGGAGTTCTCGCCGCAGTCGAAATCCAGGAACGATTCCAGTTGCTGGCGGATGCCTTCCTGGTTGTGCCGTAGCGTTTCTTCGGATAGGAAAGAACGTTCCGATGCCTTGAACGACGGGTCACCGATCATGCCCGTGGCCCCGCCGACCAGCGCGAGGGGCTTGTGACCGGCGCGTTGGAAATGCACCAGCAGCATGACCGTAGCCAGGTTACCGATGTGCAACGAAGCCGCCGTGGGGTCGAATCCGATGTAGCCCGTGGTCATTTGCTGGCTTAGTTGTGCTTCGGTACCGGGCATGGCGTCATGCAACATGCCGCGCCAGGTGAGTTCTTCAATGAAATTACGATGCGTTTCGGCAATGGATATCACGGTAAGATTGGTTTTTTTGTAGTGAACAAAGGTAAGGCGATTGTGAGATTGTAGCGAAATGGAAGGGAGAATTGTGGAAAAATGCTAACTGGAAGACGCAGCGCATCCTATCTCTAGCCCAAAATTTCAGCAAATACTTAAATTGAATTATTCTAAATAAAATATTCAACTGCTATATTATCATAATTTGATACTTGGGCTATCTTAATAAAATTATACCAAAACGGGGGAATTAGCTTCAAATTATTTAAATAATTCAATTTTAAAATTTATAGGCGTTAATATAAAACCCGATACATAATTGAAACAAGAAGTTTCTTTCCTACTTTTAGAAATCCAAATTAGACGGCCTGGCGTAGTTTTTTGCACTAGTCCGAGTAATAAACGAATTAACAATTTTCAAAACCTTTCACAATTATGAACAAAACGACAAAAGAACTATTGCCCGCCAACACCTCCGAGGAGAATCCGGTGCTGGACGTGGTGAATCGGCGCTTCTTCCTACGGTCGGCCGGATTGGCCGCTGCAACGGGTGCCTTCGTCATGCAGTCATGCATTAAGGACCACGATTTGGGACCTAACGGGGCTGTAAACTTAGGAACGGGTGATGTAGGAATTCTGAACTACGCCTACGCCCTCGAGCAATTGGAAGCAGCCTTTTACATTCAGGTAATGACCACTCCTTTCGTGGGTATGACCGATAAGGAAAGAAGATTCCTTACCGACATCCGCGACCACGAGGTAATTCACCGCGAATTTTTCAAGGCCGCTTTGGGTGCAGCTGCCATCAAAGGTCTTTCGCCAAATTTTACTACAATTGACTTCAACAGCCGGGCCAGTGTACTGGGTACCGCCAAAGTATTCGAAGATACGGGTGTTTCAGCCTACAATGGTGCGGGAATTTTGCTTGAAAACCCTGTCTATTTGCTGTTAGCGGGTAAAATCGTTTCGGTAGAAGCGCGTCACGCTTCGATTATTCGTGACCTGCTCAACCCCAACACCCCAGACTTTGCGGGTGACGATATCATCGACGGAAACGGTCTCGACCTGTTGAAGCGGCCTAGCCAGGTTCTGCCTGCTGTCGCTCCTTTCATCTACGATACGATCGACGCATCGGGTCTGCCGAAACCTTGATCATTCTTTCAACCCAAAAACATTTAAAGAGATACTATGAATATTTTCAAAATAATTGACGAAATCCAGCAGGTGGACGGCGACGCCGTAGAGCGTCTTCAGCACGCCACCCGCCGCAGTTTCATGACCAAGTTCAGCCGGAGCATGGCCGCAGCGGCTGTACCTACCGCCATGGCGGCAGTTTTTAACAAAGCATACGCCTTTACGCCAGGTGCCATTGACGTACTGAAGTTTGCCCTCACGCTGGAATACCTGGAAAGGGATTTTTACGACATGGGTAATAAAAGCGGTGTGGTTAAGGATCCCTACAAGGCGGTCTTCCAGCAAATCGGCAAACACGAGTATCAGCACGTGGAATTCCTGAAGACTGCTCTTGGCATCAAAGACGAGAGTATGAAGCCTAAGTTCGACTTTACGCAAAAGGGCGCACTCGATCCGTTCACTAACTTCGACACGTTTGTGTTCCTGTCCCACGCCTTTGAAGATACCGGCGTTCGCGCGTACAAAGGTCAAGCTGGTAACTTGATGGCTAAGGAGGACGAGCCGCTGCTGGACTACGCTCTGCAGATCCACTCAGTGGAGGCGCGCCACGCGGCCAAGGCACGGGAGATTCTTTCTATGATTCGGAACAAGCCTGAAATCAAGCCTTGGATTACGCGTGACGAAGGTTCGCCCGCTGCGGTTTATGCTGGTGAGGGCAATACGGTTCAAGGTGGGGTGGACATCACCGGAATCGGTGGAAAGTCACTCGACGCGGTTACGGAGGCTTTCGATGAGCCCCTGACCAAAGATCAGGTTCTGGCCATCGCTATGCCGTTTATCGCGTAGTAAGCGAAACCAGGCCGACGACAATGCGAAACAAGAAAGGCGGATCACTCAGGTGATCCGCCTTTCTTGTTTATCGATTTTCTTCAAAGTCCAGTTTGTCGGCTTTAGTTGGGATGTAGCTGCCCGCCGCCGCGCTGCGGCCGTTTCCTTACCGTAGTTTTAAACCAAGAACCATTGGATGTGGCGGCATTCCGCACATACAAAGCAGGTTGCTTCCTTGTTTGCCCAATCCAAATTGAAAAAGGTGGCCACCTTCGTGTTTAACTGCGATTTTCTTACGAAAAAATGATCATTACGGCATATCTGGCAAATAATTGGGTGGCCTTTGGCTTCGTATTGCCCGGGTTCATTGTCTTTTGAATTGCCCATAAGCAGAAAGTTATTTCCTCTACTTTACCACTTTCAGCCTTCCCTGCATTAAAGTATAATGCCCTGGAAAAGTACAGACGTAATCGTAATCACCCGCCTTGGCCGGAGCCACAAAGTAGAGCGCCTCGCTGCTTTCGGGTTGCATGAGGGCAGTGTGGTACAGCACATCGGGTGAGTTGGGAATATAATTCATTTCCGCGCCCTTTAAGCCTAGTTTTAGGGCCGCTTCGCCAACTTTATTGGCCATCCCGGGATTAGTAATCACGCAGTTATGCAGCATGTCGTCATTGTTGTTGAAAACGAACTTCACCTTACTGCCCGCTTTCACTTGAATTTCGGTCAGATCGAATTTCAAACCTGGCTTAGTGCCGAGCGTGATGACTTGATCGGGACCATTAGTCCAACTGGCGGGCTGGGTTGTAACGCGCTTGTCGGAACTCATAGCGACAGGTACCGCCTCGCTACCCATATTGTGCTGGCTGTGATCCATAACTGCACCCACACCGCTCTTGCTGCTGGCCGTGAACTGGGACGCGTCGGCTTTATTACCCGGCGCGATTTCGTTCAGTGTATAGTAGCCCACATTGTGCAGCAGCGGCCTCCCTTCTTTCGATTTCAGCCCCTCGGCTTTTACTTCGTGAATATACCCCTTGCGCAGCTTGCCGGCGTCCACTACGAGCCGAGCGCTCAGCCCATCGGCCGCAACCACGATTCCACTGATCGCCAGCGGCTCCGCGTTGATGACGGGGCTGCCGTAAACATGGTGATACTTATAGGTGAAGCTGTTGAGGCTGTACGAGGCCGGGTTCCCCGCCGTGGCGGCATCCACGGGCAGCGTGAAAGTCAGCTCGAAGCCATCGGGCCGCGAGCGAATGGTTTTTATTTCAAAGGGCGTCTGCCCGGTCCACACCAACCGCTGAATGCCGAAGGGTTCCTTACCCGTGGCTGACCACCCTCGGGCGGTTTGGCCCACGAACATCGAACCGTCTAGTCCCCACACCATGCGGATCAAACCCGACTCGAAGCCATCGCGGAAGGGGTAGCACGCGCCCTGCCACACGCCATTGACTTTTTCCATATCCACACGCATGATTTTACTGTGGCCCTGGTCGCCGACGAACACCTGCCCGGCAAAAGGCCCGAAGGCGCCACCCGTAGTGTCCTCCTTGAAATCGGAGGTAGAAATGCCCATCAGCGTGTGCGGAAACCACACGGCGGGTGGCTTGATGCCGGGCGTGGTTTTGGCCACATCGTAGAGCGGCTCACCCGTATCGGGAATGTCCTCGGGACGCAGCTTCACGGGCGAACCGTCCTCGTTACTCCACCGCAGTCCGGCAGGATTGCCCGCGAAGTCGCCCTTTTCGAGATGCGTCATCCGGCCCGAGCCGACCCAGTCGCCCTGATTTTCGGTGTAGAAAATGTCGCCTTGAAACTGGCCAAAGCCTGCCGGGGAGCGCAGCCCCGTGGCCCAGGGCGTCAGCGAGCCATCGTTGCCGAGTTTAAGCATCCAGCCTCGCCACTTCGATTGGCTGGCCCCTTTGCCAATCCAGTCGAGGTTAAGCGTAACGATCATTTCGCCGTTGGACAGCGGCACCGGGCCGTAAGAATACTGGTGGTAATTGCCCGACAATGGCCAGCGGGCGAAAGAATCATATACATCCGCCACGCCGTCGTTGTCGGTATCTACCAGCTTGGTGACCTCCCCTCGCTGCGAAATCAGGAAATGGTCGCCTCGATAGAGCAGGCCCAGTGGCTCGTGCAACCCGTGCGCAAAGCGCTTAAAGGTGGGTCTTCCGTTGCCCGTCATGTAGGGATTGCCAACCATCCAGACTTCCCCACGACGCGTCGAAACGCCCAGGCGGCCGTCGGGCAGCACCGCCAATCCCCCTACTTCCATCTGGATGTTCTGCGGAATGGGCATCGTCACGATGCGATAATAATCCTCCTCGGTCATAGGGCGGTTTTGGGCAAAACTCAGCGAAGCCACTGCCAATAATCCCAAGGTGCTGAATAAGTACTTCTTCATTTTATTTTCAATTTTTTATATAAAATATTCTCGTGTTAACTTCTACCAAAAAAGGCTATAGGTCACCGTTCCCCCCAGCGGCAGCAGCAACTCCTGCTTGCCCGCCGAATTACGCTGGGTGACGCGGGCGTTTTTGTCCAATCTTATGTAATAACGATTATCGACGCGGTACAAGCCTTTTTCCAGCATCGTGATGGTATCGCCGGCCCCCAACAGAGCGTACATCCCCGCAGGCGTACCGCCTTCCACGGAAATTTTACGCGTCAGGCCCTGCGCATCGGCGGTGAGTTGGTCAGTCAGTGTCGCATTACCGAAAGCGTAACGCATCGCTGGAACCCCATCGGCATTCAGGCGGTAGCCCAGATAGTTCAAATCGGCGGAATCGGGCCAGGCGGCCGACAGGCCGCTCAGGGCGGCGTAGCTGCTTTTGCCCGAAATCGGTACAGTTAGTCCGGCGGTTTTCAACAATTGCGGCTCACCACGCTCGTACCACATTTCGGTCACGTCAGCAAAAGGGCCACGCCAGGCTTGCAGCAAAGCGCCACGGTTCAGATCCATGGTATAGTGCCAGCCTGCCGGATTGCCCACCGACAGGGAATGGGTACGTTTGTTTTTTTCGTTCTGGTAAAGAATGAAGGAGCGAATCATTTCGGGACGATTATCCGGCGACACGCTGATGTAAGGCTTAGGTTCCGGCACGGGCAGCGACGAGAGCGCCGTCAAGTCATAAGGCCGAACCCCGGGCGCGGACACACTCAAACCCAGTGCCGGAGCACGCCACGGAAAGCGGGCGTAATGCAACGCGAAACGATGAATGCCCTTGTCGAGCGTCATTTGTCCAGCATGCCGGGCTTGGGAGGTGCTTTCGCCCACCTTCAATACCTCTTTATCGTCCACGGTCAATACCGTGTTGGGTCCCGACTGAGCAATGGTGAAAATGTAAGTACCGGGTTCGGTTACGTTCATTTCCCCGTTGAAGAAAAGGTGCGCCTCCTTAAAGCCGCTGGCCAGTTCCTGGGTAATGGTTTCGGTCTTTGCTTCCCGTTCCAGTTTCTTAGGTTCGGGCGTATCCCAGGGATCGCTGTAAAGCTTGTACGTCAAATTATCCACCGTGAGTGGCTTGCGATTGGCCAACGGCTGATAGCCGATGTTACGAAAGGCCACCGTGCCTTTGGTCACCTCGAAAGCCAGAGGTTCGCCCCCGGACAGCGGACGCGATAAAGGGAAATAGTCGCCCTGCTGCACGGCTACTCCGTTCAACATCAATGAATTCAGCCGCGCCAGGTCGGGCCGCAGTGTCGAGGCGTCGTAGGCCAGTTCCATGTTCTGCCAGAGCCCGGCGGCCTTGGTAGCATTCTGAATGGGGAAAGTTCCGGTATAGCCGCTGGTCGAGACGCCCGCCCCATTGACCGGACCGCCTTCCGACAGCAGCACGCGCGGCCCGCCGGGCAGCGTGACGTAAGCCTGCGCCCCCGGCGAGAGCATGAAGTCGAAGCGCAGCCGCAAATCCTGCATGGTCGCCTTGGTTTTAATAGCCTGTCCAGCAGTTCCCATCAGGATTCCGCCGCCTTTTTTGTCGTTGGACATCACCGTGGCGTTGGTGGGGTTCATCATCACCTCGGGTGTGAGTTTCCAGGACGAAGAAGGTGCGTCGAAAGCACTTAAATCATTAAGAGCAACGGGCATATAACCGTCGGACTGCGCGAGAAGCAAGACCGGGCTTAGCAGAAAAAGAAGGAGGTATTTTGTCATTTGACGTTAGGCTGGAATTTGATTAGAGTTAATATTTTACACAAAATGCAAACTATTTGATCGGTGAGAAATCGGTGGCTTTCAGATACGTGGATTCCACTTTCTCCACCAGTTTGCCGTTGCGCTCGGAATAGTCCCGCGCCTTGACCCAGTCGGGATCGACCCGGAAAGCGTCGAAGGATTTCTTGGCGTCTTCCAAACTCGGATGCGCCAGCATATACACCAAACGGTTGTCCACCTCGGCGGGCAGCCAGTAGTTGAGATTGGTCATGCCCTGTTTGGCAAAAAGCGCCGTGGTGTGGTTTCGAAAGCGAGCCAGTAATTCGGGCAGCATACCCGGATTGGTGTAATACATTCGCAGTTCAAAAATACGGTCATTGGCCGGACCCGTCACCTTCATTGGGAACGAAAAGTCGGTTTCGTGCATGAACATATTCTCTACCCGTTGCACGATTTTGCCATCTTTTTCCGAATCACCCTGCGCCTTTTTCCAGTCGGGATCGCTACCAAAGGCTTTCCAGGCTTTATCGCGGTAGGCGCGGTCGCCGGGATACGAAAGTACGTACACGAGCTTATTATCGGTGTTGTCGATGGGCACCCAGTAGCCGACGTTGGTCATGCCGTGCTTCTCGAACAGTTGCATCGTATGGTCGCGGAAGCGGGTGAGCAGCGCATCGAGACGACCCGGTTCGCAGTAGTAAGTGCGCATTTCGTACAGTTTGGGCGTGTCGTCGGCTTTCTGGGCCGCTGCTTTATTTACCAGTGTGGTTCCAGCCAATAGTAGCAGCAGCAAGGTCAATTTGGCGTTCATAAATTGTTATGGATTTCTTGAATCATAGGATATAAGTGCTTTTAAAAGCAGAAAATGATCGCATCTAACCCTCTCTTAACGGAAATTTGGTAATGAAGTTTTTTGAAAAAACTTATTTCTCTCTTCCAACCTTTCCAGGCCAAATTTCCTCCCCGGTACTGAAATGGAAGTTACGTTTTAGCTTGTGAAACTATTTTTTGGTAAAAAACTAAGATCGTCCCTTCTCGTACCTATCCGCAATCCGTCATTTTTGTTTATGGCAATACATTGAATGATAACAAAATAAAAAATATTTTACTTCATCGGAACAATTTGCACTTTTAGATGGTACTATCTCTAAAAATTTAACGTTTCTAAGAAATTATGCCCCTTGGGTTTTACCGATAACACAAAACTATCCAGACAATGAAACAGCGCATTCTCAATATCCTGAACAACTTCGGCCTGCAAGCCACGGCCATTACCGACGACGCTCACTTTGTAAAAGACCTTGGCTTCGACAGCCTAGACCTCGTGGACATGATGATGCAACTGGAGCAAGAGTTTGACGTCGCCATCCCCGACGAAGACTACCCGCGCATTACTTCTATGAGCAGCCTGATGCAGTATCTGCAGGAGCGGCAGTCGGTACCCGCATAAGGAATACGCACTTAAAAAGCAATAATGCAAAGCAGCGCGGTCGATGACGACCGCGCTGCTTTGCGTATATTAGCCGCTGACTTTTCGTGAAAGCAAAACAAATGTCCCACACGTCCACCGATCTCCGCACTGTCCGCGTGACGCGCTACGTGACGCCACTACGCGAGGGCGGCTCGCTGCCCGCCATTGCCGAGGCCGACGACGGCTTCCTGTATGTGCTAAAATTTCGGGGCGCGGGCCAGGGCCGCAAAGCCCTCATCGCCGAACTCATTGGCGGCGAACTGGCGCGGGCGGCGGGACTGAGAATGCCTGAGTTGGTCTTCGCCGAACTCGACGTTGCCTTCGGTCGCAGCGAACCCGACGAAGAAATCCAGGATTTGCTTAAAGCCAGCGTCGGTCTAAACCTGGGCTTGCACTACCTGTCCGGCGCGATTACCTACGACCCGGCGGTGACTGCGGTCGATGCCTGGCTGGCGTCGCGCATCGTGTGGCTCGACGCCCTGCTGCTCAATGTGGACCGCACCGCCCGCAATACCAATATGCTGATTTGGCACAAAGAACTGTGGCTCATCGACCACGGGGCCGCGCTGTATTTTCATCACGCCTGGCAAAACTGGGAAGAATACATCGTGAAGCCCTTCGTCCAAATCAAAGACCACGTGTTGCTGTCCCAAGCCGCGCACCTGGCCGAGGTGGACGCTGAAATGCGTACTTTACTGACCGCCGAGGTTATCCAAGCCACTGTCGCGGCCATCCCCGACGACTGGCTGAACCGGGAACAAGAGGAAGCCGACGCCGAGGCGATGCGGGAAGTATACGTGCAGTTCCTGAATCGCCGCATTGCCCAATCTGAAATCTTTGTCAACGAAGCTCAAACCGCCCGTCATGGACTTATTTGAGTACGCGATCGTCCGGGTCGTGCCGCGCGTGGAGCGGGGGGAATTCATCAACGCGGGGGTAGTTTTGTTTTGTAAAAACCAGAAATTTCTGGGAGTAAAAATAGCCATAGATGAGGCGCGGTTGACCGCGCTTTTTCCCGGAATAGCGGGCGAGGAAGTCGCCCGCAACCTGCTATCTTTCAAGAATATTTGCGTGGGTAATGCTTCGAGAAGCCCCATCGCCGCACTCGACAATGCCTCCCGCTTTCGCTGGCTTACCGCCCGACGCAGTACTGTTATTCAGACATCCGAAGTTCATCCCGGTCTCTGCCATAATGCGGAGGAAAAGCTGAATAATTTGTTTGAGCAATTAGTTTTGGGCTAAATGGTTTTTCATAAAACCGAATTCCGTACTTTCGCCGGAAAGCCATAGTTAGCCAACTCAATCATTGAATTTGCAAAATAAATCATTATGAAAAAGCTCTTTCTTCTCTTCTTTTTGGTCAATCTCACCGCTCTCGCTCAGGATAACGGCTACCAGACGCCGCCTGCGGCCCTTGCCGAACTCGTTACTGCTAAACCCACGCCCACCGTCAGTGTGGACGGTAAGGGCGAATGGATGCTGCTCATGCAGCGCAACACCGCCACGACCACCATCGCTGAACTTTCGGAACCCGAATTTCGCCTCGCCGGACTGCGGCTCAATCCCGCCACCAGCGGTCCAAGCCGCGCCACCTATATCAACGGACTCACGCTGCGCCGCGTCAAAGGCGGAGCCGACGATGTGGCCATTAAGGACTTGCCCGAAAACGCCAAGCTGTCCTACATCCAATGGTCACCCGACGACAGCAAGATCGCTTTCACCAATACCACCGATACTAAACTGGAACTTTACGTGCTGGACGTTGCCACGGCCACGGCCCGTAGGGTGAGCGATCTGGCCCTGAGCGCGGTGCTGGGAACGCCTTTCCACTGGGTAAGCGACAATCAATCGTTCATCGTTCGCGCTATCCCGACTTCGCGCGGCACCGCCCCCGCTATCAGCCGCGTTCCCGACGGGCCGACGGTGCAGGAAAACCTCGGCCAGAAAGCCCAGGCGGCAACTTATCAGGACTTGCTCAAAAATCCCAACGACGAAAAGCGCTTCGAGTATTACACCACTTCCCAAGCCATGAAACTCGGTCTCGACGGCACCGCCACCCCCATTGGTTCAGCGGGCATGGTCGCTACGGCCTCGCCCTCGCCCGATGGCAAGTACGTTTTGGTAGAAACCATTCACCGCCCGTTCTCTTATCTGGTGCCAGTATATCGCTTTCCGCAGCAGTCGGATGTATATTCGATGGATGGGAAATTAGCAAAAACCCTCAACGACAGTCCTCTGCTGGAAAACATTCCCTGGGGACCCGACGCCGCCCCCAAAGGCCAGCGCGGTCACGACTGGCGCAATGACGCCCCCGCCACCGTATACTGGGTGGAAGCCCAGGACGAAGGCGATCCTAAGAAAAAAGCCGAGGTGCGGGACATCGTGTACAGTTTAGCCGCTCCATTCACGGGCCAGCCCGAAGAGTTATACAAAGCCGCCTACCGCTTCACCAACGCCACTTGGGGGAATGACCAAACCGCCCTCTTCTCGGAACGCTGGTACACTACCCGTCAGACGGTCACTAAGATCGTGAACCCCAGTGCCCCAGCCAATCCCACAGCCTTGTTCGAGCGCTCCTCGGAAGACCGTTACGGCAATCCCGGCTCCCCCGAAATGACCAAGAATGCCTACGGGCAAGAGGTGCTGCTGCTCGCACCCGACCGCAGCGTTTATATGACCGGAACGGGGGCTTCGCCCGAAGGCGACCGCCCGTTCATCGACCTTCTCAATTTGAATACCAAGCAAAGCAAGCGGCTATGGCGGTCAGAAGCGCCTTACTTCGAGCGACCCGTGGCCATTTTGGATGCTAGCAAAGGTATTTGGCTCACCAGCCGTGAGGCGCAGGAGGAGGCCCCCAACTACTTCATCCGTGATCTGAATTCTGTGCCTAAAAAAAGCAAGAAGCCAACTGCCGACGCTTTAACGCAGGTCACTTTTTTCCCGCATCCCTACCCCCAGTTTAAGGACATTCAGAAGCAGCAGCTCCGTTATAAACGCACCGATGGCGTGGACTTAACTGCTACGCTGCTGTTGCCGCCCGGCTACAAGAAGTCCGATGGCCCGCTGCCTGCTTTTTTGTGGGCCTATCCCGCCGAGTTCAAGAACGCCGACCTGGCCGGACAGGTGAACGGCTCACCCTACACCTTCAACCGCATCAGCTATTGGACCGGAGCAGCTTTCGCCGTGATGGGATACGCCGTGCTGGAAAATGCTTCTATTCCCATTATCGGCGAGGGCAAGGTCGAGCCGAACGATACCTACGTGGACCAGCTCGTATCCAGCGCTAAAGCCGCCATCGATGAGGGCGTCCGGCTGGGCGTGGTGGACGCCAGCCGGGTGGGCGTGGGAGGTCACTCCTACGGCGCGTTTATGACCGCCAACCTGCTTTCACACAGTAATTTGTTCAAAGCGGGTATCGCCCGCTCGGGCGCTTACAACCGGACGCTGACACCCTTTGGCTTTCAGAATGAGCAGCGGACTTACTGGCAAGCGCCGGAGGTGTACAATACCATGTCGCCCTTCATGAACGCCGACAAGATGAAGACGCCGCTACTGCTCGTCCACGGTGAGGCCGACAACAACACGGGGACTTACCCAATCCAGTCGGAGCGGTACTTCAACGCCCTGAAAGGCATGGGCGCCACGGCTAAGCTGGTGTTCCTACCCTACGAGAGCCACGGCTACGCGGCGCAGGAATCCATTCTACATATGCTGTACGAGATGAACGGCTGGCTGGATAAGTACGTGAAGGGAGATGGTACGGCGACTGGTTCTTCGGCTCCGGCCAAGATGGGGGGCGGAAGTGATAATCGATGATAAGGCAAAAGAAAAAAGGGAGCCCCGTATAAATTTATCGCAATCACGTAATTTGAAAGAAGAACCATTTGCATCACACACACTAATTCGTTCGCAAAAGAGAGTAGATGTAATCCAGGTAATCAGGTGCATCGCCGCTTTAAGCGTGTTGTTTTTTCACTGCAAAATCCAACTGAACGATGACGATTCTTTAAGAGGCACGATCGATTGGTTGTTCAATTCAGGGGCGGCAGGGGTAGATGTGTTCTTTGTTGTTAGCGGCTTTATAATGGTTTATAGTACTAACGGCAAATATGATCTCAGCAAAAGGTCAAACTCGGTTCGCTTTTTTTACAAAAGGCTTCTCAGGGTGTGGCCCCCTTATTTGGTAATCACATTATTGTTGCTTGGATTACAGTATCTTTTTAAACGCTATAACCCTTACATCTCAACTGAATATATACTAAAATCCTTGTTTTTCGTACCGATAGAACTTTCTGATCCTCCCTTTTACGGATACCCGTTACTTGCCGTGGGTTGGAGCCTGACCTATGAGGTATATTTTTATTTAATTTTCGCCATCTCCTTTTTATTTAAAAGCTATCGCTATATTTTTCTAATAGCTTATTCTGCGTTCACGATTTGTGTCATTCCTCTAATTTCAACGGGTCAAATAGATTTGAGTGCGCATCAGCCTATCGCATTTGGCACCTTAGGAATGAGCTTCATAACCAATCCCATGATGCTCGAATTTTTGATTGGCGTGGCTATTGGATTGGCGTATCTCAACAAGACTTTTCTAGTTTTTATCAGACGGGTTTTCCCGACATGGCTTGCCTATTCCATTTTATTACTGGTTGCCTGGCAGTTTTTGTCAGGATTTTGGGGAGGGCACGGAATTACAGATTGGGGTATCGGGGCATCTCTTTTAGTTTTTGTATCGGTATTTTATTTTGACCGGATGAAATTTCCCGGACCCCTTATCAAATTGGGCGAATGGTCTTATTCTCTATACCTGATACATCTCCCGGTTCTGTTTTTTTTGACAAAAATATTTGAAAACAATAACTTACCAAGCTTCACCAAAGGACAATCGGCGCTGTTTTTGGTTGCAGGATTCTCCATTATTGCAGCTTACCTTTCCTATCAGGTATTGGAAGTAAGACTAACAAAATTTATTTCAAAACATATTACTTTCAGCTAGTTGTCCCGCTTGTTCTACTTATCCGCCGTTTTATCGACGCGGGATATTTGTCTGTGATCGTTGCACCAGATTCTTTTCATGAATTCGGCGTATGTTTCGGCAATGTATTCAGGCGTATAATCCAGTACGTGTCCAACGTCCTGCCGGACAATCCACTCATAAGGCTGGCCGATTTGCTTCATGCGCTCAGCCATCGGATACGAGCCGTAGGTGGTCAGATAGCAGCCGTACAGCTTGCCGCTACCATAGGGAAGTATATTGTCCTGCGAACCCTGGAACATGAGCGTGGGCTTGGCGTTGGTGGGTTGAATCATCTTTTCGTCCAATATGGCAAACCCCATGTAGGTGAGTAGGGCGCGAATCCGATAGTTGTCAGCCGATCTATTACCCTTTCCTTCCAAACTTCCCAGGCGTTGAACGATACCGGGCGCTCGCTGTTCGAAGTCAGCTTGCCCCATGTAGTTCAGGGCCGTCACGGTCATAGAGCCGGAGCTGCTGCCCGCCAGAAAGAATTGCTTAGGATCCAGACCGAAGGCTTCCCTGTTGTCGGCGAAATAACGCAGCGCGGCCCTGGTGTCCTGCACCGCCCGGTAAAGCGCCTCGATCACGCCCGTGGAGCTGCCCCCGCAGGAGTTGTTCTGGCTGGCGCCCTCGAAGCCCAGGCGGTAGTTTATGGCCGCGACAGCGTAGCCTTTCCGGGCCAACAGCCGCGCCCTGTCCATTTCATTCCTAAGTTCTCCGAAAAGGAATGCCCCTTCGTGGACCAGCAGAACGAAGGGTCGTCTGGCAAGCGTGTCGTTGGCGGGTGCCAGGAACTGATAATTCAATACTTGGGGCTGACCACGGTAGTCGTTGCTGGTGGCGTAGTTACCGGACTTCTGTTCAAGCTGACTTACGGCGTAAAGGTTGGTGCTTCCGAAACGGGCCGATTGGCAGAAAGCGATGGCAACATCCGATGAATCTACCATCCAGCGATTGGAAGTGTCTGGAACAGCCGTATCGACGGGAGTCGGGATACTGGCAGGCGGAGATATATGATTGCTAACTACCGCTGAGCTGTCTTTGGTATTGTTAGTGTCCCGGGGAATGGCGGGATGATTTTCACAAGCGGCCATAAGGAAGGACAAGATGAAATAAGATAGTACGGTTTCTATTTTCATTGTTGTAGCTTCCTGCCGGGTTATCCATGATAGACGATAGAGCCTGCGTCTTTAACAAGATAGACAATCCGCGTCGTTAAACTAGCCGGACACCCATTTACCACGCAATATCCATAACTTCCAGCTTCCGCATTTCCCGCCCTAGCCGCAACTCCGCCACTTCTCCCACTTTCTTGCCCGTGACGGCCACCGCGATCGGGGCCACGAAGGCGATTTTCTGCTTTTGAATATCGGCTTCGTCCACGCCCACGATCTGGAATTTCTGGGTTTGCTTGGTTCCCGCAACTTTCAGCGTCACGGTGGCTCCGAAGCGTACCGCATCTCGCTGAGCATCGTCGGGAGTGAGGACCACGGCTGAATTCAGGCGCTCCTGAAGCAGAAGCATTTTGCCGTTAAGAACGGTGGTCGCGATGCGCTGTTCAGTTTCATTTTCCAGCACGAGCTTATCCTTTTCGGCTTGCAGGTCTTGCTGTTCGGCCATCAGTTCGGCCAAGCCATTGGGCGTTACGTAATTGGTAACGCCCAATGGCTTGGCTGAACGCGGTGGAATGACGGGAATTTCTTCCTGGTCGCCCTCTTTCACAAATCCTCGGCTCATAGCGTCTTCCTTTTTGGTTTTTTAGACCGCCTTCGTCACAATATCGAAGATATCCATCTTATTCAGCAAATCGAAGAAGGTTTCGTCGCGCTGGCTCTTGTTTTGGAACTTAATGTGGAGTTTCTTGCCCGTGTCCAACTCCATGTAGATTACGTGCAGGCCCTCTTCGGTATGTTCGGTGGGTTCGTCGTCCTTCCAGATTCTTCTAATATAGGATAGGTTGTAAATTTCGGCTTCGCCGTCGATTCTAAGGTAGTTTGCCATTTTTTTGTTTTGTGATTTGAATTGAATTTTACCCTAAACTATCGTGCCGTCCACCCGCCATCCACTGTGATAATCGACCCTACCATATAACTCGCCGCGTCGCTCGCTAAAAACAAAGCAACCCCCTGAATCTCGGCCAGTTCGCCCCAGCGCTCCAGCGCGGTGGCCCCAACGATGAAGTTCTTGGTTTCGGGGCTATCGGCGATGGGAATGTTCATTTCGGTGAGAAAAGGGCCGGGGCAAACGGCATTCACGTTAATGGCAAAGGGAGCCAGTTCCAGGGCCAGGGCGCGGGTCATGTTCACGACCGCACCTTTACTGGCGGTATAGGGCGTGCGGTTGGCCAGGCCCACGATGCCGAGGGTACTGGCGAGGTTGATGATTTTGCCACTTTTGGCCTTTTTCATGTAGGGCGTCACGGCGCGGCAGCAGAGCCAGGTACCCGTCACATTTACCTCCATCACTTTCTGGAAATCTTCGGGCGTTACTTCGTCGATCGCCCCCCGGATGTTGATACCCGCGCTATTAATGAGGATGTCGATGCGGCCAAAGGCATCGAAGGCGGCTTTAGCCATCGCTTCGGTTTGGGCGGCGTCGGTCACGTCGGCGGCGAAAGAAGTGACGAGTGCGCCGTAGTCGTCGGCGAGTTGCTTAGCGGCTTGCTGGCCTTCGTCGGCGCTGCGGTTGACGAGCATGACGCTGGCTCCGGCGGAGGCCAGTCCGGCGGCCATCGCCAGACCTAAGCCCTTGGAGCCGCCGGTGATGATGGCGGCTTTTCCAGTTAGGTCGAAGAGTTTTATTCCGGGTAGTTGGGGCATTGGGTGGTTAAATGTTAAGTTAGTAGGTAAAATAACTGCTTACGGATCTGTCAGGCTGAGCGTAGCCGAAGTCCTACGCGAGTCCCATTTTCGTCTTACTATATTTCATAGATTCCAAAATATTCTGTTCCTCGACGGCCAATCTCGCCTCAGGGCTGAGTTGGGCCACCGTGGGCAAGTCGGTCTTGAACTTCTTCTGGCGCACCATGCGGAGCGTGTCGGCGACATCCTCGGCGGGCACAACCTGCATGGCGGGCCAGTAGGCTTCGGTCAGGACGGGGATTTGTAGCGGATCGCGGGTAATCATTTCCAGGCTAAAATTCACGTTGGGATTGTATTTTTTGCAAATCTTCACGATTTCGGGCAGGTCCAGAATGCCTTCGCCGAGCGGTACTTCCGAGAGCAAAAAGCCGTCCTCGTACTCGCGGACACCCATGTCCTTGACGTGGGTACTCAACACGAAGGGGGCGAGGGTGTTCACGACATCCATCGGCTTTTCCAGCAGAGAGATACTGTTGCCGAAGTCCAGCGTCACGCCCACGGCATCACTGCCGATTTGCCTGATGAGCGCGGCCAGTTCATCGGCCCGCCAGTCCTTGTGGTTTTCTACGGCCAGTTTTACGCCAAGTTTTTTGGCAATGGGTTCGGCCATTTGCAGGGCTGCGACGGATTTTTTCTTGAATTCCACGATGGCCTCCGGGCTACGGAAATTCTCGTAACGGCGGCCGTTCATGCAAACGGTACGGAAGATACTCACGCCGGCTTCTTTGGCCGTTTTTATCTCCTGCTCAAAGCGTTTCGCTTCTTCGGCGTTGTGTGGCAGACTGATCGAACCTTCCAGGTACATACCCGTCTTGTCGGTGATTCCGCGCAATTTCCGGGCAATTTCGGGCGTCCAGTCGCGGACAAGGGTTTGCACACCGCCCGCGCCGATTTGGTGGCAGTGTTCCAGCAAATCGACAGCATCCTTGAAGCCAGGATATTTCGCGCTCGGCGTCTTGGAATTCCAGCGACTGGCGTAGGAATGCACCACGATGCCCATCTCCTGGTTTTTGAAAACATCAGGCATTTTTCCCACAGAAAAAGCCGCCACGCCCAAAGCGGAACGCTGTAAAAAATCCCGACGGGAGAAAGAATAATTTTCCATAATCAGTTGTCCATTAAATCATTTGCCATCTGGTACCTTACCGGCCTCAATATGCGCATCTAACTCCTTTGCCGTCCAGGGTACCACGCGACCCTGCGAGGTAAGGCGGGTGGCGCTTACGGTACGCCGATTAATTGCCCCGGCGTCGTTGCCCCACTCGTTACGGATGTAGGTCAGGATAGCCGTGAGCGAACCATCGTCCATCGTGGAGTGAGCAGGCATTACGGGCAGGATTTCCGGCGTATCGTAGGTTTTACCCACCACGTCCACCGGTCCTTCCATCCCGTGCAACAGAATGAGTGACAGGCGCTTCTCGTCGCCCAGTACCCATTGCGAGCCAATGAGTGGCGGTGCGAAGCGATTCATGCCTGCGCCGTCGGTACCGTGGCAGCCCGCGCAGGTAGTCAAATAATGCTGCCGACCGAGGGCGAACACTTTACGGTCTTCTTCGCTCAGCGGGTTTTTCTTACGCATAACGACCGCCCTGGCTTTATGGCCGGGCCACTCGAACAAAGCATTTAACGATGCCAGGCGATTTCCGTCCATTCCCGCCGTTTTTTGGGCTAAAATTTCGGGCGCTTTCGCCAGTTTGATGGGTTGCAGTTTTGGGTTGTTGGCCTGAATGGATAGGGCGGTCAGGATGGCTTTTTCCTGCCACCCGAAGGACTCTTTCTTTTTATTCAAATCGGCCAAAAGCATAGCCATCTCGGTGGGACTACCCTTCCTGACTACGGCGGTCGTGAGCATTTCCAGAAAAATCTCCTTGTCTTGATTGTGCGCCTGCCAGTTCGGAGCTTGCATCAGGGTTTGCAGGAAAGCAAATTCCTGGTCTTTCAAACTACTCAGCACCGCGTCGCGGACGAGTGGCGACTGCCCTTCGCGGTCGGCGATGTCGGCCAGAATCGGCCGGGCGGCTTGCGGACTGAGGGCGTAGGCGGAAAGCGCGAGTTGCAACGTAAACGCCTTGTCTGCCTCGCCGGGCTTCAGTTTAGCCAAAACTGTTTCCAATTTCATTCTCGTGGCGGCATTTTGCTTTGCCATCGGTTCCAGTAAGCGCAGCGCGGTGGATTTTACCAGTGTATTGTCGTCCGCTAAAGCTTTAAACAAAAGATCAGCATCCAATTGCTCCATGCCTTCCAGCGTCCAAAGGGCGTGGAACCGGCCCAGGGGTATTTTACCATTTTTGACCAACTCCTGCAAGGCGGGAACGGCCTGTTTGTCGTTGCGCTCCACGAGCAGCCGCTGCGCCTGGTCGCGCTGCCAGCCGTTGGCGTCGGAAAGCGTGGTTACTAATTCAGTCAAAGACAACTGAGATAGTTTTTTGGGCGTGGAAGGTTGCCAATTATCAGGAACCACGCGCCAGATGCGGCCGTAGTGGACGGGTTGCACCAGCTTTCTTTCCAGCGTTTGTTCCTTCAAATAAGGCGTCATGTAGGCGCTATGCTGGACCAGTCCCCGGTACATATCGGCGATGTACAGCCCGCCATCGGGGGCCGCGGCCAGGTGGACGGGGCGGAAACGCTCATCGGTCGAGGCCAGGAATTCGGTGCCGGGATGCGGATCGAAGGCGGTGAGCATGAGACCATTTTTACGGACGACGTTTCGCTTCACCAAGTTACCCGCAGGTTCACAAACGAAGGCATTACCCAAATACTCCGCTGGAAAAGCATTTTCGCGATACACCAGCGGCGAACAGGCGGCGGTAAATTCCAGTAACTTTCCATCGTCGCTCAAAGTGCCGGGAATATAGCCCCGATTGACAGCGGGATTGGGCCGGATGGGATACACGCGGCGGTCAATGGTAAGACCGTGGTCGATGCCCGTGGTGGGCGTGTGGTGTGGGTTGCGCGAGAGCGAATTGGGCGGCACCAGGTCAGCGTGGAGTTGCGACCAGTTGTAATTGTAATACAAATTTCCCTCGTCGTTGTGGCTCAGGCCCCATTGTCCGCGAAATTCGGTGCTGTCGCGGAGCCACTTGTCCTTCTCCAGCCGATAACGGAAGCGCGATTTCGCATTGTAAAAGTGATTGTCCACCGAGCGCCACAGGCCATTGTCGGCGTGTTCGGGTAAGCCATTTTTGGCGTACTCTTCGTCCACCAGAACTTTGGTGTCGGCCTTCCCATCGCCATCGGTGTCCTGGGTCAGCCAGAGGGATTTGCTTTCCGAAACCAAAGCCCCACCCGGCACCAAAGCCAGGGCGCGTGGCATTACTAAACTATCGAGATACACGGTACTCTTGTCCATCTGTCCGTCGCCGTCGGTATCTTCCAGCACCGAGATGCGGCCCGTGGGCTGGTCTTCGGTGGAACCCTCGATGTCGTTCATAAAGCCGCGCATCTCGACGACCCACAGCCGCCCGTCGGGGTCGAATTGAATCACGACCGGGTCCTGCACCATCGGTTCCGACGCCACCAGTTGGATTTTGAAACCCGGCTCGACCTGAAACGTTGCCAGTTCTTCGGCGGGAGTTTTAGGGGGTGATGGTTCTTCAACGGAGGCGGGAAACAGCATTCCCGCCCCGTAGAGACAAATCAGAAAAATAGTCCTAAACATACTGTTTCAAGGTTTATTTGTATTGTAACAACCTCAACGCAATATGGTTATACTTTATCTGGCATAGGATGGACGTAGCCACTCCGGTAGGGCCGTGCTAGCAAACCGTTCAGCTCGCGGTCGCCGCCGACGATGCTGCGGGATTTAGGGTCGTAAATGATCGGCTTGCCCGTGGCCATCGACATATTCGCCATGATGCAACTGGCTGTGGAAATGTGTCCCTGCTCGATGTCGGCAATCGGACGCCCCCCGTTTTCGATGGCGGCCAGGAAATTGAGCATGTGGCGGCGGGTGGCGGGGGCGGCGTTGAGTTCGTTTCGCTCCTCGACGAGATCTTCGGGATATTGCTCCTTCTCGTACAGAACGTCGCCGTGGATTTTTTTACCATCCTTGCCTTCGGGGATGAAGTCGTATTGCATGGTACTGGCCCAAAGGGTGCCTTTTTCGCCATAAAGCGTAAACGACCAGGGGTAATCAGGATTGTTAGGCGTTCCCCAGGTGCGGTGCTGCCACACGCAGTTTAATTCGGGATACTCAAACACAATCGATTGCGTGTCGGAAATATTAGACTTACCCTCCTTCTGCACGTAAATGCCGCCCTCGGAGCTGATTTTATCGGGCCAACCCAGCCCAAGCATCCAGCGCACGGTATCGAACATGTGGATGCACATATCGCCAGTGATGCCGTTGCCGTACTCCATAAAGGTCCGCCACCAGCGGATGTGCGGCAATCCATCGTAGGGACGCATGGGGGCGGGACCTGTCCATTTTTCGTAGTCCAAGAAAGCCGGGACGGGTTCCACGGGCGGGTTACCGTTGGCCCGCATGTGGTAGTAGCAGCACATCTCGACATGGGCGATTTTGCCCAGCAGTCCGGCGTCCACGATGTCTCGCTTGGCATCGACCAGGTGCGGGGTGCTTTTGCGCTGCGTACCCACTTGCACTACCTTATTGTACTTGCGAGCGGCGGCGACCATCGCCTCACCCTCCATCACGTCCACGCTGATGGGTTTTTGCACGTACACATTCGACCCGGCTTTCACGACGTCGATCATCATGAGCGCGTGCTGATGGTCGGGCGTTCCGATCAGGACGATGTCCATTTCGTTTTCCGCGAGCATCTTTTGGTAGTCGTTGTAAACTTTGGGGACCTTACCCGACTTTTGCCGCTGACTGACCAATTTTGCCGCTTGTTCCCGGTGGTTTTTATCCACATCACAAATCGCCAACACCTCCACCGGTGCCACCTGAATGAGTTTAAAAAGGTCGCTGGTGCCATACCAGCCCGCTCCGATAAGTCCCACGCGATAAGGCTTGGCGGGGTTGATAATGTCCATGCCCTGCGCCCCGAGGGCCGTGAGGGCCAGGGTAGCTGAGGCACCTTGCAAAAAGCGACGGCGGTTGATATTGAAATTGTTCATAGTGAATTGTAAAGTTTGAATGCCGGGTTTAGAAGATTTGAGGATAGGCCAAAAGAAATGTTACCTATCACTCTGTACCATAAAGTTCAGCTTAGGGAAAAATTACTTCCAAAGACAGAATTTCCTGATATTAACGAAAAAAAAGGGCCGACCACCGGTCTGTCCTCCCTTTTTTCCTTACCTGTCACCGACAGTCGGCCCCGCCTGAACGTAGTCGAAGGACTCCCTATATCAATTCATCAAAATGAATCGGCAAGTGATTCACCCGCTTGCCGGTGGCGTGGTAAATGGCGTTGGTAATCGCCGGGGCCATACCCACGATGCCAATTTCGCCGATTCCCTTGGCGCCCAACGGATTGACGATATCGTCGTGCTCTTCCACAAAGATGCAGTCCAGCTCGTTAATATCAGCGTGAACGGGCAAGTGGTACTCGGCCAGGTTATTATTCATGTAGTTACCAAAACGGTGGTCGCTGATGGTTTCCTCGCGCAGCGCTTTGCTTATGCCCCACACCATCGCCCCGACGATTTGGCTCCGGGCGGTTTTGGGATTGATGATTTTCCCGGCCGCCACGGCGGTCAGGGCGCGGGTTACATTGACGACGCCCAATTGCTCGTCCACCTCAACTTCCACGAAAGCCGCCGCGTGGGTAGCGCGGGTGTATTTTTTTAGTTTAAAAACGTTGGGAATCGAAGTCGTACTGGTCTGGATAGCTTGCCCGCCATTTTCAGCAATCAGGTCAGTGAAGGAAACGGCAATCGCCGGAGAATCGCTCAGCACGATTCGATCTTTCTCGAATCGCACGCCCACTTTGTTTTCATCAGAAAGTGAGAAGTTCTCCATCCTTGCTGCCCGCTTTACCAGTTTTTCCCTTAAAGATTGGCATACCTTAGCTACCGCCGATCCCACGCTGGATACCGTGAAAGAACCGCCCTCGATGGGTGCCAGCGCCATATCGCTGTCGCCGTATTCAAAAGTCACGTCCTCTACCCTAAGGCCGAATTCGTCCGCCGCAATTTGGGTCATCACTGTCAAAGTACCCGTACCGATGTCCGACACGGCACTATTTACCTGTATCTTTCCCTCGCGAGTTAGTTCGGCTTCGGCGCGGGAAGGCACCGTCATAGCGTCCCAGATGCCCGTCGCCATCCCGTAGCCGACAAGCTTGTTGCCGCGTTTCATGCTGCGCGGCTCCGGTTTCCGCTCCGACCAGCCAAATTTTTCCGCGCCCTGTCGGTAGCACTCACGCAGTTCTTTGCTGGAAAACGGCTTGTCTTCGGCTATATCGCGCTCGGCGTAGTTGATGAGCCGCAATTCCAGCGGGTCGATACCGACTTTGTAAGAAAGTTCATCCATCGCACTTTCTAAGGCGTGCAAACCAGTGCTGCCACCGGGTGCGCGCATGTCCAGCGGACTGTACACGTCCAAAGGCACGAGCTGGTATTCCAATAAGGTGTTTTCGGCGGGATACAGCATATTCGACCAATTGACGATGACCTCGGTATAATCCTCGAACTGCGAAGTCTCGGCGATGGCCGCGTGGTTGAGGGCCGTCACTTTGCCGTTCTTGTCTGCTCCCAGCCGCACTCGCTGAAGGGTGGGCGGACGGTGGCCAAAGCTGAACATCTGCTCGCGGTCCAGCGTCACGCGGACTGACCGTTTGAGTACAGTGGCCGCCATTACCGACATGAATAGCTGGTACTGTGGCCGCAACCCCGAACCAAATGCCCCACCTACGTAGGGCGCAATCACGCGCACGTCGCTGAAACTAAGTCCGAACACATTACAGGCGTACAACTGACTATTGACCGTTCCCTGGGTTTTGTCAAAAATGGTCAACTTACCGCCTCGCTCGTAAAAAGTCGTGGTGGCGTGCATTTCCATCGGGTTGTGGTGCTCGGTGCCGTGCCAGTAGGCTGAGGCCACCTGCGCATCCGCTTCGGCAAAAGCCTTTTCAAAATCACCTTTGGGTTTGGGCGGGAGAGGTTTGAGCATCGTCGCTAAACCTATCTTGGGATCGCGGGCGTACTCGATATTTTTCTTCAAATCCGAGTCGAATTCCTCTTCCTCATACGCCACTTGCAAGCGCGAAGCCGCGAAGCGGGCCGCTTCAAAGGTTTCGGCCACCACCAGCGCAATCGGCTGGGCGTAGCACTTCACCTGGGCGTCGTGCAAAGGCCGAAAAGGCGAACCCGGCGGCGCGTCCATGTCGGAATACTGCATATCGAACCAGGCCAGCGATGGGCGGTTCTCGTGCGTAAACACCTCGATCACACCCGGAATTTTCTTGACCGAATCAGTATCGATGCTGAGAATTTTTCCTCTGACGATAGTGCTATTGACGACGTAGCCGTACAGCAGTCCGTCCAAATTGAATTCTCCGGCGTACTTGGCCGCCCCCGTCACTTTCAAGTGACCTTCCAGGCGGCTAATGGGTTGTCCTATTTGTGCCATTTTTTAATTTTGATTGAGAAACCGGGTCGCCGATGCGATGAGAGGTTGAGAGAATAAAAGAATAACTCGCGAAAGCAAAATTCTATCATTCACTCATTCTATCATTCCAGATTAGTTAGGTACCGCTCCCGGCAATTGGGTTTCTTTGGGATTCAGAGCCATCAAGCCGTTACGGACGATGGCGCGTTTAGCCAGGTCGATCTTAAAGGCATTGTCTTTGTAGCCGACGGCTCCCTCGATGATGATTTCGGCGGCGGCGGCGAAGTTTTCGGGCGTGGCGGTTTTCCCTTTCAGAAAATCCTCGCCTTCCTGCACGCGCCAAGGCTTGTGGGCGACACCGCCCAGCGCAATTCGGGTCTCCTTGATGCGGTCGCCTTCCAGTTCCAATCCCGTTGCGACCGATACCATGGCGAAGGCGTAGGAGTTGCGATCGCGTAGTTTGAGGTAGGAATAGTTTTGGGCAAAACCCTGAGCGGGCAGGTCGATGCTGGTGATGATTTCGCCCTTTTGCAAATTATTATCGAACTGCGGCGTATCGCCGGGTAAGCGGTGGAAATCTGAAAAAGCGATACTGCGCTCTCCATTAGGCCCCTCGACGTTGACCACAGCTTCCAGCACCGCCAAAGCAACGCACATATCCGACGGAAAAACGGCTATGCACGCCTGGTCGTTGGGTTCGTGGGTCGCGCCCAGAATCGCCATCATGCGGGTGTAGCCGCCGATGGCCGAGCAGCCTGTACCCGGTTCACGCTTGTTGCAGGGCGTGTTTATATCATAAAAATAATAACAACGCGTCCGTTGCAAAAGGTTACCACCGTTGGTCGCCATATTACGGATTTGCCCCGAAGCTCCCGCTAATATCGCCCGTGTCAGCAGAGGATAATTTTCCTCAATTAGGGAATGATAGGCCGTAGTACCATTGCTGATGAAGGCATTCAGGCGCACCCCGCCGTTTTCATTTCTTATGATGTCACGTTCGCCGGGTAGATGATTAATGTCGATCAATGCATTCGCCTCGGTAACGTTATACTTCATCAAATCGAGAAGATTGGTGCCGCCCGCGATGTACGCGCTGTCAGGTCCCCCCCCCTGATGGATAGCTTCCTGTACATCGGTCGCCTGGGTATAGCTAAAATTATTCATTGTTACTGTTCATTTTTCATTGAATAAACTTCCATAACCGCGTCCAGAATATTGGAATTGGCCCCGCAGCGGCAAAGATTACCACTCAACAGATCGGCGACTTCGGCTCGGCTGCTGGGATTGGTCTCCTGCATCATCCCGATGGCGCTGCAAATCTGGCCGGGTGTGCAGTAGCCGCACTGAAAGGCATCGTGTTCGATAAAGGCTTTTTGGAGTGGATGGAGTTCGTCATTGTCCGAAGCGATGCCTTCGATGGTCGTGATCTCAGAACCTTCTTTCATCACGGCCAACGTGAGACAACTCAGAACGCGTTTGCCATCGCAGACTACCGTGCAGGCCCCGCACTGACCGTGGTCGCAGCCTTTCTTGGTACCCGTGAGGCCGATGTACTCGCGCAGTGCATCCAGAAGACTTACCCACGGAAGAACATTAATTTCGCGTGGCTTGCCGTTGACAGTAAATGTCACTTTCTTTGGGTCGAAACTGCGTTTAGTTTCGGGCAGTAACGTTGCATTTTCTGTAAGCATGAGGTAGATATTCGTTAATGAAGTGCTTGGCATAAATTGCCTATGATTCGCTCTCGACGTATTTTTTAAAATTGTCAAGAATTGCCTGCCAGCCTTCCCGCTGGGTATCTACGGAGTTTTCTGCTTCGGGTTCAAATGTCTCCGTCACTTTGGTTTCATCGCCGCTTTCCTCGAATACTACCGACACCTTCCGTCCGTCGATCAGGGCATATTCCAGCAGTTGCTTCTCCTCTATTTTTTTATAAGTACCGGAGAAATCGAAGCTAAAACTACCGTCGCGCGCTTCCATTTTGTAGACAAACTCCCCACCTTCCGTCAGGTCGTTATCGGCCTTGGGGGTGTACCAGTCGTCGCTGGCGTTGTTCCATTGCACGATGTCCTCGGGCGTGATCCAGCACTTCCATACTTTTTCCAGCGGCGCTTCGATCGTGGTTTCGACGCTGATGTTTTCCTTTTCGTCTGCCATTGTTAACATATTTCGTTGATTGTGTTCTTGAAAGCAACGGGTTGATAAATATCCGTGCCGAAGCCAGCACTTTGGCCAAAAACTCATCTCGGTGAAGGAAGTCTGCGGCCAAAGTTGGCTGCGTCAGAGCAGACGATAAACAGTCAGGAAATTCATCAACTCCATCGTGTCCTTCATCCCGAATTTTCTGAGCACTTTCTGGCGGTGCGTGTTGACCGTGTGGGGACTGATAAACAGTTTTTCCGCGATGGCGTTACTGGTCATATTCTGCCCCGATAGCCGGATTATTTCCAGTTCGCGCTTACTGATCGCTTCCAACCGATGGCATTCCCCGGTTTTGTTGTCCACCTCATACAGCAGGTTTTCTTGCCCGTCGGTGAGCCGGAGGTGCTGGCGGTGGTCGCGTTTCAGACTGGATATGTCCGATACCAGGACCAGGAAAAACAGAATGTTCCCCTGGGCATCCCGCTTGAGAGCGGTACTTTCCTGAATAATGCGATTGACCTTACCATCCGAACGAGTCAATTTGTAATCGAAGATAGCCCGGAAGTTTTTGGCCCGTTCGTCGTTCAGAGTGACCACGTACCGATTTATATGCCGGGTCATTTCTTCCAGTCCCCGTAACTCGGCGGCGGGAATCTGCGACACGAAGAAGTCCACTCCTCCGCTCAGAAAAATCTCCTTACTCCACCCGCACACCCTCTCCACGTCGCCCAGAATACAGGAATAGTACATCCGCTTGATGTCCTTGATAGCGAGGGCTGAGTTTCTGAGCAACAGGGTTTCGTGCAGCAAAGGATTAGCGCCGATCAAATCGTTGATTTCGTCGATGTCCGATTCGAGGAGATCGGAATGCCAGGCTTGCTTGTAGGCGTTGGAATCCAGAGTCTTAGGTATCGTGTGTGTCATGGGAGAATTGGGCAAAATGAGGCGAAATATACTGAATGTTCAGTATTGGTTAATAAAGCGAGGTTGAAGAATTTTGTGTTTGAATGCGACTTTTTAAAAAAATACCTGCTTTCCTGTATTGAACCGGGGCTTGGACGGGGAAATGGGAAAATGCGTCGGCAAAAAGGGGTTTTTTTCCGTGGGGCAGCGATAGAGGAGTAGGGATATCTGAGTCTGCGAAACAATCCCTGAGTAGCGGGCGGCGGGGCTAATCTTCGAATCTAAATTTTAATTTCAAATCAGTTCAAACCCAAAACAACAACTACGATGAAAGTACTACACTGCCGCGACGTGGGCTTCGATTGCCCGGGCGTCGTCAAAGCCGAAACTGAAAACGAAGTGCTGCAAATGGCGGCGCAACACGCCAGCGATGCCCACCAGGTGCAGGTTACGCCCGAAATGGCGGAGCAGATAAAAACACTCATCAGGGAGGAGTAAAACCAACCAATCAAGTTTGAAAACCCATGAAAACACTTTGTATTCTGTCGATGTTGCTCCTCACCCTGTCGGGAGCACAGGCCCAGACGCTCCTGGCGACCACTGGCGGGAAGCCGCATCCCAGCTTCCCCGCCAAGTCACCCGTCGAAATGAGTCCGACGAATCTCCATCCAAACAGCGTTGAAAAAATGAAATTCCTGATTCACGTAACGCACGGCCCCGAAGACCCTACCCGGGCCGCCCTCGCTTTTCTGGTAGCCAAAACCGCCCTGGACGAAGGGCATACCGTATCCCTGTTCCTGGCGGGTAATGCAGCCCTGCTGCTGCGTGATGCCGACATGGCGCAGGTGGAAGGCATCGGCACGGGTAAACTGAAAGAACACTACGAGGCCATTGTAAAAGCAGGCGGTCGCTTTTACGTCTCGGGGATGTCGGCCAAGGCTCGCGGCATGACCGATGCGGACCTCAAAGGCAAACCCGCCGAGTTTGCCATGCCCAAAAAGCTGGTGGAACTCGCGGCGGATAGCGATCGGATGTTTACGTACTGAGCAATCCGATTTTTTTTAATCATAACCTTAACCCCTTATCGTATGCAAACCCAAACAAGTGAATCTATTGCCGACCAAATTCGTCAATGCAATGATGCGTTTGAAGCGGCTTTCGCACAACAGGATAGCGCTACCATTGCCGATCTGTACACCGAAGAGGCCGACCTGCTGCCGCCGGGTGCCGATAAACTAACGGGTCGAGAGGCTATCGCAAACTTCTGGCAGGGAGCCATGCAGATGGGCGTTGCGAAAGCAACGCTGACAACCGACGAAGCCGAAGACCTCGGAGATACCACAATCGAAACAGGGAATTTCTCCCTGTATAGTGCCACGGGCGATTCGCTTGATCAAGGTAAATATCTGGTGATCTGGAAGCAGCGGAATGACCAATGGTTTCTGCACAAGGACATTTGGAACAGCAGCCAGTCGGCGGGCTAGGCAAGAGGCACTAGGTTGTTAGGTCTAGCGTTCGGTGAGGCCCTTCCAAATACGGGGAATCAGATAAGAACCAATAAGAAACGTCACCCGCCAGGTGGCGTTTCTTATTGGTTCAAAGCCTTTTATAGATCGGTTCGGATTGAAAAATTCGATTGTCAAAGCCATTCAGCGAGCTAATGGACAGGTCAGGAATCAGTCATTCTCCCTGCCGCAGTGGGCAGCCGTGGATCGACGGGATACTTGACAATCGAGACTATCCGACACTCTTTTCGCAACGCATGAAGCGGGTCGAGCAGCACGTTTCGGGAGGGGGAAAGCGGGATCACCGCCGAAGGTAAGCCCAAACCCAGAGTTCCGTGCTGTCGAAATTGGGCTTCGGCAAAGGTCGCCAGCCCCGGCGGGGTAGCATGTGGATCATTCCAATCGTTGGGCAGCGCATCGGAATTCAGAAAAGTTATCGAGTCGTCAGGTACGGCTATTTCACACAAGATTAGCGGCGGTAGGTCAGCAAGGGGTGTGCCTTCCAAATGCACTATGTATTCCAGGAAGCAAAGTTCGGGCGTGGTGGCGGTGTACACCATCGGTCTGCCTTTTGCATTCCATCTTCCGCCCCAGAGTTGTGCGCCAATTCCATCCAGAACGGTGTCGCGGTGGCTATCCGTCTGGATTCGGTACAAAGTGAAAGCCATTAGCTAAAAACCCCGTGTTCGATGCGGCCCAAAATATCCTCCACCAGCAAAACACCCGTGGGGCTATCCATCAAGTCGAGAGGTTCGCGGTCACCCAGCAGGCGCAGGGGGCGGCGGAGCCAGCGGGTGAATTTGCCAGAATCCTGAAAAACGGCCTCACCGTGTCCCGCCAACCGCCCCAGCATCAGAAGCCTCTCCGAACTGGCGGCGTCGAGACGCCCGGATTTGGCCCGGCGGTGAAACGTCGCCACCGACTGATTGAGCAGCCGGGCCATCTCTTTGTCGGTCACGCCGAGTAACTGGGCGATGCGGTCAGCTTCGCTGCTGTCCAGTCCTTTTCTCGAACGGTCGATCAGTTGCAAGGCGTTAAGTTTGGAAGGAGCCACTTGGATCGCCGTACTTTTGGACGACACAGTACTCGTTGGATTTGTCATCGTACAGCTATCTTTTTATAGATGTAGAATCATTTGAGGACAAGGTAACAATCTTTTGATTCTTTATGGCCTTTTATGAACCTGGTTTCCCAAATATTGTAATTCACGAATCTGGACATTACCTTTATATTTCAACCCCATACCTGATGAAACGCTCCGACTACCTGCTGAAAATCGACGACCCCTGCGCCGAAAGCTGGGCAGCGATGTTGCCGACGGACTCGGGCCGTTTCTGTACAAATTGCGCCAAGAACGTTATTGACTTTACGAAACTTACGGACGACCAGGTACTGGCGGTTATCACAAAGCCAGGCGAGAATATATGCGGGCGTTTTGAAGCAAGTCAGGTAAATCGGTATTTGGCAAACAGCACCGAATACCCGAATCGATCGCATTTGTACAAATTTTTCGCCGGGCTGTTTCTGTTGACGGCGGCGGATCGGGCCCTTGCTAAAACTGGAATTGATAACGGGGCACCGATGGGACAAGGGTACGATTTGATTTCTCAACCGAAGGAGTTTAGCGCATCTGAACCCAAACGAAATCCGGCAGATAGCTTAGATCGTGTATTCAGAGGAAGGGTCATTCACGCTTTGGATCAAACACCAATCTCCGGGGTTTCGATCCGGCTGGAAGACGCTGATGTTCAGACAGTCACCAATCGGGAAGGTGCTTTTGAGCTAAGCGTTCCTTCCAATTTGCTAAAAAAGAAAAACGCATTCGTCGTTTCATTCATTGGCTATGAGACAAAGACGGTCACAGTCTCTACCCATGATTTTAAAAATGAAAGAAGTATTGTGCTTTCGGACGACCCTCAACTCAACGAGGTTGTTTACGTGGGGAACTACTCAGTTCATAATAGAAAGTGGTGGCAGTTCTGGAAGAAGAAAGAGTGTAAACACTAAACCCCAACCTCAGAAAATCCCCATGAAAAAATTGCTCTACCAATTCGCATTTCTTCTTATACTTTTCCTTTTATCAAATAAAACTCTCCAAGCCCAGGGCACCCGCCTCCTACGCCAACCCACGGTGAGCGCGAAATCCATCGTCTTCGTCTACGCCGACGACCTGTAGCTCGTGGATCGCGAAGGCGGCGACGCCCGCCGCCTGACGACCAACGTCGGCTCCGAAACGAGCCCTCACTTTTCGCCCGATGGACAGACGCTGGCTTTTTCGGCGGAGTACGGCGGCAACACCGACTTGTACGTGTTGAACCTCAGCGGCGGCGAACCCCACCGCCTGACCTGGCATCCCGGCGAGGACGTCGTGCAGGGCTGGACACCGGATGGTAAGTCGGTGCTTTTCCGCTCGGGGCGGGAAGGTTACCCCACGGCTTTGACTAAGTTTTACAAGGTGAACGCGACCGACGGTACTTTCCCTAAATCCCTCGTGGTGCCGCAGGCCTACGCCGGACAACTCTCGCCCGACGGCACGCAGGTGGCCTACCAAACCATCGCCTTCTGGGATTCGGAATGGCGCAACTACCGCGGCGGACAGGCGCAGCCAATCTGGATTATGAACCTGAAAGACCATTCCCTAAAAATGACGCCGCAGCCCGACCGCGAGCGGCATACCGATCCGGTTTGGTATAAAAATACAATCTACTTCCTCTCCGAACGCGACTACGCCAACAACGTCTGGTCGTTCGATCCGGCAACCAACGCGCTGAAACAGATTACTTTTCACCGCGACTTCGACGTAAAAAGCCTCGACGCCGGACCCGACCGCATCGTCTATGAGCAGGGCGGCTATCTGCACCTGCTCGACCCGGCCACGGGGCAGGCACGGCAACTGGAAATCCGGGTGCAGGGTGATTTCAACTGGGCCATGCCGCGCTGGGAGGACGTGAAACCCGCCGACCTGCAAAACGTGTCGCTGTCGCCCACGGGCCAGCGGATGCTGTTCGAATACCGGGGCGATATTTTTACGGCTCCCAAAGAAAACGGTAGCTGGCGCAACCTCACCCAAACCCCCGGCGCGGCGGATCGCGCCCCCATCTGGTCGCCCGACGGACAGCAAATCGCCTGGTTCTCCGACCGCAGCGGCGAGTACCAACTCATGCTCTCGGATCAGGAGGGCATGAAGCCGCCCAAAGCCATTGACCTGCCCGGCCCCACCTTCTTTTTCCGCCCCGACTGGTCGCCCGACGGCAAGCACATCGCCTACACCGACACGGATTACAACCTCTGGTACGTCAATCTTGAAAGCGGCAAAACCAAAAAGGTCGATACCGAGCGCTACGCTCACCCCAACCGCTCGATGAATCCGAAGTGGTCGCCCGATGGCAAGTGGATTGCCTACGCCCGGCTGCTCGACAACCACCTGAAAGTCATCAAGGCTTACAACATCGACACGGGCGAAACGCTGCAACTCACCGACGGCATGTCCGACGCCATCGCGCCCGTTTGGGACGAGAGCGGCAAGTACCTCTACTTCCTGGCCAGCACCGATTTCGGCCTCAACACCGCCTGGCTGGACATGACCTCCTACGAACACCCGATCACGCGCGGCCTGTACGCTATCGTTCTGGCGAAAGGCGTTCCCTCGCCTATGTTGCCTAAGAGTGACGAGGAATCCTTAGGCTCCGCTCAGGATGACAAAAGTGATAAGGAGGACAAGAAAGACGACAAAAAGAAAAAAAAGGAGGAGCCGACATCTAAGAAAACGAAAGAAATCAAGATCGACAAAGACGACATTGACCAGCGCATCGTGTCGTTGGGCGTGCCACTGAAAAACTACGTCGAACTGATGCCCGGCCCCGAAGGGACGGTTTTCTACCTAGAAAAGATCGAGGGCGAACCCACGCAGAAACTGCACAAATTCACTTTTGAAGACCAAAAAAGTAAGGAATTCCTCAACGGAATGCAGGAAGCCGCCGTGTCGTACGACCGCAAGCAACTGCTCTACAACGTCAAAAACACGTGGAGTATAGTCCCGACAGCGGGTGAAAAAGCCAAAGCTGGCGAGGGAAAAGTCGAGTTGGCTTCCATCAAAATGAAGATAGAACCGCAGCCCGAGTACCAGCAGATATTCCGCGAGGGCTGGCGCTACCAGCGTGATTTTCTGTACGTTGACAACACCCATGGCACGCCCTGGGACTCGGTGTACCAGTGGTACCAGCCCTGGGTGGCGCACGTTCGGCACCGCACCGACCTCAACTACATCGTGGACATTCTGGGCGGCGAGGTTGGCGTTGGCCACTCCTTCACCTCCGGCGGCGACCTGCCCGAGGTGGACAAGGTATCCATTGGCTTACTCGGGGCCAATATTGTCGTGGACGGCAACCGCTACCGCATCACCAAAATATTCAGCGGCGAAAACTGGAATCCCGGTCTGAAATCACCGCTGTCGGGGCCGGGCATCGACGTCCGCGAGGGCGATTATATTTTGGAAGTGAACGGACGGCCCGTAACCACGGCGCAGAACTTTTTCAGCTACTTCGAGGGCCTGGCCGACCGCCAAATTAAGCTGCGTGTGAACCAAAAGGCGGATACCAGCGGCTCGCGGCTCGTGACGGTGGTACCCATCCCCAACGAAAATCAACTCCGGCTGCGCGGATGGGTAGAGGGCAATCGGCGTAAGGTCAGCGAATTGTCGGGTGGCAAGTTGGCCTACGTATGGCTACCCAATACCGCCAATGGTGGCTACGAGTATTTCAACCGCTACTACTTTGCCCAGCAAGATAAGAAAGGGGCCATCATCGACGAGCGCAACAACGGCGGCGGCTCGGCGGCGGACTACATCGTGGATGTACTGGGACGCAAACTGCAAGGCTACTTCAACAGCAACGCGGGCGATCACAAGCCCTTCACCACGCCCATCGCGGGCCTATGGGGACCCAAAGTGATGATTATCAACGAGCGGGCGGGCTCTGGCGGCGACCTGATGCCCTACCTCTTCCGGCAGGCCAAAGTCGGGCCGCTGGTCGGGACGCGCACCTGGGGTGGCCTGGTCGGTACATGGGACACGCCGCGCTTCATCGACGGCGGCCGCATGGTCGCCCCGCGCGGCGGCTTCTACGACCTCGACGGCAAGTGGGCCGTAGAAGGCGAAGGCATCGCCCCCGACATCGAAGTAATGCAGAACCCCGCCGACGTCATCGCGGGCCGCGACCCGCAACTCATCAAAGCCGTGGAGGAAGCGATGCGGTTGTTGAAAACGGAGGAAGTGACGTTGAAGCCCGAACCGGCGGCACCAAATAAGTACCGTAGGCCGGAGGGGCGGAAGTGAGAGATTCCTTATCTGCAGAGACGCTTGGAACCAAGCTTTCTAGTTTTTTTGCTATTTTTAGGAAAAATTGAAAAAATATGGAAACCCAGCTCATTCAACTGACGCACCAAAAAGCAAGAAATCTGCTGCTTGATTTGGAAGAAATGAAAATCATCAAGATCGTAAGACCGGAAGCGTCGGCCATTCCAAACTCGAAGCGTTTTCGGGGTATGCTATCGGATAAAACCGCCGAAGCGCTGCAAGCGCATGTGGCGAGAAGCCGGGAGGAATGGGATTGATGAATTTTTTTCATTTAAAACCTATAAAGTGTCAAGCTGTTTTATTCTGAAAGATCGCGCTTACTTATCAATTAAATTTCAATCTTACAATTTATATAATCTCATTAGGATATTATATTCTAGCTTCGTAAACAATATAATTCGAGTATTTATTCCTGATTTATGATATATTTTTTTGCCATTTTAATAGTCTTAATCTTATTGAGTTTTTTTGTAAAAAAGAAAACTTTCTATGTGCCAATCGAGCCGACGATAGAGAAGAGAAGCATAAAAAAAGAGGAGTTACTGAGTATGCTCACATTCGAGCCTTCGATTGATTCAAAAGGAAAGTATTTAGTTTTTGACACAGAGACAACTGGGTTAATAAAGGGTAAAGCCGCTGATCCACAAATGAATGCCGACAAATTTCCATTGATAGTCCAAATATCTTGGATGTTATTTGATTTAGATAAAAAGTTAATTGAGCATAAATCATTTTTAGTAAAACAATATAAGAAGATCCCAACTAGCGCTACACAAATACATGGTATTACTACTGAAAGAACAATAAATGAAGGAGTTGAAACAAAGGAAGTGCTAGAAGAATTTCGAAAAGCCTACTCTAATACAAAATACTTGGTAGCGCATAATATAGATTTTGATTGGCCGATGTTACTTGCGGAATATTCAAGAAATAAAATAGATATTCCTAAATCTTATAAAACCAATTTTTGTACTATGAAAGCAGGCATAGATATATGCAGGATTCCATTCTATGGTGGTGAGAATAAATATAAATACCCGAGCCTTGAAGAATTATTTCACAAATGCTTCTTTCCAGAGGTAAAACACCTTTATGTATCAAGAGTTTTTCATGATGCCAAAATTGATACTTTAATTACTGCAAAGTGCTTTTTCAAAATCATTGAGATTGATCCAAACGCAGAAAGTAGATTAGACTTGTTGCGATGAAAATGTATTTGTATTTTAGTGGCTATGAATATTTCAACCAAGGATTTAACTACAGATCGAAAATGGCGTTCTGCTACGGGCTACGATCAAGAACGGTTTGGCAAACTTCTCTTGTTATTTGA